>NZ_VXCW01000009.1:0-303896 GCF_052850675.1 Pseudomonas sp. 1152_12 | reverse complement strand
GGCAAGGCGCCGGGTTTTCTGTGGATGCGATACGGCTTACTTCAACGCCGCACTCGTCGCGGTCAGCGCCGCTTCGGCGCTGCGCTTGTTCTTGATCCAGTAGCACAGCCCCATGAACGCCACCCACACAGGGATTGCGTACACCGAACGGTCAATGCCCGGGATCATCAACATGGTCCCCAGGATAAACACCACAAAGGCCACGCAGAGGATGTTGCCGTACGGGTACCACAGCGCCTTGAACAACGGCACTTGGCCGGTGCGGTTCATGTGCTGGCGGAATTTGAAGTGCGAGAAGCTGATCATCGCCCAGTTGATCACCAACGTGGCAACGACCAGCGACATCAACAGTTCCAGCGCGTGTTGCGGGATCAGGTAGTTCATCAGCACCGCCACCAGGGTGATCGCCGCTGAAGCAAGGATCGAGCGCACCGGCACGCCGCGCTTGTCAATTTTCGCCAAGGCCCTGGGCGCGTCACCTTGCTCAGCCATGCCCAGTAGCATGCGGCTGTTGCAGTAGGTGCCGCTGTTGTACACCGACAGCGCCGCAGTCAGTACCACGAAGTTAAGGATGTGCGCGGCGGTGTTGCTGCCCAGCATTGAGAACACCTGCACGAACGGGCTGCCGCTGTAGGCATCGCCCGACGCGTTGAGAGTCGCCAGCAGGCTGTCCCACGGCGTCAGCGACAGCAGCACCACCAGTGCGCCGATGTAGAAAATCAAGATGCGGTAGATCACCTGGTTGATCGCCTTGGGGATCACGGTACGTGGCTGGTCGGCTTCGGCCGCCGTAAAGCCGAGCATTTCCAGGCCACCGAACGAGAACATGATGATCGCCATGGCCATCACCAAGCCGCCGACGCCGTGGGGGAAAAAGCCGCCGTGCTCCCACAGGTTGCTCACCGACGCTTGCGGACCGCCGCTGCCGCTGGCCAGTAAGTAGCTGCCCAGGGCGATCATGCCGACGATGGCCACGACCTTGATAATGGCAAACCAGAATTCGGCCTCGCCGAAGACTTTGACGTTGGCCAGGTTAATCAGGTTGATCAGTACGAAAAATACCGCCGCAGAGACCCAAGTCGGGATCTCCGGCCACCAGTAATGTACGTACTTGCCGACAGCCGTCAGCTCAGACATGCCCACCAGGATGTACAGGATCCAGCAGTTCCAGCCCGACAGGAAACCGGCAAAACCGCCCCAGTACTTGTGGGCAAAATGACTGAAGGAACCGGCAACCGGCTCTTCGACGATCATTTCGCCGAGCTGGCGCATGATCATGAAGGCGATAAAGCCGCAGATGGCATAGCCCAGGATCATCGACGGGCCGGCGGATTTGAGCACCCCGGCCGAGCCCAGGAACAGGCCGGTGCCGATGGCGCCACCAAGGGCGATCAACTGGATATGTCGATTTTTCAGGCCGCGTTTCAGCTCACCTGAAGAGGAATGGGGTCCACTCATGAAAAGGGTCTCACGCAAGGTTTGATGATGTTGAATGCACGTAGCTGTCTTGAATGTCGATCAAGCAGCGCCGCTCAAACCCCAGCGCAGGCACCAGGAGTACAGCGTCTTTCTAACGGTCATGCGTCACCTGTTTGTTTTTATCTGTGACGAAATCGAACCCGTCCGGCTCGTGGTCGGGCGGAGTGATCAGGGTGGGTAAACCCTGGGTCTTGGCCTTTTGCGTGGTTACGCAAGGGGGTCACAGTAAAACGCGGCACATTGTACACCGCTCGACAGCTTCAAGCCGCCTCTGCAGAGCGCCCGCGACAATCTGTCAGAGATTCCTTACAGCAATACACACGCCCGGAATGCTTGAGCCATAGCGTAAATTATGCGTTACACCGCGTAAAAGCTGCTTTACAGGCAGCTCTATCAGTCATCCATCAGAAAATTGTCGGCCGCCAAATTCTGATCAATCGGTTCGGCCAGCTCGCTGTTTTTTCTGGAAAAACATGGGACACAGAAAAACAGAAGAAAAAATCCAAATGAGACCGTGTCAATAAATTTTTTGCATTCCGAAACACTCTCGCCTAGGTTCTTCCACTTGCGCAGCGAAGCCCGCTGGCAAGCCGTTCTCGAACAACGTCCTCTAGGAGATACACCATGCAAACATTGGAAAACGACCTGGAAACCGAACTGCAACTTGACGATTGGTTTGAAGCGCCGACCCATGAGGCCGCCGTTGAAATGATGCAAGCCGATGCGGTCGTGCCATTTGGCACCGCGATGTGGCCTTTCTAACACCGGCAGGCATCCGGCAGGTGCTGTGCACGGCACCTGCCCCCTTACCCAAGGCACAGAAGGACACCCGTCATGGACAAGGCCCGCGCCGTCGAACACTTCCTCTACTACCTCGCACACCACCCGGCCCTCAACGGCCTGAGCCGCCCTACCGTGCTGCTCGGCCATACCGAGCGCTACGACGCGATCGCCCAAGCGATCACCCACAGCAGTGCTGCGCGCTTTAACTTCCACGTGCAACGCCTGGACCTGGCCGCCAGCGAGACCCTGGCCCAGGCCATCGAGGCTTGCGACCTGTACCTGTTTCTCTACGACTCCTCGACCCTGCCCAACCCACGCGCCGAAGGCCCGGACTTTATCCGCGCCCTGCAAGGCGTGATGGCTGAGCACTGGAAAAAGTCCCTGCTGTTCAAGGATTACGGCGACTACTTCTACGACACGTTCAGCGTCGAACCACAGCGCATTGCCGACCTCAACGCCACGCTGATCCGGCGCATGTCCCAGGCCAACGTGCTGAGCTTTACCGACAAGCACGGCTCTCGCCTGGAAGCGCCGATGAACAGCATCAAGAAGTGGACCAACATCAACGGCGTCGGCAACCACGACCTGGCGCCGGGCGAGATTGCCACCCACAGCGAGGCCATCAACGGCCAAGTGCGGTTCGTCGGCACCTTTCTGAGCACCATCCCGTTTGCGCGCAAATACGGCGTGCTGCAATCACCGCTGGAACTGTGGATCGAGAACTCGACGATTTGCAGCGTGGCCAGCGACGTGCCGGGGCTGGCGGATGACTTCAACAAATACCTGAACGCCAACCCGTCCAACCGTCGCGTGGAGGAGCTGGGGATTGGCACCAATGAAGGGGTCAAGGATTTGTATGCACGCAATGCCGGGTTTGAAGAGCGCCATTGCGGTTTGCACCTGGGCTTGGGCGGCGGGCAAAAAGGCAGTCATCACCTGGATCTGATTTTTGCCAGCGGGGTGTTGGCGCTGGATGACAAGCCGGTGTTTGATGGCACTTTTGCGTTCTGAAAGCCGATTTCGAAGTCAACTGAGATCTAAATGTGTGCGGGCTTGCTCGCTCCCACAGTTGATCGCATTGCGAATTCAGAGCAAAAAAAAACGCCAACCCTAAGGTTGGCGTTTTTGTGCAGCACTTACATCACTGCGGCTTCTTGCGACCAAAACCAGGACGCTGACCGGAACCGGCCGGAGCGCCACGGCGCTTGCCAGACGGCTCATCAGCGACCAGTTTCAGGCCTGGGCGCTTTTTCGGCGCAGGCTTGGCTGGGCGCTTGGTGTTGGCGCTGTCGGCTGGGCGATCGGAAGCCGGAGCACCGCGGCTTTCGCCACGGTTGCCGCGACCGCCGCTTGGCGCTTCACCGCCACGTGCAGGGCGCGGGGTGCGGGGTGCACGCTCGCCTTCCTGACGCGACGGGGCCGTTGGGCGACGCTCACCTTCGATGTGCGGCTCACGGGAGATACGACCACCGGTGGCCGGTGCATTCAGCGCTGGGCGCAGGGTGCGGGCAACCCGTTCAGTGCGCGCCACAGGCCGCGACGACTTACGCTGCATACGCTCAAGTTTGTCTTTGCTCTTGGCGTTCATCTGCGGCATAGCGACCGGCGTCAGGCCGACTTCGGCGCTGAGGATGTCGACTTCGTACTGGCTCATTTCGCGCCAGCGGCCCATCGGCAAGTCGGAGTTCAAGAACACCGGGCCAAAACGCACGCGCTTCAGGCGGCTGACCACCAGGCCCTGGGATTCCCACAGGCGACGTACTTCACGGTTACGGCCTTCCATCACCACGCAGTGGTACCAGTGGTTGAAACCTTCGCCGCCTGGCGCCTGCTTGATGTCGGTGAACTTGGCCGGGCCGTCTTCAAGGACTACGCCGGCTTTCAAGCGCTCGATCATCTCGTCATCGACTTCGCCACGTACACGTACGGCGTATTCGCGGTCCATCTCGTAGGACGGGTGCATCAGGCGGTTGGCCAGCTCACCGTCGGTGGTGAACATCAGCAAGCCGGTGGTGTTGATGTCCAGACGGCCGATGTTGATCCAGCGGCCTTCTTTGGGCTTAGGCATCTTGTCGAACACGGTCGGACGGCCTTCCGGGTCGTCACGGGTGCAGATCTCACCGTCAGGTTTGTTGTACATGATCACGCGGCGCACCGATTCGGCGGCCTCTTCACGTTTGATGACCTTGCCATCAATGGTGATTGCATCGTGCAGGTCGACGCGCTGGCCAAGGGTGGCTTCAACGCCGTTGACCTTGATGCGCTTCTGGGTGATCCAGGCTTCGACGTCGCGGCGTGAGCCCACGCCGATACGCGCCAGCACCTTTTGCAGTTTTTCGCCTGCAGGGCCGATTTCCTGGCTGTCGTTCTGGTCTTGGTCGTTCATCTTAAGCACCTCCCGGTGGGTCGATTCAGGCGTGGCCTGAAGAATGTTGAAAGCGGGGCTTTGGCCGAATACGTCGCCAAAGGGTCGCGAATCATACGCGCATGGCGCGCGTTACGCATCAGAGACTAGTCGATTAAGCCGTTGTCATTTGCTTTTCCGCCGACCGGTGGCGCCCAGGGCCAGCAAGCGCAGCTCGGCTTCGGCCAGCACCGTGCGTTTGTCGACCTTGTCGAGTTTCTTCCAGGCGCGGATCTCGCGCTTGCTACGGCCACAGCCGACGCAGATGTCATCGCTGAACTTGCAGATACTGATGCAGGGGTCTTTGCTGGAGCTCATGGCAATCCTCTGAGTTCGGCCCCGCGCGCAACGTGAGGCCGATCAAAAATGCAGGCGCCCAAGGTCGGCCGTGAGGCTTGTATCAAGGAAAGCGCTTGACGTTGAATACCTTACCCGTCTTGGACAGCTTGCCTTGCCAGTCTTCTCCATTGCACTTCAACTTAACGAAGACCGGAATCGCAGTGCCGTCGTCATCCTTGAATTCAGTCGGTTTGCAGTGCTGAGGTAATGCATTGGATGCGCCGATCCACAGTGCGTCAGAAGAATCAAGGCGATAGTAGACGGGACGTTCTACGCCCTCAGCCCCGGTACTCACGCCAATAGCACCAGTGGCGTCAGTGCCCGCGATGATAGTGACGCTGACATCACCACTCAGAGGGTTACGAGTCACTGAAGCCGCATAGGCCGAGGAGAAAACCGCCGAACTGATTAAAACCATTGCGCCCAGCGAAACCGTGAAGTGCTTGCGAGTGTTTTTCATGATGGGTCATCCATATCAAAAGAGAGGGGATTACGACCACCACGAATGAAACGGCACAGGCGCAATGGCGTTCAGCAAGTAAACGCCGAGCGACGCAGCACAACAACTGTCAGAACTAACAGGTAGAGCGCCGCTCGCAGCCCCGCCTCACCAAACGATCACGGTTCAAACGAGCGGCGCTCGTTTTCGATAGCCTCAGCCAAGGCTTGTGCCTCGGCCTCTTCGTCACTCAATTCAGGCTGCCCCAGGGCGGCGACAGCGGCCAGAAGCTTCTCGCGCGCTTCGGCGACGCCAAGAATGTCTTCCTCAGGTTCGGGCTCCGGCTCCGGGTAAGCCTCAATGATGGGTTCAGGCTCAGTTTCAACGTTCGCCTGGGTTTCCGGCTCAGCCGCCCCCTCACGCAGCAAGTCATCAAAGTCGGTCTTGATCCCCTGCTCCATGTCGTCCAATTCCAGCAACAAGGTATGGAAGCTGGTTTCGTCCTTCGGCTCTTCAGGCTCGGCCGTGGCATCGGCCAACTCCTGAAGGCTGGCAGGCACCGGCGCGTCGTCGAAGTCCAGAACTGGCTCGGCTTCCATCTCGCGCAGTTCGGCCAACGGCGGCAGGTCATCGAGGTTTTTCAGGTTGAAATGGTCGAGGAACACTTTGGTGGTGGCGAACATCGCCGGCTTGCCGGGCACGTCACGGTAGCCGACGATGCGGATCCACTCGCGCTCCAGCAACGTTTTGACGATATGGCTGTTGACCGCCACGCCACGCACATCCTCGATCTCGCCGCGTGTGATCGGCTGGCGATAGGCAATCAGCGCCATGGTCTCAAGCATCGCCCGCGAATAACGCTGTGGGCGTTCTTCCCACAAGCGGCCGACCCACGGGGAAAACTTCTCACGAATCTGCAGGCGATAACCCGACGCCACTTCGCGCAACTCAAACGCGCGGCCGTCGCAGGACTTGCGCAGGATCTCCAGCGCTTTCTTGAACACCGGCGGCTCAGGGCGCTCGGCCTCTTCAAAGAGTTCGAACAGGCGTTCCAGAGATTGCGGTTTACCCGAGGCCAGGAGAAAGGCCTCCAGCAGGGGCGCCAGTTCGCGGGGTTCAGTCAAATTCATCGATTCAGCTCTTTATTCGGCTCGCGCCCGCACGTGGATAGCCGCAAAAGGCTCATTCTGGACCAGCTCGACCAAGGATTCCTTGACCAGTTCAAGCACCGCCATAAAGGTCACCACCACCCCCAGGCGCCCTTCTTCCTTGGTGAACAGCTCGACAAAGGGTACAAAACCACCGCCCTTGAGGCGCTCAAGCACATCACTCATGCGCTCGCGGGTCGATAAAGCCTCACGGCTGACCTGATGGCTTTCAAACATGTCGCCACGGCGCAGCACTTCGGCCATGGACATCAGCAATTCTTCCAGGCTCACGTCCGGCAACAATTTGCGCGCCCGAGCTTCCGGGGCGTCGAGCTTGGGCACCACCACATCACGGCCAACGCGGCTCAAGCCGTCGATGCCTTCGGCGGCGGCCTTGAAGCGCTCGTACTCTTGCAGGCGGCGGATCAGTTCGGCGCGCGGGTCGTCTTCCTCGGCCTCAATGGTCTCCGAGCGCGGCAACAGCATGCGCGACTTGATCTCGGCGAGCATGGCGGCCATCACCAGGTACTCGGCCGCCAACTCCAGGCGCACCGTCTGCATCAACTCAACATAACCCATGTATTGGCGGGTAATTTCCGCCACCGGGATGTCGAGGATGTTGATGTTCTGCTTGCGGATCAGGTATAGCAGCAAGTCCAACGGGCCTTCAAAGGCTTCAAGGAACACCTCCAAGGCGTCTGGCGGGATGTACAAATCCAGCGGCATTTCCAGGACCGCCTGGCCATAAACCATGGCAAAGGGCAGTTCCTGCTGGGCGCCGGCCTGGCTGTCGACGGTTTCCACGACCGACATTCAGGCCTCGACCATAAACGGCGTCGGGTCGCCGCAGCCCACGCGCACCACCTCCGGCTCGCCGTCGGCCAAGTTGATCACCGTGGAGGCCTTGTTGCCGCCGTAGCCGCCGTCAATGATCAGGTCGACGTGCTTTTCCAGCAGCCGGCGCATCTCATAGGGGTCATACAGCGGCTCGGTTTCACCGGGTAGAATCAACGACACACTCATCAACGGCTCACCCAGCTCCGCCAGCAACGCCAGGGCAATCGGGTGCTCCGGCACGCGCAGGCCGATGGTGCGTTTCTTAGGGTGCAGCAACAGCCGCGGCACTTCGCGGGTGGCATTCAGAATAAAGGTGTAAGGCCCCGGCGTATGGGCTTTGAGCAGGCGGAAGGTGCCAGTGTCGACCTTCGCAAATAGACCAAGCTGGGACAAGTCGCTGCAGATCAGCGCGAAGTTGTGGTTCTTGTCCAGGTCACGCAGGCGTCTGACCCGTTCAACCGCACTCTTGTCGCCGATCTGGCAACCAATGGCGTAGGACGAGTCCGTTGGGTAGATCACCACGCCACCGGCGCGAATGATCTCTACGGCCTGTTTAATCAGGCGCGCTTGAGGGTTTTCCGGATGAATCTGGAAGAATTGACTCACGTGTTCTACCTGTTCAGACGGTGGCAGTAATGGGGTCATGTTTGAATCGCCCCCACAAAAGCGGCAGGTCTTCCGGGACCTGGCGATACTCGCCAATCTCGGACCAGCCACCTGGGCCATGAAAATCACTGCCGGCGCTGACCAGCAGACCAAATTCGCGCGCAAGAATCGCCAGGCTGCCCACCTGTTCGGCGGGTTGGTGCCCGTTGACCACTTCGATTGCGTGGCCGCCCGCTCCAATATAGTCGGCAATCAGCTTGCGGCGCTTGCTGCGGGTGAAATCGTAATGCCAGGGGTGCGCCAGGCTGACCCAGGCCCCAGCAGCGCGCAGGGTGCCGACGGTGTCTTCCAGGGTCGGCCAGTGTTGCTTGACGTCACCCAACTTGCCGGCGCCCAGCCATTTGCGAAAGGCTTCGGCGCGGTCCTTAACAAAACCTTCACGCACCATCCAATCGGCAAAGTGCGGCCGGGCGGGGGCATTGCCGCTGTCACCCAGCTCCTGCTGGATAACGCGAGCGCCATCAAGGGCATTGGGCATGCCTTTAAGGCTGAGTTTGCGGCTTATTTCTTCTGACCGCAGCCAGCGGCCATCGTGCAATTGGGCGATGGCCGCGACCAGAGGCGCCGCGTTTTGATCAAAGCCGTAGCCGAGCACATGAATAGTGGCGCCGCCCCAGGTGCAGGACAATTCCACACCGTTGACCAACTGCATACCCAGGGCCTGGGCCGCTTCGCGGGCTTCATCGAGGCCTTCGAGGGTGTCATGGTCGGTCAACGACAAGACTCGCACGCCTTTTTCAAACGCACGCGCAACCAGTACCGCAGGCGCCAGGGCGCCGTCGGAGGCCGTGCTGTGGCAGTGCAAATCAACATTCACGGGAGTGTGTAACCTCAAGTCAGCTGGCGCTTTCGCTACCAAGGATGTTTGTTATTATGCCGCCACATCCAGCTTCTGGCTCTTACTGTGAAACAATTCATCGACTTCATCCCGCTGTTGCTGTTTTTCATCGTTACCAAACTCGACCCCAGGGTCACTGATATCGCCGGTCACGAGCTGACATTCGGGGGCATCTACAGCGCCACCGCCGTGTTGATCATCAGCTCTATCGTGGTCTACGGTTCCATCTTCATCTCCCAGCGCAAATTGGAAAAAAGCCAGTGGCTGACCCTGGTCGCCTGCCTGGTCTTCGGCGGCCTGACCCTGACCTTCCACAGCGAAACCTTCCTTAAATGGAAAGCCCCTGTGGTTAACTGGCTGTTCGCCCTGGTCTTCATCGGCAGCCACTTCATCGGTGATCGCTTGCTGATCAAACGGATCATGGGCCACGCGCTGACCCTGCCGGAGCCGATCTGGACACGCTTGAACGTGGCCTGGATCGTGTTTTTCCTGTTCTGCGGCGCCGCCAACCTGTTCGTGGCCTTTACCTTCCAGGCCTACTGGGTGGACTTCAAGGTCTTCGGCAGCCTGGGCATGACCGTATTATTCCTGATCGGCCAAGGTATTTACCTGTCGCGCCACCTGCATGACACCGCCCCTACCACGCCGAAAACCGAGGACTGACATGCTCTACGCCATCATTGCTACCGACGTTGCCAACTCGCTGGAAAAACGCCTGAGCGTTCGCCCGGCGCACCTCGACCGCCTGAAAGTACTGCAAGCCGAAGGCCGCATGGTACTCGCCGGCCCGCACCCGGCAGTGGACAGTAATGACCCGGGCGACGCCGGTTTTACCGGCAGCCTGATCGTCGCCGAGTTCGCCTCCCTGGCCGATGCCCAGGCCTGGGCCAAAGCCGACCCGTATGTGGCGGCGGGCGTCTACGCTGATGTGGTGATCAAGCCGTTCAAGCAAGTCCTGCCTTAAGCGCACTGTATCGAGTGAAGTCGCGCCGAACCAATTGCATCCGGCGCGCTCCTAATTGCTCATTATTCCCGGTAATCTGCCGACAACGTTCTGAATATTCGTGTGGAATCAGGAGTTCCGATGCGCTTACGTCAGTTGTGTCTGTTGGCAGTGTTAATGATCGGGGCTACGGCCCACGCTGAAGAAACCTCGAACACCGGCAGTTCCACGCCTCTGTCCTTGAGTGTCGGCAGCCAGATCATCGAGTTGCAGCAACGTTTGAAAGAAAGCGAACGGCTGCGTGAGGAACTGAGCAAGCAACTGCAAACCGCAGACGCTGCCCGCGAAAGCACCCAACTGAGTCGCTTGCGCCAAGAGAACCAACGCCTGGCCCAGCAACTCAAAGAAACACAGGGTGGCGCCTTGACTCGCTGGCTGACCGAGCAACAGCAATGGTTTGTCACCGGTGGCGCCGTCGCACTGATCGCTTTGCTGTGCGGTATCTTCGCCAGCGGTGGGCACCGTCGCCGTCGACAATGGCTAAATTGAGTGAGTCATGAGCGAGCTGTTACTGATAGATGATGACCAGGAGCTCTGTGAGCTGCTGACCAGTTGGCTGAGCCAGGAAGGTTTTCTGGTGCGCGCCTGCCACGACGGCTTGAGCGCACGCAAAGCCTTGGCCGACAGCGCCCCTGCGGCGGTGGTACTCGACGTGATGCTGCCCGACGGCAGTGGCCTGGAGTTGCTCAAGCAATTGCGCAACGATCACCCGGAGTTGCCGGTGCTGATGCTCTCGGCGCGTGGCGAGCCACTGGATCGCATTCTCGGCTTGGAACTGGGTGCCGACGATTACCTGGCCAAACCCTGTGACCCACGCGAACTGACTGCTCGCCTGCGCGCCGTACTGCGCCGCAGCCACCCGGCCGCCGTGTCGACGCAGCTGGAGTTAGGCGACCTGTGCTTTAGCCCGGTGCGCGGGGTGGTGACTATCGATGAGCAAGAATTCGCCCTTACCGTTTCAGAGAGCCGCTTGCTCGAAGCCTTGCTGCGCCAGCCCGGCGAGCCGCTGGACAAGCAGGAACTGGCGCAGATCGCCCTGGGCCGCAAGCTGACCCTTTACGATCGCAGCCTGGATATGCACGTCAGCAACCTGCGCAAGAAGATCGGCCCGCACCCCGATGGCCGGCCACGGGTCGTGGCGTTGCGCAGTCGCGGCTATTACTACAGCCTCTAAACGCTATACCGTTCCCCTGTGGGAGCTGGCTTTCCTGCTCCCACACTTGATCTCATCCAACTTGATCGTTTTGTCAGCCCCCACCAAACCCCTCTTTACCCAAGCTTTACCCTCACCTGACCGCCGCTGACCTTGATCTCCGTAACCTACTCACATCCGGACTCACCGGAATAGAGACAGGAGAATCACCATGCGCAAGACCCTTATCGCTCTGATGTTCGCCGCTGCCCTGCCAACCGTTGCCATGGCCGCCATGCCAGAAGGCCCAGGCCCGATGGGCGGCCCTGACGGCCACATGATGGGTGGCCCTGGCCACAGCGGTGAACACGGTCCGCGTGGCAAAGGCGGCCCCTTCAGCCAACTGGACCTGAGTAAGGAACAGCGCCAGCAGATCGGCAAACTGATGGGCGACCAATGGCACGCTCGCAAAGATCTGGTCAAAAAGTACTTGGATAAACTCCCGGCCGCCGATCAGAAGGCCATGCAGGATGAGATCGCCGCCGGCAAACAGAAAACCCAGGCCGACATCCGAGCCGTGCTGAAACCCGATCAACAGAAGAAATTCGACGAGATCGTCAAAAAACAAGCCGAGCGCCGCGCCGAGTGGAAGGAATTCCAGGCCTGGAAAGCCCAGCAGCCGCAAAAAGCGCAATAATGCTCTAGCTTTACCACCCCAGCCCAGTGGCTAGCGCCGCTGGGCTTTTCTTGCTTGAGGGTTTCCTGTGCGTTCATTGTTCTGGCGCATCCTGGCCAGTTTCTGGCTGGCCATCGCCTTGGTTGCCGGGTTATCGATCCTGCTTGGGCATATGCTCAACCAGGACGCCTGGATTCTCAGTCGTCACCCCGGCCTCAACAACTTGGCACAAGAGTGGACGCAGCTCTACGAAGCCCAAGGCGAGGACGCCGCCCAGGATTTGCTGCAACAACGCAAACGCCAGTACCACATCGACGTGCAAGTGTTGAATGAAAGTGGCGAGCCGGTGGTGCGCGGCACCTTCCCACGGCGTGCCGCTGCGTTCGAAGCCCGGCAAAATGACAGCAAGGACGGCCATCTGCCCTGGCGACGCCTGACCGCCGAGTACACCAGTGAAAAAACCGGCGACACCTACCTGCTGATCTACCGCATCCCGCACCCGGAACTGGACGCCTGGCATCGCAGCAGCCTGCTCTGGCCGCTGAGCGCATTGGCAATTGCCTTGGTGGTGCTGACGTTGTTCAGCCTGCTAGTGACGCTGTCAATCACCCGCCCGCTTAGCCGCCTGCGCGGCGCGGTGCATGACCTCGGGCAGACCACTTACCAGCAGAACAGCTTGGCGCAACTGGCCAACCGGCGCGATGAGTTCGGCGTGCTGGCCACCGATTTCAATCGCATGGGCGCACGCCTGCAAAGCCTGATCGGCAGCCAGCGCCAGTTGCTGCGCGACGTGTCCCACGAACTGCGCTCGCCCCTGGCCCGCTTGCGCATCGCCCTGGCCTTGGCCGAACGCGCCAGCCCCGAAGAGCGGGAGAAACTTTGGCCACGCCTGACCCGCGAATGTGATCGCCTGGAAGCCTTGATCAGCGAAATCCTGGTGTTGGCCCGCGTCGATGCCGACAACGCCAGTGCCGAAGAGGTCGACCTCAACCTGCTGCTCAAGACCCTGCACAAAGACGCCCAGCTCGGTGCCCCCGATCAGAGGGTGCAACTGACGGCCGACAACGAGCTGCAACTCAAGGGCTGGCCGACCATGATCGAGCGGGCGGTGGATAACCTGTTGCGCAACGCCCAGCGCTTCAACCCCAAGGACCAGCCTATCGAGTTGCACGCCCATCTCCACGGCGAGCACATCATCATCAGTGTGCGTGACCATGGCCCCGGTGTTGAGGCAGAACACCTCAGCCAGTTGAGCGAGCCTTTCTACCGCGCGCCCGGCCAGACCGCCCAAGGCCACGGCCTGGGCCTGGCGATCGCGCGGCGCGCGGCGGAGCGTCATGGCGGTAGCCTGATTCTGGCGAACCACGCCAATGGCGGTTTTATCGCCAGCATCGACCTGCCGTTGGCGCCAGGCGTTGTCACACCGGTGTGAGGATCTTCTATAGTGGCCCTTCTCTTACGGAGGGCCTTTGATGACTGACCTGCTGACTCCCATCCAAGCCGCACTCGACCTACCGCACACCCCGTTAACCGTCACAGCGGCCGGCGCCTTGCCCTCAGTCTTTGCCGTGACCGAACTGGCCAGTGCCAGCCTCGGCGCTGCCGGCCAGGCCGTCGCCGAATTGATCCGCCAACAGACCGGGCGTTTGCCCAGCGTCAGCGTGGACCGACGCCTGGCATCGTTCTGGTTCTCGTCCTCAATTCGCCCCGTGGGTTGGCAAGTGCCGCCGTTGTGGGACCCGGTAGCCGGCGACTATGCCTGCGCCGATGGCTGGATTCGCTTGCACACCAACGCCCCGCATCACCGTGCTGCCGCCGAGCGTGTACTGGGCAAGGTCAATGACCGCGCCGAGATGGCCGGCAACGTTGCGACCTGGAGTGCAGCCGAATTGGAACAGGCGATTGTCGATGCAAGTGGCTGCGCAGCCCAGATGCGTTCTTGGCAGGCCTGGCAAACGCATCCCCAGGGTCTAGCGGTGAATGCCGAAAATCTGGTGCAACGTCAAACCTACGACACCACCACCGGCAAAGCCTGGCTCGGCTCGGTGGCTCGCCCGCTGGCCGGCATAAAGGTGCTGGACCTGACGCGCGTGTTGGCCGGCCCCGTGGCCAGTCGCTTCCTCGCGGGGCTGGGGGCCGATGTGTTGCGCATCGACTCACTGACCTGGAACGAACCCGGCGTGGTGCCGGAAATGACCCTGGGTAAACGCTGCGCGCGTCTGGACCTGAAAAGCCCCGAGGGCCGGACGATTTTTGAAAGCCTGCTCAAGGACGCCGACATTCTGTTCCATGGCTACCGCGCCGATGCCTTGGAGCAACTGGGCTACACCGCCGTTGCGCTGCAAACCCTTGTCCCCGGTCTGATCGACGTAAGCCTCAATGCCTACGGCTGGAGTGGCCCGTGGCGCAATCGCCGCGGCTTCGACAGCCTGGTGCAGATGAGCAGCGGGATCGCCGACGCGGGCATGGCGTGGAAACACTCGGATAAACCGCTGCCGCTGCCGTTACAGGCGTTGGATCACGCCACTGGGTATCTAATGGCGGCCAGTGCGATTCAGGCGTTAAGCGAACGCTTGAAAACCGGGCGCGGCGGCTCAGCGCGGTCGTCATTGGCGCGTACAGCGAAGTTGTTGGTAGAGGCCGGGCACGTGCCGGAGCAACCGGTGTTGCGCGCGGAAGAACCGAGCGATCAAGGCTTGGTCGAGGAACAGACGGCCTGGGGCCTGGCCCATCGTTTGCTGGCGCCAGTGACGATCAGCGGCACGCCGTTGCAGTGGGATTTGCCGGCGGGGGAATTGGGCTCACACCGGGCTCAGTGGTGAGCTGAGGACCGCTATCGGGAGCAAGCCCCCTCCCACATTTGATCGGTGAATACATTCAAATGTGGCGGCTTGCTCCCGGTGAGAGCAACGCTCCAGCCCAGTGATCGCGCGCTGGGATAAAAAGCCCAACTTCGGCGCCCAGTCATAAGGCGCCTGATACGCCAGTCTCATAACGACAATACCCCGCTATACAGCCCGTACGCCGCCAGCCCCGCGCCCGCGATCACGCAGCTGAAAATGCCTCTTTCCACGAAGGTAAACAAGGGTTTGCCCTGCTCGCGTTTGGCCAGGGCAAACAGGATCACACCGGGCGCATACAGCAGCGCCGAGAGTAGCAGGTACTTCAAACCGCCTGCGTAGAGCAGCCACAGCGCATACATCAGTGCGATCAGGCCAACCACTAGATCTTTCACGCGCTGGCGATTGGCACCTGCGTAAGTTTCGCCGCGCCCGCTGAGCAGCACCGCATACGCTGCCGACCACAGGTACGGCACCAGAATCATCGACGAGGCCAGGTAGATCAGCGTGGTGTAGGTGCTGTGGGAAAACAGCGTGATCACCAGAAAAATCTGGATCATCCCATTGGTCAGCCACAGCGCATTGACCGGCACCTGGTTGGCGTTTTCCTTTTTCAGAAAAGCCGGCATGGTGTTGTCGTGGGCAGTGGCGTAAAGGATCTCCGCACAGAGCAGCGCCCATGACAACAAGGCGCCGAGCAAGGACACCGCCAGACCAATGCTGATCGCCATCGCGCCCCACGGCCCGACGATATGCTCCAAGACACCGGCCAGGGACGGGTTTTGCAATTGCGCCAGTTCCGGCTGGCTCATGATCCCAAGTGACAACACATTCACCAGCACCAGCAGCGCCAGCACCCCGAGAAACCCGGTGACCGTGGCCCGACCGACATCCGAGCGTTTCTCGGCCCGCGCCGAATACACACTGGCGCCCTCGATGCCGATGAAAACAAACACGGTGACCAACATCATGTTGCGCACCTGGTCGACCACGCTGCCGACTTGCGGGTTGCCCAAGCCCCAGATATCGCGGGTGAAGATATCGGCCTTGAACGCCAAGGCGGCGATCACGATAAACATCAGCAGCGGTACGATCTTCGCCACGGTAGTGATCTGGTTGATCAACACCGCCTCCTTGATCCCACGCATCACTAGAAAATGTACAACCCACAACAACAGCGACGCGCAGCCGATGGCGACCGGCGTATTGCCCTGGCCGAATACCGGAAAAAAATAGCCGAGGGTGCTGAACAGCAGCACGAAGTAACCGACGTTGCCCAACCACGCGCTGATCCAATAACCCCAGGCGGACGAGAAGCCCATGTAATCGCCAAACCCGGCCTTGGCGTAGGCATACACGCCGGAATCCAGTTCGGGCTTGCGGTTGGCCAGGGTCTGGAACACGAACGCCAGGGTCAGCATGCCCACAGCGGTGATCGCCCAGCCGATCAACACGGCGCCCACCTCGGCGCGCGCCGCCATGTTCTGCGGCAAAGAGAAAATCCCGCCGCCGATCATCGACCCCACCACCAGCGCGATCAGCGCGCTGAGTTTGAGCTTTTGGGCCGATTGAGACATGGAAACTCCTGAATAAATAAAAATTGAGCGAACAAACGCGCACTCAACTAATTAATCCAGTGAGTGCAGCGTTTATTAAAGACAGCGATAAAACCGTCAAGCGCATAACCTAATAGCATGACGATTGATGACGTTTAAGTTTATTTAGGTGTTAAACAAGGCAGGCACTTTGCCAGTTTCTCGCTATTTGGCAACCCGTCCCGAAATAGTGTGCACATTCAGCCAAAATGGCTAGTTGCAACAATCGCCTGGGCTAAATGACCACTACAACGCAGAAGCGCTCTGGAACGAGCCTTTGCGGGGAATAGTATTGCCCAAGCATTTGCCCTAAGTCATTCATTCACAATGAAATGTGCCAATGACCTGATCTAAGTCAGCTGTTCGAACAGCGCGCCGAATTACTCTGTGGTCTCTCTTCTCCTGCATTGGAGTCATGCAATGTCTGAATCTCCCGGAAAACTTCGATTAGGCGCACTGGTTGCACTGGTCGTGGGCTCAATGATTGGCGGCGGAATCTTCTCACTGCCGCAAAACATGGCCGCCAGCGCCGACGTGGGTGCGGTGTTGATCGGTTGGGTGATTACCGCCATCGGCATGCTGACCCTCGCCTTTGTGTTCCAGACCCTGGCCAACCGCAAACCTGACCTCGACGGCGGCGTATACGCCTATGCCAAGGCCGGTTTCGGCGACTACATGGGCTTCTCGTCCGCCTGGGGCTACTGGATCAGCGCCTGGTTGGGTAACGTCGGTTACTTCGTGTTGCTGTTCAGCACCCTCGGTTACTTCTTCCCGGTCTTTGGCGAAGGCAACACGCCGGCTGCAGTGATTGGCGCCTCGGTGTTGCTGTGGGCCGTGCACTTTTTGGTGCTGCGCGGGATCAAAGAAGCGGCGTTCATCAACCTGGTGACGACCGTCGCCAAGATCGTGCCGTTGGTGCTGTTCGTGTTGATCGCGCTGTTCGCGTTCAAACTGGACATCTTCACCGCTGACATCTGGGGCGTGAAAAACCCGGACCTGGGCAGCGTGATGAACCAAGTGCGCAACATGATGCTGGTCACCGTGTGGGTGTTCATCGGCATCGAAGGCGCGAGCATCTTCTCCTCCCGTGCGGAAAAACGCTCCGACGTCGGCAAGGCCACGGTGATCGGTTTTATCACCGTGCTGCTGTTCCTGATGCTGGTGAACGTGCTGTCGCTGGGCATCATGACCCAACCCGAACTGGCCAAGTTGCAGAACCCATCGATGGCCGCCGTGCTTGAGCATGTGGTCGGCCACTGGGGCGCGGTGCTGATCAGCGTCGGCTTGATCATCTCGCTGCTGGGCGCATTGCTGTCGTGGGTGCTGCTGTGTGCAGAGATCATGTTCGCCGCCGCCAAAGACCACACCATGCCGGAGTTTTTGCGCCGCGAAAACGCCAACCATGTGCCGGCCAATGCCCTGTGGCTGACCAACGCGATGGTGCAAATTTTCCTGGTGATTACGCTGTTCTCCGCCAGCACTTACCTGTCGCTGATCTACCTCGCCACTTCGATGATCCTGGTGCCTTACCTGTGGTCGGCGGCTTACGCCCTGCTGCTGGCCGTGCGCGGTGAGACCTACGAAAACGCCCTGCGCGAACGCAAAAAAGACCTGCTCATCGGCGCCATCGCGCTGATCTACGCGGTCTGGTTGCTCTACGCCGGCGGCACCAAATACCTGCTGCTCTCCGCCCTGCTCTACGCCCCCGGCGTGATCCTCTTCGCCAAGGCCAAGCATGAACTGGGCAAACCGATTTTCACCAACGTCGAGAAGCTGATTTTCGCCGCCGTCGTCATTGGCGCCTTGGTGGCTGCTTATGGCCTCTACGACGGTTTCTTGGCTCTGTAACTTTTGTTCACTGGAGGATCTGTAATGACCACGGAAAAAGTGAAGTACGGCGTACATTCCGAAGCCGGCAAACTGCGCAAAGTCATGGTGTGCTCCCCAGGTTTGGCCCACCAGCGGCTGACCCCCAACAACTGCGATGAACTGCTGTTCGATGACGTGCTGTGGGTGGCCCAGGCCAAGCGCGACCATTTCGACTTCGTCACCAAGATGCGCGAGCGGGACATTGATGTGCTGGAAATGCACAACCTGCTGACCGATATCGTCGCCATCCCCGAAGCGCTGGACTGGATCTTGGAACGCAAGATCACCGCCAACACTGTGGGCCTTGGCCTGGTCGATGAAGTCGGCTCCTGGCTGCGCAGCCTGGAGCCGCGCAAAGTCAGCGAGTTCCTGATCGGTGGCGTGTCGGCCGATGACCTGCCGAGCAGCTTCGGTGGCAAAACCATCGAGATGTTCCGCGACTTCCTCGGCCACTCAAGTTTCATTCTGCCGCCGCTGCCCAACACCCAGTTCACCCGCGACACCACCTGCTGGATCTACGGCGGTGTGACGCTCAACCCGATGTACTGGCCTGCGCGACGTCAGGAAACCCTGCTGGCCTCGGCCATCTACAAGTTCCACCCCGAGTTCACCAACGCAGACTTCCAGATTTGGTACGGCGACCCCGACCAGGAACACGGTGCCGCCACGCTGGAAGGCGGCGACGTCATGCCGATTGGCAACGGTGTTGTGCTGATCGGCATGGGTGAACGCTCGTCCCACCAAGCGATTGGCCAGCTGGCGCGCAACCTGTTCAAAAACAAAGCCGTGGAACGCGTGATCGTTGCTGGCCTGCCGAAATCCCGCGCGGCGATGCACTTGGACACCGTGTTCAGCTTCTGCGACCGCGACCTGGTCACCATCTTCCCCGAAGTGGTCAACCAGATCATCCCCTTCACCCTGCGCCCTGATGAAAGAAAGCCACACGGTATCGATATCCAACGGGAGAAAACCAACTTCCTCGACACCGTGGCCGCAGCGCTCAACCTCAAGGCCCTGCGCGTGGTCGAGACCGGCGGCAACAGCTTCGCCGCCGAGCGCGAGCAGTGGGACGACGGCAACAACGTGGTGGCCCTGGAGCCTGGCGTGGTGATCGGCTACGACCGCAACACCTACACCAACACTCTGCTGCGCAAGGCCGGTGTGGAAGTCATCACCATCAGCGCCGGTGAACTCGGCCGTGGCCGTGGCGGCGGCCACTGCATGACCTGCCCGATCATCCGCGACCCAATCGACTACTAACTTTCAGGCCTTGGCCGCCGCTCACAAGGCGCCGGCCAAGGGGATAACCTAAACAGAAGGAGATCCAACATGGCTTTTAATATGCGCAACCGCAGCCTGCTCTCGCTGATGCACCACACCACTCGCGAGCTCAACTACCTGCTGGACCTATCCCGCGACCTCAAGCGCGCCAAATACACCGGCACCGAGCGTGCGCACCTGCAGGGCAAAAACATTGCGCTGATCTTCGAAAAAACCTCGACCCGCACCCGTTGCGCGTTCGAAGTGGCGGCCCATGACCAAGGCGCCCACGTCACCTATATCGACCCGATGTCGTCGCAGATCGGCCACAAAGAAAGCATGAAAGACACCGCCCGTGTACTGGGCCGCATGTTCGACGCCATCGAGTACCGTGGCTTCGAGCAGGAAATCGTCGAAGAGCTGGCCAAGTTCGCCGGCGTGCCGGTGTTCAACGGCCTCACCGCCGAATTCCACCCGACCCAAATGATCGCCGACACCCTGACCATGCGCGAGCACAGCGACAAGCCGCTGCATGACATCAGCTATGCCTACCTGGGCGACGCCCGCTACAACATGGGCAACTCGCTGCTGATGATCGGCGCCAAGCTGGGCATGGACGTGCGTATCGGCGCGCCGAAAGCCCTGTGGCCGCATGAAGATTTCATCAAGCAGTGCCAGGCCTTTGCAGAAGAAAGCGGCGCGCGCATTACCATCACCGAAGACCCGAAAGAAGCGGTCAAAGGCGTGGACTTCATCCACACCGATATCTGGGTGTCGATGGGAGAGCCGGTGGAAGCGTGGGACGAGCGTATCGAGCAACTGCTGCCGTACCAGGTCAACACCAAGATGATGAAGGCCTCGGGCAACCCTCGCGTGAAGTTCATGCACTGCCTGCCAGCATTCCACAACAGCGAAACCAAAGTAGGCAAGGACATCGCCGCGCGTTATCCGAACCTGGCCAATGGGGTGGAAGTGACCGAGGAAGTGTTTGAGTCGCCGGCCAATATCGCCTTTGAGCAGGCGGAAAACCGCATGCACACCATCAAGGCGATCCTGGTGTCGGCGTTGGCGGATATCTAAACTTTAAGTGTGGAACTCAGTCAATGTGGGAGCTGGCTTGCCTGCGATGCGGACACCTCGGTTTCTCAGGAACATCAGGGTGATGCCATCGCGGGCAAGCCCGGCGCCCACATTGATTGCTCTTCGCTCAGAGACCTTGCTGAATTCTAGAAGGATTGCATTATGCGTATCGTCGTTGCACTGGGCGGTAACGCCCTGCTGCGCCGTGGTGAACCCATGACCGCGGACAACCAACGCACCAACATCCGAATCGCCACCGAACAGATCGCCAAAATCCATCCCGGCAACGAGCTGGTGATTGCCCACGGCAATGGCCCGCAAGTGGGCCTGCTGTCGTTGCAGGCGGCGGCCTACACCAGCGTGTCGCCCTACCCGCTGGACGTGCTGGGTGCCGAAACCGAAGGCATGATCGGCTACATCATCGAACAGGAGCTGGGCAACCTGCTGGACGCCGACGTGCCATTCGCGACCTTGCTGACCCAGGTTGAAGTGGACGCTAACGATCCGGCCTTCAAGAACCCGACCAAGCCCATCGGCCCGGTGTACGCCAAAGCCGAAGCGGAAAAACTCGCCGCCGAAAAAGGCTGGGCCATCGCCCCGGATGGCGATAAATATCGCCGCGTGGTTGCCAGCCCTCGCCCCAAACGCATTTTTGAAATCCGCCCGATCAAATGGCTGCTGGAAAAAAGTGCCATCGTGATCTGCGCCGGTGGTGGCGGGATTCCAACGATGTATGGCGAAGACGGCAAACTGCGCGGCATCGAGGCCGTGATCGACAAAGACCTGTGCTCATCGTTGCTGGCCGCGCAGTTGGACGCCGATTTGCTGGTGATCGCCACCGACGTCAACGCTGCGTTCATCGACTTCGGTAAGCCGACACAGAAGGCCATCGACCAAGCCCACCCGGACGAAATGGAAAACCTCGGCTTCGCCGCCGGCTCCATGGGCCCCAAGGTACAAGCCGCCTGCGAGTTCGCCCGCCAGACTGGCAAAACCGCCGTCATCGGTTCACTCTCGGACATCGAAGCCATCGTCCAGGGCCGCGCCGGTACGCGTATCAGCACGGCAAAACCTGGCATCACCTATCTGTGAAGTAAAGGAGATACGCCTATGGCCACCTTTGAACCCGGTCACTTGCACGTCGAACGTCACGCGCTCAACAAAGATGACTACAGCTACAACCTGTGCATCGACTACGAGGTCAGCCAGGATCCAAAGGAAGGCAAGGGAATGCTCTTCAAACTGCACGGTTCGGTGCAGGGCAAGGACCTCAAGGAGGAGTTCTTTCTGCCCAAGGACCAGGCCTTTGATTTTGCGCGGCATGCGATGAATATCGCGCAGAAATATGGCATGCCAAAGGTTGCGACGCTTAACGGGCAGATGCACAAGCAGTACGACTTGATGTTCGAGGATGTACGGCATCAGTTGGATCTGAAGCCGGGGGATCCGGTCAAGCCCGAACACTTGGAATAACTCGGTTCAAATGTGGGAGGGAGCAAGTCCCCTCCCACATTTTTTGATCTCCACCACCTGTCAGGCATACTTGCCGCCTCTCGCTCTCCAGAATCGTTAACCGCCCCATGCGTATCCACGTCAGCTTCATCGACCGCGTCGGCATTACCCAGGAAGTCCTGGCCCTGCTCGGTGGGCGCAATCTCAACCTGGATGCGGTGGAGATGGTGCCGCCCAATGTCTACATCGACGCCCCGACGCTGAGCGCCGAGGTGCTCGAAGAACTGCGCGACGCGCTGTTCAGCGTGCACGGCGTACAGGCGGTCACGGTAGTAGACATCCTTCCCGGCCAGCGCCGCCACTTGCAGCTCGACGCCCTGCTGGCGGCGATGACCGATCCGGTGCTGGCCCTGGACAGCGCCGGCAAGATCCTGCTGGCCAACCCGGCGCTGATCGCCCTCTATGGCCGCGAACCGGCCGGGGAAAGCATCAGCGCGCTGTTCAATGACCCGGCGCTGCTCGACACCTTGCTGGAGCAAGGCTTTCGCCTGCCCCTGCGCGAGATCAGCGTCAACGGCCAAACCTTTTTACTGGACGCCACGCCGATCACCGACGCTGGCGCCCTGCTCACGCTGTACCAACCCAACCGCATCGGCGAACAGCTGTCGGCGCTGCACCACGACCATGCCGAAGGCTTTGATGCGCTGTTAGGCGAGTCCCCGGTGATTCGTACCCTCAAGGCCCGTGCGCAGCGCGTCGCCGCACTGGATGCACCGTTATTGATCCAAGGCGAAACCGGCACCGGCAAAGAGCTGGTGGCGCGTGCCTGCCACGCCATCAGCGCGCGCCACAGTGCGCCGTTTTTGGCCTTGAACTGCGCGGCGTTGCCGGAAAACCTCGCCGAAAGCGAGCTGTTTGGTTACGCCCCGGGCGCGTTTACCGGTGCTCAGCGCGGCGGCAAGCCGGGGCTGATGGAGTTGGCCAACCAAGGCACGGTGTTCCTCGATGAGATTGGCGAAATGTCGCCGTACTTGCAGGCCAAGCTGCTGCGCTTTCTGAATGACGGCAGCTTCCGCCGTGTGGGTGGCGACCGCGAAGTGAAAGTTAACGTACGCATTCTCAGCGCCACCCACCGCGACCTGGAAAAGATGGTCAGCGAAGGCACGTTTCGCGAAGACTTGTTCTACCGCCTCAACGTACTCAACGTTGAAGTACCGCCGCTGCGTGAGCGCGGCCAAGACATCCTGCTGCTGGCCCGCTACTTCATGCAGCAGGCCTGCGCGCAGATCCAGCGCCCGGTCTGCCGTCTGGCGCCCGGCACCTACCCGGCGCTGCTGGGTAACCGCTGGCCGGGCAACGTTCGGCAACTGCAAAACGTGATCTTTCGCGCCGCCGCCATTTGCGAAAGCAGCTTGGTGGACATCGGCGACCTGGACATCGCTGGCACCTCGGTGGCGCGCCAGAGCGACGGCGAAGTCGACAGCCTGGAACAGGCGGTGGAAGACTTTGAGCGCAGCCTGCTGGAGAAGCTATACGCCAGCTATCCCTCGACCCGCCAATTGGCCAGCCGCTTGCAGACCTCGCACACGGCGATCGCCCATCGGCTGCGCAAGTACGGCATCCCCAATAAGCCCTGACTGAATAAACGCGGTCCAAATGTGGGAGCTTGCATAACTCACCCAATTGGGTCTGAGAACGACATCCGCTGTACTGAAAGCGCTACAGCGTAACGATATCGCTACAACCCTGTTTTTTGCGCGCCATGCAAGGCTTTGATCCACATAGGCTTTTTTTCACCGGCCAGACTGTAGCGAAATCGCTACAGCCAAAACATCTAACGTCACAGCCAATTTTGTTAACTTATTGATTTATAAGAGTTTAATGACTTTGGCCGCGATATTGCTAAGTAACTCCTCATTATTCCAATCTTGTCCACCAGACGAATCTGGCCCTGAGGAGTTTCCATGAGCGAGTTGCGTTTCACTGAAGATCACGAATGGCTGCGCGCCGAAGCCGATGGCAGCGTCACTGTGGGTATCACCGCTTTCGCGCAGAACGCGCTGGGTGATGTGGTTTTCGTGCAACTGCCGGAGTTGCAGTCCTACGACAAAGGCGCCGAAGCCTCCACCGTTGAATCGGTCAAGGCAGCCAGCGGCGTGTACATGCCGCTCGACGGCGAAGTCCTCGAAGTCAACGACAAACTCAGCGACAGCCCGGAACTGGTCAACGAAGATCCGATGGGCGAAGGTTGGTTCTTCCGCTTTAAACCCGCCGATGCCAATGCAGTGGCTAAGCTGTTGGATCAGGATGCGTACGACCGCCTGATCAAAGCCAACGCTGAAGCCTGAGGAGCGCGCCATGACCATTAATCTCAGCACCGCCAACGAATTCATCGCCCGCCACATCGGCCCGCGCCAGGAAGACGAGCAACAGATGCTGGCCAGCCTGGGCTTCGACTCCTTGGAAGCCCTGAGCGCCAGCGTGATCCCGGAAAGCATCAAGGGCACCAGCGTGCTCGGCCTGGAAGATGGCCTGAGCGAAGCCGAGGCCCTGGCCAAGATCAAGGCCATTGCTGGCCAGAACCAACTGTTCAAGACCTACATCGGCCAGGGCTACTACAACTGCCACACACCGTCGCCGATCCTGCGCAACCTGCTGGAAAACCCGGCTTGGTACACCGCTTACACGCCGTATCAGCCAGAAATCTCCCAGGGCCGCCTGGAAGCGCTGCTGAACTTCCAAACCCTGATCAGCGACCTCACCGGCCTGCCGATCGCCAACGCCTCGCTGCTCGACGAAGCTACCGCCGCCGCCGAAGCCATGACCTTCTGCAAGCGCCTGAGCAAGAACAAGGGCAGCAACGCGTTCTTCGCTTCGATCCACAGCCACCCGCAAACCCTCGACGTACTGCGCACCCGTGCCGAGCCGCTGGGCATTGACGTGGTGGTGGGCGATGAGCGCGAACTGACCGACGTCAGCGCATTCTTCGGCGCCCTGCTGCAATACCCGGCCAGCAACGGTGACGTGTTTGATTACCGTGAGCTGACCGAGCGCTTCCACACCGCCAACGCCTTGGTCGCGGTCGCCGCCGACCTGCTGGCCCTGACCCTGCTGACCCCACCGGGTGAGTTCGGTGCCGACGTGGCCATCGGCAGCGCGCAACGCTTTGGCGTGCCGCTGGGCTTTGGTGGCCCGCACGCGGCGTACTTCTCTACCAAGGATGCGTTCAAGCGCGACATGCCGGGCCGTCTAGTCGGTGTGTCGGTCGACCGTTTCGGCAAGCCGGCCCTGCGCCTGGCCATGCAGACCCGCGAGCAACATATCCGTCGCGAGAAAGCCACCAGCAACATCTGCACCGCCCAAGTGCTGCTGGCCAACATCGCCAGCATGTACGCCGTGTACCACGGCCCTAAAGGCCTGACCCAGATTGCCCAACGCATTCACCAACTGACCGCGATCCTGGCCAAGGGCCTGACGGCCTTGGGCTTGAAGGTCGAGCAGGCACACTTCTTCGACACCCTGACCCTCAACACGGGCGCCAACACCGCTGCCCTGCACGACAAGGCGCACGCACAGCGCATCAACCTGCGTGTGGTCGATGCTGAGCGTCTGGGCTTGTCGGTCGACGAAACCACCCGCCAGGCCGACATCGAAGCCCTGTGGTCGATCTTCGCCGACGGCAAGGCACTGCCCGCTTTCACCAACACCGAAAGCACCCTGCCCGCCGCGCTGCTGCGCCAGTCGCCGATCCTCAGCCACCCGGTGTTCAACCGCTACCACTCCGAAACCGAGCTGATGCGCTACCTGCGCAAGCTGGCCGACAAGGACCTGGCACTGGACCGCACCATGATCCCGCTGGGTTCGTGCACCATGAAGCTCAACGCCGCCAGCGAAATGATTCCGGTGACCTGGGCCGAGTTCGGTGCCCTGCACCCGTTTGCCCCGGCCGAACAAAGCGCCGGCTACCTGCAACTGACGTCCGAGCTGGAAGCCATGCTCTGCGCAGCCACCGGTTATGACGCCATCTCGCTGCAACCGAACGCCGGTTCCCAGGGTGAATACGCCGGCCTGCTGGCAATTCGTGCCTATCACCAGAGCCGTGGCGAAGATCGCCGCGACATCTGCCTGATCCCATCGTCGGCCCACGGCACCAACCCCGCTACCGCCAACATGGCCGGTATGCGCGTAGTGGTCACCGCCTGCGATGCACGTGGCAACGTCGACATCGAAGACCTGCGTGCCAAAGCCATCGAGCACCGCGAGCACCTCGCCGCGCTGATGATCACCTACCCGTCCACCCACGGCGTGTTCGAAGAAGGCATCCGCGAAATCTGCGGCATCATTCACGACAACGGCGGCCAGGTGTACATCGACGGCGCCAACATGAACGCCATGGTCGGCCTGTGCGCACCGGGCAAGTTCGGCGGCGACGTGTCCCACCTGAACCTGCACAAGACGTTCTGCATCCCTCACGGCGGTGGCGGCCCGGGCGTTGGCCCGATTGGGGTTAAATCCCACCTCACGCCGTTCCTGCCTGGCCACGCAGCCATGGAGCGCAAGGAAGGCGCGGTGTGCGCGGCGCCATTCGGCAGCGCGAGTATCCTGCCAATCACCTGGATGTACATCAGCATGATGGGCGGCGCGGGTCTCAAGCGCGCTTCGCAGTTGGCGATCCTGAATGCCAACTACATTTCCCGTCGCCTCGAAGAGCACTACCCAGTGCTTTACACCGGCAGCAACGGCCTGGTAGCGCACGAGTGCATCCTTGACCTGCGCCCGTTGAAAGACAGCAGCGGCATCAGCGTTGATGACGTGGCCAAGCGCCTGATCGATTTTGGCTTCCACGCGCCGACCATGTCGTTCCCGGTGGCCGGCACCTTGATGATCGAGCCGACAGAAAGTGAATCCAAGGAAGAACTGGACCGCTTCTGCGACGCGATGATCGCCATCCGCGAAGAGATCCGCGCGGTGGAAAACGGCACGCTGGACAAGGACGACAACCCGCTGAAAAACGCACCGCACACGGCTGCTGAAATCGTCGGCGAATGGAGCCACCCGTACAGCCGTGAACAAGCGGTGTACCCGGTTGCGTCGTTGATCGAAGGCAAGTACTGGCCCCCGGTTGGCCGGGTCGACAACGTGTTTGGCGATCGCAACCTCGTATGCGCATGCCCTTCAATCGAGAGCTACGCCTGATCTGACTGGAGGAACACGGTCAAAAATGTGGGAGCGGGCTTGCTCGCGAAAGCGGTGTACCAGTTGATACATCTGGTGACTGAACCAACGCATTCGCGAGCAAGCCCGCTCCCACATTTGAGCGCGTTCATCCGATAAATAATAAGAAACCGGAGAACAACCATGTCCCTTAGCGTGTTCGACCTGTTCAAAATTGGCATCGGCCCCTCCAGCTCTCACACCGTCGGCCCGATGCGCGCCGCCGCCCGATTCGTCGAAGGCCTCAAGCGCGATAACCTGCTGAGCGCCACCACCGGCATCAAGGTGGAACTCTATGGCTCGCTGGGCGCCACCGGTAAAGGCCACGGCAGCGACAAAGCCGTGTTGCTGGGCCTGGAAGGCGAACACCCGGACACCGTCAATACTGAAACCGTGGCTGCACGCCTCGCGCAAATGCGCAGCGACGGTCGCTTAAACCTGCTCGGCGAACACAGCATTGCGTTCAATGAGAAAGAACACCTGGCGATGATTCGCAAACCCCTCGCCTACCATCCCAACGGCATGATTTTTCGTGCCTTCGATGCGGCGGGTATCCAGATTCGCAGCCGCGAGTACTACTCGGTCGGTGGCGGGTTTGTGGTGGATGAAGACGCCGCTGGCGCCGACCGGATTGTCGAAGACACCACGCCGCTGACCTTTCCGTTCAAGCACGCCAAAGACTTGCTGGGGCATTGCGCTACCTACGGGCTGTCGATCAGCCAAGTGATGCTGACCAATGAAAGTGCCTGGCGCCCGGAAGCGGAAACCCGCGCCGGTTTGTTGAAAATCTGGCAAGTGATGCAGGACTGCGTCGACGCCGGCTGTCGCAACGAAGGGATTTTGCCCGGTGGTTTGAAGGTCAAGCGCCGCGCCGCTGCCCTGCATCGCCAGCTATGCAAGAACCCGGAATCAGCGCTGCGTGACCCGCTGTCGGTGCTTGATTGGGTCAACCTGTATGCACTGGCGGTCAACGAAGAAAACGCCAACGGCGGGCGTGTGGTCACGGCGCCCACCAACGGCGCAGCCGGGATTGTGCCGGCCGTGCTGCATTACTACATGCGCTTTATCCCAGGCGCGAACGAGGACGGCGTGGTGCGCTTTCTGCTCACCGCCGCCGCCATCGGGATTTTGTACAAGGAAAACGCCTCAATCTCCGGCGCCGAAGTCGGCTGCCAGGGCGAGGTTGGCGTGGCCTGTTCAATGGCTGCAGGTGCGCTATGCGAAGTGTTGGGTGGCAGCGCGTCCCAAGTGGAAAACGCCGCCGAGATCGGCATGGAACATAACCTCGGCCTGACCTGCGATCCGATTGGCGGCTTGGTACAAGTGCCGTGCATCGAGCGTAATGCGATGGGCTCGGTCAAGGCGATCAATGCAGTGCGTATGGCGTTGCGCGGCGATGGTCAGCACTTTGTGTCCCTCGACAAGGTCATCCGCACCATGCGCCAGACCGGCGCCGACATGAAAAGCAAATACAAGGAAACCGCCCGTGGCGGTTTGGCGGTCAACATTATCGAGTGCTGACGCTTACACGCGCGTCCGCACGTTTTTCAGGAGCTGAATATGTCCACCGAAACCCTGTTGAAAACCCCACTGCATGCGCTGCACCTCGAGCTGGGCGCGCGCATGGTGCCCTTTGCCGGCTACGACATGCCGGTGCAATACCCGCTGGGCGTGATGAAGGAACACCTGCACACTCGTGATCAAGCCGGGTTGTTCGACGTGTCGCACATGGGTCAGATCCGCTTGACCGGCGCGAATGCCGCCAAAGCCCTGGAAACCCTGGTGCCTGTCGACATCATCGACCTGCCGGTGGGCATGCAGCGCTACGCCATGTTCACCAATGACCAAGGCGGCATTCTCGACGACCTGATGGTGGCCAACCTGGGCAACGACGAGCTGTTCCTGGTGGTCAACGCCGCCTGCAAGGACCAGGACTTGGCGCACCTGCGCAAACACATTGGCGAGCAGTGCACCATCGAGCCGCTGTTCGAAGAACGCGCCCTGCTCGCCCTGCAAGGCCCGGCGGCAGTGAAGGTACTGGCGCGCCTGGCGCCGGAAGTGACCCAGATGACCTTCATGCAGTTCGCCACCCTGCGCCTGCTGGGTGTGGACTGCTACGTCAGCCGCTCCGGTTACACCGGCGAAGACGGTTTTGAAATCTCGGTGCCGGCCGCCAACGCCGAGAGCCTGGCGCGTAGCCTGCTGGCCGAGACCGAAGTGCAAGCCATCGGCCTAGGCGCCCGCGACTCGCTACGCCTGGAAGCTGGCCTGTGCCTGTACGGCCACGACATGAACACCGACACCACCCCGATCGAAGCCAGCCTGCTATGGGCGATCTCCAAGGCCCGCCGCGCCGACGGCGCACGTGCCGGTGGCTTCCCGGGCGCCGACAGGATCTTCACCCAGCAACAAGCCGGTGTAAGCCGTAAGCGTGTCGGCCTGCTGCCACAGGAACGCACCCCG
This sequence comes from Pseudomonas sp. 1152_12, assembly GCF_052850675.1. NCBI lineage: Bacteria > Pseudomonadati > Pseudomonadota > Gammaproteobacteria > Pseudomonadales > Pseudomonadaceae > Pseudomonas > Pseudomonas sp. 1152_12. The sequence continues at coordinate 274,379 of NZ_VXCW01000009.1, read as the reverse complement.
GTGCGTGAAGGCGCTGAAATCGTCGATGAGCACGGCACCGTGATCGGCAGCGTGTGCAGCGGCGGCTTTGGCCCGACGTTGGGCGGCCCGCTGGCCATGGGTTACCTGGACAGCGCATTCATCGCACTGGACACCGAAGTGTCTGCGTTGGTACGTGGGAAAAAGGTGCCATTACGTGTAAGTAAAATGCCATTCGTACCACAACGTTACTACCGTGGCTGATTGGCTGTTTCTATAAGTAACGCGGTTGCGTTAGCGCGCACTAAACTGTAACGCAACCGCCATAAAACAGTGCATCGTCGATAGTCAATGTAATAGGGGCTCACCTATAACAAGTGATCAACGCTATCGAATAAGCAGGCGTAACATTGTTGATCAAACAGCCACGAACCCAAGCAAACGCTGGGCTTTTGGCGGGGCTTGTTTTTTCTCTGTTAGTTGGCGTAGAGTTTGCCCACTGTGTTTGCATGGGTCGCTTGGAACCTGGACCTGGGCAGTAGCTGAAGTAGTTGTGCTACAACCCGTTCGACGTCTCTTACTTTCCTGCAACCCAGCCCAGTACTCTTTCATGCGAAAGGGGCTGTCATTAATTTTTAGCGTCAAGGAAATAAGAAAATGGCTGAACGTCAGAGCGGTACCGTCAAGTGGTTTAACGACGAGAAAGGGTTTGGTTTTATCACTCCAGAAAGCGGTCCGGATCTGTTCGTCCATTTCCGCGCTATTCAGGGCAACGGCTTCAAGAGCCTCAAAGAAGGCCAGAAAGTGACTTTCATCGCCGTGCAAGGCCAGAAAGGCATGCAGGCTGACGAAGTACAAGCAGAAGGTTGATCCTTACTGCGACAAAAAGCCCCTGAGGGTGACATCAGGGGCTTTTTTATAGGCGTTTATCCGTAAAATGGCTTTTTCCTCAAGAGAAACTGCCATGTCCAAACCCCTGCTGAGCCCCCAAGGCGAATTTCCCGCCGTTGGTCTGGGCCGTCGTCTGGCAGCGATGTTCTATGACTTTCTGTTGTGCACCGCCCTGCTGATCGTCACCGCGTTTATCTACAAACTGGTGTGGATGGCATTTATCGGCGAGGCCAAGATGCGCACGCTCACCGAGTCGGGCGCGCTGGACGGTGACCCGTTGCTGTCGACGATTTTGTTTTTTGTGCTGTTTGGTTTTTTCGCCATGTTCTGGACTTATTCAGGGCAGACACTGGGCATGCAGGTGTGGGGCGTACGCGTACAGAACGCCGACGGCTCGCGGATCAGTCTGTGGCAGGCGCTGTTACGCTTTGTGGTGTCGATTGCGTCGTGGCTGTGCGTGGGGTTGGGGTTTATCTGGTCGTTGTTTGATAAGCAGAAACGCAGTTGGCATGACATTTATTCGGATACGCAGTTGGTGCGGGTTCCGAAGCAGAAGAAGTAATTCAAGGCAACCCAAATCAAATGTCGGAGCTGGCTTGCGATGCAGGTACCTCGGTCTATCAGGCAGACCTGGGTGATGCTATCGCAGCATAGGTATCTACACATCTTTATATGGGTTGAATTCTTTGGTTGTCGTGGGGGCGCTGGGTACATATCCGTTATTTGGGTAACGGCTGCTATGGGTTCCGCCCTTACGGCGGGTCACTTTTGGAAAAGAGCCCGGAATGCCGGCCCAGCCAAAAGTAACCAAAATGGCTCTTGCCCCACCACTCGGCACCTCGCCTAGGCTCGGTGTGCCCTCACTCCGGCCAGCGTGGTTTAACGGGGCGCCTAAGATCAAGATCAAGATCAAAAGCAAGAGCACGCCGGCCTGACAGCCGACCTGATATTTGAAACTGAACTCAATCTAATGTGGGATCTCATTACATCAGCTAGATAGGCTTCTGCTCTGCTTCTGCCCTGCTTTTGCTTCTACCACTCAGGTCGGCTACTAGGCCGCCGTGCTCTTGCTTTTGATCTGCTTTTGATCTTGATCTGAGGCGCCCCGTTAAACCACGATGGCCGAACGCAGGCTTGAATCCGTGGGTAACCCGGCAGGACGCCGGGTTAGCCGCGATGGGCCAAGGATGGCCCATGGCGGCGGCCCACGGATTCAAGCCGGAGTGAGGGCATGCCGAGCCTAGGCGAGGCACCGAGTGGTGGGGCGAAGACCTTTTGCTTACTTTTGGGTCTTTCCAAAAGTGAGCCGCTGTAAGAGCGGAACCCTAAGCAGCCGTTACCGCAGCAACGGATATGTACTCACATCTACCTAACAACCCCGTCAAAAACTTAGCGCAACACAAAAAGTTGCGTAGATACCCATGCTCATCGCGGGCAAGCCAGCTCCCACAGTTTGACCGTTTTTACGGCTGCATCAGGCATTGCCAGCCAGTTTCAGGCGCGCAGCCTGGGTAAAATCCAGCATGCGCTTGAGCGGCCGCACCGCCTGTGGAATCACCGACGGCTCAACGAATATCTCGTTGCTGCCCTCACGCAGGCACTGCAGCGTGCGCTCCAGCGTATTCATCGCCATCCACGGGCAGTGCGCGCAACTGCGGCATGCCGCGCCGTTGCCGGCAGTCGGTGCCTCAACAAACACCTTGTCCGGGCACAACTGTTGCATCTTGTAGAAGATGCCGCGGTCGGTCGCCACGATGAACGTCTTGTTCGGCAAACGCTGAGCCGCCGCGATCAGTTGGCTGGTGGAACCCACCGCGTCCGCCAATTCAATCACCGCCGTCGGCGACTCCGGGTGTACCAAGATCGCTGCATCCGGGTACAGCGCCTTCATGTCCTCCAACTGCTTGGACTTGAACTCCTCGTGGACGATGCAAGCACCGTCCCACAGCAGCATGTCGGCACCGGTCTGGCGTTGAATGTACGTGCCCAGGTGCTTGTCCGGGCCCCAGATAATGGTTTCGCCGTTGTCCATCAGGCTTTCGACGATTTCCAGCGCGCAGCTGGAGGTGACAACCCAATCCGCCCGGGCCTTGACCGCCGCCGAGGTGTTGGCATACACCACCACCGTGCGCTCGGGATGCTGATCGCAGAACGCCGAAAACTCATCCACCGGGCAGCCAAGATCCAGAGAGCACGTGGCTTCCAGGGTGGGCATGAGGATGCGTTTTTCGGGGGTGAGGATTTTGGCGGTCTCGCCCATGAAACGCACACCGGCAACCAGCACGGTCTTGGCCGGGTGGGCAGCGCCGAAGCGCGCCATTTCCAGGGAGTCGGAGACACAGCCGCCGGTTTCTTCGGCCAGGGCCTGAATCACCGGGTCGCAGTAGAAGTGGGCGACCAGCACCGCGTCTTGAGCCTTGAGCTCGGCGGCGATGGCGGCACGCAGGCGCGTCTCTTCTTCGGCGCTGAGCGCCTTGGGCTGCTTGGCGTCGAGGTGAGCTTGAACCAGAAGGCGTTCGGAAATTTGCGTCATGTTCGCAAGACCTGCAGGCGCAGTTGCGCGAAAGTCGAGTGTACCACCGGCTCTGGAGCCCTTCGGGCGCCGCCGGACGAAGTGATTGTGTTCATCAAGCACGGTGAAGCTGCGCAAGGCTACAGAATATCGAATGGATTCAAAAGCCTAATATGGCGTTCACGGGTGCGTCGGTAGGGATGGGCCCAGCGTATTGTGCCGCTGCGAAAATCCTACCTCACCCAGGCATTGGCCGTGCGACTGCACAAAGTCGTCAACAGCCGCTTGAACCTGAAGACAAAAGGCTAAGCGGTCAGGCTGGATCTTTTGGCAAGATCGGTGCCAGCTTTGAGTAAACAGAGCGATTAAACAAATTCCCTGCAACAATCGAAACCCTCCATCGCTATGCCCCCTCCTGCTAAAACCCTTTAAACCAAGGCTCTTAAGAAGCCTGGCGTTTAGGCTTGCACCATATTTGTGCGATTTATTACTGAATAACGCGGAATTCATCACGTTTTATGTAATAAATCCTACAACCCATGTAACAAACCGTTTAAAGATGACTCAAGTGCGACAAGCCCTGAGTTCACGGTTTGGCAGTGAGCTCGTGGGTCGTGTGAATTTCTACGTTAAGGATGTCGAGTGCCGAATCAGCCCTCAACCCAACATCAGCGGTGTTTGCGAGAACTGGGCGTCGCCCTGCTCTGCCTTTGCACGTTGCCAGCGGCCGCCGCCGAGGGGCCGCAGCCAGGCCAGGAAACCCTGCGCCTACAGCAGCAACAGTCAGGCCAGGAAGCCTTGCGCCTACAGCAGCAACAGCAACGCGACCTGCAGCAATTACAACTCGAGCAGCGCCAGCGGCAGATGCAACGAGGCAGCTTCGGTACGCAACCGGCCACCCCGGCCTCGCCTGCAGGCATCGCCAAGGATGAACGCTGCTGGCCGCTGAGCGGCACGCGTCTGGCCGGTGTAACGCTGTTCAACAAGGCTGAGTTAAACAAACGCATCGAACCCTACATCGCGCCCTGCATGGGCGTCACCCAGATCAACCGCTTGCTGGCCGAGATCACCCGGCTGTATGTCGAGGCTGGCTATATCGCCAGCCGCCCGTACCTGATCAGTACGCCCGCTGCCGGGCAACCGCTGGATATTCACGTCGAAGAAGGCTACCTGGAAGCCATCGAACTGGCCGACCAAAGCCTGCCAGTGTCGTTGGGCGGGGCGTTTCCCGGGATGCTCGGCCAGCCGCTGAACCTGCGCGACCTGGAACAAGGCCTGGACCAGCTCAATCGCCTGCGCTCGGTTGACCTCACCGCCGACATTGCACCCGGCAGCGAGCCCGGCGCCTCGCGCATCATCCTGCGCTCACGCAGCAGCGCCTCGCGCTGGGCGCTGGGGCTGGGGGTGGATAACCTCGGCAGTGCCGGCACGGGGCGTGATCGCAATGCCATCAACCTAAGCCTGGACAGCCCGCTGGAGCTCAATGATTCGCTCAACCTGAGCTTCAGCGACACGCTCAACCACGGGCCGCGCTACAGCCGCAGCAACAGCGTGTTTTATTCCATCCCTTACGGGTACTGGACCTACAGCCTGTTCGCCAGCCATACCGAATACCGCTCGCCGTTCAAGCTCAGCCGCGCCACGTTTTATAACAGCGGCCGTACCGACCAGGTCAGTTTGCGCACTGACCGCGTGCTGTGGCGCGACCAGGGCCATCAACTCAGCGCCAACCTGCAACTGGCCTACAAGGACGTCGACAGCTACCTGCAAAAGGTTCGCTTAGGCATCCAGAGCCCGACGCTGACAGTGGCCGAGGCTGGCCTGAATCTGTTCTGGCTCAACAGCGCAGTGTGGAACCTCGACGTCAATTACGCCCAAGGCCTGACGTGGTTCGGCGCCGACCGTGATGCTGACCAAACGCAAAAAAACTTGCCCCAGGCGCAGTTCCATAAATACCGCGCCAACCTCACCCAATGGCGCAACGGCCAATGGCTGGGCCAACCGTGGCAGTGGCAGAGCCAGCTGTCGGCGCAATACAGCCCGGATGCGCTGCCTGCCATCGAGCAACTGCTGGGCACCGACGATTCGGCGGTGCGGGGCTACCGCGAAAACAGCGCGTCCGGGGCCATCGGAGCGGTATGGCGCAACACCTTGCGCCTGCCGCTGAGCAGCAACCTGCCGGTAAAAATCACCCCGCGCCTGGGCCTGGACAACGGCTGGCTCAAGCGCGAACACGGCGCCCAAAGCCAGCGCCTGAGCGGCGCCAGTGTCGGGCTCAACCTGAGCTGGAAAAACGTGCAACTGGACCTCGATTACCAACGCAACCTCAACACGCCCACAGGGTTTGGCCAGGAACCGGAGGTCTGGCTGACGCGCTTGAGCCTACAGATATGAGCAAACACCTGTTTAGCCTGAGTTAACCGCAGTACCTGACCACCTCAGCAGCGTTGCAACGAACAACGCACGTCGCGGATCAGCCAACACAGAGCGAATTTATTTATGCCGACTGACATCCATACGTTTCACCTTTCACCCCAGGGCAAACTGCGCTGGGCCATCGCCAGCTTGTTCCTGCTGCCGCAGCTGGTGCTGGCCGGTGGCTTGACCGTCGTCGAAGGGCCTGGCGGCACCCCGCAACTGCAAAACCAGGGCGGCGTGCCGATCGTCAACATCGTCGCCCCGAATGCCGGCGGCCTGTCGCATAACCAGTTCCTGGACTACAACGTCGACCGCCAGGGCGTGGTGTTGAACAACGCCTTGCAGGCCGGCCAATCGCAACTCGCCGGGCAACTGGCGGCCAACCCGCAGTTCCAGGGCCAGGCGGCGAGCGTGATCCTCAACGAGGTGGTGAGCCGCAACGCCTCGGCCATCAATGGCGCCCAGGAGATTTTTGGCCGGGCCGCCGATTATGTACTGGCCAACCCCAACGGGATTTCCGTCAACGGCGGCAGTTTCATCAACACCCCGAATGCCAACTTGGTGGTGGGCCGCCCTGAGCTCAACGACGGTAAGCTACAAGGTTTGAACACGCGCGATGCCAGCGGCCAACTGACGGTGCTAGGCCAGGGCCTGCAAAACGGCGCGGGCTCGATCAACCTGATTGCGCCGCGCATCGACAGCGATGGGCGCCTCAGTGCGCGTGACCAATTGAACCTCACGGTCGGCCGCAATCAGGTCGACTACGCCAGCGGCCAGGTGCGCCAGGTCGACCCGGCGAGCAAAACCCAAGACCAGCGTATCGACGCCCGTCTGTTCGGAGCGATGCAGGCCGGCCGCATCAACATCATCAGCACCGCCGAAGGGGCCGGTGTGCGCGTAGGTGCGGTGCAAGTCGAGGGCCGTGACGGGGTGAAGGTCAGCTCCGCCGGCGACCTCGATATCAGCGGCCAGGTCCACGCCGACAGCCTCGACGCCACCCGCGCCGGTGTGCAGAGCCGCCAGGGCGATGTCGACTTGCACAGCGCCAAGGACTTGAGCCTCGCCGCCACCGACGTCGGCGGGCGCAACGTCAAGCTCGACGCCGGCCGCAACCTCACCCTCAGCAGCCTGGAAAGCCGCAAGCTCCAGGAAAAACGTGAACAGTGGAACAACAGCAACTTCCTGTTCACCTACGAAACCTATGACCGCACCACCACCGACAAAGATTCGCGCCAGCACGGTACAAACGTCGTCGCGCAGCAGAATGCCGCGCTGTCGTCCGGCGCCAAGACCGAGATCAAGGCTAGCCAGGTCGAAGCGGGCGAGGCCTTGCGCGTCAACAGCGGCGCCGACCTGCAATTGAGTGCCGCCACCGAAACCCATGAAACCCGCGACCAAGGCAACCATCGCAAGCACCTGTGGAAAGCCAACTGGGACAAGTCCAGCAACGAACAGCGCAGCGTCACCAGCCGCCTCAAGGCCGGCAAAACCCTGGAGCTGACCAGCCAGCAAAAACTGCAGCTGCAGGGCGCCGAGCTGAAATCTGCGGGCGATATTCAATTGGCCGCCCGGCAAGTCGATATCACCAGCGCCAGCCGTACCCAGAGCAGCCGCGACAACGCTTACTCCGGCGACCTGACCGGCGGCAGCTTCTTCGGCAAGAACGGCGATGGCGATAAGGGCAAGACCCTGAACACCGGCAGCAAGGTCAACGCCGACGGCAAGCTGATCGTCAAGGCGGACGACGTGCGCATCAGCGGCAGCCAGGCGCGTGGTGGCCAACAGGCCAGCGTCATCAGCGACAAAGGCTCACTGGTGATCGACGGCGTACAAGACACCTCCCACGACAATAGCTACAGCAACGACAGCAAGTTCTTTGGTATCTCCAAGGATGAAAGCCGCAAGAACCTCAAGGACAGCACCGTCGTCGCCAGCAACCTGCGCTCGGACAGCAACCTCAAACTGCAAAGCGCCAAGGACATCAGCGTCAGCGGCTCCAAGGTCTCAGCGGCAGGCGAACTGCAAGCGGATGCCAAAGGTGACATCAAGGTCGCGTCGGCTGAAAACACCTCTGACACCACCACCAGCACTCACACGCGGGGTTTCGATGGCTACGCCAAGGAAACCGCCGACGGCACCCGTCAGTACCGCGCGGGTGTGAACTATGCAGACCAGCAGCACACCAGCAAGACCGACACCACCCAGCAGCAAGCTTCCAGCCTCAGTGGCGGCAGCCTGGCCGTCACGGCCGGTGGCGACGTGAGCATCAAGGGTTCCGAGCTGAAGGCGACCCAGGGCGATGCGACCGTGAGCGCTAAGAACGTCGAGCTGTTGGCGACCGATGACAGCACCCGCAACCAAACCGACACCACCACCACCGCTGGCGGCGTGTACTACACCGGCGGCCTGGACCGAGCCGGCAATGGTGCGCAGTTCAGCCATCAGAGCAGCAATGACACCAGCCACAAAACCACGGCGCAAACCAGCAGCGTGGCGTCGGCCGGCACCCTGACGATCAACGCCGGCAACACCCTCACCAGCCAAGGCGCGCAGGTGAAGGCCGGTTCTGAGTTGCAGGTCAACGCGGCCCAGGTCGATAACCAGGCGGCGCATAACACCGAGACCGGTACCCACAAGGAGAACGGCTGGACCGCCGACGTCGGCGCCAATGTCGAATACAAAGGCATCACCCGGCCTATCGAAAAAGCCGTCGAAGGCGTGGCGCAGGCCAAATTCCATCAGCCAGGCCTGCTGGATGCCTTCGAGCAACCGAATGTCGGGCTCGATGTGGAAATCGGCCATACCAACAAGACCCGCACCCAGCAGGACAGCACTGCCGTGGTCAGTCAGTTCAGTGGTGGCACGGTGCAGGTCAATGTCGCCAACACCGTGAAGGATGAAGGCACCCAATACCGCGCCACTGAGGGCGGGCTGAAGATCAATGCCGGCGAGCACCTCGCCACCGCCGCCGCCAACACCCACACCAGTAGCGAGCAAGGCGTTGACGCCAAAGCGGGCGTGCGCGTCTACACCACTACCGGTGAAGACTTGAACGTGCGCGGCAATGGCGCAGGCGGCAGCAGCGATGTGCGCGAGGCCAGCAGCACAGCGGTGGTCGGCAGCTACGCCGGCGCCCAGGGTGTGAACATCGAGACCCAAGGCGACGCGCGTTATGAAGGCAGCCAGTTCAACGGCGGCCAGGCGGGCATCAACCTCAAAGCCGGTGGCGAATTGGCGCTGAACCAGGCCAACGATACCCAGAGCAACACTAACACTAGCCTGCGCGGCAGCGGTTCATTGACCGTGGGCACGGCGCCGGGCAGCAACGGTACAAACGTCAACCTCGGTGCCGGTGTGCAACTGGACAACAAGCGCCTGAACACCCAGGACAGCCAGGCGCGTGTCGCGACGCTGCAGGGCAACGGCCCGATCCAGCTCAGCAGCGGTGGCGACATGATCCTGCAAGGCACACAGGTCGGCAGCAGCACCGCGAAGACCGGTGACATCAGCCTCAACGCTGGCGGCAAGCTGAACCTGCAAGCAGCCACCGATACACACGTGAGCAGCGGCAGCAACCTGGGCGGCGGCCTGACGGTCGGTGCCGGCAAGACCAACAGCGCCGAAAGCAGCAGCACCACCGGCAGCCTGAGCGCCAACTTCAACATCGGCAAAGTCGCCGAAAACGACCAAGGCGTCAGCGTCGGGCAGTTGCACAGCAACGGCAAGGTGAGCCTCACCAGCGGCGCCAACGCGGCGGATGCCATCCACCTGCAAGGCACTCAGGTAGTGGCGGACAGCGTCAGTCTGGAGGCGCAAAACGGCGGTATCCTGCAAGAGTCGGCGCAATCGACCCAGGCACATAACAGCTGGGGCGTGACCCTGGGCGCAGGCGGCAGCGGCGGCAAAACCACCCTGGCCGACGCCGGTGAACACGACACCCCCAAGACCCAGCACGGCATCAATGCGCGGGCCAAGGTCGACGTGGATCACCTGCAAGGCACCACCCAGCACGACAGCCTGATCAAGGCGAATAAGGTGGTGATCAACAGTGCCGGTGACACCCATCTGGCCGGCGCGCGGATTGAAGCCGAGCAGGTCAGTGGCAATGTCGGCGGCGACCTCGTCGTTGAGAGCCGCAAGGATCAAGTCAGCAGCACCCAGGTCAACGTCGACGCCAAACTTGATGTCGAGAAAAACCAACCCGGCGTGGTCAACAAACTGGCCAAGGCCAGCGGACCGCTCAAGGACAAGGTGCAAGCCAAGGCCGAGGGCGCGTTCGACAAGCATCGCGACAAGTTGGAGAACGCCGTCGACAAGGGCACCGAGCACCTGGCCTCGGCCAAGGACAGCGTGGTCAACAGCGTTGGTAACGCCAAGGAACGCCTGGGCGAAAAACTCACCCGCAGCGGTAGCTACGACGTGAACCCCGAGCCCCGTGGCGCCTTCGGTACGAGCGTGGACAAAGCCAAGGCTTACCTGGCGGACAAGAAGGATGCCGTGGGCACTCGCCTGTCGGACCTCAAGGAAAAGGTCTGGCCAAAAACCACTGACAGCTACGCCGTCAGCGGCAAGAACACCACCGGCAGCTCGGTGGCCAATACCGCCGAAAGCGTGCTGTTCGGCGACAAGAGCGGCAACACGTCCTACACCCCGACGCTGAACCTGGACGTCAGCCATGGGGTGAAAGACAGCGTCACTCAAGCATCGGGCATCCGCGGTACGCAGGGCGTAAACCTGCAGGTGAGTGGCGAAACCCGCCTGACGGGCGCGCGGATCAGCGCGGACCAGGGCAAGGTCGACCTCGGTGGTTCCAAAGTGACGGCAACGACGTTGGCCGGCAGCGACTACCGAGCCGATGTGGGGCTGAACCTGTCGAAATCACCGGTCAATCTGGTGCTGGGAGCCAAGGATGAATTGACCCAGAAACAGGACGACGCCACGCGTAAGGATCAAGCCTTCAACCTCGGGCCGCTAAGGGTCGGCGGGCACAGTGATAGCCAGGAGTTGCAGGCCGGGATTGATCAGCGCGTTAACTAAGTCACAGTGCGGCGGTGGGCGCGGGTAAGCCGTCTTCCACCGCCGCATACATTTCTAAATGTTTCTTCATAAACCCAAACCGTCATTAAACAGACATATCTCAGGAATTAAATCGTCACGTCCCGGACAGGTGGACCTACCCACTTACCCTTCCCCTGAGGTGTTGTCGTGATGTTGCCGACTAAAAAAAGACTGTCTGTTTTGCTCGCTACCCTGTGCTTGAGCGGCGTGGCGCACGCCACTGACGTGACCGGCGCGGGCTCCAGCTTCGTCTACCCGGTGCTGTCCAAGTGGTCGCAGGACTACAGCAAGAATTCCAGCAATCGCATCAACTACCAGTCGATCGGTTCCGGCGGCGGTATCGCCCAGATCAAGGCGGCCACCGTTGACTTCGGCGCCTCCGACGCCCCGCTGTCGGCCGATGACCTCAAAGCCGGCGGCCTGGGCCAATTCCCCAGCGTGATTGGCGGCATCGTGCCGGTGATGAACGTTGAAGGTATTGCGCCAGGCCAGCTGAAACTCGATGGCGACGTGCTCGCGAAGATTTTCCTCGGTGACATCAAGGCCTGGAACGACCCGGCCATCGCCGCCCTTAACCCTGGCTTGAACCTGCCGGTGGCGAACATCACCGTGGTGCATCGCTCCGACGGTTCGGGCACCTCGTACAACTTCACCAACTACCTGGCCAAAGTCAGTGACAGCTGGAAAACCAAGATCGGTTTCGGCACCACCGTGCCGTGGCCGGTCGGCGTTGGTGGCAAAGGCAACGAAGGCGTTTCGGCCTACGTGAAGCAGATCAAGAACTCCATCGGTTTTGTGGAGTACGCCTACGCCCTGCAGAACAAGATGACCTACACCCAGTTGAAGAACGCGTCGGGGAAATTCGTCAAACCTGACGCCAAGGCGTTCCAGGCGGCTGCGGATACTGCCGACTGGGCCAACGCCAAGGACTTCAACCTGATCATGACCAACGCGCCAGGCGAAGGCGCATGGCCGATCACGGCGACCACCTGGATCATCATGTACAAGCAGCCCAAGAATGCCGAGCAAAGCCAGGCGGCGTTCAGCTTCTTCAAATGGTCACTGGAAAAAGGCCAGCAACAGGCCGCGGCGTTGGACTACGTAGCACTGCCGAACTCCTTGGTGTCGCGCATCGAAGCTTACTGGAAGTCTGACTTCGCCAACTGATTCGCCCTACAACCGCCTTCCTCTGCGCTGAGGGAGGCGGTGAGCACATTTGATATGAATGACACCGTCCATCCACTGGTTATGACGACTCACGCAGGCGAGACACCGGGCGACCGGCGTGCCACCCGCGATCAACGCCACGATCTGTGGTTCAAACGCTCGATGTTCGGCGCAGCCATGCTGGTATTGGTGCTGCTGGGGGCCATTGCGGCCTCGACCCTTTGGGGCGGTGGCTTGGCGTTCAAAACCTTTGGTTTGAGCTTTATCACCAGCACCGAGTGGGATGCGGTAAACAACCACTTTGGCGCCGTGGTGCCGATTTACGGCACCTTGGTCACCTCATTTCTGGCACTGCTGATTGCGGTGCCGGTGAGTTTTGGCATTGCGATTTTTCTCACCGAAGTCGCGCCGCCATGGCTGAAGATGCCGGTTGCGTCGGCGATTGAATTACTCGCCGGGATTCCCTCGATCATCTATGGCATGTGGGGCCTGTTCGTGTTCGGGCCGTTCATGGCCGAACACCTGTCGCCCTATATCAATGACTACCTGGGCGCCCTGCCCTTTGTTGGCTCGCTGTTCCAGGGGCCGCCGCTGGGAATTGGCATGCTCACCGCCGGCATCGTGCTGGCGGTGATGATCATGCCGTTTATCACCTCGGTGATGCACGAGGTGTTTCGCAGTGTGCCGACGCCATTGAAAGAATCGGCCTACGCCTTGGGCAGCACCACCTGGGAAGTGGTGTGGGACATCGTCTTGCCCTACACCCGCTCGGCGGTAGTCGGCGGTATTTTTCTCGGTTTGGGCCGCGCCCTTGGCGAGACCATGGCCGTGACCTTCGTATTGGGTAACGCCCAGCAATTTTCCGCCTCACTGTTGATGCCCAGCAGCTCCATTGCGTCGGTCATCGCCAACGAGTTCAGCGAGGCCTACACCGACCTGCATCGCTCCGCGCTGATCGCCTTGGGCTTCTTGCTGTTTATCGTGACCTTTGTGGTGCTGGCACTGGCACGCCTGCTGCTGATGCGCCTGTCGCGTAAGGAAGGCCTATGAGCGCCAATGACCGCCTGTACCGCAAACGCGCGCTTAAAAACGGCGTGGCCATGCTCCTCAGTTGTGGGGCTACGGCCTTCGGTCTGCTGTGGCTGGCGTGGATCCTGCTGACGACCCTTATCAATGGCTTCCAGGCCCTCAACCTGCGCCTGTTTACCCAGATGACCCCGCCGCCCGGCACTGAAGGCGGGCTGGCCAATGCGTTTTATGGCAGCGCGCTAATGTCTGCCATCGCGTTGTTGATCGGCACGCCCATCGGGCTGATGGCGGGCATCTGGCTGGCGGAGTTCGCCCGCCACTCGCGCCTGGGCACCACGGTGCGGTTTATCAACGACATCCTGCTGTCGGCGCCGTCGATTGTGCTGGGGTTATTCATCTACACCAGCGTGATCCTGCCGCTGAACCTGCTCACGAACCATCAGGTCGGGTTTTCCGCCATCGCCGGTGCCTTGGCCCTGGCTTTGCTGGTGATTCCGGTGGTAGTGCGCACCACCGATGAAATGCTCCAACTGCAACCCTCAACGATGCGCGAGGCTGCGCTGGCGCTGGGTGTGCCGCAATGGAAGTTGACGCTGCAAATCGTGCTGAGAGCGGCCAAGGCTGGTGTGGTCACCGGCATCCTGCTGGCCCTGGCGCGGATTACCGGGGAAACCGCGCCCCTGCTGTTCACCGCCTTCGGCAACCAGTTCTGGAGCAGCAACCTGCTCAAGCCGATTGCCAGCGTGCCGGTGGTTATTTTCCAGTACGCCATGAGCCCGTTCGATGACTGGCATGCGCTCGCGTGGGCCGGAGCCTTGGTCCTGACGCTGTTCGTGCTGGTGCTCAGCCTGGCATCTCGCCTGATCCTTTTACGCAATAGGTCTCACTGATGGACGCCACCGATATTGCTCACGGAAAAACCAAAATCCAGGTGCGTGGATTGGAGTTCTTCTACAACAACCAACGCTCACTGAAATCCATCGACATCGATATCCCGGAAAAGCGCATCACCGCCATCATCGGCCCCTCAGGCTGCGGTAAGTCTACGTTGCTGCGCGTGTTCAACCGCATCTACGCGATGTACCCGAAGCAGGAGGCGCGCGGCGAAGTGCTGCTCAATGGCGAAAACATCCTCTCCCCCGGCTACTCGATGAATCGCCTGCGCAGCCACGTCGGGATGGTGTTCCAGAAGCCTGTGCCGTTTCCGATGTCGATCTTCGACAACATCGCCTACGCGGTGCGCCACCATGAAAAACTCTCGCGCCGTGAAATGAATGACCGCGTCGAGCAAGCCCTGCGCGGCGGCGCGCTGTGGGATGAGGTCAAAGACAAACTCAACCAGAGCGCACAAAGCCTCTCCGGTGGTCAGCAACAACGACTGTGCATCGCGCGCACCATTGCGCTACGTCCGCAGGTGTTGCTGCTGGACGAACCGACCTCCGCGCTCGACCCCATTTCCACCGGGCGTATCGAACAGTTGATTACGGAGTTGAAGGCGCAGTACACGGTGATCATCGTGACCCACAACATGCAGCAAGCCGCGCGGGTGTCGGACAACACCGCGTTCATGTTCATGGGGGAATTGATTGAGTATGGCAATACGGACGAGATTTTCACCAAGCCGAAGGTGAAGCAGACCGAGGACTACATTACCGGGCGGTTTGGTTAGTGCAGCCACAGGCCCGCGATGAGTATCGCGGGCCCTTTTGCGGGTTAACGAGTGGGAATTATCGCCAGTTGGCCGCCAGCACTGGCTGCAAGGCCTGTTGCTCGGCGGCACCGAAGGTCATGGTCGCAGGTGCCGCAGGGGCAAATGCGGCCATGGCCTGGACCAGATGGTCCACATCACTGTCCATCAACCGCTGACGATCACCGGCCATGATGTCCCGTGGACGCTCAGGCGTGTCGGCGTACCAGTTACGCAGCGTGACCTCCTGTTGGCTGCCGACCACCGAGATCTGCAAGTCCTGCCCTTTGTGCTGGAACCACAGATGATCGGGTTTAATGTCCTGGCCGAACACCAATTCCCCTCGGGAGCCACTGAACTCGATGTCGTTGACGCCGTGCCCGACTTCAACCGTCGGCATGCTGCCACTGACCACGACCTTGTTGTTGCCATCGCCCAGTTTCACCTGCGTGAAAGCGCCGGAATCGGTAAGGGTGTTGTTACCGTGGCCAACCGTCAGCTTGTCGATGTCACCGGTCACGACGTTATTGCCGTTGCCCAGGCTGATATTGCCTCGACGACCCGCCACATTGATCGTGTTGTCACCGTTGCCGGCGACCACTTTGACATTGAACGCCTCAATATTGACGGTCTTGCTCTCGTCGCCCAGGATCACATCGTCTGAAAAGAAGCCTTTGATGTTGATGACGTTGGGATCACTCGCCGCAGGCACCGGATCGACTGTCGAAGGCGTGCGCCCAAGAATTCGGTCACGGATGGAATCGAAGGAGGTGTCCACCACGCTCGGTTGGCGCGGCGTAAGATCCAGGTCGCGATGCGAGATATCGACCATCGGAATGTCTGGAATGACAATCGGCCGCGGCTGACGCACATCAATCGGCGTGCGCCCGACCACGCCAATGTCCGGCAGCTTTGTCGGTTCCAGCGAACCCACGCCACGTTCGGCCAGCAGTTGCTCGAGCGTTTTATGCTCAGGCACTGTCACGCCACGGTTGGCATCGCGCTCGGCAAGAATCTGCTCAATGGTTTTATGTTCCGGCACTTTCGGGTTCAGATCGATACCGCGCTCGGCCAGCAGCTCTTCGAGCGTCTTGGTCGGCGGCAACGTGAGGTCCGGAATCGTCACCGACGGCTTGAGCACCGGGTCCGGCACGACGATAGGCGGGTGCAAATCAGTCGGCGGCAACGTGACAGGTGTCACCGGCCCCACCGGCGTGACCACCGCTGGCGCGTGATCGGCAAACAGGAAATCTGTCGCCGTGACCTGCGCCACATCAAGCGCATCCAGATACAGCAGCTTGGTGTTGGAACCGTTGTGCGTGACGTACACCCCGTGAATCTGGGTCAGGTTGTTTAACGTGGCGCGGTTCTTGTGTTCGATGGTCAGCTGGCTGAAGTCGGTGACGCCGGTCTGGCGCAAGTCGATCTTATCAATGCCATGGCGGAAGCCGCGCAACGCATTGTTGTAATCGGTAACGCCGGTTTGCGCCGCCACCACAAACACATCCGAGGTCGCGCTGTCGTGGCTATAGACCGTGCCACTCAACGAGGCCACGTTTTTGCCTTGGGCGTCGCCTGTGTACATCACACCTTGGCCGCCACCCTTGAGCACCACGGTGCCCAAGCCCTCTTGCGGCTTGATCGCCGAGGCGTCGCTGTTGATGTAGGCGGTGGGCGCCACAAAGCTGTCCTGGAACAGGAAGTTGGCGGCCGTGATACCGGCGACAACCTGGTTCTTCAGGACAATGCTCTGGCCGTTGCCCAGGTCAACGTTGACGTCCGCGCCCTGCTGGGTCAGCAGCAGGTCGGCAAATTGCTTGCCGGCAAACCCCACCAAGTCGACGATTTCGCCACGGGCAGCCTCGAAGTTGTTAAGCGTGTCATTGCCCGCCTCACGGCGATGAACCACAAAGAAATCCTTGCCCGCGCCGCCGGTCAGGGTGTTATTGCCGCGCCCGCCATCCAGCAAGGCATCGGCATTACCCGCGACCAAGGTGTCATTCCCGTCGCCGGTAACAATGTTGTGAAGGCTCGCCGGTTTTTTCACCGTCAACGCCGCACCGCCAATACTGGCAACACCGGTTAACAGATTGACCGAGGTATCCCCCGAAACGGCCGCCGCGTTGAGCGTGTTACGCCCGCCGGCCAGCCCGTTGACCGCGTCGTCCAACACCGCGCGATTGGCATTGCCGAGCACGGATTTGACGTATTCGTCGGTGTAGAAATAGGTGTCGTCGGCACTCGCCTTGCTGCCATACAAACGCAGCGACCAGCTGTTGAGCGTCACTGGCAAACCGGACGCAGCATCCGTCACCTGCAATGTCCAGTTACCCGCCGAGTGTTCACCGAAGTCATGGGTCGACATGAAGGTGTATTTGAACGCACCGGCCTGCGTGCTGCCGACGTCCGCTGCACTGGCGCCCGGCATGCCGTCCGGGACTTTGCCCTGACGGTTGAGCAATACGCTTTGGGTGCCATCGGGAGAGATCAGCTTGAGGGTCAGATCGCCCAGGCGGCCGACCTGCGCATCGAAGTCGATTTCCACATGTTCAACGTTCAAACCGGCATTCATCGCGATGGATGAGGTCAGTGTCGCGCCCGCCGCCAAAGGTTGGCCGAGTGCGCCGCTGGACGCGCTGTAGACATACTCATTGGCGCCCGTGCTCTGGGTCATCCAGGCCTCGGACAAGCGCACAGCAGCCCGCGCATCGACTTCACCAAAGCCGTAGTCGTTGCTGGTATGCATGCCGCCGCCGTTCCAGCCGTGTGCGCCGTTATCGGCCCATTGGGTTGCGGGGTCGTTGATCTTGCGGGCCGACAACGCGAGGATCTGCTGCACGTCGCGATACCCAAGGTTCGGGTTAGCTTCGAGCATCAGTGCGACGATGCCGGAGACGATCGGCGCAGCAAAGCTGGTGCCTTGCATGCTGGTGTAATCGTTACCGAACGTGGAACCGCGTTCGGTTTCCAACATGTGGCTGGTGGACACCACATTGCTGCCCGGTGCCGAGACCAACAGGCTGGCGCCCGGGTTGGAGAACGGCGACGAGCCAATCTGCAGGGTCGACAAATCGCCCTGGGCATTGATTGCGCCGACCTCCACCGAGAAGCGATTGTTGTTGGTCAGCGAACCTTGGGCATTGCCGCCGGTGGCCCGGCTGTTACCGCCCGCCGCCACGATGATGGTGCCCAGGCCGCCGCGACCGTTACTGGCGGCGTACTGCGCATTCATGCTCAAGGCTGCGGCAGTATCCAGCGCACCGTTCTGGAGGCTGCTGAGGGCGAAGTCCGTGGTGAACCCCCAGCTGTTGTTGGCAATGTCGAAACTGACCATGTGCCCCAGCCCGGCCAGGTCATCGCCTTTGCCCGCCAGGTAGTAGCCGCCGAGCTTTGCATCGTAAGCGACGCCGACACCGCCGATGCCGTTCTTCGCACCGACCATCACGCCCGCCACCATCGTGGCGTGGTTGGACACCAGGCCCGGTAAAGTGCCATTGGCGGTTTGCGTCTGCAGCCAGGCCTGGTCGATATTCGGCGCCAGGTCCGGATGCGCGACATCAAAGATCTCAGGCGCGGTGGCGAACTGGCCACCGGGCTCGAACTGACCAATGCGCACGCCTTTACCGGTGTAGTCCTTCCACACTGGCAACACGTGGGTGTCACTCAAATACCATTCCTGGGCGGCCAAAGGATCAAGTGGCACTTCTGGCGTGAGCAAGGTCACACCAGCCCGCATCGGTGCAGTCTGGCCGCTGCCCAGGTCGACGACCGATGCCGACAGGTTACCCGCTGCATCCGCCACGCCGTACTTGAAGCTGATCAGGCCGTCGTAATGCTTGTCCGGGGTAAACAGCACATCGCCTTGAGCGGTAAGGCTGACCGTACCGCCGACGGCATCACCGACATTGGCAATGTGCAGCGCGCCCTGGCTGTTGAGGCGCTGATCATTGGCCAGCAATGCCTCGGCGCTGATCAGGTGGGCCTGGGTGCGATCAAACGCCTTGCCGGCCTTGTCCACCGTCAGCACATCCGCTACCGGCATTGCGTTCGGGGTCAGCAGGTCAACGGCGGAGATGTCCGAGAAGTTGAGTTTCTGGATATTGCTCAGCGTCACCGTACCGTCGCGTCCGGCCACCTTGTCGGCCACTTCATAGCCGGCGGTGGTGCGGGTGATGCGGTAGTCGCCATGGTTACCGTGCAGGGTCACCAGGTTGATCCCGCCGTCGCCGTCGATGGTCGCGTTACCGTGACCGACCTCGATGACGTCATTGCCGGCGCCGCCGTAGATCTTATCGGCGCCGCCACCGGCATGGATGATGCTGCCGGCTTCGGAGGCGTAAATGGTGTCGCCTTGCGGCCCGGCATAGATCACCGCTTTGCCGCTGCCGCCGATGATGGTGTTGTGGCCGGTGCCGCCGACCAGGACGTCGTTGCCGCCGCCGCCCACCAGCGTCGAGTAGCCTGAACCGCCCTTGATAAAGGCGCTGCCCATGCCGCCGCTGATGATCGTGTCGTTGCCGCCACCGCCTTCGGCGATGGTCAGGCCAGCCTGGGCCATGTTCAGCACCACGCCCTTGTCACCGACGATGATCGCGGTGTCATGGCCGCCATTGCCGTGAATATTGGCCGGATTGTCCGAGGCGCTGATGACAAACACGTCATCGCCCACACCGCCGTTGTAGGTGTTGCTGCCCGCGCCGCCCACCAGCCAACCGCCGCCCGGGGCCGCGATCAAGGTGTCGTCGCCGCTGCCGCCGTACAGGTTGTTGACGCCCAATGTGGCCGCATCCAGGGTTTCGCCCGTGGTGCTATGGCTGGCATAGGCGCTGGTGGTGACGCTGTTGGCGCCGCTGGTGGTGGAGGTCACGCGGGTGCCTGCGCCCTGGCTGGTCAGCGTATTGCTGACCGGGTCGCCGAGGAAGTCTACTGCCAGCGCTTCCTGAGTTTTGCCATTGATGGTGAATGAGCCGGTCGCCAACACGCGGTTGCCGTCGCGCATGTCGGCTTGGGTGGAAGCCGCCGCGCGCACGTTGATTTGGGTAATACCCAGCTCGGCCAGGGTCTTCAATTCCCCGGCATCGACTTTGGCGTCATGGGTGCCGTCGACCCAGACGCGCAATTGGCTCCAGATCGGATCGTTCTGGTCGATCACACCGTCTTTATTCGCATCCTCACTGGCCAGCGCCGCGAAACCGTCCTTGAACCTGGTCTCGCCCGCGGCACCGTTAACGCCGACTTTGCCGCCGTAATACTCGGAGAACATTTGGCTGACGTCTTTGACCTGGCCACTGCCATCGTCAATCACCAGCATCCCGGTGGTGCGATCCGCCCAACCGCTGCGCTTGACCGTGCCGCTGTGGTCGGTGTCAAACAACACGCCGTCGCGGATGTCAGTCATGTGCACGCCATTACCGGTCAGGTCCAGCAACAACGGGTCGACGTAGGTGTTGAATGTCGACATCGCCGACAGGCCGTTCAGGGTCACGGCACTGCGCAGGCTGAAGTCCGGTTTGGTCGCGTCCGGTGCAGGATAGAACTGCGACAGGTAGGTGTTGGGACGCGCGTTGGGGTCCAGTTGCATTTCACCGGGGCGAATGCCGCCCGAGGCCAGGCTGGCCATTTGAGTGGAGGTGAAATCGGTTTTGTTCAGAATGCCGCCAACGGCGAAGATATTATGCGTTGCCGAGTTTTGAATGTAGCCGTTGGCAACGTCTTGCTGGGCTTTGCTTTCGCCCTGGATGTGTTGTTGGGGTTGGGGCGAGGGGTTGATGTCGATATTGATCAGATCTTGACGGGGAGCAACGGGCGCCGCGTCGTCCTTGGCATAAAGCCTGTAGCGATTGTCCGCTATGTAGGTATTCAACTCACGCCACAACTTCCACGACGGGCTAATATCAAGCACCGATTCCCGGTTTAATACTCGCTCCATCCCCGCCATATTAGCAATCATGGAGCTGATGACGTTTTGCATGAACTCCATGCTGGTTTCGTGGGGGATTTGTATAAAGTCACGGCCCATACCTGCGGGAGGCGGAAGTATATCAGCCAAGGCCCCCGGCCATTGCCAGGCTTCCAAGTGTAATCCGGACCTCATACCATCCGACTCTAAATCACCGATAATATTAGCCGTCGAAATACCTCTTGCATCTAATACAGTCTTTATTGTCTCCCGCGCTAGATTATCCGAAGCTATTTGAAACGCCGCATCATCTAGAGGACGGCCTGTTTTTGCCACGGAATACTGGATCGACCCACGGACGAGGTCATTAAGAAAGTTACCTTTATCATTTGAATTAATAGCCTTAGCTGTCGCCAGCCAATTAGTCACAGCCTGTAAATCAGCAGCACTCGCCGAGTCCCCAGCTTTCGCGGTTTCAGCCGCGAGAATGCCATGCATATAGTCATAGGCGGCTGGAAAGTCTTCTTTATCCGACAGCCGTTGAAGCTCATTTACTTGATCATCGCTAAACACTAACAACGCCACGGGTCATCTCCTTATTCGACTACTATCTTACGCAAGACATCAAGGGCAAAACGATCCATTGCCTTGACGTCCGTAAGTTCCTTGGGGTATTGATAAAAAACTAAAAGATCCGGCGCGTACAGTCTGCTCGCTCTAATGGTCGCCAAGAAGTCAGAAGCGATAACGGAGACACCATCTTCTCCGACAAACTTTCTTTCCTTATAATCATTCATATCATAGAGTTCAATTCCATCACTGACGGACATCGGCGCCTTCCCAACCAAATGCCTACTTGCATCATAATCACCTACTGAAATACGGTACATGGCAAAATAAATTTGAATGCCTTTTTCAAGTCGCGGAAAAACCACTGCCGCGCTCGGATAATCAACATAAAATTTAATACCCTCCCCACCCCCATAAAAGACAAACCTGCATTCCTGCGCGGAGAGTTTGAATTTAAAGTGTACGTTTGGTCGTTTTTCGTTGAGAAACTCGCAACCCGGAGAACCGGTCCCGTTCACAGAGGAATAAAGCCGCATATAGGGGTTGT
This sequence comes from Pseudomonas sp. 1152_12, assembly GCF_052850675.1. Lineage (NCBI taxonomy): Bacteria > Pseudomonadati > Pseudomonadota > Gammaproteobacteria > Pseudomonadales > Pseudomonadaceae > Pseudomonas > Pseudomonas sp. 1152_12. The sequence goes on along the minus strand of NZ_VXCW01000009.1, from coordinate 252,643 downwards.
CTTGCGGCTTCGACATCAAGAAAAACACCAGCCACGACAACAGCATTAAAACAACCAGCCCACACCCATACTTCAAATACTTAACAAACATCAACTTCCTCACTGGCCAATTCAACGTGGGTAACCCTCAACGCTCATGCAAACTTTCATCCATATGCTGTTGCAACGGGCTCAAGAAGTATTCGATCACACGGCGCTGGTCCGTCTTCACTTCCGCCGTTACCGACATCCCCGGTGACAGCGCCACGCGTTGGCCGTTGACCATCAGGTGGTCGGTTTTCAAACGGATACGGCTGCTGTAGATCAGCCCGCGTTTTTCGTCCTCAATAGCGTCGTTGGAGACGCTGACGACCTCGCCAACAACGGTGCCGTATTTGGTGAAGGTGAAGGTTTCGACCTTGACCGTGACCGGCTGGCCGGCGCGCACGAAGCCGACGTCTTTGTTTTCCAGCATGGCTTCGACTTCCACCGGCTGGTCGGCCGGCACGATGACCATCAGCGGCTGGGCTGGGGTGACCACACCGCCGACCGTGTGGATCGCCAGTTGCTGCACCGTTCCATCTACCGGCGCGGTGAGGCTGGTGAGGGTCTCCTGATAGCGAGCCTTGGCCAGCTCCTCGACCAGGCCTGCAGCTTTCTGATTGGATTGCTGTTGCAGGTCGAGCATCGCGCGGCGGTTTTGTGCGACCACGCCTTCGCGCCGGCGTCGCGCTTCACCTTGCGCCGCGGTGGACTGCAAAACACTGGCTTGCTGCACGCTCAACTGGCGTTGCAGGTCGAGGCGAGCCTGTTCTTTTTCCAGGTACTCATGGCGGGCGACGTACTGTTGCGCGAGCAGGCGTTGATAGTCCTCGGCCAGTTGCGTGGCAATCGGCACGGTTTGCCGAAGGCTGGCAACCTGGGCCTGGGCCGACTGGATTTCGGCGTTGCGCTGCTGGATCTCCGCGTCGACCAGCTCCAGGCTGCTGCGGTATTCCTGATACTGCCCTTGAAGCCAGCGCTGGGCGCTGAGCACCTGTTGCGGGTCGGCATCGGTAATTGCGCCGAGCAGTGATGGCGGTGGCTTCTGGTGGTTGATTGCCTCCAGCATCGCGGCGCTGCGGGCGCTGTCGATGCGGGCGGCGAGCAGATCGCTGCGGATGCGGCGCACGTCGGCATCGGCGGCTGTCGGGTCGAGTTCGACCAGCAGCTCGCCGACTTTCACCGCCTGACCATCGCTGACATGAATGGCCCTGACCACCGCCGTCTCACTGGGTTGAATCAGCTTGGTCTTGCCGCTCGGCACGACCTTGCCGGACGCCACCGCTACCACCTCGATCTTGCCCAGGCACGCCCACAGTAACGCCAGCGCGGCGAAGCCCAGAATGCTCCACATGAATATCCTCGGCGCCGGGTGCACAGGCGTGTCCTGCAACTCCAGCGCCGCGGGTAGAAACTGTGATTCGTGGGGCAGGCGCGGCACGCTGTCCATGTGTTTGCGCTGGCGCCAGGACTCGCGCCAGGCGTGACGGTAGCGCTGCATTAACGAGGGCGTTGCGCTCATGGGGCATCCATCCTTGAATCCGAAGTACGGTAAGTGTCGGCGACCCGAAATCAGGGCGCGCCGAGGGCTGCTCAGCCCTGTTGCATGCGGTGCAGGCGTGAATAGTGCCCGGCGTGATGGGTGAGCAATTCGGCATGGCTGCCCTGCTCGACGATTTGCCCGCGATCGACCACCAGGATGCGATGGGCGTCGCGCACGGCCGACAATCGGTGCGCGATGATGATCACCGTGCGCCCCGCGCAGATGCTCTGCATGTTCTGCTGGATGATGCGTTCGGACTCGTAGTCCAGCGCACTGGTGGCCTCGTCGAAAATCAGGATGCGCGGGTTGCCGATCAACGCGCGGGCAATCGCGACCCGTTGACGCTGGCCACCGGAAAGCGAGGTGCCGTGCTCACCGACCATGGTGTCGTAACCTTCAGGCAACTCGAGGATGAACTCATGGGCACCGGCCATGCTCGCCGCGTGCATCACCGCTTCAAGCGGTGCCCCCGGATCGCTCAAGGCGATGTTCTCGCGGATGCTGCGGTTAAACAGCATGTTGTCCTGCAACACCACGCCGATCTGGCGTCGCAAAGAGGAAACATCGGCCAGGGCCAGGTCCATGCCATCGACCAGCACCCTGCCGCGCTCGGGCACATACAAGCGCTGCAGCAGCCGGGTCAGGGTGCTTTTGCCGGAGCCGGAGCGCCCTACTACGCCGATTACTTCGCCAGCGGCGATGTGCAGGCTGACGCCGCGCAGTACTTCCGAGCCGTCGGCGCGGTAGCGAAAATGCACTTGATCAAATTCGATTTGCCCCCGCAGCGGCGGCAGCGCACTGCGCGTGGCCTGGGATAATTCGGTGCGGGTGTTGAGAATATCGCCCAGGCGCTGTACGGAAACACCGGTCTGTTGGAAGCTCGTCCATAGTTGCGCCAGGCGCATGATCGGGCCGCTGACGCGACCGGCCAGCATGTTGAAAGCGATCAATTCGCCCACCGACAATTGCCCGTCGATCACCAGACGCGCGCCCAGCCACAAGGTCGCGACCGTGACCAATTTGCCGATCAGGCCCACACTTTCGTTGGCGAGGGTGGACAGCGTCTGGGTCTTGAAACCCGCGGCGACATACGCCGCCATTTGGTTGTCCCACTTGCGAATGGCCTGAGGCTCGACAGCCATGGATTTCACGGTATCGATACCGTTCACCGTCTCGACCAGAAATGCCTGGTTCTCGGCGCCGCGGGTGAAACTGTCTTGTAATCGAGCCCGCAGCAGCGGCGTGACGAGCAGCGAAACCAGGCCATACAACGGCAGCGACAACAGCACGATCAGGGTCAGCCACCCGCTGTAGTAGAACATCACCAGCACGAACACCACGGAGAACAGTACATCCAGCACCAGGGTGATGGCGTTGCCGGTGAGGAAGCTGCGAATGTTCTCCAGCTCGCGCACCCGGGCCACCGAGTCACCGACGCGACGCGCCTGGAAATACGCCAAGGGCAGGTTGATCAAGTGCCGGAATAACCGCGAGCCCAATTCCACGTCGATACGGCTGGCAGTATGCGCGAATACGTAGCTGCGCAGGCCACTCAAGGCCGACTCAAACAGCATGATCCCCAGCAGCCCGGCCGCGATCACATCCAGCGTCGTCAGCCCGTGATGCACCAGCACTTTGTCCATCACCACCTGGAAAAACAGCGGCGTAACCAGCGCAAACAACTGCAGGGCGAACGACACCAACAGGACTTCGCCGAGTAGCTTGCGGTATTTGACGATGGCGGGAATGAACCAGGTGAAATCAAAGCGCGAGGTTTCGCCCGGTAGCCCGGACTCGGAGCGCACCAGAAGCAGTTCACCGCTCCAGCGCGCCGCGAGGGCTTGGAAGGTGATCACTTCCGGGCGTTCGGCACGCGGGTCCTGGATCAGTGCTTTGCCCTGGTCCAGCTTGGCAATGATGAAGAATGTCCCGTCGCCATTGGCTGCAATGGCCGGCAGCGGCGTGCGGTCGAGACGGGCGATGGTGGTGTTGACCGTTTTGGCCTTCAGACCCAGCTTGCGTGCGGCCAGCAGCAACTCACGTTGCGTGAATGGCTGGTTGGCCGGTGCGAATTCGTGAGCCAATTGCTCGGCAGATGCGGCCACCGAATGAAACCTTGCCAGCATCACCAGACACACGAGACCGGTGTCTGACGCAGGCGACTCCGCGCCCCTTCCTTGATCACTCATAAGCTTCCATGCGTGCCGTCAGGCGACAATAAATTTCTTAAATCTTTCAATAGCTTATATCAGTTTAGATACATTTAGAATCATTTTGACATCAGCCATACGAGATTCACACATCACTAGAGCGCTTGCCGCTCCTGAGGCGGAAGGAAATCGCGATCCGGGTCGTAATCCTTGTTCAGGTACATGGCCAGATCACTTAAGTCGGCAGGGCTTAACGTCCCCGCCGCTTGTTTAAGCTTGAGCGTGTCGATGATGTAGTCGTATCGCGCGTTGTTGTACTCACGCACGGCAGCGTACAACTGGCGCTCGGCATTAAGGACATCAGCCGTGTTGCGCGACCCCAGGTCACGTCCGACCTGGTTGGCCTTGACCGAGGCTCGGCTCGAACGAATCGTCTGACGGCGGGCAGTCACTTGCTCAATGTCGGAATTGATTGCCCGGTAGAAATTGCGCGTGTTGAGGACCACCTCGCGGCGTCGGTCCTCTCGCTCGTCTTCACTCTGCGCCAAGCGTTCGGTGGATTCGCGCACTTGCGAACGGGTCATGCCGCCGCTGTACAGCGGGATATTCAACTCAACACCAATGCTGCCTTGCGAGACGCTGCCCCGATAACCATCACGGCCGAAATCCGTAGGGTTGCTGTAGCCAAAACTGTCGTTGTCACCCTTGCGCCAGGACGCCACTGCGTCGACGGTGGGGGCATAACCCGCCTTACGCTGGCGATTGGTCTGCTCGGCGGCAATCACCGCGTAGCTGCTGGCCTGCAAGGCCAGGTTCTGCTGCACCGCACGCCCCACCCATACCTTGGCATCGTTGGGCACCGGCGGCTGCACAGGTAACTGATGTTCAATGCCCTCGATCGAGGCATAGTCCTGGCGGGTCAAGCGCGACAAGGCTTCATAGGCATCATCGACTTTGCGCTCTGCCAGTTTGCGGTTGGCATTGGCGTTGTCATAGGCGGCTTGGGCATCCAAGACATCGGTGATGCTCGACGCACCATTGTCCAAACGCGCTTGGGCCTGCGCCTGCTGTCGCTTGAGCGCAGCCTCCTCGGCTTTGGATGCCGCCAATAAATCCAACGCACGCAAGGTTTCGAAATAGGCCTGGGCCGTGGTCAGAATCAGCCCCTGCTCCTTGGCGCCCAATTCCAGCTCAGCCTGGGATGCAGTGGCCTGCGCCGCTTCGAGTTGAAACCAGCGGTCGACACGAAACAACGGCTGGTTGAGATTCGCCTGGAACACCGCGGTGTTACGGGTACGGGTTAACCCGGGCTCATCGCGCTGCAAGCGCACCGCTTCGACGGTGCTGCCGGCGTTGAGCGTCGGTAGCAGCCCGGCGCGGGCTTGCGGCACGCTTTCGCGTCGGGCTTGATAATCGTGACGTGCGGCGCAGAGCTTCGCATCGTGTTCAACCGCCTGCCGGTACACACCGAGTAAATCGGCACGTTCAGCACTGGCATAAGCCAGCATCGAGATCAGGTTAAGCGGGAAGATGAGCGCAACGGCAAAAAGGCGGGAGCAAGCAGTCATAACTATCCATGTCGAGGGGCTTTACCGATTCAGCTGGACTGATCCGGGGGCGCATCCTACGCCTGCCCGCACGCAGCAACAAGGCGGACTTGTAGCTAGTGGCCACCACTCACTCAAAATTCAGGCAAAAAAAAACCCGGAAATCCTCACTTACGTGGGCCTTCCGGATTTTCTAAACCGCCAAAAATGGTGGGTCGTGTGGGATTCGAACCTACGACCAATTGGTTAAAAGCCAACTGCTCTACCAACTGAGCTAACGACCCGCTGTGTGGTGGCGCGTATAATACTGATTTCTAAGGATTATTCAACACCTTATTTTAAATAAATCAGAAATAACGCGTTGGGTCAGTCATTCCGGCGGCTTGGAAGCCTTCTGCACGCAGTCTGCAAGCGTCACATTTCCCACAAGCACGGCCGGCATTGTCTGCTTGGTAGCAGGAAACAGTCAGCGCGTAATCGACGCCGAGCCCTACGCCTGCCTTCACAATATCTGCCTTGCTCATGTTCTGCAGCGGCGCCTGGATACGAAACCCCTGCCCCTCTACACCGGCCTTTGTAGCCAGGTTAGCCATGCGTTCGAATGCCTCGACGTACTCGGGGCGGCAGTCCGGGTAGCCGTTGTAGTCCAGTGCGTTGACGCCAATGAAGATGTCGCGGGCATTCAGCACTTCGGCCCAGCCGAGGGCCAAGGACAGGAACACGGTGTTACGTGCGGGCACATAGGTCAGCGGGATGCCTTCGCTCGGCGCCTCGGGTACGTCAATGCTGCTGTCAGTCAGGGCCGAGCCGCCGATGCCATTGAGGTTGAGGCCGATCACCTTGTGCTCGACTACGCCCAGGTCATGGGCGACACGCGCAGCGGCGTCCAGCTCGGCGCGGTGGCGCTGGCCGTAGTCGAAGCTCAGGGTATAGCAGTTGAAGCCTTGGGCGCGGACCATGGCCACCAGCGTGGCGGAATCCAGGCCGCCAGAGAGCAGGATGACTGCACGTTGTTGATCAGCCATCTCAGCGCCCCGGTTCGTCGTTCCACAGGTATTTGTGCAACTGCAATTGCAGGCGTACCGGCAGGTTGTCCGCCACCACCCAGTCCGCCAGGTCGCGGGCGTTCAGGTCATGATGGCTTGGCGAAAACAGCACTTCGCCTGCACGACGGTCCAGGCCGTACTGGATCAGCTTGGAGGCCGCCCAGTCGTAATCGTCCCGGGAGCAGATCACGAACTTGACCTGATCGTTGGCCGTTAGCAGGTCCATGTTGTCATAGAGGTTGCGGTGCGCTTCTTTGGAGCCTGGGGTCTTGAGGTCGACCACACGGCTGACGCGTGGATCCACCGCCGAGATGTCCAGCGCGCCGCTGGTTTCCAGCGAAACCTCGTAACCGGCGTCACATAGCTGCTTAAGCAGCGGGATGGCATTGGGTTGGGCCAGGGGCTCGCCGCCAGTGACACAGACGTAGCGCGGCTTGAAGCCGGCAACCTGCTCAAGGATGTCGTCGAGGGTGCGCACGGTGCCGCCACTGAAAGCGTAGGCGCTGTCACAGTATTGGCAACGCAACGGGCAGCCGGTCAGCCGTACAAATACGGTAGGCAGGCCAGCGGTTCGCGTTTCACCCTGTAACGAGTAAAAAACTTCGGTAATACGTAATGTGTCTTGCATAGTCGCCACGGGCGTAACAGCTAAACAGGCTGTCCGCCTCCGTCAGGCACTTCAAGGGATTGCGCCAACGCGTCAACCCCAAGGAGCGTGTTTCATAAAAGGGCGTGGATTCTAACGAAAAAACCCGCGCCAGGCGCGGGTTTCTTCTAAACGGGCTAGCTTCGCCTACAAACGTTGCAGATCCCTTTGGGCCAGTTGGGCAGCGGACGTCCCCGGATATTGGGCAACGACCTGTTGCAGAATGCCTTTGACCTTGTCGGTATGACCCAGGCGGCGCTCCACGTCAGCGAGTTTGTACAGCGAATCCGGTACCTTGGCGTGTTTTGGGTACAGCTGGCTGACCTTAGCAAACGCCTGGCCTGCTGCTTGCAAATCACCCTTGGCCAAGTTGACCTCGCCCAACCAGTACTGGGCATTGCCCGCGTATTGGCTGTTGGGGTACTTGCGCAGGAAGGCGGTAAAAGCCTGGCTGGCCTTATCGAAATCCTTAGCTTTGATCAGGTCGAAGGCTGCATCGTAATACAGTTTTTCCTTCGCCGGATCACTCGGTTCGTTGCTGGCGGCAGGGGCTTGGCTGGCAGCAACTGCCCCCGCTGCGGCACCACCGGTGACAGCGCTTGGCGCACCACCGGCAGAAGAATTATCAGGAGTGGCGGCAGGTGTAACACCGGCTCCAATACGGCGATCAAGATCCTGGTATCGCTCCAGACCTTGTTGCTTCAGCTGGTTCACTTGGTTCTGCAGAACTTCAATCGCGCCTTGTTGCTGGGACAATTGATCCTGCATGCGTTGCAGCTGGTTGAACAGCTCGCCCTGTGCCGAGGGAGCGGACGTAACCGCTCCCCCAGCATAGGCGCCGTTCGTGCCATAACCCGCTGGGGGATAACTACTCCCGCTATTGTTATAGCCAGAGTTGCTATCTTCCACAGGAACCGCAGCCCACACCGCAAGCGGGGCGAGGCTGAGAGCCAATACAGTTAGAGCACGACGGCACGTTCGCATGACGAATTACTTACGCAGTTCGACGCGACGGTTTTGAGCCCAGGACTGCTCGTCGTGGCCAGTAGCAACTGGACGCTCTTTACCGTAGGACACCAGTTCCAGTTGGCCTGGAGCAACACCTTGCAGTACCAGGTAGCGCTGAACGGCTTTCGCACGACGCTCGCCCAGTGCCATGTTGTACTCACGAGTACCACGTTCGTCAGTGTTACCTTCCAGAACAACGCGAGCGCCGTTAGCTTTCAGGTCCTTCGCGTGAACGTCCAGAGCGCGCATGGCTTCTGGTTTCAGGTCCGAACTGTCGTATTCGAAGTAGAAAGTGGTGATAGCGCGCAGAGCAGCTTCTTCGCTCAGGGAGCCGTCGACTGCACCAGTGTTAGCGCCGTAACCAGCGTTTGGATCAACAGCTGCGCCTTCACCGGCATTGTCGCCGCCTTTAGACGAGCAACCAACGGCAACGGACAGAGCCAGAGCCAGAGCAGCAAACTTACCAAACTTCAGCATTTCCATCGTGAAACTCCTAATGAACCCCAGTGTGTTAAGTACTTCTTTTTGTAGCGCCGCGTCAGTTCAGGTAAGGGGACCAGGACGGTTCTCTGACTTCGCCTTGTGCGGTAGGAAGCGGGAGCCTTACGCGTCCATTAATGGACACGAGCATCAAGACTCCCCGGCCCTGCTGGCGGGTGGCGTAGATTACCATGGTGCCGTTGGGCGCAACAGTAGCTGACTCATCAAGGTTGGTATCTGTAAGGATTTTTACCGTTCCGCGCTGCAAATCCTGGGCCGCAACCCGGAAATTAGTGAAGCCATCCTGACGGTGAATCATCACCAACGTCTTTTCATCAGCCGAAAGCTTAGGGTTGGCATTGTAGTTACCAATAAAGGTCACACGCTCTGCGCCACCGCCACCTACGCTTGTTTTGTAGATTTGTGGCTTGCCGCCCCGGTCGGAGGTGAAATAGATGGTCGAGCCATCCTTACCCCAGAACGGTTCAGTGTTGATGCCCGGGCCGCTGGTAACACGGCTGATCTGGCGCGAAGCCATGTTCATCACGTAGATGTCCGGGTTGCCGTCTTTGGACAACACGAACGCCAGGCGCGAACCATCCGGCGACCACGCAGGTGCACCATTGAGGCCTTCGAAGTTGGTGATTTGCTCACGACGGCCAGTGTCGATGTGCTGTACGAAAATGCGCGGACGCCGCTGTTCGAACGACACGTAAGCAATACGCTTGCCGTCCGGCGCGAAGCGCGGCGACAGGATTGGCTCACGCGACTGCAGTAAAGTCACTGCCCGTGCACCGTCGTAGTCCGAACGCTGCAGCGTGTATCGCGTGTTGTCTACGGAGAAACGCTCAGCCGTTACATACAGCAGACGCGTCGAGAAAGCACCTTTGATACCGGTGAGCTTTTCAAACGACTGGTCCGAGATGTAGTGCGCCATGTCCCGCAGTTGTTCGGCTGTACCCGATACGCTGCCGGTCAAGACCTGCTGCTCGGTGGCCACGTTGAACAACGTGTACTGGATCTGCAGGCGACCACCAGCCGGCGTAATGTTGCCGACCATCAGGTACTGGGCGCCTACGGCTTTCCAGTCACGGAACACAACTTCGCTGGCCTGGTTCGGCTGGCTGATCATGTTGCCTTTCGGAATCGGCGCGTAGTAACCGGAGTTGCGCAGGTCGTCGCTGACGATCTGGGCCATGTCGTCCGGCAGCACGCTGCCGCCCTGCCAGCCGAACGGTACTACGGCGATCGGGGTGGCCCGATCGCTACCGCTGGTAACCAGGATGTTCTTTTCATCCGCCGCCGCTATGCCTGCCATACAGCAAATAACGACAAGCATTCCTCGAAGAAGGTTTCTCACAAGGCTAGATCCTCAGGTGTGAATGTCATCTTGAATGAACGATAGGGAGCGAAGTCGCTTGGTTTCATTCCCTGCATCTCGGTCAACCGGCCAATGTTCTTGACCGCGGCAACCGCCGAACTGTCGAACGAACCGTCACCACTGGACTTGGACACGCTGACCGAAGTCACCGTGCCGTCCGGCAACATGCCGATCTGCAGCACTACTGTCATGCCTTTACGTGCCGAAGGTGGACGTGTCCAACCCTCTGCTGCCCGTGCTCGAATCAGGTCGTCAAAACTGCCCGCGACGTCGTCGCCACGTTCATCGGCCAAGGCTTGCTGACGCTGCGGCGTGTCGGAAAGTAAATCTGCCAAGGCCTGGGCCTTTTTCTCTTCGGCGGATTTACGTGCTGCTTCCTGAGCCTTTTTCTTACTGGCGTCGGCGGCAGCTTTCTTCTTCGCGTCGTCGGCGACCTTCTTCTTCGCCTCGTCTGCTTCAGCTTTTTTCTTGGCGTCTTCGGCGGCTTTCTTCTTCGCGTCTTCGACTATCTTTTTCTTGGCGTCTTCAGCGGCCTTTTTCTTGGCCTCTTCTTCGGCAGCTTTCTTGGCTTCTTCTTCAGACTTCTTCTTGGCTATATCAGCCAACTGTTTCTCTTCGGCCTTTTTAGCTTCGGCAGCTTTGTCGGCTTTCTTGGCTTCATCAGCCTTTTTCGCCTCGTCAGCTTTCTTGGCTTCGTCAGCCTTTTTCGATTCCTCGGCCTTTTGAGCCGCCTCTTCTTTCTTTTGTTCCGCAGCAGCCTTCACCGCTTCCTGCTCGACCTTCTTCTGTTCCATCTGCTCGACTTCAGTCTGGCGCGCAGCCGACTTCTGGGCCTCACCCGCAATCTTCTGATTGGTCTGGGTGGTGGCCTGGCTTTTCGATTTCAGCTGATACAGGGTCGCCTGCACGATCGGCTTGGCTGGCGGCAGGTCCGGGGTCATGGCAAAGCTGACGAACAGCATGCCAAACACCAGGACGTGCAGGGCAATTGCCCAGACGCTAGGCCAGAAGAAGCTTTCCGAGGCGGACGGCTCTCGCTGTTGGTGCATCAGGGCGCCTCGGTAATCAAGCCAACGTTACCCACGCCGGCCTTCTGCAGCCCACCCATGGCGCCCATGACGGAGCCATAGTCGACCACTTTGTCGCCGCGAATGAACACTTGCGTGTGCTTGCCGCCCTCGTTGCCGGCCCGGATGATCTTGGTCACGGCATCGGTCATCTGCGGCAAGGTCATGGCCTTGTCCTGCTGTTTCTGGGTATCGACTTCGCTGCCAAGGTTCCAGTAATAGGTCTTGTCAGCTTTGATCGAAATGGTCAGGACCTGGGTGTTGTTGTCCTGCGGCAAGGCTTCGCTGGAAACCTTGGGCAGATCAACTTTCACGCCCTGATTGAGCATCGGCGCGGTCACCATGAAGATCACCAGCAGCACCAGCATCACATCGATGTAAGGCACTACGTTCATCTCGGCGACCGGCTTGCGCTTTTTGCGAGCTCGAGCGATTAAAGCCATTGGGAATTACCTGCTTATTCTTCGCTGGTGTGCACTTTACGGTGCAGGATCGCCTGGAATTCATCGGCGAAGGTGTAGTAACGGCTGATCAAGGTTTCACCACGAGCGGCAAAACGGTTGTAGGCAATTACTGCGGGGATAGCAGCGAACAAGCCGATCGCGGTGGCGATCAGGGCTTCGGCGATACCCGGGGCCACGGTGGCCAGGGTCGCTTGCTGGGCCTGAGCCAGGCCACGGAAGGAGTTCATGATCCCCCACACGGTACCGAACAGGCCGATGTACGGGCTGACGGAGCCGACGGTGGCGAGGAAAGGCAGGCTCTGCTCAAGCTTCTCTTCTTCACGGGAGATGGCGACGCGCATGGCACGGGCCACGCCTTCCATGACGGCTTCCGGGTCAACGCCCGGTTGCTGACGCAGACGCGAGAATTCCTTGAAGCCGGCGCGGAAGATCTGCTCGACGCCCGAATCCGGGTCCGGGTTGCTGCCGGCCTGACGGTACAGCTTGGACAGATCGATACCCGACCAGAAGCGCTCCTCGAAGCTCTCCAGGGCACGTCGACCGGCACGCAGCAGGTTGCTGCGCTGAAAAATCATGACCCAAGAGGTAACCGATGCGGCTACCAGGATCAGCATCACCAGTTGAACCACGACACTGGCATTGCTGACCAGGCTCCACATGGAGGAATGGTCGACGACGGTAGGTTCCACGCTAAATCTCCTGCTTTGATTGTTTACCCGCGCCGCTTACGTCGGCAAAGGCCGCACGTAGAGCTTCGGGAATGGCCCGGGGCTTCAAACTATTGGTGCGCACACAGGCCACCAGGAACTGCCCCTCACAGAGCAGCGTTGCATCCGTTGCCCGCCTGACCTGCTGTTTAAAGCGCAGGCTGACACGGTTCAATTCGATTACTTCAGCGCTGACCAACAATTCATCGTCCAATCGCGCCGGTGCGTGGTAGCGCGCCTCGCTGGAATGCACGACAAATAACAGGTCCTCCCCTGCCAGCTGGGATTGGGCAAAGCCCAGCTCCCGTAGCCGCTCGGTTCGAGCCCGCTCCATGAACTTGAGGTAGTTGACGTAATAAACGATGCCGCCGGCATCGGTGTCCTCGTAATAAACGCGACAGCGATGTGCGAACGACTGATCCACGTTTTGCGCGCGCATACTCTAGTGCTTACTCCTCAGGTTGCCAATCCGGCTGGGCAACTGTTTTTTGATCCTATGAAACATTTCTAACAACTGAATGACGACGCCAGCCACTAGGACAGCACAATGCTCAGATAAATCGACTGGCGTGACCTTTTTAATCGTCCACTGCATCGAGGAATTCGTCTACTACAGGCATCTCGCCCAATCGTGACGGAATGTTTAACCCGAAGTGCAAATAGGCGTGACGTGTCACTACCCGCCCCCTTGGCGTACGCATGATGTAACCCTGCTGGATCAGGTACGGTTCCAGCACATCTTCAATGGTATGGCGCTCCTCGCTGATCGCCGCCGCCAGGCTGTCCACGCCCACAGGGCCACCGTCGAACTTCTCGATCATGGTCAAGAGTAGACGTCGATCCTGGTGATCGAAGCCATGCTCATCCACATCCAACAGGTTCAAGGCCAGATCGGCCACGGCCTTGGTGATATGCCCTTTGGCCCGTACCTCGGCAAAATCACGTACACGCCGCAGCAGACGGTTAGCGATGCGCGGCGTGCCACGCGCTCGCCGAGCGATTTCAAACGCGCCTTCCGGGTCCAGGGGCAAGCCGAGGATGCTCGCCGAACGGCTGACGATGGTGGCCAAATCCGCAGTGCTATAGAACTCTAGACGTTGAACAATGCCGAAACGGTCTCGCAGCGGGTTGGTCAACATGCCTGCGCGGGTGGTCGCGCCCACCAGCGTGAACGGCGGCAGGTCGAGCTTGATCGAGCGGGCCGCCGGGCCTTCGCCGATCATGATGTCGAGCTGGAAGTCTTCCATCGCCGGGTACAGCACTTCCTCAACGATGGGCGACAGTCGGTGAATCTCATCGATAAACAGCACGTCGTGTGGTTCAAGGTTGGTCAGCAACGCCGCCAAGTCACCCGGGCGTTCAAGCACCGGGCCGGAGGTGGACTTGATCGACACCCCCATTTCCTGGGCGATGATATTGGCCAGCGTGGTTTTACCCAACCCCGGCGGGCCGAAGATCAACGTGTGGTCCAAGGACTCGCTGCGCCCGCGCGCGGCCTGGATAAACAACTCCATTTGTTCGCGCACGGTGGGCTGGCCGATGTATTCAGCCAGGCTCAGCGGCCGGATGGCCCGGTCCTGGACTTCTTCACGGTCGCGCGGGCCGGTGGCCGCGATCAGACGATCAGCTTCAATCACTTAAATCATTCCCTTCAGGGCTCGGCGGATCATGTCTTCGCTGCTCAGGTTCTTGTCCTTGATGGCCGACACGGCTTTGCTCGCTTCCTGCGGCTTGTAGCCCAAGGAGATCAGCGCGCTGACCGCATCGCTTTCGGCGCTGGCGACCTGGCCTGCCGGTATATCCGGTTGGTTCGGCACCAGGGCAAACATGCTCGGTACGACTTCCCAGGCTTTGAAACGGTCCTTGAGCTCCACCAGCAGGCGCTCTGCGGTTTTCTTGCCGACCCCCGGCACCTTGGTCAACGCCGAGGTGTCCTGGGCCGAAACCGCGCGCACCAACTCGTCCACTTCCAGGCTCGACATCAGCGCCAGCGCCAGCTTGGGGCCCACGCCATTAAGGCGAATCAGCTCGCGGAAAAAGTCGCGGTCGCGCTTACCAATAAAACCATAGAGCAATTGCGCGTCTTCGCGCACCACCAAGTGGGTGTGCAGGGTCAGCGGCTCGCCGACCGACGGCAGGCGATACAGGGTGGTCATGGGCACTTCTAGCTCATATCCCAACCCATTTACATCCAGAATCAGGTGCGGCGGCTGTTTTTCAGCCAGGGTGCCGCGCAAGCGTCCAATCACGGTTCAGATCCTTAAAGCTTGGGGTCAGAACAAGGCCTGACCGGAAGTAACGATTGCGCTGATGCTATCAGAGACGCAGCCGCCCGCCACGACTGCGTGCCGTGCCCAGGCCATGCGGCAGCAAGCTTGAGCGGGTGTGTGCATGGCAAATGGCAATGGCCAGGGCGTCGGAGGCGTCGATCTGCGGTTTTGAGGTGAGCTTGAGCATGTGCATGACCATCATCTGCACCTGCTCTTTATTCGCCGCGCCGGTACCGACCACGGCCTGTTTGACCTGGGTCGCGGTGTATTCGGCGATTTCCATGCCCTCTTCGGCACCGGCGACAATGGCGGCGCCACGCGCCTGGCCAAGCTTAAGCGCGGAGTCGGCGTTTTTGGCCATGAACACCTTTTCGATGCCCATGGTCACCGGGCCGTAGGTCTGGATCACTTCACGCACGCCGCGGTAGACGATCTGCAGGCGCTCGGCCAACTCGCCAGCGCCGGTGCGGATGCAGCCCGAGGCGACGTAGACGCAACCGCGCGGCGTGTGTTGCACCACCCCAAAACCGGTGATGCGCGAACCGGGGTCGATACCTAGGATTAAAGTCATAACGCCTGCAGTTTTGTGGATACAGATAGACCCAATGTGGGAGCGGGCTTGCTCGCGAAAGCGGCCATTCAGTTAATGCATCAAGTGACTGACACACCGCATTCGCGAGCAAGCCCACTCCCACAGGGGATCCTCATTGTTCTCAGGTGAGCTGCTCGGCTACAGATTCCGGGATGTCGGCGTTTGAGTACACGTTCTGCACATCATCCAGGTCTTCCAGCATATCCAGCATCTTCAGCACTTTCTGCGCGCCGTCCAGGTCCAGTTCGGCGCTGGTGGTCGGCAGCATCACGATTTCTGCGTCAGTGCCTTTGAAACCGGCAGCTTCCAGGGCGTTGCCCACCGCATAGAAGCCGGCAAACGAGGTGAACACGTCGATGGAGCCGTCTTCGTTGGTCACCACGTCATCAGCGTCCGCTTCCATGGCGGCTTCCATCAACGCGTCTTCATCCGTGCCTGGCGCAAAGGTGATCTGCCCTTTACGCTCGAACAGGTAGGCCACCGAACCGTCGGTCCCGAGGTTGCCGCCGCATTTGCTGAAAGCATGGCGTACAGCTGCAGCAGTACGGTTGCGGTTGTCGGTCATGCACTCGACCATCACCGCGACACCACCCGGGCCGTAACCTTCGTAGCTCAGTTCGACCATGTCGTCGGTGTCAGCCGCGCCGGCGCCACGGGCCACGGCGCGGTCGATGATGTCGCGGCTCATGTTCGCGCCCAAGGCCTTGTCCAGCGCCAGGCGCAGACGCGGGTTGGAACCTGGGTCACCACCGCCCTGACGGGCAGCGACAGTCAGTTCGCGAATCCACTTGGTGAAGATCTTGCCTTTCTTGGCATCCTGACGCTCTTTGCGGTGCTTGATGTTCGCCCACTTGGAATGGCCAGCCATAACACAACTCCGAAATTCTCTAGAAACCTTAAACAATCCCGCCCCAGGCAGGATTTGCCTCTTTTAAACGCAAAGGCGCATCCGAAGATGCGCCTTTTTGACTGCTTACAACCTTATCGCGCTTTCACGCAGCAGCCTTACTCAGCCTTCGGCGTCTCGCGCAGACGGATGTGCAGTTCGCGCAGCGCCTTGGCATCCACCACACCCGGAGCCTGGGTCATGACGTCCGCAGCACTCTGGGTTTTCGGGAAGGCGATCACTTCACGGATCGACTGGGCGCCGGTCATCAGCATCACCAAGCGGTCCAGACCGAACGCCAGGCCACCGTGCGGCGGTGCGCCGTACTTCAGGGCGTCGAGCAGGAAGCCGAACTTCTCTTCCTGTTCCGCTTCGTTAATGCCCAACAGACGGAATACCGCTTGCTGCATCTCTTTGCGGTGAATACGGATCGAACCGCCACCCAGCTCGGTGCCGTTCAACACCATGTCGTAGGCGCGGGACAGAGCGCCAGCAGGGTTGGCTTCCAGCTCTTGCGGCGAGCACTTCGGCGCAGTGAACGGGTGGTGCAAGGCGCTGAAGCTGCCGTCGTCGTTCTCTTCGAACATCGGGAAGTCGACCACCCACATCGGCGCCCACTTGCAGGTCAGCAGGTCGAGGTCGTGGCCCAACTTGATGCGCAGCGCGCCCAGAGCTTCGCTGACGATCTTGGCTTTGTCGGCGCCGAAGAACACGATGTCGCCGTCGACCGCACCGACGCGATCGAGGATCGCGTTCAGGTTGTCCAGTGGAATGTTTTTAACGATCGGCGATTGCAGACCGTCAACGCCACTGGCGCGCTCGTTGACCTTGATGTACGCCAGCCCCTTGGCACCGTAGATGCCGACGAACTTGGTGTAGTCGTCGATCTGCTTACGCGGCATGCTCGCGCCGCCAGGTACACGCAGGGCGGCGATACGGCATTTAGGGTCGTTGGCCGGGCCGCTGAACACCTTGAAGTCGACTTCTTTGAGTTGGTCGGCCACGTCCACCAGCTCCAGCGGGTTACGCAGGTCTGGCTTGTCGGAACCGTAGCGGCGCATGGCTTCTTCGAAGGTCATGTGCGGGAATTCGCCGAATTCCAGATCCAGCACTTCCTTGAACAGGTTGCGGATCATTTGCTCGGTGATGCCCATGATCTCTTTTTCATCGAGGAAGCTGGTCTCGATGTCGATCTGAGTGAATTCCGGCTGGCGGTCAGCGCGCAGGTCTTCGTCGCGGAAGCACTTGGCGATCTGGTAGTAACGGTCGAAGCCGGCCACCATCAGCAGTTGTTTGAACAGCTGCGGCGATTGCGGCAAGGCAAAGAAAGAACCGGCGTGAGTGCGGCTCGGCACCAGGTAGTCACGCGCGCCTTCCGGGGTGGCCCGAGTCAGGATCGGCGTTTCGACGTCGAGGAAGCCGTTTTCGTCGAGGAAGCGGCGGATGCTGGTGGTCATGCGCGAACGCAGGCGCAGCTTCTCGGCCATTTCCGGACGACGCAGGTCCAGGAAGCGGTAGCGCAGGCGAGTTTCTTCGCCGACGTCGGAGTATTCGTTGAGTGGGAACGGCGGGGTTTCCGACTCGTTCAGCACTTCCAGCTCGTAGCCCAGCACTTCGATCGCGCCGGACGCCATGTTCGCGTTCACGGCGCCGGCCGGACGCAGGCGAACCTTGCCGGTGATCTTGACGACATATTCGCTGCGTACGCGGTCGGCGGCAGCGAAGCTCTCGGCACGGTCCGGATCGAACACTACCTGGGCCAGACCATCACGATCACGGATATCGAGGAAGATCACCCCGCCGTGGTCGCGGCGACGGTGAACCCATCCGCAAAGGGTGATTTCCTGACCTTCCAGGGTCTCGTTCAGTTGGCCGCAATAGTGGCTGCGCATCATGGTAGTGGTTTCACTTCTCGTAATTCGAAATTCGGTGGAGGCTCGCCTCGTCACCGTACAGTTAAGCAGGGGACGGATAATGCAGGAGCCTGCGCGTAGAGTTCAACTCAGTCTGCTTTGTCGCCGCCCGCCAGATTCTTCTTGGCGCCGGTCTTGAAGTCGGTCTCGTACCAGCCGCCACCGCTCAGGCGGAAGCCCGGCATGGACAACATCTTCTTCAGCTCAGGTGCCTGGCAGGCAGGGCAATCGACCAGCGGCGCGGCGCTGATCTTCTGAATGGCTTCCAACTGATGACCACAGGAAGCACATTGATAGTCGTACATGGGCATGGAGATGTCTCGGCGATCGGATCATTACTGCGCCACGCCCTGCCCTGTGGATAAACCCCTGGCATGCGCAGCAAAGCGCGGGATTATATCTGGTAAATCAAGGCAGCGCAGCCGGCTTTCTGCCCCAAGGCCAGCCCACCTTAGCGGCGAGCCGGCTGGGCAACCGCCGGATTAATCGCCGTTCATCGGCGTGATGCGGCCTTTTAATACGTGAACCACGCACACCACCCTGACCAATCCGCTGAAGTTCTTCACTCCTCCGTACCGCAAATGCACTTCCCGATCGACATAAGACAGCAACGCACTGACTGAGCAGGCATTGATCCTGGCTATCTCCGTGAGAATATTCCAGTAGATCTGTTCAAGCCGCAGGCAGGTGGAAAACCCGTTAAGCCTGACCGACCGGGACAATGGCTTGGCCAAGCCCATATCGAACCCTTTTGCAAAAGGGTCGCCCTTTATCTGATGGAAACCGCAGGTTTCCATCACTCCATTACCCACTCCGCGTGACATACACCTGACACTCCATTGCCAAACATCAGCCCATGGGTTTGTCCCATTGGACAGCGGGTCTATAAAACAGCAGGACGCGGGGGGCAGCCAGAAGACGGGGAGTCGATAGTCGTAGGACAACGCCAGGAAACGCGGGGAAACAAGCAAGCGGCGCCAGGACGGCGCCACTCAAACTGGATGTTTACTGATTTTCGAGCAAAGAACGCAGCATCCACGCGGTTTTTTCATGAACCTGCATACGCTGGGTCAGCAGATCCGCGGTCGGCTCATCGCTGACCTTATCAAGCAATGGGAAGATGCCGCGCGCAGTGCGCGTCACCGCCTCCTGGCCCGCCACTAACTGCTTGATCATCTCTTCTGCGCTGGGCACACCCTCTTCTTCCTTGATCGAAGACAGACGGGC
This sequence comes from Pseudomonas sp. 1152_12, assembly GCF_052850675.1. Taxonomy (NCBI): domain Bacteria; kingdom Pseudomonadati; phylum Pseudomonadota; class Gammaproteobacteria; order Pseudomonadales; family Pseudomonadaceae; genus Pseudomonas; species Pseudomonas sp. 1152_12. The sequence goes on along the minus strand of NZ_VXCW01000009.1, from coordinate 233,695 downwards.
GTAGATCGAATAGGCGCCCGGCGCCGGGAAACCCAGGGCACGGATACGCTCGGCAATAGAGTCCACTGCCAGTGCCAGTTCGTTGTACTGCTCTTCAAACATCAAGTGCAGCGTACGAAACATGGGGCCCGTGACGTTCCAATGGAAGTTGTGGGTCTTCAAATACAGTACATAGGTATCGGACAGCAGTCGTGAAAGTCCGTCGACGATGGATTTACGATCCTCTTCACTGATACCAATATCGATTGCCATGTTTTTTCCCCTTCAATTGACGAGCATTCATTGATCAGGTGCAGGACCACTCTAGCAAGAGTGCTGGCTATGTGCAGCCAGGCACAGGCAGCAGGCGTGCGGCAAATCGCCCCTCTGCGCAAGCGCCTGCTGCTCGCTCGAGAGCGGCGCGCATGCCTTTGCACAGAGTAGGAAAACGCTAAAAATGCCGCTCAAAAAGCCCGCACCTGTCTAGGACAAGCGTTTGACGCAGAAATGCCATGGCGCTCGTACGCCCCCGAAATGCTTGATTTGAGTAGGCACAGCCTTTGCTGTTAAATAGACGTCGTGTGGTGGGCCGATTATTTCTGCGGCTCACCACATAGGCTGATACCCGTGCACGTGCTCAACGCCTCCCATTGTTCAGAAGCGAACCGTGCCAGTCAGCTCTTCCTTGTGATCCGTCTAAACGTGAGTTAATCAAAATGTTGAAAATCGTCCACCTGCTAACGGGCGTTGCAGCTTTGCTGCTGTCCTTTATACCGAGCTTGCAACACGGGAGCCCTCCCTACCTGGAACAACACGACGCTCTGTACCTGGCCTTGTTCGGCCTTCTTAACCTGACGCTGGCACCGGTGATCCCTTACTGGAACAAAGGCACGCGTCATCAACTGCAAAACCTGGTCAGCGCGCTGCTGGTGCTGACCGTTGTCGTTCAAACCCTCACCCTCCTCGCACCTATGCCTGAAGTCGGCGGCCACCCGGCCATCTTGCTCAGCTTGGTGATTGCTGTAGTCGCCATCGTTCTTCACCTGGCCATCAGCTTCTACCGTTCGACCCCTGCCGCTGCGTCGCAAAACTACGACATGACTAACCGGGATACCGGGACCGTCAAGTGGTTCAACACCTCCAAAGGCTTCGGCTTTATTTCCCGCGATTCGGGCGACGATATCTTCGTTCACTTCCGGGCCATCCGCGGCGAAGGTCATCGTGTCCTGGTAGAAGGCCAGCGCGTGGAGTTCTCCGTCATGAACCGCGACAAGGGCCTGCAAGCCGAAGATGTGATCGCGGCATTGCCGCGTCGCTGATTCCCACCCTCGGCGTAATAAAAAAACCGCGATCCAGCGCTGCTGGGTCGCGGTTTTTTTATGGCGTGCACTTAATAATGCGGCGGTGGCGCTTCTTCTTCGGATGACTCGAATTGGCCACCCATTTCTTCCTGGCGCTTGAGCAGCGCGGTCATCTGCAACTGCAGGCGCTCAACCGCCCGCTGCTGGGTGACGAGGATGTCATTGAGGGTCTCGATGGTGTCGTCCTGAAACGCCAGACGACTTTCCAGATCGGTTACGCGGTCTTGCAGGTCCATGGCTCAGTCCTGAGTAAAGATGAAGTCGGCGGGCAGTAACTCGCGCAGCCGGGTGCGAATCGCCACCACTTGCTCTTCGGTATACGGCCGGGCCGGGTGCTTGCCCCAGACCGGTGCGGGCCAGGCGGCGTCATCCCGCTTGCGCACAATCACATGCACATGCAGTTGGCTGACGACGTTACCCAACGCGCCAATGTTCATTTTATCGGCGGCCATGCCTTCATTGAGCAACTGCGCCAGGGCCGTGGCTTCTTTCCACAGCGTCTGTTGATCTGCGACATGCAGCTGAAACACTTCGCTGATACCGTCAATGCGCGGCACCAGGATGAACCAAGGGTAATTCGAGTCATTGGACAGCAGCAGGCGACAGAGCGGAAAGTCGCCAATGGCCAGTGTGTCTTGTTGCAGACGTTGATCTAAGGCGAACACGCGGGCACTCCGTTCGGCAGGTCGGTATCAATCAGGTGCCCAGCATACCTTTGAATGCTCAAGGCTTCACGGCGAATACGGGGAGCCTGGATGCAACTGGATGAAATACCTGCCTCCTTAAATAGAGGCGGGCGGATATTTGAGCTACGCTGAATCTGGCTTGAGCGGGATGCACCAAAATGACCCACCTGCGCTTCAAAGGGATCCGCCAACTACCCACTCAGGGGGGTGAACCGGTAACGTTTTGCCCTGGCACAGGATTTATGTACGTCCCCGCAGGGGAAACACTTGGACGTCAAGCCTAAACCAAACGGCGTAAAAAGCCCGTGCTTATGCGGTTTTTACACTGCCGTAACGTTTTTCACGAAAAAATGACATTCGATTGAGGCTTTGTGCACGCCTTTTGCTTTAACACCCGTAACGTCGGCAACGGCACCCGCTTGGAAGCGAGTGTTTCGCGATAAAAAACAGTAGCGTTTGAGTGCACACCCAGGACGATTTCAAACTTCGAAAACGGTCTGAAAACAGCACTTAAGTTGTCAGCCTGATTACCGTCGGGCTGTGAATTTGCGACACGGAACTAGCAATTTACGACAGCCTCGTAAAGAAGCTGAAAGGACAGATGACTAAGTATCGTCAATAGGGTCTGCGTGATATAACTTTGCGCCGACACATAAAAGAAAGAGCCGCCCAGATAAAAATACAGGTGGGACGGCAGTACTCTTCCTAAAACCAAAGGAGCAAATCACGATGCGCGTGATGAAGTGGAGCATGATCGCCCTGGCTGTTTCAGCAGGCACCTCGCAGTTCGCAATGGCATCCGCCCAGGACGATTCCAAGGGCTTTATTGAAGACAGCACAGCGAGCATTCTGACTCGTACCCTGTACTTCAGCCGTGACTACCGCAACCACAATGCGAAGCAAAGCCGTTTCGAAGAAACCGGCCTCGGCTTCCACGGTCTGTTCAGCTCGGGTTACACCCAAGGCACCATCGGTGTCGGTGTTGATGTCATCGGCCTGCTGGGCGTCAAACTCGACAGCGGCAAGGGTCGTGCCGGTACCGGTCTGTTCCCTACGGGTTCCGACGGCCGTTCGCAGGACGACTATTCCAAAGGCGGTGCTGCCGTTAAGTTCCGTATCTCCAATACGGTCCTGAAGGTCGGTGATCAATACACCACCGCGCCAGTGTTCGCTTCCGATGACAGCCGCTTGCTTCCGGAATTGCCGCAAGGCGTCTCCATCACTAGCAACGAAATCAAAGACCTGAAACTGGAAGCCGGTCACTTCACCTCGATCGTTGCCCAGGACAAAAGCTTCCGCGACAGCATCGGTAGCGCTGAACCTAACACCAATCGTGGCCTGCGCGATGCCAACTTCGTGGGCGGTGTCTACGCCTGGACTCCAGAGATCACCACCAGCCTCTACTACTCCAAAGTGGAAGACTACTGGAAGAAGCTCTACGCCAACGTGAACTGGACCCACGCGCTTAGCGATGACCAATCCGTGGCTGTCGACTTCAACATCTACGACACCAAGAGCGACGGCGCAGGCCTGGTACGTGCTGACAAAGACAGCACTACCAAGCTCGACAACCGTGCGTTCAGCTTGCAGGGTGCCTACACTGTTGGCGCTCATACCTTCACCCTGGCAGCACAGAAAGTCACCGGCGACGGCCAATACGCCTACGGCGTAGACGGCGGCGGCACGATCTTCCTGGCCAACTCCATCGCCCGTTCCGACTTCAACGCCGAAGGCGAGAAGTCCTACCAGGCACGTTATGACCTCAACATGGCTACCTTCGGTATCCCTGGCCTGAGCTTCATGACTCGTTACGTGAAAGGTACCGGCGCCAACATCGCCAGCACCAGCAACGGTAAAGAGTGGGAACGCGATATCGAAGCCAAATACGTGATCCAGAGCGGCCCAGCAAAAGACCTGAGCCTGCGTGTACGTCAAGCGACCTATCGCTCGTCTGATCAGGTTTACTCGGGTTCTCTTGACGAGCTGCGTCTGATCGCGCAATACCCGCTGAACATCTTGTAATTAGCCGTTTGATTACAGCGATGACTTGAGGCCTCGGCCTTAAATAAAAAGCCGCTCCCCTATTTAAAAGGGAGCGGCTTTTTTATTGCAGTTTTATTACAGCTGAAAAATAACTAGCAAGCTAACTAACGAGACTAGCTGCCAGCAGCGAACCTGACCTATTGGACAAGTTCGAGACCTTACCGCTTAGTTATTTGGCCGCCGGTTCCTGCATTACTCGAATAACCCGCTGTGGAAACGGAATATCAATGCCCGCCCCTTTCAAACGGTCACGCGATAATTCGTTAAGCATAAACACCATGTCCCAATAATCCGACGTCTTGGTCCAGCAGCGTAAAGACACGGTGATCGAACTATCACCCAAGTTCGACACCACGACTACCGCCGCAGGATCTGTTAGCACGCGCGGGTCTTTTGCCAGCTCCAGCAATACTTCACGAGCTTTCTGCAGGTCAGCTTCATAGTCGACACCTACGTCAAACACCACCTTGCGGGTCGGCTGGCGGTTGGTGTTGGTGATGATGCCGTTGGAGAGGATGCCGTTCGGCAAGATCACGGTTTTGTTGTCGCCCGTGCGTAGCACGGTGTGGAAGATCTGGATGCTGTCGACGGTGCCGGAGGTGCCTTGGGCTTCAATCCAGTCACCAATGCGGAACGGGCGGAACAGCAGAATCAGCACGCCACCGGCAAAGTTGGTCAGGCTGCCTTGCAAGGCCATACCGATGGCAAAACCTGCAGCTGCGATGGCCGCAACGAACGAGGTCGTCTCCACACCAATCATCGAAGCCACGCTGATTACCAGCATGATCTTGAGCACGATGTTCACGATACTGGTAACAAAGCTCTGAAGCGCCAGGTCAGCGTTACGCATAGCCAACAGACGACCCATCTTGTGAGTCAGTTTGTTGATCAGCCACCAGCCGATGGCCAGGGTGATCACCGCCAGCAATACCCGGCTGCCGTATTCCATAATCATCGGGATCCAGGACTGCGAGGTCTTGATCAGGTGATCCACTTCAGCGTTCAAATCCATCTATCTTCTCCTGTTGCGCGGATGTGCGGCTTAATTGACTGCCTTAAAACGCAAATGAGCCCCGAAGGGCTCAAGTGTAGGCACTGTTTCTGAGGCGTGGGACGTCAAAAACGCCCACAGGTTCCGCAAAGTGCCATCAGTCGCGGAAGTTATTGAACTGCAGCGGCATGTCGAAGGTCTTGGCGCGCAGGGCCGCGATCGCGTCCTGCAAATCATCACGTTTCTTGCCGGTGATGCGAACCTGCTCACCCTGGATGGCGGCCTGGACTTTGAGCTTGGCATCCTTGATGTGGGCGACGATTTTCTTCGCCAGCTCTTTGTCGATACCTTCTTTGAGCACCGCTTCCTGCTTCATCAGCTTGCCGGAGGCGTAGGCATCCTTGATTTCAAGGCATTGCGCGTCGATCTTGCGCTTGACCAGGGACAGCTTGAGGATCTCGATCATCGCTTCCAGCTGGAAATCGGCTTCAGCGGTCAGGTTGACGGTCAGTTCCTTTTCCTTGAATTCAAAGCTGCCCTTGCCTTTCAAGTCATAGCGACGGTCCAGTTCCTTGACGGCGTTCTCGACGGCGTTGGTGACTTCGTGTTTGTCCAGTTCGGATACCACGTCGAACGAAGGCATGTCATTTCTCCAATATAAGGGGCGGACTCAGTAGAGATGGAGCGCGCCCGAGCTAAAATGCCGAGGCATTATAGCGGTTCTTTCGCCCCGTTCACTGTGAGCGCCCCCACGGAGCACAAACTCATGTCGACCACTTGGCACATTCTCGGCGCCGGCAGCCTGGGCACACTCTGGGCCACCCGTCTGGCCCGCGCGGGCGTCCCCGTGAAACTGATCCTGCGCGATGCCGCGCGCCTGGCCAGCTATCAGTCGGCCAAGGGGCTGACACTGGTCGAGCAAGGTGTAGAACACACCTACCCGGTAATTGGCGAAACGCCCGACAGCCCTGAGCCGATTCATCGCCTGCTGGTGGCGTGCAAAGCCTACGACGCTGAAAGTGCCATCGCGCAGCTGCAACACCGACTGGCGCCGGATGCCGAACTGATCCTGCTGCAAAACGGTCTCGGCAGCCAGGACGCGGTGGCCGCGCAACTGCCCCAGGCCCGCTGCATTTTTGCTTCCAGCACCGAGGGCGCATTTCGTGACAGCGAGTGGCGCGTGGTGTTTGCCGGGCATGGTCACACCTGGCTGGGAGACGTGTACCACCCCACTGCACCACTATGGCTGGAGGACCTGCACGCCGCCGGTATTCCCCACGAATGGAGCACCGAGATTCTTACGCGCCTGTGGCGAAAGCTGGCTCTGAATTGCGCTATTAACCCGCTGACCGTGCTGTACCAGTGTCGCAACGGTGGCTTGCAGGATCATCAGTGTGAAGTCGCAACCCTGTGCGCCGAGTTGACCGAGTTGCTCGAGTGCTGCGGCCAACCAGCCGCCGCCGAGGCGTTGCACAGCGAAGTGGAGCGAGTGATCCAGGCCACGGCGGCCAACTACTCGTCCATGTATCAGGACGTGGCTAATGCCCGGCGCACCGAAATCAGCTACTTGCTGGGCTATGCGTGCTCGGCGGCTGCCCGTCACCTGTTGGTCCTGCCGCATCTGCAACAGCTGCAAGCACGGCTGGTCGACCACTTGCGCACACACGGATTGGCCAGCGACTGAGGCACGCGCTACCCTGCCTACCTGTCTATCACCTCGGAAAACCCTGATGCCACTGCGCCAGCGTCTAGAAAATCTACCGGTAGGGCAGAAGCTGCTGGCTGCGCTGCTGGTGTTATTGACCACCGTATTGCTGGTGGCCAACCTGACGTTTATCAGTGCCGCCTATTGGATTTCCCAGGAAAGCATGGCGCCCCAAGCGCTGCAGGCCATTGGTCGGCTGGTGTCCAACCCGTCGCTCGCCGCACAAGCGCTGCAATCGCCGGCCAAGGCCGACGCCCTGCTCAATGAACTGACTAGCTATTCGCCGTTACGCGCGGCTGCGTTGTATGACGGCGAAGGCACCCGCCTGGCGCAGATGCAACACGGCAACCGGCTGCAACTACCCGACAACTACCGGCATATCGAGGCCTGGCGACTCACTGAGTTTCGCAGCAATCAGGTGATCACCCTGCCCCGCGCCGGTCAGCCTTCCGGGCATCTATTATTAGTCGCCAGCAGTGAACTGCCGATGGCGTTCTATACCGGCACGCTGACAGCCAGCCTGGGCATCCTGATTTTCAGTGTGTTGCTCTGGCTGGTGATCGCTCGTCAGATCAAACGCCTGATCACCCGACCGATCCACGAGCTCGAAGAGCTGTCGCGGCAGGTCACCCGCGAAGAGAACTACGCCCTGCGGGCCAGCCGCGGCAACCATGATGAAATCGGCAGCCTGGCCGAAGCGTTCAACACTATGCTGTCGCGCATCGAAGCCCGCGAGCAGCAGCTCAAGCGTGCACGTGACGACTCCCAGGCCGCTTACGACCAAGCCCAGAGCCTGGCCGAAGAAACGCGCCACACCAACCGCAAGCTGGAACTCGAAGTCCAGGTGCGCAGCAAGATCGAGAAAAAACTCACCGGTTTCCAGAACTACCTCAATAGCATCATCGACTCCATGCCGTCGGCACTGATCGCCCTGGATGAACAGCTTTACGTCACCCAGTGGAACCAGGAAGCGACGGCCCTTTCCGGCACACGCCTGGATGAAGCACTGAACCAGCCGATCTTCCTTGCGTTTCAGCCGCTCAAACCGTACTTGCCGCAGATCAAAGCCACGGTCGAGCAGCACACGGTGGAACGTATCGAACGCGTCACCTGGATCAAAGATGACGAGCCCAAGCATTACGCCCTGACCTTCTATCCGTTGATGGGCGGTGCCGGGCGTGGCGTGGTGATCCGTATCGACGACATCACCCAGCGCTTGTCTCTGGAAGAAATGATGGTGCAGTCGGAGAAAATGCTCTCCGTCGGCGGCCTAGCAGCCGGCATGGCCCATGAGATCAACAACCCGCTGGGGGCGATCCTGCATAACGTGCAAAACATTCGCCGCCGCCTGTCCCCCGACCTGCCGAAGAACCTGGAGTACGCCGAGGAGGTGGGTATCGAGCTGGGCACGGTCAACCGTTACCTGCAAAGCCGCGAAGTGCCGCAACTGCTAGACGGCATTCAGCAAGCCGGCGCGCGCGCGGCGAAGATCGTCACCCACATGCTCAGTTTCAGCCGTCTCAGCAACCGCCAGATGGCGCCCTGTGACTTGCCGGCACTGATCGACCAAGCCGTAGAAATTGCCGGCAATGACTTCGACTTGACGATCGGCTTCGACTTCAAGGGCCAGGCGATCATCCGCCAGTTCGACCCGCAACTCGGCCCGGTGCCGGGCACCGCCAATGAGCTCGAGCAAGTGCTGCTCAACCTGCTGAAAAACGCCGCTCAAGCCATTTACCTGCGTGAAGACCCGCGTGAGCCTGGGCGCATAATCCTGCGTACTCGCCTCAATCCACCGTGGGCAGAGATCCAGGTGGAAGACAACGGCATCGGCATGAGCGAAAACGTGCGCAAACGCACCTTCGAGCCGTTCTTCACCACCAAGGAAATCGGCCAAGGCACTGGGCTTGGGCTGTCGGTGTCGTACTTCATCATCACCAATAACCACAAAGGCCAGATGGAAGCTCACTCCACGCTCGGCCAAGGCACGTGCTTCACTCTGCGCCTACCCCTGGCCGGTAGCCAGATACCATCCTTTGACCTGACTCAACTGGAGCAATGACCATGGGCTTTCGCCTGTCGAAAATCTACACACGTACCGGCGACAAAGGCGAGACAGGCCTAGGAGACGGCCGTCGCGTGCCCAAGGATCACCCACGGGTGGAGGCCATTGGCGAGGTAGATACGCTGAACAGTCAGTTGGGTTTACTGCTGGCTAACCTTGAAGAACAGAGCGGCAAGCATCCGCAACTGATGGATGTGATTGAGGTGCTTACGCCCTGCCAGCATCGGTTATTCGACTTGGGCGCAGAACTTGCGATGCCCGTGTACAAGGCGTTGAATGCGGCCGAGGTCGACCGGCTGGAGGCCGCGATTGATCGCTGGAATGAAGAAGTCGGGCCGCTGGAGAACTTCATCTTGCCCGGTGGTTCGGCGCTGATCGCCCAAGCCCACGTGTGCCGCAGCCTGGCACGCAGTGCGGAGCGGCGCTGTCAGCACTTGAATACAGTGGAGCCGCTGGAAGGCGTGGGGTTAGCCTATATCAATCGATTGTCGGACTTACTGTTTGTCGCGGCACGGGTGATCGCCAAGCGCCAGGGGGTTGCGGAGATTCTATGGCAGGCGGCGGCTAAGCCACACTGATGTTTTGGGGTGACTGACAGGACCTCATCGGGAGCAAGCCCCCTCTCACATTTCACCGAATTCCAACGTTGGAATGCAGTCACAGGTGAGAGAGGTTTGCTCCCGAAGAGGGCCATCAGAACACCATCAAACCTGCGGCCAGAACGCCCGAATTCCCGCCACCCCCTGAGCCCCAGCGTCCCAAGCCTGCTCCCGCTCAGCAGGCCCTACCCCACCCAACAGAAACACCGGTTTGCTGAACCCACGGATCAACTCTGCCGCCTGCTCCCAACCCAAAGGCTGAGCCTCTGGATGAGTCTGAGTCGGCTGCACCGGCGACAGCGTGACAAAATCCACGTCCATCATTTGCGCCAGCGCCAGCTCTTGCGCGTTGTGGCACGAGGCTGCCAACCAGCGATCTTTCGGCAGCGGGCGGCCCTTACTTGCGTATTTACGCAGTTGCGCAGCAGTCATGTGCCAGCCAGCAGCCGGAAAATCTCCCAGCCACTCAAACGGGCCCTTGAGCATCAATTGCGCTTTGCCGGCACACAGGCCAACAGCGTCCACGGCCAGGTCACGGTATTTCGGGTCGTAGCCATTAGGCGCACGCAACTGGATCAGCTTGATACCACCGGCAACAGCCTTCTGAATACCGCGCAGCAACACCGGGGTTTCCAGCTCGCCAGGGGTAATCAGGTACTCAGCCGGTAACCGTGCTGCCGCAACGATTGGGGCATTGGCAGCAGGGAACTCATAGTTGATCAAATCCCGAGGGGCAACCCATTCCACCGGTTGCCCTTCGGCACCATGGGGCTCGCCGCCGAAGGCCGAGACTTCCCAGACATCCAGTAACACCTGTTTGTCCGGATAGTCATGTTGCACCTTGATCAGCGGCCGCGCCGTGGTGACCTGAATGCCCAGTTCTTCCTGCAATTCGCGCGTCAGCGCGGTGGCGACCGATTCATCGGCCTCCACTTTGCCACCGGGGAATTCCCACAGGCCACCTTGATGTTGGGTATCGGCGCGGCGTGCCAGCAGGATCCTGCCATCGACACCGCGGATCACCGCTGCTGCTACATGCACTCGTTTCACCGCGCTTATCCTCTTGGCTATCAGGTGCGGTATTCCGCATTGATCTTCACGTACTCGTGGGACAGGTCAGTGGTCCAGATGGTTTCGCTGCACTCGCCGCGACCCAACTCGATGCGGATGGTGATTTCTTCCTGCTGCATCACCGCCGAGCCCTGGGCCTCGGTGTAGGTTTCGGCGCGAGCGCCACGGCTGGCAATGCACACGTCGCCGAGGAATACGTCGACCTTGCTTACATCCAGGTCAGGCACGCCGGCACGTCCAACGGCGGCAAGGATACGGCCCCAGTTCGGGTCAGAGGCGAACAGTGCAGTTTTGATCAACGGCGAATGCGCCACGGTGTAGCCAACATCCAGACATTCCTGATGGTTGCCGCCGCCATTGACTTCAACGGTGACGAACTTGGTAGCGCCTTCGCCGTCACGCACGATAGCCTGGGCCACGTCCATGCACACGTCGAACACCGCCTGTTTCAATGCGGCGAACAGCGGGCCGTCAGTGGAAGTGATTTCCGGCAGGTTGGCCTGGCCAGTCGCGATCAGCATGCAGCAGTCGTTGGTCGAAGTATCGCCATCGATGGTGATGCGGTTGAACGACTTATTGGCGCCGTCCAGCATCAGGCGTTGCAGCACGTCCCGGGAGACTTTGGCGTCGGTGGCGATGTAGCCGAGCATGGTGGCCATGTTCGGGCGGATCATGCCCGCACCTTTGCTGATGCCGGTCACGGTGACGGTCACGCCGTCATGCACGAACTGGCGGCTCGCACCTTTTGGCAGGGTGTCGGTGGTCATGATGCCGGTAGCCGCCGCCGCCCAGTTATCCACAGACAAGTCATCCAGGGCGGCTTGCAGGGCGCCTTCGATTTTTTCCACCGGCAACGGCTCACCGATCACGCCGGTGGAGTACGGCAGTACTTGGCTGGCGTCCACGCCGGTCAACTGGGCCAGCTTGGCGCAAGTGCGCGCGGCGGCGACCAAGCCTGGCTCGCCGGTACCCGCATTGGCATTGCCGGTATTGGTCAGCAAGTAACGAATCGGCCCGGCCACACGTTGCTTGGCCAGGATTACCGGCGCAGCACAGAACGCATTGAGAGTGAACACACCGGCGACGGTCGAGCCTTCAGCACAGCGCATCACCACCACATCTTTGCGTCCCGGGCGTTTGATGCCGGCCGAAGCGATACCGAGCTCAAAACCGGCAACCGGGTGCAACGTGGGCAAAGGACCAAGACCAACAGCCATGAATGCGCTCCTTAAAAATAGGTGATGTCTGTGCCGTCGTGATCGACGGTGAAATTAATGGCAAAACGCCGCGACGGCAGAAGCCGGTCGCGGCGCGGGGTGTAGCAGCGTCAGGCAAAAATCTTAGTTGATTTCGCCGTGGCAGTGTTTGAACTTCTTGCCCGAACCGCACCAGCACAGTTCGTTGCGGCCCAGCTTCTGGTCATTGCGAACCGGGGTTTGAGCCAAGGCCACATCGACTTCTTCGCCCAAGACTTCAGGCGCTTCCAGGCCCGGTGCTTCGTCGTGCTGGAACTGCATGCGCGCAGCCAGTGCTTCGGCTTCCTGGCGCAGGCGAGCTTCTTCCTCGACCGGGTCTTCGCGACGCACCTGAACGTGGGACAGCACGCGAATCGAGTCGCGCTTGATCGAATCCAGCAGCTCGGAGAACAGCGTGAACGACTCGCGCTTGTACTCTTGCTTCGGGTTTTTCTGGGCGTAGCCACGCAAGTGGATACCGTGACGCAAGTGGTCCATGGTCGACAGGTGGTCTTTCCACAGATCGTCCAACACGCGCAGTACGATTTGTTTCTCGAAGGTGCGCAGTGCTTCGGCACTCGCCTGCTCTTCTTTCTCGTTGTACGCGGCCAGAAGCTCGGTCATCAGCTTCTCGCGCAGGGTTTCTTCGTACAGGTGGTCGTCTTCGTCCAGCCATTGCTGAATCGGCAAATCAACACCGAAGTCGCTCCTCAACGCCGCTTCCAGACCGGCAACATCCCACTGTTCAGGCAAGGACTGTGGCGGGATATGCGCGCTGACGGTGGCGTTGAGCACGTCCTGACGGAAATCAGCGATGGTCTCGCCAATGTTGTCGGCGGCCAGCAACGTATTACGCATGTGATAAATCACTTTACGCTGTTCGTTGTTGACGTCATCGAACTCAAGCAGTTGCTTACGAATGTCGAAGTTACGACCTTCAACCTTGCGCTGGGCCTTCTCGATGGCGTTTGTCACCATGCGGTGCTCGATCGCTTCACCGGACTGCATACCCAACGCTTTCATGAAGTTCTTCACCCGATCAGAGGCGAAGATACGCATCAGGCTGTCTTCCAGCGACAGGTAGAAACGGCTGGAACCGGCGTCACCCTGACGACCGGCACGACCACGCAACTGGTTGTCGATACGGCGCGATTCGTGACGCTCGGAGGCGATCACCTGCAAGCCGCCGGATTCGAGAACAGCCTGGTGGCGTTTCTGCCAGTCGGCCTTGATCTGGGCGATCTGCTCAGGGGTCGGGTTGTCCAGCGAAGCGACTTCCACTTCCCAGTTACCGCCTAACAGAATGTCGGTACCACGACCGGCCATGTTGGTAGCGATAGTCAGTGCGCCTGGGCGACCGGCCTGGGCGATGATCTCGGCTTCTTTTTCGTGGAACTTGGCGTTGAGGACCTTGTGCTCGATGCCTTCCTTGTTGAGCAGGTTGGATACGTGCTCGGAAGTCTCGATGGTGGCGGTACCTACCAGGATCGGGCGGCCTTGGGCCATGCCATCCTTGATATCGTTGATAATTGCCGCGTATTTCTCTTCGGCAGTCAGAAACACCAGGTCGTTGAAGTCTTTACGCGCCAGTGGCTTGTTCGGTGGAATCACCATCACGGCCAGGTTGTAGATCTGGTGGAATTCGAATGCTTCGGTGTCGGCCGTACCGGTCATGCCGGACAGTTTGTTGTACAGACGGAAGTAGTTCTGGAAGGTCGTGGAGGCCAACGTCTGGCTTTCAGCCTGGATGTTGAGCCCTTCCTTCGCTTCGATGGCCTGGTGCAGGCCTTCGGACAGACGACGACCCGGCATGGTACGGCCGGTGTGTTCGTCAACCAGTACGACCTGGCCGTCCTGGACGATGTATTCAACGTTGCGGTGGAACAGCTTGTGGGCGCGCAGGCCGGCATACACGTGGGTCAGCAGGCCCAGGTTATGTGCCGAATACAGGCTTTCACCCTCAGCCAGCTCACCGATCTGGGTCAGCATGTCTTCAACGAACTGGTGACCGGCTTCGTTGAGTTCGACCTGACGGGTCTTCTCGTCGATGGAGAAGTGACCTTCTTTGGTCACCACGCCTTCCACTTCCTCGATGTGCTGCTCCAGGCGCGGGATCAACTTGTTGATCTCGGTGTACAGGCGCGAGCTGTCTTCAGCCTGGCCGGAGATGATCAGCGGGGTACGGGCCTCGTCGATGAGGATGGAGTCGACTTCGTCGATCACGGCAAAGTTGAGTTCACGCTGGAATTTCTCATCCATGCTGAACGCCATGTTGTCGCGCAAGTAGTCGAAACCGAACTCGTTGTTGGTGCCGTAGGTAATGTCGCAAGCGTAGGCGGCGCGTTTCTCTTCCGGCGGCTGGAACGGCGTTACCACGCCGACAGTCAGGCCGAGGAATTCATACAACGGACGCATCCAGTTGGCATCCCGGCGAGCCAGGTAGTCGTTCACCGTCACAACGTGCACGCCCTTGCCGGACAATGCGTTGAGGTAAACACCCAAGGTTGCCACCAGGGTCTTACCTTCACCAGTACGCATTTCAGCAATCATGCCTTCATGCAAGGTCATGCCGCCGATCAACTGGACGTCGAAGTGGCGCATGCCCATGACACGCTTACCGGCTTCACGGGCGACCGCAAAGGCTTCGGGAAGCAGCTTGTCGAGGGTTTCACCTTTGGCTATGCGGGCCTTGAACTCTTCGGTCTTGGCGCGCAATTGCTCGTCCGAAAGGGCAACCATCTGCTCTTCGAAGGCATTTACCAGCTGCACCGTCTTGAGCATGCGTTTAACTTCGCGCTCATTCTTGCTTCCAAAAAGTTTCTTTAACAAAGGCGCAAACATATCGGCAGGTTCTTCCACACATAGGGATGGAGGGCGCACCGTGAGTGGCCCGAGCAGCCCTCACGGCCGCATGCGAACGCGCATTCTACCCGGAATCGTGGGTGAGGAAAGTGGCGTTGTTCCCCGATGCTGGCATGGCGCTGTGAGAGGACCTGTTTAAAATAAGGGCTTTTGCTGGAACTTCAACCCATGGAGCGCAGAAGTTACCTATTGATTTCACGAGTAAAGCGCTGCTGATGCATCGCCCGGGGGCACACAGGCGCTTTCTGCTAAGATGGCAGCTCTGTTACTTAAGGTGTCTAAACATGGCATTTCGCCCACTTACAGCCCGCGCTCCCAGCGTGTTGCTCCGCGAAGCCAAACCGTTGAAAGCCATCTTCGGCCACGCGCAGCGCCTGGGCCGTTTGCAACGCCTCGTAGAAAGCCAACTGCAGCCTGCCGCACGCGAACACTGCCATGTGGCGTCCTGGCGTGAGGGTAATTTGCTGTTAATTGTCACCGACGGTCACTGGGCGACCCGTCTGCGCTATCAGCAAAAACGCCTGCTGCGGCAATTGATGGCATTTGATGAGTTTGCCAGCCTGACCCGTATCCAGTTCAAGGTGCAGCCACCCACGGCGCCACAACGCGCCGTTGGGCACACGATAGACCTTTCGGTGAATGCGGCCGAAACCATCCAGGCAACGGCCGACGGCATCAGCGATCCAGGCTTGCGTGCAGCACTGGAGCGATTGGCCGCCCACGCCAAGCCCAAAGCCTGAACCGCTATTTACGCTTGCTGCCACCCAGCAACGAGCCCAGCAGCCCACGCACCAGCTGACGGCCCATCTGATTGGCAGCCTGTTGCATCGCTGATTTAAGCGCCTTGCCGGCCGTGGTGCCCAGAAACGCTCCGGCCTTGTCGGTAAAGCTCGGTTCTTCGGTAGAGGGTTTAGCCTCTTCGGTTGGCCCCAGTTCCTTGCGCGCCATCAACACTTCATAGGCTGACTCCCGGTCAATCGGCTTATCGTAGCGCCCCAACAGCGGCGAACTGGCGATCAGCGCCGCGCGCTCAGCCTCACTGAGTGGCCCGATTCGCGATTGCGGTGGCGCAACCAGTACGCGCTGGACGACTTCCGGCGTGCCCTTTTCCTGCAACGTGCCCACCAGCGCTTCGCCTGTACCCAACTCAGTCAGCACCGACAAAGCATCGAACGCAGGGTTGGGCCGAAAACCCTCCGCCACCGCGCGCAGGGATTTCTGCTCTTTCGTCGTGAACGCACGCAAGCCGTGCTGAATGCGCAGGCCGAGTTGCGCCAATACCGTGTCAGGCAGATCGCCTGGAGACTGAGTGACAAAGTACACACCCACGCCTTTGGAGCGAATCAGGCGCACCACTTGCTCCAGGCGATCCTGCAAAGCCTTGGGCGTGTCGGCAAACAACAAATGCGCCTCGTCGAAAAACAGCGCCAGCAGCGGTTTGTCGGCATCACCCCGCTCCGGCAGTTGCTCGAACAGCTCGGCCAGCAGCCACAGCAGGAACGTTGCGTAGACCTTCGGTGCCTCATGCACCAAGCGGCTGGCGTCGAGTAAGTGGATGCGCCCACGGCCGTCACTGGCCGGCTGCAAAATATCCTCGAGTTGCAGGGCCGGCTCGCCAAACAAGGCTTCGGCGCCCTGCTGCTCCAGCACGGCCAGACGTCGTAACAGCGCCTGGCTGGAGCCCGTGGTCATCAGCGCCGCGTCGTCCCCCAGCAACTGCGGGTGATAGCGCAGGTGGTTAAGCAAAGCCTTGAGATCTTTAAGGTCAAGCAGCAACAGACCTTCGCGGTCCGCCACCTTAAAGGTGGCATAGAGTGCCGATTGCTGGCTGTCGGTGAGTTCCAGCAGGCTGCCGAGCAATAACGGCCCCATTTCGCTGATAGTAGTGCGCAGCGGATGACCGGACTGCCCGTGAATGTCCCACAGCGTTACCGGATAAGCCTTCGCCGTGTAATCAAGGAAGGGCATACCCGCAATGCGCTCAGCCACTTTACCTTGAGGATTGGCCGCAGCGCCCAAACCACACAGATCGCCCTTGATGTCGGCGGCGAACACCGCCACGCCCGCATCACTGAAGGCCTCCGCCAGCCGTTGCAACGTGACGGTCTTGCCTGTGCCGGTGGCACCCGCTATCAACCCGTGGCGGTTGGCCAGGCGCATGGCCTGGGCGATAGGCTGGCCATCGAGGCCGGCACCGATAAGCAATTGCGAGGGATCAGGCATTTCGTCACCTTTGGTTAATCTTTAGTACCGCCAGGTCGATATAGACAGATGTAAGACCGACAAAGTCTAAAAATAGGTCAGATAGCTTCTATAGTGACCAGCAGGGTTATCACAAGAAGTATCACACCTTTTTTGACACTGTCATTTTGCGCATCCTACAAGGACGCGCTTTGGATATTAAGACCATAGCGGACTCTACAAGCCATGAATAAAAACCTGCGCTTCAGCCATAAAATCCTGCTTGCAGCCTCCCTTATCGTCATCGCCGCCTTCGCGCTGTTTACACTCTATAACGACTACCTGCAACGCAACGCGATTCGCGACGACCTCAATAACTACCTGCATGAAATGGGCGATGTCACCGCCAGCAATATTCAAACCTGGCTAACCGGGCGGATTGCCTTGGTAGAAAACGCAGCACAAAACATCGCCATTAATCCTGAAACCAGTGTGGTTGCCAGCCTACTAGAGCAAAAAGCTCTGACGTCCTCGTTCATGGCGACCTACGTAGGTGACAGCAAAGGCGCCTTCACCATTCGCCCCGACACCAAGATGCCGGACGGCTTCGACCCACGGGTTCGTCCCTGGTACAAGGGCGCCCAAAGCAGCAACGGCTCAACCCTGACTGAACCCTACATTGATGCTGCTACCGGGCAGTTGATCATTTCTGTTGCCACCCCTAGCACCACCAAGGCCGGCCAGAGTATCGGCGTGGTAGGCGGCGACCTGAGCCTGCAAACCCTAGTGGATAACATCGGCGCGCTGAACTTCGGCGGCATGGGCTATGCGTTCCTGGTCAGTGCTGACGGCAAAGTACTGGTGCACCCGGACAAGAACCTGGTGATGAAGACCCTGGCTGACATGTACCCGAAAAACACGCCGAAGATCAGCAGTGACTTCAGCGAAGTTCAAGCCAACGGCAAAGACAACATCGTGACCTTTACACCGATCAAGGGCTTGCCTTCAGTGAACTGGTACCTGGGCATTTCGGTGGATAAAGACAAATCCTTCGCCATGCTCAGCAAGTTCCGCACCTCGGCGGTGATTGCCACCATCATTGCCGTGGTAATCATCATCGCGCTGCTGGGCATGCTGATTCGTGTGCTGCTGCAACCCCTGCACCTGATGACCCGCGCGATGCAGGACATCGCCGACGGAGAGGGTGACTTGACCCGCCGCCTGACCATCCAAAACAACGACGAGTTCGGTACGCTAGGTAATGCCTTCAATCGCTTCGTGGAGCGGATTCACACATCGATTCGCGAAGTGTCCTCGGCAACCGAACAGGTCAACGAGGTCGCTTTACGCGTGGTCAGCGCGTCCAACTCGTCGATGGTCAATTCCGACGAACAGGCCAACCGCACCAACAGCGTAGCGGCCGCCATCAACGAACTGGGTGCTGCCGCCCAGGAAATCGCGCGCAATGCTGCACAAGCCTCCAACCAGGCCAGTGATGCGCGGCACTTGGCAGAAGACGGCCAACAGGTCGTTGATCGCAACATCAAGGCAATGACGCAACTGTCCGCGATGATCAGTGCCTCCAGCAGCAATATAGAAGCGCTTAACAGCAAGACCGTGAATATCGGGCAGATTCTGGAAGTGATCACCAGCATCTCCCAGCAAACCAACCTGCTCGCGCTTAACGCCGCCATCGAAGCAGCACGTGCCGGGGAAGCCGGGCGCGGGTTTGCGGTCGTGGCCGATGAAGTACGCAACTTGGCGCATCGCACTCAAGAGTCGGCGCAACAAGTGCAAAAGATGATCGAGGAGTTGCAAGTCGGCGCCAGAGATTCGGTCAGCACCATGAGTGAAAGCCAGCGCCACAGCCAAGACAGCGTGGAAATCGCCAACCTGGCCGGCGAGCGCCTGAACAGCGTGACCCAGCGCATCGGCGAGATCGACGGCATGAACCAGTCCGTGGCCACCGCCACCGAGGAACAAACCTCGGTGGTGGAGTCGATCAACATGGACATCACCGAGATCAACACCCTCAACCAGGAAGGTGTGGAAAACCTGCATTCAACCCTGCGCGCCTGCACCGACCTGGAACAACAGGCGGCGCGTTTGAAACAGTTGGTAGGCAGTTTCCGGATCTGATCCCTGTGCCCGCGGACTAATACGACAGCGGGCGATTATTCTTTTTCGGGCTCGGATTTACCGTGCTCGCGCCTCCACAGCTCAGCGGCACCAGGAAACTCGGTGCCGTCCTCTGCGTCCAGGTCATCCGGGTCAAATCGACTCAAACACCCCTCACCCAGCGTCGTCGGTGCTTTGGAAGTGGCTTTGTCCAGTGGATCGCTCATCGATCAATCCTCAACGGCAGGCAAAGAAAAAGGGCCTGTGGCGATTTAACGCCAAGGCCCCTTATTCTTCAATCATTCAAGCGCTGTTATCAGAACACGACCGTCTTGTTACCGTGAACCAGCACGCGGTCTTCCAAGTGGTAACGCAGCCCACGGGCCAGCACCATCTTCTCGACGTCACGGCCGAAACGCACCATGTCTTCAATGCTGTCGCTGTGGCTGACCCGCACTACGTCCTGCTCGATGATCGGACCGGCGTCCAGCTCTTCGGTGACATAGTGGCAAGTTGCGCCAATCAGCTTCACGCCACGCAGCGAGGCTTGGTGGTAGGGCTTGGCGCCGACAAACGATGGCAGGAAGCTGTGGTGAATGTTGATCACCTTGCCGGCGTACTCGCGGCACAGTTCCGGCGGCAGAATCTGCATGTAGCGCGCCAGTACCACTACGTCGGCTTCGTGCAGCTTGACCAGGCGGGAGACTTCGGCAAACGCCGGCTCCTTGTCCTGCGGGTTAACCGGGACGTGGTAATACGGAATGCCATGCCATTCGACCATACTGCGTAGATCGTCATGGTTGGAAATGACGCACGCGATCTCGCAGTCCAGCTCATCGCTGTGCCAACGGTGCAACAGGTCGGCCAAACAGTGCGATTCACGGCTAGCCATCAGCACGACGCGTTTTTTCTGCTCCGTGTCGGTGATGTGCCAGGTCATCGAAAACTCTTCGGCGATCGGCGCAAACGCCTCACGAAAAGCTTCAAGACCAAAGGGCAGTGTGTCGGCGCGAATTTCATGACGCATGAAAAACCAACCGCTGAGGTCGTCCGAGTGATGGCTCGCCTCGGTGATCCAGCCGTTGTGGGAGGCCAGAAAGTTACTGACTTTGGCAACGATGCCAACCCGGTCCGGGCAAGCGATCACCAGCCGAAAAGTGCGCATTAGGGGAAAACTCCAGAACTTCGCAAAGGTCGCCATTCTAGCGATTACGTAGAAAAACTGCAGTACTCCTTGCACCTTATTCTGCCCCCGCACCCTGGCGACAGCCCTTAATAACGTAAGGTTTACAGCCGCTATATGGCCGTACAACGTCACCTCGGGCAGTTATCGGAAAATAAACGAGATTATCTTTAGGCCAACCAACCACTAATTAACTCGATTGCGTAGCGTGGCTACAAACATTCAAAGTAATTCACATAAATGCGTCCTTACATGTTTACTTGCGCAAGTGGCCTGACTATTATTAGCGCACTTTCCCTGTCAATCAGCGCTCTACATAAGGTAGTCCACATGTCTCTGATCAACGAATACCGTGCCACCGAAGAAGCTATCAAAGAGTTGCAAGCCCGTTTGAAGAACCTGTCCCAAGACGACAAGCTGCAAACCGAGCTGGAATTCGAAGGCAAACTGCGCGCCCTGATGGGTGAATACTCCAAATCCCTGCGTGACATCATCGCGCTGCTGGATCCAGAGTCGAAAATTAAAGCACCGCGTGGCGCTGTGAAAGCTACCGGCACCAAGCGTGCTCGCAAGGTCAAGCAATACAAGAACCCGCACAATGGTGAAGTGATTGAAACCAAAGGTGGCAACCACAAGACTCTGAAAGACTGGAAAAGCACGTGGGGCGGTGACGTGGTTGAAAGCTGGGCTACCTTGCTGGGCTAAGCTTGGTCGGGCTCTGGTCTGATACGCAATACAATAAAAAACGCCAGCTTGCTGGCGTTTTTTATTGTCCGAATAATCTGCAATTTCCTCTCTACAGATTCAGGCGAGCGGCTAAAGAGTCGGCATACTCCTGCCACTGATCCACTACCTGGCACTGAAACGATGTAGCAGTAACAGCCAACTCTTCGCGCGCCTGTTTAAATGCCGAGAGGGTATTGGGCGCTCCCCATTGCGCCTCCGACAACCGTTGCTGACAAAAAAGTTTCCAGCGCTGTTGCTCCTCGATGTTCAAGGTGTCTGGGAAGTTACGCGCGCGGTAGCGGAATAATAATTCCGGCAAACGATGATCATCAAAAGGCCACTGCTGATGTGCCAGATGAGCAGGCTCAGCTGCCCGGACTTGTTCACATAAACGACGGTCGCGGTCGCCAATAAAACCATCATAGAGCTGCTGCTCCGGGTCTGTACTCGGCGTAAAGTCATCCTCGGCATAAATAACCGCCAATTTATCGCGCCATACTTCTTGTGCGTCAGTTAGTCGCAGCGCCCGCGCCTGAAACGCTTCCATATCCAACTGCAATCGTTCACGGTCCTGTGCCCGCAGCACATTCAATGGCGCTACGACCGGGCAGCGGTTGATATGCAACAACTTGAGCGGCACCGGCAGCTCACCTGCCGCCAGATCATCACGACGTGTATAAAGACGCTGGCGCAAGGTATCAGCGTCCAGATCCAGTAACCCCTGCGGGTCGAGCCCAAGGTCACAGACAATCAACGCATTACGATTGCGCGGGTGCCAGGCCAGGGGCAGGACCACGCCCAGGTAATGACGCTCGGCGGAAAAACGCCCGGAAATATGCACCATGGGTTGCAGCAGGCGTACCTGATCCATCACCCGCTGCTTGCTGCGCAACTGAAACAGCCAGTCATACAACTTGGGTTGTTTCTCACGCACCAAACGCGCCAAGGCAATCGTGGCACGTACGTCCGACAAGGCATCGTGAGCCTGGCCATGATCAATCCCATTGGCCTCGGTCAAGCGCTCAAGCTTGAGCGTTACGCGCCCATCCTGCTCAGGCCAGACAATGCCCTCGGGGCGCAGCGCGTAGGCTGTGCGTACCACATCAATCAAATCCCAGCGACTGTTGCCGCCCTGCCATTCACGGGCGTAGGGGTCAAAAAAGTTGCGATACAGGCTGTAGCGCGTCATCTCATCGTCAAAGCGCAGGGTGTTGTAACCGGCACCACAGGTGCCTGGCGTGGCCAGCTCGGCATGCACACGGGTCATGAAGTCGGCTTCGGCCAGGCCCTTTTCCGCCAGGATCGCGGGGGTAATACCGGTGATCGCGCAGGCGACCGGATGGGGCAGGATATCGTCGCTGGGTTGGCAATAAAGATTGACCGGCGGGCCGACCTCGTTGAGTTCGAGGTCGGTACGAATACCGGCGACCTGCAGCGGGCGATCGCTGCGCGGGTTGATGCCGGTGGTTTCATAGTCGTACCAGAAAATAGAGGTCACGGGCTGTTCCTGTACAGAAGATCGGCAAAGTCTAGGCGCTGCAAGGCGTCCGCGGCCAGCGATACATTAGCTGTACAAACATCCAGCAAAACCTGGAAGGGTTGCTTCCACCGTCGACACTGCTAGCATCCGTGTCTCTCAGCCGCTTTGCACTGCCAAGGATCGCAATGCCATCAGCCCCTTTGGATACCCGTTACCAGATCGAGACCCCGGAGGGCATTGATCTGCCCTTGCGCCCGGCAGGCCTGCCGCCACGCGCACTGGCCTTTGCTTTCGACCTGGGCATTCGTGGGTTGATCATGGGGATCCTGCTCGTGCCTCTGGCGCTGCTGGGCAACATCGGCATTGGTCTGGGCTCGTTGCTGCTGTTTCTCCTGAGCTGGTGGTACATGGTGCTGTTCGAGGTACTCAACCAGGGTTGCTCCCCCGGAAAGCAGGTCATGGGCCTGCGGGTGGTACAGGACGACGGCACACCTGTCGGCTGGTCCGCATCATTGATCCGTAACCTGCTGCGCTTTGTCGATATGCTGCCTTTCGGGTACTTCACCGGCGCCATCAGTTGCCTGCAGCATCCTCACTTCAAACGCCTCGGCGACTTGGCCGCCGGCACCCTGGTGATCTATCGCGAACAGCCCTTGGCGCGCCCCCAAATTCCTCAAGCGACCGCCCTGCGCCTGCCGTTTGCGCTGGACCTCGGCGAACAGCGCGCCATTCTCGGCTTTGCCGAACGCCAGGGTGAACTGTCCAGCGAGCGCGTGCATGAGCTGGCCTCAATCCTTGCCGCGCCGCTGCAAGTGTCTCCGGCACGGGCCGTGGAACAGCTCAATGGTGTGGCACGCGGTTTGTTGGGGCCAACATGAAACAGAGCCAGTTCGAAAGCCGGCACCAGGCCCAATGGCAGGCCTTTTCCGAGCAACTGAAACAGCTGGAACAAGGTCGTGCCAAGGCCAGTGACGTGGCTGACTTCCCCCATCACTATCGACGTTTGTGTCAGCACCTGGCTCTGGCCCAGGAGCGCGGCTACAGCAGCTACCTGGTCGACCCACTGCAGCAACTTGCCCTGCGTGGCCATCAACAGTTGTATCGCCACCGCAGCCAATTGAGCGCGAACATAGTAGCCTTCATTCTGGCCGACTTTCCGCGACTGGTGCGCGAGCAGTGGCGTTTCGTCCTGATCGCCAGCCTGCTGTTCTTTGGCAGCCTGGTGGGTATAGCCCTGCTGGTCTACCTGTTTCCAGACCTGATCTACAGCATCGTCAGCCCCCAACAGGTCGCAGAGATGCAAGGCATGTACGACCCGGATGCCAGCCGCCTGGGGCGCGCCGCCGAACGCGCTTCCAGCGAAGACTGGATGATGTTTGGCTACTACGTGATGCACAACATCGGCATCGCCTTCCAGACCTTTGCCGCCGGCCTACTGTTTGGCCTGGGCAGCGTGTTCTTTCTGATTTTCAACGGTTTGATCATCGGGGCGATCTCCGGGCACCTGACCGAAATTGGCTATGGCCAAACCTTCTGGTCATTTGTCATCGGTCACGGTGCGTTCGAGCTGAGCGCCATCGCCCTGGCCGGCGCGGCAGGGTTGCAGCTGGGCTGGGCGCTGATCGCTCCAGGGTCACTGGCGCGCAGCGAATCCTTGCGTTTGGCGGCGCGCAAAAGCGTGCAAATGCTCTGCGGCGTCATGGTATTCCTGCTGATTGCAGCCTTTATTGAAGCCTACTGGTCTTCCACCACAACCATCGCACCTTGGGCCAAATACCTTGTCGGCGCTACGCTTTGGCTGCTGGTGGCCGCTTACCTGACCCTTGCTGGACGGACTCGCCATGCGCCTGAGTGATGCCAGCGTGGTGATACGTCCCCGCACCGCCTGGGAAGCCATGGACCTTGGCGTCTTAATGGCCCGGGAATATCGTCTGCTGTTGATGAGCAGTTGGGCGCTCGTGAGTTTGCCAGTGTTTGCCCTGCTCACCGCCCTGCTCTGGGATCATCCGTCTATCGCACTATTCGTGTTCTGGTGGCTCAAGCCGGCATTCGACCGCTTGCCGCTGTATATCCTGTCCAAGGCCCTGTTTGGTGAAACGCCAAGCATCAAACAGGCCGTACGCCATTGGCCGCGACTGCTAAAAAGCCAACTGCTGGTCAGCTTGACTTGGCGTCGACTGAGCCTGAGTCGCAGTTTTGTACTGCCAATTAGTCAACTTGAAGGCTTGGGTGGCCAGGCGCGCCAGCAACGCCTGGGGGTACTGCTGCAACGCAACGCCGGCGCCGCGCGATGGCTGACCATCATCGGAGTACACCTTGAAATCGGCCTGTGGTTTGGTTGCATGGCGATGTTTTATCTATTTATCCCCGATCAGGTTGAATCGGATTGGGACTGGCAACGCCTCGCACTCGCGGCGGGCTCAGACTGGCTGTGGCTGGAACACCTGCCCCATGCCTTCTACGCGCTGATCCTGGTGTTTTGGGAGCCCATCTATATTGCCTGCGGCTTCAGCCTCTATCTCAATCGTCGCACCGTACTGGAAGCCTGGGACCTGGAGTTGGTATTTCGCAGATTGCGCCAGCGCCTGAGCAGTGTTGTGCCGCTGCTACTGCTGGTTGTCGGGCTGATGCTGATACACACAAGCACGCCGGTCATGGCTGATGATTCGAACGCCCGCACTCAACTTAGTACTCAAGCAGCCTCCCAGTCGGTCAAGACCGTACTGGAACAACCCCCTTTCAAAAACCCGGAAACCGTCACCCGTTACCGTTTTGGCGATGAAAAGCCTGCGGCGAAAAACCAAGCGCGTGGTGACGGCAAATTACCGGCCTGGCTTCAGTCACTGCTGGACAGCCTCAACAGCACTACCTTCAAACATGTCGGCCAAGGATTGGAAGTAATCCTGTGGAGCCTGGTGATCGGCCTTTTGGCGCTGCTGGTCTGGCGCTACCGCGACTGGTTGCGTGCCTTCGTCGGCCGGCGCCCGGAGCGCAGCGCTAAAATTGTCAAGCCGGCGCCAGCGCAATTGTTCGGCCTGGAACTGGGTATCGAGACGCTGCCGGAAGACATCGCCAGTACCGCCGAGCAACTGTGGCTCACTCAGCCACGCGAAGCCCTTGGCCTTCTCTACCGAGGCCTGCTCAGCCGGTTGCTGCATGACTACCACCTGCCGCTGAAAAGCGCCGATACCGAAGGTCAGGTCCTGGAGCGTGTTCACCAGCTGCAACAACCGCACCTACTGGCGTTCAGTGATGAATTGACCCGACACTGGCAGAACCTCGCTTACGGTCACCTTCTGCCTCCTGTCTCTGCCCAGCAAAAACTCTGCAGCGATTGGCGTGCATTGTTCAGTTCGGGAGCCGCCCGATGAGCCGCCCATTAGTGTGGATCGGGGCGCTGCTGGCGTGCCTGCTGGGAGTCGGGGCATTTTACGCCTGGCAAAAGGCGATTCCTTATGACGAAGTGGTAGATCGCGGCCCATCCCCCCAAGCCCGGCAGAACCCCTATCTGGCAGCCGAGTACTTTCTACGCGAGCAAGGCCTGGCAGTCGCGCATGCCAATAGCCTTGAACGGCTCTCCAACCTTCCCGCCAAAGGCAATAGCCTGCTACTCCTGGGCGAACGCAGCAACATGACCCCGCGCCAAGTGGATCAACTGTTGGCGTGGGCGAAGTCCGGGGGGCATCTGCTGGTGGTCGCCGAAGCGTTATGGGATGAGGAAACAGGTAAAAGCGGTGACGTGCTGCTTGATCGTCTGAACATCCACCAACTGATGAGTGACATCTTTGACGAACCGGCGGCCTCACGCAAAAAGAAAGCGCCGGACCTGACCAAACTCTATGTCGACAATGAAACCGCTCCTGCCTATTTCAGCTTCGATACCGCCTTCAACCTCACCGACCCCGAGCACGTGGCGCAGTTTTCCGCCAACAGTGCCAAGTCCAGCCACCTGATGCAACGCGACCTTGGGCATGGCACCGTGACAATTGTGACCGACAGCGACCTGTGGAAAACCCCAGCCATCGGCAAACACGATAACGCTTGGTTGCTGTGGTACCTCAACCAGGGCACTGACGTGACTTTGCTGTTCAACAGCGACGGCGACAATCTACTGACGCTCTTGCTGCGCTATTTCCCCCAGGCCCTGGTAGCGCTTGTCGCGCTGATTACACTGGCACTATGGCAAGCCGGTATGCGCCAAGGCCCGATCCAGGCGCCTGCACCCAAGGCACGTCGGCAATTGCAGGAACACTTGAAGGCCAGCGCCGATTTCTTGATGCGCCGCAGCGGCCAAGGCGCTCTTTTGCAAGCCTTGCAGCGCGACGTGCAGCGCGCTGCAAGGCGGCGGCACCCAGGCTTTGAACACCTCGAAACCGCTGAACAGTGGCAGGTACTTGAACGCCTGACGCGCCAACCCTCCCACATTGTCAGTCAGGCCCTCGGCCCACTGGCGGCAAAACGGCTCAGCAGCGCCGATTTCAGCCGTCAGGTAGCGTGCCTGCAAACTCTCAGGAATGCCCTATGAGCGATTATCCAGCAGCCATGGCACCGACGATCGAAAGCCTCCAACACGCCAGTGCGCAGGCACAAGCCCTGCGCGTCGAACTGCGTAAGGCGGTTATTGGCCAGGAGCAAGTGATTGACGACGTACTCACCGCATTGATCGCCGGCGGCCATGTACTGCTCGAAGGCGTACCAGGGTTGGGCAAGACGTTGCTGGTACGCGCCTTGGCCCGTTGTTTCGGGGGCGATTTCGCGCGTATCCAGTTCACACCGGATCTGATGCCCAGCGATGTCACCGGCCACGCCGTGTATGACCTGCACACCGAGCAGTTCAAGCTGCGCAAGGGGCCACTGTTCACTCACTTGTTGCTGGCTGACGAAATCAACCGCGCCCCGGCCAAGACCCAGGCCGCACTGCTCGAAGCCATGCAGGAACGCCAGGTCACACTTGAGGGCGAGGCGCTGCCCATCGGCCAACCGTTCATGGTGCTGGCCACCCAAAACCCGATCGAACAGGAAGGTACTTATCCCCTGCCCGAGGCCGAATTGGACCGGTTCATGCTCAAGGTGCGCATGGACTACCCCGATGCACAGCAGGAGCTGGATATGGTGCGCGAAGTGACCCGTTCATCCAGAGCAGACATGCTCGATGTGCAACCGTTACGCACCGTGCTGCAAGCCCAAGACGTGCTGCAACTGCAGCAGATCGCCAGTGAGCTGGCCTTGGACGAACAAGTGCTCGACTACGCCGTACGCCTGGCACGCGCTACCCGAACCTGGCCTGGGCTGGCCATCGGCGCCGGCCCTCGTGCCTCCATCGCTCTGGTTCGAGGTGCCCGAGCCCGGGCTTTGTTGCGCGGTGGCGAATTCGTCACCCCGGACGACATCAAGGGCTGTGCGCTGGCGGTGTTGCGTCACCGGGTGAGAATTGCACCAGAGCTGGACATTGACGGCCTCGAAGTAGACCAGGTGCTCAAGCAGTTGCTGGACCAGATTCCGGCCCCCCGGCAGTGATGTGCTCATGAAGCCGACCCGACTTTTGTTGAGCTGGCTCGGTGCGCTACTGGGTCTGAATATCATGCTCGGCGCAGCAGCGGCGTTGCAGTTAAAGGTGCCCGACACCTTGCATTCGGTGGCCTGGGGCCTGCTGCTGGCGCTGCTGTTACTCATGTTATTGGATGCCGCACGCTTGCGTCGCCGCCCCGGTGTGCATGTGCAGCGGCAAATGCCCGGCAGCCTGGCGCTCGGACGCTGGGGCGACGTTCGCCTGACCCTGACCCACACCTTCGCGCAGCCACTGACCGTGCAGGTGTTCGATCACGTCCCAGATGGCCTGAGTATGGAAAACCTGCCTCAGTCCATAGAACTACGCCCCGGTGAACGCAGCGAGCTCGGCTATCGGCTACGCCCTCTGCGCCGCGGGCACTTCCGTTTCAGCCGCTGTGAAATTTACCTGCCAAGCCCCTTCGGGCTGTGGTCGGCACGACGCTTTATCGAGGTTGACGATACAACTCGCGTCTACCCGGACTTCGCTCGTTTATACGGTGCCCAGCTGTTGGGCGTGGATAACTGGCTGAGTCAACTGGGTGTGCAACAACGTCAGCGACGCGGGTTGGGGCTGGAATTTCATCAACTGCGTGAATTTCGTGAAGGCGACAGCCTGCGCCAGATCGATTGGAAAGCCACCGCACGACAACGCACGCCGATCGCCAGGGAATACCAGGATGAGCGCGACCAGCAAATTGTGTTCATGCTTGATTGCGGCCGACGCATGCGCAGTCAGGATGACGAGTTAGCGCATTTTGACCATGCGCTCAACGCATGCCTGCTACTCAGCTACGTTGCGCTGCGCCAGGGCGATGCGGTGGGTCTATGCACCTTTGCCGGCGACCAGTCGCGTTACCTTGCACCGGTCAAGGGAAGCGGCCAGTTGAGCCTGCTGCTCAATGCTGTGTACGACCTCGATACCACCCGACGCACCGCCGACTACCAGGCTGCCGCCAGCCAACTGCTGGCTCGGCAAAAACGTCGGGCGCTGGTGATTGTGGTCACTAATCTGCGGGATGAGGACGATGAAGCACTGGTGACGGCGGTCAAGCGTATGAGTCGACAGCACCGGGTACTGGTGGCCAGCCTGCGCGAAGAGGTTCTTGAACAACTGCGCCAAGCCTCCGTACAAACCTTGCCCGATGCTCTGGTTTATAGCGGTACGGTGAGCTACCTCAATACTCGAAACGAACTCCACGAACGCCTGAGCGCGCATGGGTTGTCTGTATTGGATACGTCGCCGTCGCAGCTGGGAGCCGCCTTGGTTACGCGCTATCTGAGCTTGAAGAAAGCCGGCGCCTTCTGAAACAAACGCTCTGGCAAAAGTGCTCTAAAAACCAATGTACGACCGAGTTCGGGTAACAATCCCGAACCAAGCCGACAATGCACAGCGTCTAGGCGGATGCCTGTAATGGATCGAAACTGAAGTAATTCAACAGGGCCGTGATCAGTTGCCCGTACTCTTCGCTGGCCTGAATCACATTGAACCCGGAGTCATAATGCTGAGGGTTGATATCCTCATGGCTCCACAAACAGGTCGCTGTGATGTCAATCGTTTGGAACTCGCCGTCCGCCCCAGGAATTTTCAGGCACAACTCGAAATCGACGTCGACCATCATAGGCAACTGGCTGATCAACAGCAGCCCGTCCTCGGAAACATTGCCCAGAAAGCCGATAGGTTTGTCGGTAAGGCGATTGAACACTTGTAGGAAATAATTTAATTGGTGCCGTTCGATCCGTCGGTGAGTAAACATGTGAGATTGCCATCCAATGGCCACACATTGGCCGTGCCAGTGATTCGGAACAAGCCAATGGCTCGCTCTCCCTGGATCTCGGTGTGACGGTACATCGCAATAGTCACTGAACAGCTGCCGAATCCGGGCCTCGCATTCGTTCGAATAGTAACTTGTACAAACGAACCTCTAAAGGATAGCCCAAGAATGGCGACGGGCCAGCTATAACATGACAATTTTCATTACAAAGACGCCGGACGTGGCTGTGCAGCACTGGCACCGGGGTAATGCCCCAACTGCTGCAGGGTGTCGAGCCGGGCCCGAGCGCGGTATGCGTACTCGCTTGTTGGGTATTGGCTGATGATGAACTGATAGGTTTGTACGGCATCAACGAACAATTTCTGCCGTTCCAGGCATTGTCCGCGCAACATCGACACCTCCGGTTGCACATATCGACGGGTGCGGCTCTCACGGTCGACCTGGGACAACTCCAGGGTCACGCGCTCGCAATCACCCACGCCATAGGCGCGGTAAGCGTTGTTCAAATGGTGATCCATTGACCAGCGGGTACAGCCGACAACACTGACGGCCAAGGCAGCAACGAGCAAAATTCGCATGAGGGTTCTCCTGTCTTGAGCAGTGTATCGACCCCTCGTCGAAAATCTTCAAGGATGTTGGTCTATTCAACCGCGGCAAAAACAAGCCAATCGCCGATAAGTAGTGCAAACGAACAATGACTACAACGAAAGAGCATAGTAGCCTTCTCCAGCGCTTGAACTCAGGAGTCTGTGCATGTCCGTCCGTCGTACCAAAATCGTCGCCACCCTTGGCCCGGCCAGCAACTCGCCGGAAGTCCTCGAACAGCTGATTCTGGCTGGTTTGGACGTTGCCCGTCTAAACTTCTCCCACGGCACCCCGGACGAGCACAAGGCTCGCGCCAAGCTGGTGCGTGACCTGGCTGCCAAGCACGGCCGCTTCGTGGCACTGCTGGGTGACCTGCAAGGCCCGAAAATCCGTATCGCCAAATTCGCCAACAAGCGGATCGAGCTGAAGATTGGTGACACGTTCACCTTCTCCACCAGCCATTCGCTGACCGAAGGCAATCAGCACGTCGTGGGTATCGATTACCCGGACCTGGTAAAAGACTGCGGTGTCGGCGATGAGCTGCTGCTGGATGACGGTCGCGTGGTCATGCGCGTCGACACCGCCACCCCGACAGAACTGAACTGCACCGTGATCATCGGTGGCCCGCTGTCCGACCACAAAGGCATCAACCGTCGCGGTGGCGGCCTGACGGCACCGGCCCTGACTGAAAAAGACAAGGCCGACATCAAGCTCGCCGCCGAAATGGAAGTGGACTACCTCGCCGTGTCCTTCCCACGCGACGCTGCCGACATGGAATACGCCCGTAAACTGCGCGACGAAGCCGGCGGCACCGCCTGGCTGGTGGCGAAGATCGAACGTGCCGAAGCCGTGGCCAATGACGAAACCCTCGACGGCCTGATCAAGGCATCCGACGCCGTGATGGTTGCCCGTGGCGACCTGGGCGTGGAAATCGGTGACGCCGAACTGATCGGTATCCAGAAGAAGATCATCCTGCACGCACGCCGCCACAACAAAGCGGTCATCGTGGCGACCCAGATGATGGAGTCAATGATCCAGAACCCGATGCCGACCCGCGCCGAAGTGTCCGACGTGGCCAACGCCGTGCTCGACTACACCGATGCCGTGATGCTTTCGGCTGAAAGTGCTGCCGGTCCTTATCCGCTGGAAGCCGTTCAGGCCATGGCGCGTATCTGCGTCGGAGCCGAAAAGCACCCGACCAGCAAGACCTCCAGTCACCGTATCGGCAAAGTATTCGAAAGCTGCGACCAGAGCATCGCGCTGGCGGCCATGTACACCGCCAACCACTTCCCGGGCGTCAAAGCGATCATCGCCTTGACCGAAAGTGGTTATACGCCGTTGATCATGTCGCGTATCCGTTCCTCGGTGCCGATCTACGCGTTCTCCCCGCACCGCGAAACCCAGGCCCGCGCAGCCATGTTCCGTGGCGTGTACACCGTACCGTTCGACCCGGCTTCGCTGCCGCCACATGAAGTCAGCCAAGCTGCCATCGACGAGCTGATCAAGCGCGGCGTGGTGGAAAAAGGCGACTGGGTCATCCTGACCAAAGGCGATAGCTACCACACCATCGGTGGCACCAACGGCATGAAGATCCTGCACGTTGGCGACCCAATGGTCTGAGTGACACGCTGAAAAACAAAAGCCCCGCCATGTGAATGACGGGGCTTTTTGCATTTCAACGCCTGGTGACGGGTTAAATAAAAGGGCCTCATCGCAGGCAAGCCAGCTCCAACGTTGGGGCGCGGTCAACTGTGGGAGCCGGGCTTGCCCGCGATGGCGTCGTCAGCGCCTGGCAATAAACCCTGACAACGCCGCAATCGCTTCCGGCGATTTCAAGCGCTGAGTAAACAACGCCCCCTCTTCCTCGATGACCCGCCGCAACTGCTCGCGATCAACACTTTTCATCAGGTGTTTACTGACCTGCACCGCCCCCGGCGCCAGGGTTTCAAAGCGCTCGGCAACCTCCCGCGCCTTGGCCAATGCCGCTTCGCCGCTGCCCAACACCTCGGTCGCAATTCCCCATGCCGCCGCCTGCTCCCCGGTGAAACCTTCGCCGAGCAGCAACAACTCCGCCGCTTTCGCATGCCCCAACAGACGCGGCAGGATCAGGCTGGAACCAAACTCCGGACACAGCCCCAAGTTGACGAATGGCATGCGCAAGCGCGCATCGCGGCTGACATAGACCAGGTCGCAATGCAGCAGCAGCGTTGTACCAATGCCCATCGCCGCGCCAGCCACAGCGGCAATCACCGGTTTGCGGCAATTGAGCAGGCTCCTCATAAAGTGAAACGGTGGGCTGTCGAGGTCGCGGGGCGGCTGTTCGAGAAAATCGCCAATGTCATTGCCGGCGGTAAAACACTCGCTGCTGCCCTGAATCAGCACGGCGCGTATATCTACATCCGCATCGGCCTGTTCCAACGCTTCGGCCATTTGGGTGTACATGGCGCGCGTCAGGGCGTTTTTCTTGTCGGCGCGGTTGAGCTGCAAGGTCAGCAGCCCGCGTTCGCGTTGCAGCACAATAGCATTGGTCATGGTGATTCTCGCGGCTGTAGAGTTCAGCGCTCAACCACGGGGCAGGAACACATCGGCCAGCAGTTGATTGCGCGGCAATCCCGCCAGGAACAAGCGCTTGGAAAATGCCTCGACGCTGACGGGGTGCCCGCAGAGTAAGGCCAGCGTTTGCCGCGAAACAAGCCTCAGTTGCGCCAATGCCTGGGCCGACTGATCCGCGGTCCACAGCTCCACGGTCAGGTTCGGATGCTGCGCCGCCAGCTGCGCCAAGGGCTCGGCCAAGTAATGCGCGTCGGCATCATGAGCCAGGTGAATCACCCGAATAGCGCCCTGGTGATCCTGGCGCAACGCCTCGCGCAGCACGCCCCATAGCGGCCCAAGACCCGTACCCGACGCCAGCAGCCATAGCGGCCGCGCTTGCCAGTCGGGGTCGTATTGCAGTGCCCCGCCTCGCAGTTCGCCCAGGCGCAGGCCGTCTCCCACTTGCAGCTGTCGGGCAATATCGCTGAACTCACCGGGTTGGCGGCAGTCGAGGTGAAACTCCAGAAACGGATCTTCCTGGGGCAGACTCGCCAGCGAATAGGGCCGCGCCACCTGGCCCGCCCACAGCACCAGATGCTGCCCAGCGCGATAACGCACACCACGCTCCGGTTGAAGACGCAGGCGCAGCACATTCACATTCAACCAGTCGGTGCCCACCACCGTGGCCGGCAAACCGTCGCGCAGCGGGTCGAACGTTGCGACCTGCATATCCCCGCGTACCTGGCACTGGCAAGCCAGGCGCCAGCCGTCCTGACGTTGCGCCGGGCTCAGGGCGTCGGGTTGCGTGTCCTCGACCTCACCTGAGCAGCGCACCAGGCACGCATGGCAACTGCCCGCCCGGCAACTGTAAGGCACAGCCACACCCGCCGCATTCAAGGCATCCAGCAAGTTGCTGCCGGTGGCGACCGACCAGTGGCGTTCGCCGACACGCAGTTCAGGCATATAAGGTCTCAATCAGAAGGGGCCGCGTACAGGGAATCACGCCCGACAGAGTTTGACCATAGTCGGGTGTATCGGCCACCGCGCCGGGTTATACTGCCGCGCCTTTTTAGCGTCGCGCCTGCTGCACTCGGCGTGCCTTGGAAAGGTGACTTCAGCCGACCGATGTACCCCACTGAAGCCACCTTTATTGAATGTTCCCGTCTTATAGAGGAGCGCGACTCATGACCGTGATCAAGCAAGACGACCTGATTCAGAGCGTTGCCGACGCCCTGCAATTCATTTCCTACTACCATCCCGTTGACTTCATCCAGGCGATGCACGAAGCCTACCTGCGTGAAGAATCGCCGGCAGCCCGTGACTCCATCGCGCAGATCCTGATCAACTCGCGCATGTGCGCCACCGGCCATCGCCCGATCTGCCAGGACACCGGTATCGTCACCGTGTTCGTGCGCGTGGGCATGGACGTACGTTGGGACGGCGCCACCATGGGCCTGGACGACATGATCAACGAAGGCGTGCGTCGCGCCTACAACCTGCCGGAAAACGTCCTGCGTGCATCGATCCTCGCCGACCCGGCTGGCGCACGTAAAAACACCAAGGACAACACCCCGGCCGTGATCCACTACTCCATCGTCCCGGGTAACACCGTGGAAGTGGACGTGGCGGCCAAGGGCGGCGGTTCCGAGAACAAGTCGAAAATGGCCATGCTCAACCCGTCCGACTCGATCGTCGACTGGGTGCTCAAAACTGTTCCGACCATGGGCGCCGGCTGGTGCCCACCAGGCATGCTGGGCATCGGCATCGGCGGCACCGCCGAGAAAGCCGCGGTGATGGCAAAGGAAGTGTTGATGGAATCCATCGACATCCACGAGCTGAAAAAGCGCGGCCCGCAGAACCGTATCGAAGAGATGCGCCTGGAGCTGTTCGAGAAGGTCAACAGACTGGGCATCGGCGCCCAGGGCCTGGGTGGCCTGACCACCGTGCTCGACGTGAAGATCATGGACTACCCAACCCACGCCGCCTCGCTGCCGGTGTGCATGATCCCCAACTGCGCCGCCACCCGTCACGCGCACTTCGTGCTCGACGGTTCGGGCCCGGCGTCGCTGGAAGCGCCACCGCTGGACGCCTACCCGGAAATCGTCTGGGAAGCCGGCCCGTCGGCCCGTCGTGTCAACCTCGACACCCTGACCCCGGAAGACGTACAGAGCTGGAAGCCGGGCGAAACCGTGTTGCTCAACGGCAAGATGCTCACCGGTCGCGACGCTGCGCACAAGCGCATGGTCGAGATGCTGAACAAGGGCGAAACCCTGCCGGTAGACCTCAAAGGTCGCTTCATCTACTACGTCGGCCCGGTTGATCCGGTGCGTGAAGAAGTGGTTGGCCCGGCTGGCCCGACCACCGCAACGCGGATGGACAAGTTCACCCGTCAGATCCTCGAGCAAACCGGCCTGCTGGGCATGATCGGCAAATCCGAGCGCGGCCCGACTGCGATCGAAGCGATCAAGGACCACAAAGCCGTGTACCTGATGGCCGTGGGCGGTGCTGCTTACCTGGTGGCGCAAGCCATCAAGAAGTCACGCGTTGTCGCGTTCGCCGAACTGGGTATGGAAGCGATCTACGAGTTCGACGTAAAAGACATGCCGGTCACCGTTGCGGTGGACAGCAAGGGCGAATCCGTCCATATCACCGGTCCTGCCATCTGGCAGAAAAAGATCAGTGAAAGCCTGGCGGTAGAAGTGCAGTAAGCACTTCCCTCGCAAGGAGAAAGGCGACTGCGGCCCCATGGCCCAGTCGCCTTTTTTATTGTGTACGCGGTCATGTGGGAGCGGGCTTGCTCGCGAAAGCGGTGGGTCAGTCAACTCAACTGTCACTGATACACCGCATTCGCGAGCAAGCCCGCTCCCACACAAGCCGCGCTCGCCACAAAATACAGTCCTACTCATGCTATGGTGCTCTCCCCTCACCGTGCCTGTTCATCACCGTATGATCGTGATCCCTCGCCCTCTGCGTCTGACCTTTTACTCGCTGTTGATCATCGCCGGCGCGGTGCTGGCCGCTGCCTTGGCCACGCGCCATGCCGAACGCCAAGCCTTGGTCGACGACGCCGCTCGCGCCAATCAGCAACTGGCGCTGTATGCCAACTCCCTACACACCCTGATCGAACGCTACCGCGCCCTGCCCGCCGTATTGGCGCTGGACTCGGAAATGATCAGCGCCTTGAAAGGCCCGCTCGACGCCACCACTCAGGACCTGCTCAACCGCAAACTGGAGCGCATCAACGGCGCCGCGCAGTCCTCCACCCTGGAGCTGATGAACCGCACCGGTCTGGCCGTGGCCGCTAGTAACTGGAACCTCCCGAGCAGTTATGTCGGGCACAACTACGCGTTTCGCCCTTATTTCAGCCAGACCCTGAGCCAGGGCACCGGGCGTTTTTATGCGGTGGGCGTGACCACCGGGATCCCCGGTTACTTCCTCTCCAGCGCAGTGGTCGATGAACATGAACAGTTCCTCGGCGCCATGGTAGTGAAGCTCGAATTCCCCGAACTTGAGCGCGAGTGGGCCCAGGGCAACGACCTGCTGCTGGTCAGCGATGCGCGCGGCATCGTGTTTATCGCCAACCAGCCGGGCTGGCGTTACCGCAACCTGCGCCCGCTGTCGGCCAATGACCTCGCCGATCTCGAGGCCACCCGCCAATACGACAAAAAACAATTGCAGCCGCTGGACACTCAAACGTTGCAGCGCTTTGACGAAAACAGCCACCTGATGCGCGTCAACGGCCCCGACGGCAGCGCCAATTACATCTGGGAATCGCTGCCGCTGAAGGCCGAAGGCTGGACCTTGCACCTGCTGCGCAAACCGCAGTTTGCCTTTGAAGACCAGCGCAATGCCGGCCTCGCCGCTGCCGGCTCCTGGCTGGCGCTGGTGTTCCTGGTGCTGTTCCTGACCCAACGCTGGCGCCTGGCCCGTTTGCGCCAACGCAGCCGCGAAGAACTTGAACGGCTTGTGGAGGAGCGCACCCAGGCGCTACGTACCGCCCAGGATGGCTTGGTGCAATCGGCCAAACTGGCGGCACTGGGGCAGATGTCCGCCGCCCTCGCCCATGAAATCAACCAACCGCTGACCGCCCAACGCATGCAGTTGGCGACTCTGCGCCTGTTACTGGACCATGGCCGCGTGGACGATGCCTACAAGGCCCTCACGCCGCTGGACGACATGCTCACGCGCATGGCCGCACTCACCGGCCACCTCAAGACCTTCGCGCGCAAGAGCCCCAGCGGCCTGCGCGAAAAGCTGGACCTGGCCACCGTGGTCGATCAATCCCTGCACTTACTCGACGCGCGCCTGCGCGACGAAGCCATCGGCGTGGTGCTGGACCTGACACGTCCGGCCTGGGTGCGAGGCGACGCCATCCGCCTGGAACAGGTGCTGATCAACCTGCTGCGCAACGCCCTCGACGCGATGGCTGACAAGCCGCGCAAACGCCTGGAAATCCGCCTGCACGCCGATCAACAGCTGTGGCAGTTGACCGTCAGCGACAGCGGCGGCGGGATTGCCGAGGAACACTTGAACAGCGTGTTCGACCCGTTTTTTACCACCAAGCCCGTGGGCGACGGCCTCGGCCTTGGGCTGGCGGTGTCCTACGCTATCGTGCACGAACTGGGCGGGCGCCTGCTCGCCGGTAATCGTGGCGATGGCGCGGTATTTACCCTGACCTTGCCGATTGCGCTGGAGACGCACGACCTATGTTGAACGCAGTGATTGTGGTCGATGACGAAGCCAGCATCCGTACGGCCGTCGAACAATGGTTGAGCCTGTCGGGGTTTGACGTGCAATTGTTCAGTCGCGCCGAGGAGTGCCTGGCGAACCTGCCCAAGGACTTTCCCGGGGTGATCTTGAGCGACGTGCGCATGCCCGGCCTCAGCGGCCTGGAGCTGCTGGCCGAAGTACAACGCCGCGACGCCGACTTGCCAGTGATCCTGCTCACCGGCCACGGCGACGTGCCGATGGCGGTGGAGGCCATGCGCGACGGGGCCTACGACTTTCTGGAAAAACCCTTCAGCCCTGACGCCTTGCTCAACGGCCTGCGTCGCGCCTTGGACAAACGCGGGCTGATTTTGGAGAACCGTCGCCTGCATCAACAGGCCGATCATCGGGCGCAGCTGGAATCCAGCCTGCTGGGCGTGTCCCGAGGCTTGCAGAACCTGCGGCGCCAGGTGCTCGACCTGGCGAGTTTGCCGGTCAACGTCTTGATCCGTGGCGAAACAGGCAGTGGCAAGGAGTTGGTCGCGCGCTGCCTGCATGATTTCGGCCCGCGCGCGAAAAAACCGTTTGTGGCGCTAAACTGCGCTGCCATCCCCGAGCAACTGTTTGAAGCCGAATTGTTCGGCCACGAAAGTGGCGCGTTCACGGGCGCCCAAGGCAAGCGCATCGGCAAACTGGAATACGCCCACGGCGGCACGCTGTTCCTGGATGAAATCGAAAGCATGCCCTTGGCGCAACAAGTGAAACTGCTGCGTGTGTTGCAGGAGCAGAAGCTGGAGCGGCTGGGTTCAAACCAAAGTATCCACGTGGATCTGCGCATCATCGCTGCCACCAAGCCGGACCTGCTTGAAGAGGCCCGCGCCGGACGGTTTCGCGAAGATTTGGCTTATCGCCTGAACGTCGCGCAACTGCGCCTGCCGCCGTTGCGCGAGCGCCGCGAAGATATTCCGCTGCTGTTCGAGCACTTTGCACACAGCGCCGCCGAGCGGCTGGGCCGTAGCGCCGAACCCTTGAGCGGCGCGCAACTGGGGCGGCTGCTCAGCCATGATTGGCCAGGCAACGTGCGTGAGCTGGCTAACGTTGCCGAACGCCAGGTGCTGGGCCTGGGTGAACCGGAGCCGGAAGGTATCGAGGCGGGGCAATCGCTGGCGGCGCAGCAGGAGGCCTTTGAAGCGCATTGCCTGAAAGCGGCGTTGATTCGGCATAAGGGTGATATCAAGGCGGTGTTGGCAGAGTTGCAACTGCCGCGGCGCACGCTCAATGAAAAGATGCAACGGCATGGGTTGGTGCGGGATACGTTTTTGTAATCTGAATCTTGTATTGCCTGGCAGGACGCCTTCGCGAGCACGCCCGCAAAGGGGTCAGCAGCCATAAGCGGATTTCCGCTCACCACCTTCAAACCATCAGCAATTTTCCGCTCAAAACCATTCTGAAACCCTTCTAAACCGGGCCTTCATCTACTTGGCACAGCTCCTGCTATAGCCGAACCAGGCAGCGTTCGCGCCGCTCCACAAAAACAATTAGATGAAGGATCCTTCAATGGATAACTCCAACACCTTGCCTCTGGGGTCGGCGGCTGTGCCGGCAAAAGAACGCACGACATCCAGCCGGATCAAATCGATCTTCAGCGGCTCCGTCGGCAACATGGTCGAGTGGTATGACTGGTACGTCTACGCCGCCTTCTCGCTGTACTTCGCCAAAGCGTTCTTCCCTGCCGGTTCCTCCACCGCCCAGTTGATGAACACCGCCGCCATCTTCGCCGTGGGCTTCATCATGCGCCCAATCGGTGGCTGGCTGATGGGCCTGTATGCTGACTACAAGGGCCGCAAGGCCGCGCTGATGGCCTCGGTATTGCTGATGTGCTTCGGCTCGCTGCTGATCGCCTTGACGCCGGGTTACGACACCATCGGTATCGGCGCACCGATCCTGCTGGTGTTCGCACGCTTGCTGCAAGGCCTGTCGGTCGGCGGCGAGTACGGCACCTCGGCCACCTACTTGAGTGAAATGGCGACCAAGGAACGTCGCGGTTTCTTCTCCAGCTTCCAGTACGTGACCCTCATCTCCGGCCAACTCATCGCCCTGGCCGTACTGATCGTGCTGCAACAAACCCTGACCACCGAGCAGTTGTATGCCTGGGGCTGGCGCATCCCGTTCGCCATCGGCGCCCTGTGCGCAGTGGTCGCGCTGTTCCTGCGTCGCGGCATGGAAGAGACCGAGTCGTTCACCAAAAAGGAAAAAGCCAAGGAAAGCGCCATGCGCACCTTGATGCGTCACCCCAAAGAAGTGCTGACCGTCGTCGGCCTGACCATGGGCGGCACCCTGGCGTTCTACACCTACACCACCTACATGCAGAAATACCTGGTGAACACCGTCGGCATGAGCATTTCCGACTCCACCACCATTTCGGCCGCGACGCTGTTTCTGTTCATGTGCCTGCAACCCCTGGTTGGCGGGCTGTCCGACAAAGTCGGCCGGCGGCCGATTCTGATCGCCTTCGGCATCCTCGGCACATTGTTCACCGTGCCGATCCTCACCGCCCTGCACACCATCCAAAGCTGGTGGGGCGCGTTCTTCCTGATCATGGCGGCGCTGATCATCGTCAGCGGCTATACCTCGATCAACGCGGTGGTAAAAGCTGAGCTGTTCCCTACGGAAATTCGCGCGCTGGGCGTGGGCCTGCCGTATGCACTCACCGTGTCGATCTTCGGTGGCACCGCTGAATACATTGCGCTGTGGTTCAAGAGCATTGGGATGGAAACGGGTTACTACTGGTATGTGACGGCGTGTATTGCTGTGTCGCTGCTGGTTTACCTGACCATGAAGGACACGCGCAAGCATTCGCGGATTACCACGAACTAAACGTGTGTGCGGGCTTGCTCGCGAATGCGGAGTGTCGGTCGATGTTGCTCTGACTGATCCACCGCATTCGCGAGCAAGCCCGCACATTTTGCTCTTTAGCGTTTCCAAAAAAGCATCAGGTCAGCTCTATGGACTGCTGACGCCCATACCGACGCTGGGCATACGACGCTCCGGCGATCATCACCACCAGCACCGCCGCCAACATCGCCGATGAACCGATGGTGCCGAAATCCAGCCCGCCCTTTTCATGGGGTTTGGTGAGGAAGTCGCCCAAGGTCGCACCGAACGGCCGGGTCAGCACAAACGCCACCCAAAACAACAGCACCGACGAAATCTGGGTGAAGTATTTAAGTGCAACCACCACGGCTATGGCCGAGCCGATCAGCAACGCGCCGCCCGCAAAACCCAGCCCCGAGTCGTCCGCCAGGAAGTCGCCCAATGCCGTGCCCAAGGTGTTGGAGAACAGAATTGCCATCCAATAAAACAGCTCTCCTCGGAACGTCTGGACCTTGTTCACGTTCAGCGAGTCGCCGCTCAGGCGCCACAGCGCAAAGATGATCATCAGGATCACGATCAGGATCATCGACCCCGCGGCGTAACCGAGACCCAGCGTGCGGTCCATGAAGTCCGACATGGTGGTGCCGGCCGTGCTGGTGGACAGGATCACGATCCAGTACAGCACCGGGTTGTAGGTTTTCGACCAGAGTTGGGTCACCAGGGTAACGAGAAACACGCTGATCAGAATCATCGAGCTGATGGCATAACCGACATTCAAGGTCATCGACAGCAAATCCCCGGCGGTTTCGCCCAAGGTCGTTGCGCAGATTTTCATAACCCAGAACGCAAGGGTGATCTGAGGAAGTTTGTTCATGGTGCAGAAGGCTCCGAAGCTCAGTCGTT
Source organism: Pseudomonas sp. 1152_12 (assembly GCF_052850675.1). NCBI lineage: Bacteria > Pseudomonadati > Pseudomonadota > Gammaproteobacteria > Pseudomonadales > Pseudomonadaceae > Pseudomonas > Pseudomonas sp. 1152_12. The sequence continues at coordinate 192,487 of NZ_VXCW01000009.1, read as the reverse complement.
CATTGGGCCGACTTATAGGGGGTGTCGACCTGGCGCGCAGACTGAACGCAGGGCTGTGAAAAATAGGTGGGCAATCGATGAAAATTCCATATAGCCAATGGAAATTCGCGGTGATGGATTGCACTATGGCTACCTCACAGAACCCTGTAGCAGGAACCCCGGCCCATGCCTGACGATATCCATTTCTACGAACCTGGCAACGGCCACGGCCTGCCCCATGACCCGTTCAATGCCATCGTCGGCCCACGGCCGATTGGCTGGATTTCTTCCCACGACAGCCAAGGCCGCCTGAACCTGGCGCCCTACAGCTTCTTCAATGCGTTCAACTACATTCCGCCGATCATTGGGTTTTCCAGTGTCGGGCGCAAAGACAGCCTGAACAACATCGAACAGACCGGTGAGTTTGTGTGGAACCTGGCCACTCGCCCGTTGGCCGAGCAGATGAACCAGAGTTGCGCGGCGGTATCGCCAGAGGTCAACGAGTTTGAGCTGGCCGGCCTGACGCCAGTGGCCTCGAAAATCGTCGGCGCGCCGCGCGTGGGCGAGAGCCCGGTGTCGTTCGAGTGCAAGGTGACGCAGATCATTCAGTTGCAGAGGGCCGACAAGGAATGGGTGCCGAGCTGGCTGGTGTTGGGCGAGGTGGTCGCGGTGCACATTGCCAAGTGGCTGCTCAAGGATGGGGTCTACGACACCGCCGCCGCCGAGCCGATCTTACGCGGTGGTGGGCCAGCGGATTACTTCCAGTTGGGGCCGGAGTCGCTGTTCAAGATGTATCGCCCAGGCGCCACTCAGCGCTGATTGGCATGCAAAAAAATGTGGGAGGGGCAAGCTCCCTCCCACATTTGGCTATCGGTGTTGTCTAGTTAGCGGCAGTTGCCCAAGTCAGCTGCCCTTCTTCGTCCACATCGACCAGCCGCTCCAATTGCACGGCAGCCGCATCGTCGGCGTCGTCAGCGGTCTTGAACGTGTGTCCATCCAGGATCTTGTGAAACTTAGGGGCGCCCATGCCATCCAGTGCCTTGACGGCAATGGCAGCGCTGTAGCCACCCTCTTCTTCACGCACCAAGGCGGAAACGGCTTCGTGGTGGGCAAACTCTTTACGTGCCATGTTGCAAGTCCTGGCCAATGGGAAAGTCGGCCATTCTAAAGCACTAACCGGCCAGTTGCAGGTACTCGCCGAAGGCATGCGCTGCAGATGCATCAGTGAAGGTCTGGAAGTCCATGCTGCGGACCACCCCGTCGTTTAACAGCTCGGTAAAGATCATCAGGGCTGGCGAACTGAAGTAGGCGCTCATCGCCTGCTCACTGCTCCAGAAGCCCGATACCAGCCATACATCAGGGTCGACCTGGGAGTGCTGCAACGAGAATTGCAGGCAACCCTGAGCCTGACGGCCCGATTCAATCAAACTGCTCAAGCGTGCACCGAGTTCGGTGCTGCACCCGGTACGGGCACGGATAAAGGCCATATGGCTCGCGGGAATGGGGGTGGACATGTTCGACTCTCCCGTTGAGAAGTGATGCTCGGCAAGCACTGTGAAGGCGTGTTACCACAGGATCAACGATAACGGCACGGGTATGGCCGCGGTTAGTCAATTCCTGCAGGCTTATTGCACAATCCTGCGAGAAGTGTGGATAAGACGTTTGAGCCCCAGGGTTTATTCCAGGCCCATGCTCAGTGTTTCAGGGAGATGACAAGCTCCGTACTTGCCTGATTCACGACTTATCGCAGGATCAGGCAAGGATTGTGCAGAATCGACGTAACACCTGTTCAAAGCCGCCGCTAAGCTTGGCCCATTAAAGAAGCTTGTAGAGGACGCACCATGTCGTCGCCGGAACTTGAGCCCATGCCCCTCGATGCCGAGATGGAAAAACAGCGCGCCGAACTGGCGAGCATTGTGCACCGACATACGTGGGAAGATGGCTCGTACGGCACGGCAATCACCTCGCTGTTCCTGAATCGCCACAACACACCGCGCGACTTCATGCCGGTGCTGGTGGAGCCCGCGCTGTGCATCCTCGCCAGCGGCAGCAAGGAGGTGCGCCTGGCCGACGAGATCTTTGCCTACGACCCGCTCAACTATCTGGTGTTCTCGGTCGCCATGCCGGTGGCCGGGCGGATCATCGATGCCACTCCCAAAGACCCGAACCTGTCGGTGCGCATCAACATCGACCCAGCGCAGTTGACGGCGCTGATCGCCGAGGCCGGCCCGATGGGCGTGCCCTCGCGTCCGACATCACGCGGCATGTACGTCGACCGCATCGACACCCAACTGCTCGATGCGGTGCTGCGCCTGGCGCGCCTGCTGGATACGCCAAAAGACATCGCGATGCTCGCGCCGTTGATCAACCGTGAGATTCTTTACCGTTTACTGCGTGGGCCGCAGGGTTATCGACTGTATGAAATTGCCGTGGCCAACAGTCAGAGCCATCGCGTGAGCCAGGCGATCACGTGGCTGAACGGCAACTATGAACAGCCGCTGCGCATTGATGACCTGGCCAAGGAGGTGAACCTCAGCGTCTCGACGTTGCACCACCGCTTCAAAGCGATTACCGCCATGAGCCCGTTGCAATACCAGAAGCAGTTGCGCTTGCAGGAGGCGCGGCGATTGATGATTGCCGAAGGGCTGGAAGCCTCGGCGGCGGGCTACCGGGTGGGGTATGAAAGCCCGTCGCAGTTCAGCCGGGAATACAGCCGCTTGTTTGGGGCGCCGCCGCTGCGGGATCTGGCCAGACTGCGCCAACGAATCTGACTCAGCGCAACTTCATTGTGGGAGCTGACTTGCCTGCTGCCACATTTGATCCTCGGTGTTCTTTAGTCCAGGGTCCGGGGCAACTGCAGCGTCACTCGCAAACCACCCTCACGCAGGTTCTGCAAACTCACTTCACCACCATGGCTATGGGCAATGTTGCGCGCGATGCCCAGCCCCAAACCGTAGCCCTGCTGCTGGCCAGCCAATCGAAAATGCGGCTCGAAGACTTGCTCCAACCGCTGTTCCGGCACGCCTGGACCTTCATCATCGACGTGCAGGATGAATTGCGCGCCATCGTCTTCAATATGCAAATGCGCGTTCTGCCCGTACTTCAACGCGTTGTCGATCAGGTTGCCGATGCAACGTTTAAGCGCCAGCGGTTTGCCCGCATACGGGGCCAGGGCGCGGCCGTCCTGGGTGATGCGACCATTGCCGTTGGGCGCCAAGTATGGCTCCACCAGGCAATCGAGCACGTGATTGAGGTCGACCGGCCCAATGTTTTCGTGGATGTCGGTGTCTTTCACGCATTGCAGCGCGCCCTTCACCAGTAACTCCAGCTCGTCCAGGTCGCGGCCAAATTTGACTTGCAGGTTCTCATCTTCGAGCAGTTCCACGCGCAGGCGCAGACGGGTGATCGGCGTGCGCAAATCGTGGGAAATCGCGCTGAACAACTGGCTGCGCTCGGTCAAGTAACGGCTGATGCGTTCGCGCATGGCATTGAACGCTCGACCCACTTCCACCACTTCACTGCCGCCACCTTCGGCCACCGGCTCAACGTCAGCGCCCAACGACATGTCCCGCGCCGCCCGCGCCAGGCGCTTGAGCGGCCGGCTTTGCCAGTGCACCAGCAGGCCGATAAACAGCAGCAGGAAGCCACTGGTCAGCACAATAAACCACACCTGCTGCGACGGCAGGCCCTGCTCTTCAAGGCTGGTGTAGGGCTCAGGCAACAGTGAGGCGATGTACAGCCATTCGCCCGGCGCCAGTTGGATCTGCGTGACCAGCACCGGCGGGTTGACCGGCTCCAGGGTCAGCGCGTAATGCGCCCAGGAGCGCGGCAGCTCATCGAGCTTCAAACCGGCGTTGAAAATACGCAGGTCCTCGGCACTGACGAACTCCACCGAGATATGCACATCGCCGCCCAGGGTCTGGCGCAGCACTTCGTCTACCGCTTGCAGCACCGCCTGCTTGCGCGGGGTCTGGGGCAATATCTGCATATCCAAAGGACGGTCATTGAGGGTCACCACAAAACGCGTGCCGCCCATGCTGCGTAATTGATCCAGCACTAACGGGCGATAGGCCACTGGCAGCGAACGAAAATAACTCACGCTGGCCGTCATCGAGTGCGCCAGGCTGCGGGCGCTGGTGACCAAGCCTTCGAGCTGGGTGGCGCGCAATTGAGAAACCCAAATCACGCTGGACAGCGCCTGGGCGAACAGCACCGCGAGCAAGGTCAGCAGCAGCATCCGCCCCAGCAGCGAGCGCGGCACCGGAAAACGGCGGCGGCGTTCGGTCACAGGCTCAGTGGGCATTGCCGGCAACCACGCTGGCTGCCAGTTGATAACCACTGCCGCGTACGGTGCGGATCAGTCGTGGAGGTTTTTCGGTGTCGCGCAGGCGTTGGCGCAGGCGGCTGACGGCCATGTCGACGATCCGGTCCAGCGGCATCAGGTCGCGGCCACGGGTGGCATTGCCGATAGTGTCGCGGTCGAGAATTTGTTGCGGGTGATCGAGGAACAGTTTGAGCAGGGCAAAGTCGGCACCGGAGAGAATCACCTCTTCGCCATCAACGTGAAACAAACGATGGCTGATCATGTCCAGGCGCCACTCATCGAACACCCACACGTCGCCGCCGCTGCTGCGCTCCTGGCCAAACTGGGCACGGCGCAACAGGGCTTTGATTCGCGCTTGCAGCTCGCGCGGGCTGAACGGCTTGCCGATGTAATCGTCGGCGCCCAGTTCCAGGCCGATCACGCGGTCGGTTTCGTCGGAGCTGGCGGTGAGCATGATGATCGGCACCTGCGCCTGGCGCGGGTGCTGGCGGATCCAGCGGCAGAGGCTGAAACCGTCTTCGTCGGGCAACATCACATCGAGGATGACCAGGTCGCATGGCGCCTCGTTCATCGCCTGGCGGAACCCCGCGCCATCCGGCACGCCACGCACTTGGAAGCCGGCGCGACTGAGGTAGGTTTGCAGCAATTCGCGGATTTCCTGGTCGTCGTCGACGAGGAGAATCGATTTACTGATTACGCTCACGGGGGTCCTCCTTGTTGTTATGGCCAAGCTTAAGTCATGTGTTGCTCTCAAGGGTCCGTTAGCGGTCTATGCAAAAGCCTGCTCCAGTGCAACGCCAGCCCCGGTCAACCCGGAATACGGCGCGGTCACCAACCACACCGGAATGCCTTTGAAGTAGTCGCTCATGCAGCCTTTGTCACTGAAACTCTTGGCGAAACCGCTGTTGATAAAGAAGTCGGCAAACCGTGGAATCACCCCACCCACGATATACACACCACCGCGACCACCGGTGGTCAGCACGTTGTTACCGGCTACCCGGCCCAGCCAGATGCTGAACTGGTTCAACACTTCCATTGCCACCGGGTCGCCGGCCAGGCCTGCCGCCGTAATGGTTTCGGGCGTGTCCAGCACCGGTGTATGTCCGTCGACCGCACAGATCGCACGGTACACACGCGGCAAGCCACCACCGCTCAACGCTGTTTCGGCGCTGACGTGGCCGATCTCAGTGTAGATGTGCTGCCACAGTTGGGTTTCACGCGGGCTGCTCAGCGGCAGGTCGACATGCCCGCCCTCACCCGGCAGCGCTGCGAAGCGGCCGCCCCCAAAATCCAGCAAGGTGCCGACGCCTAAGCCGGTGCCCGGGCCGATCACCACGGCTGGGCGCAACGGTTCCGGCGTGCCTTCGCAGACCACGCGGAATTCGTCGGGTTTGAGGCGGGTCATGCCCAAGGCCATGGCCGTGAAGTCATTGACCAGCAGCAGCTCATCGACCTGCAAGGCTTTGCAAAATGCTGCTTTGCTCAGGCGCCAGTGATTGTTGGTGAATTTAAATTCATCGCCCCCCACCGGCCCGGCAACCGACAGGCACACCGCGCCGATGTCCCCCATTTCCAGGCCTTCTTCCTTGAGGTAAACCTTGATGGCCTCCTCAGGGCCCTGGTGATCTGCAGTGGCATGCACGCGGATCGAATGCAGTTCCTGATCTCGCCACAACGCAAAACGGGCGTTGGTACCCCCAATATCACCGACCAGCGCAAGCTTCACTTAAGCGTCTCCAAGGCAGAGGTAAAGGCGCTGGCGCCTTGCTCTGCGGAGCTTGCGGCCAAGCGCATAAATGCAAACAGCTCGCGACCAGCCCCCACGTTATTGCCCAACAGGCCCGTGGCAGGCGTGCGCGCTGCAAATTCTTCGGCGTCCACCTTAAGCTCCAAGGTGCCTTTCACGCCATCCACGCGAATGATATCGCCATCTTTGACCCGTGCCAGCGGCCCGCCGCTCTGGGCTTCGGGGTTGACATGAATCGCGGCGGGGATCTTACCCGACGCGCCGGACATGCGCCCGTCTGTCACCAACGCTACTTTGAAGCCACGGTCCTGCAACACACCCAGGAACGGCGTCATCTTGTGCAGTTCCGGCATTCCGTTAGAGCGCGGGCCCTGGAAGCGCATGACTGCGACAAAATCTTTCTCCAACTGGCCGGCCTTGAACGCATCGGCCAGATCCTGCTGATCCTGGAATACCACCGCCGGGGCTTCGACGATCTGGTGCTCCGGTGCCACGGCGGAAACTTTCATCACGCCACGGCCGAGGTTGCCTTCCATTACGCGCAAGCCGCCTTCCGCCGAGAACGCACGGGCCACGGGGCGCAGGATGGTTTCATCGAGGCTTTCGATCGGGCCGTCGCGCCAGATCAGCTCGCCGTCGACCAGGAACGGCTCCTGGGTGTAACGGCTAAGGCCCTTACCTGCCACAGTGTTGACGTCTTCGTGGAGCAGGCCGGCTTCGAGCAGTTCGCGGATCAGGAACGACATGCCGCCCGCTGCCTGAAAGTGATTGATGTCAGCCTTGCCGTTTGGATACACGTGGGACAGGGTCGGCACCACCTCGGAGAGATCGGCCATGTCCTGCCAGGTGAGAATGATGCCTGCCGACATGGCGATCGCCGGCATGTGCAGCGTGTGGTTGGTGGAACCGCCGGTAGCATTGAGGGCGACGATGGAGTTGACGATGGATTTCTCGTCGACGACCTCGCCGATCGGCATGAAATTGCCGTTGGCCTTGGTCAGGCGCGTGACCTGATGCGCAGCTTCGCGGGTCAGCGCATCACGCAACGGCGTGTACGGGTTGACGAACGAGGCGCCCGGCAAGTGCAGGCCCATCACTTCCATCAACAACTGGTTGGTGTTGGCGGTGCCGTAAAAGGTGCAGGTGCCGGGACTGTGGTAGGACTTCATCTCCGACTCCAGCAGCTCCTCGCGAGTAGCCTTGCCTTCAGCGTAACGCTGACGCACATCAGCCTTCTGCTTGTTGGAAATGCCCGACGGCATTGGGCCGCCGGGTACGAAGATCATCGGCAGGTGACCGTAGCGCAACGCGCCCATCATCAGGCCCGGCACGATCTTGTCGCAGATGCCCAGCATCAGCGCCCCATCGAACATGTTGTGGGACAGTGCTACCGCCGTGGACATGGCGATGACTTCACGGCTGAGCAGGCTCAGCTCCATGCCGGGCTCGCCTTGGGTCACGCCGTCGCACATGGCGGGCGTGCCGCCGGCGAACTGGCCGACCGAGCCGACTTCGCGCAGGGCTTTTTTAATCTGTTCAGGGAAATGTTCGTACGGTTGGTGCGCCGAGAGCATGTCGTTATATGACGAAACAATTGCCACGTTGGCGGCATTCATCATTCGCAGGCTATTTTTATCTTCAGTGCCGCAACCGGCTACGCCGTGGGCGAAGTTGGCGCATTGCAGCTTACCGCGCATCGGGCCGTCGCTGGCTGCGCCGCGAATGAGTGCAAGGTAAGCCTCGCGGGTTGCACGACTGCGGGCGATAAGCCGTTCGGTGACCTCAATAACGCGGGGATGCATGTGTAGAACTCCAGGCTAACGGATGTGGCGACCTTCGTTCCTATGCTGATCAAACGCCCGTAGCTCATGGGATGGCATGGGTGTCGTTTGAATCATCGGACCAGTTGATTCAGGTCACTCGTTGTAGATTGAACAAAATATTGCCACTAAAAAGGCTTGTTTTCTATTTTTATGCGAATAATCTTGTAATTCTTACAACAAATCGACGACAGGCACTTTCCAATGACTCTTCGTATCGCAATCAATGGTTTTGGCCGTATCGGCCGTAATGTCCTGCGGGCACTGTATACCCAAGGCTACCGCCAGGATTTGCAGATCGTCGCCATCAATGATCTGGGCGACAGTTCGATCAATGCCCACCTGCTCAAATACGACACCGTACACGGTACTTTCGAAGCAGAGGTTGCCCATGACCAGGAAAGCCTGACCGTCAATGGTGACCGGATCGCCGTGAGTGCCATTCGCAACCCGGCCGACCTGCCGTGGGCTGCGCACAAGATCGACGTGGTGTTTGAATGCACCGGTCTGTTCACCGACCGTGACAAGGCTGCCGCCCATATTACCGCTGGCGCACGCAAGGTGATCATCTCGGCCCCGGCCAAAGGCGCCGATGCCACCGTGGTTTACGGTGTGAACCATGACATTTTGCGTCAATCGCACCAAATCATCTCCAACGCTTCGTGCACCACCAATTGCCTGGCACCGGTCGCCCAAGTGCTGCACCGCGAGTTGGGCATTGAAAACGGCTTGATGACCACCATTCACGCCTACACCAACGACCAGAACCTGACCGACGTCTACCACACCGACCCGTACCGCGCGCGCTCGGCTACCCAGAACATGATCCCGAGCAAGACCGGCGCCGCAGAAGCGGTCGGCCTGGTGCTGCCGGAACTGGCGGGTAAGCTGACCGGCATGGCGGTGCGTGTACCGGTGATCAACGTGTCGCTGGTCGACCTCACCGTAGAGCTGAAAAAAGAAGCCACGGCCGAGCAAGTCAACGCACTGCTCAAGGAAGCCAGCCAGCACTCGAAAATCCTTGGCTACAACACCCTGCCGTTGGTTTCCAGTGACTTCAACCATAACCCGTTGTCGTCGATTTTCGATGCTAATCACACCAAAGTCAGCGGCAAATTGCTGAAAGTACTGGCCTGGTACGACAACGAGTGGGGCTTCTCCAACCGTATGCTGGATAACTGCCTGGCGCTGTGTAACGCCGAGTAAGCGAATGATTGGCTCACAGCAATAGCCACTTGCCATTTGAGTTGATGATAAGCATTATCATTAACTGCAAATCGATCTGGTAGCACTGTGAGCCAATCTCGCTTCAACCACGTCTTTCTCACCCAACGGGTGATTCTGCTACGCACCTTGCAGCGGATGGTGAATAACCCCAGCACCGCCGAGGACCTGTTGCAGGAGACCTACCTGCGCGTCACCCGGGCCCTCAGCGAGCGGCCGATCGAACACCTCGAACCCTTTGTCTACCAGACTGCGCGTAACCTGGCGCTGGACCACCTGCGTTCGCGCCGTATGCAAGCCCGCACGCTGCAGGAAGATGTTCCACTGGACGTGCTGCAAAGCATCGCCGCCCCCATCAGCACACCCGAAGACGCAACCCAGGCCGAACAGTTGCTCGAACACCTGAGTGTCAGCCTCGGCCAGTTGAGCGCCCGCCAACAGCAGATTTTCATCCTCAGCCGCCTGCACGGTTGCAGCTATCAGGAGATTGCCGATCAGTTGCAAGTGTCCTTGAGCACCGTGCAAAAGGAACTGAAATTGATCATGGCCATCTGTGTAGGTGTGGCCGAACGTCTGGATCAGCCTTAAGCTTCACCCGACAGAGGTATCGATTCAGGCTGCCGGAAAGATGAATAGAACGTGGCGAAGACCCGAGGAACACCGTGAAGGCCCCGAATAAACTGCGTCCCCATGAGCTGGCTCATGAGGTGTTGCAAGACACGGCTATGGACCAGGCCCTCGACTGGCTGATCGCCTTGCAGTGCCCGCGACCCGGGCAGCAAGCCGAGTTCGACGCCTGGCTGGCCAGCGACCCGGCGCACCTGCTGGCCTTCAACAAAGCCCAGGCCGCGTGGGGTGGCGCGCCCGTACACAGCGCCGCCGTGGCCCTGGCGGCACCGCGTAAACCGAGCGTCTGGCGCCGGATCAAACCGCATTGGAAACCGTTGGCCACCGCTGCCGTGCTGCTGATCGGCCTGTTCAGCTTCAGCAGCCTGCCCGTGCGCCTGCAAGCCGACCACCTCACCGTCGTCGGTGAACGACAACGCCTTCAACTGGACGATGGCTCCAAGGTGCTGTTGAACACCAACTCGGCGTTTTCCAGCAGCATCAAGGACCACCAGCGTATCGTTCGCCTGTATCAAGGCGAGGCATTTTTCGAAATAGCCCCCAACCGTGGCCTGCCGCTGGAGATCGACGCCGGCCCAGTGCGTGCCAGCGTGCGCGACACCGACTTCGCCGTGCGCTACCTCAATGGCGAGGCCCAAGTGCAGGTGCAGCGCGGTGATGTCGACCTGAGTAACACCTTCGACGATGCCCGCGTGCGCCTGCGCGCTGGCGAGAGCATCCGTATCGGCCCCAGAGGCTTTGGCCAACCCGCCAAACTGGATGTGAGCAAAGACCTGGCGTGGGTCCAGGGCCGGCTAGTGTTTGAAAACTGCCCGATGAGCGAAGTGCTGGCCGAGTTGCGCCGCTATTACCCGGGCTGGATCGTCAACACCAACGACAAGCTCGCCAGCACAGCCGTCACCGGCAACTACCGCCTTGACCAGCCGCTGGACGTGGTGCGCTCACTGGCGCACATCACCTCGGCCAAACTTTCCGAATATCCGGCGTTGGTTATCCTGAACTAAATGAGAATTATTTTTACTCGATGTTAACCGGCAGTACGTCTCGTTATAGCCAATGCAACTAATTCCTATTTGGATCGGTTCGCAACTATAAGATTCGTACCTCCGGAGCGCTCTCGATGTCCTCTCGTTTCAACCGCCGGTCTTCTTCGCCCGTTCTGTCCCTTCTGACCGCCGCCATCCTGATGGCCAGCGCCCCCGCCATGGCCACCACTGCCGTCGAGCCGGTCGCCCGCAGCCACGGCAACTACACCTTCAGCATCGAGCAGCAGCCGCTGGTCTCCGCGCTGAATGCGTTCAGCGCTGTCACCGGCTGGCAAGTCGGCCTGCCGGCAGAGCTGGGCCAGGGTGTGTCGTCCCCTGGCGTGCGCGGACCGCTGTCGCCGGAAAAAGCCCTGGACCGGCTGTTGGTGGGGACCAACCTGAGCTACCGCAAACTGGGCAATAACAACATCGTGCTGGAAAAACGCGCGGCTGGTAGCGTGCTCAACCTGCAACAGGTGACCATCAGCGCCACGCGTAACGAGCAGGCCGTCAACAGCGTGCCGAGCACCGTCACCGTGCACGAACGTGAAGAACTGGACCGCCAGAACGTCAACACCCTCCGCGAACTGGTGCGCTACGAGCCCAACGTGTCGGTCGGCGGCGCGGGCACTCGGGCCAGCAACGCGGGCTACAACATTCGCGGCATCGATGGTGACCGCATCCTCACCCAAGTGGATGGTGTGGAAGTGCCGGACAACTTCTTCAACGGCCCTTACGCCAAGACGCGCCGTAACTACGTCGACCCGGAAATCGTCAAGCGTGTGGAAATCCTGCGCGGCCCGGCCTCGGCCTTGTACGGCAGCAGCGCCATCGGCGGTGCAGTGAGCTACTTCACCCTCGACCCGGATGACATCATCAAGCCCGGCCAGGATTTCGGCGCCCGCCTGAAAACCGGCTACAGCTCCGCCGACGACAGCTGGCTGACCAGCGGCACCGTCGCCGGCCGTGTGCAGGACTTCGACAGCTTGCTGCACTTGAGCCAGCGCAACGGCCATGAAATGGAATCCTACGACGGCAACAACGCCACCGGCCTGGCACGGACCGGCGCCAACCCAGAAGATGCGCGCACCACCAATATACTGGCCAAGTTGGGTTGGAATTATGGCGATGACAATCGTCTGGGCCTGACCTACGAGAAGTTCAAGGATGATCGCGACGTAAACTTGAAAAACGCTGTGGGCGGCCCGTTCATCGGTGGTCGGGGGATGAACCTGTACCGCGCCCGCTCGGGTAACGACACCATCACCCGCGAGCGCTTCGGCCTGGAAAACACCTTCACCCTCGAGTCGCCGATTGCTGATCGCATCAAGACCAGCCTCAATTACCAGATCGCCAAGACCGATCAGACCACCGCCGAAATCTACCAGGCGGGTCGTCGCGTATTGCGCACCCGTGACACACTTTACGAAGAAAAACAGTGGGTCTTCGACGCGCAACTGGACAAGGCTTTCAGCCTCGGTGAAACCGATCACCAGGTAACCTACGGCACCACACTCAAACAGCAGAAAGTCACCGGCTCCCGCGAAGGTTCAGCCTCCTGCCTCGCCGCCGGCTCGGGTTGCACGGCTATCGGTGCTCCCAGCCCCTCCGCCGGCGACAGCGTGAAAAAGTCCAGCGACTTCCCGGACCCGACTATCAACACCTACTCGCTGTTCGCACAGGACCAGATCACTTGGAACAAATGGACCTTCCTGCCCGCTGTGCGCTATGACTACACCCAGCTCAAACCCAAGCTGACCCAGGAATTCCTCAACACCGTGAACCCGACCGGTGCATACCCGGTCAGCGACAAGGATAAAACCTGGCACCGTGTGACGCCAAAATTTGGCCTGACCTATGCGCTGACCGATCAATACACCTGGTTCGGTCAATACGCTGAGGGCTTCCGCACGCCATCGGCCAAGGCCCTCTATGGTCGCTTTGAAAACCCTAACCTGGGCTACACCGTCGAGCCGAACCCAGATCTCAAGCCGGAAACCAGTAAAGGCATAGAAACCGGGATTCGCGGCAATTTCGACGAGGGCTCCTTCGACATCGCGGTGTTCTATAACAAGTACCGTAACTTTATCGACGAGGACGCCTCGGTCGCCGGCGGCGACATACAAACCTTCGAAGCCAATAACATCAAGCACGCCACCATCAAGGGGATTGAAGCCAAAGGCCGCCTGAACCTCGACACCTTCGGCGCGCCGCAAGGCCTCTACACACAGGGCTCGGTCGGCTACACCTACGGCCGCAACGACGACAACGGCGAGCCACTCAACAGCGTCAACCCACTTAAAGGCGTATTCGGCCTGGGCTACGAGCAAGCGCAATACGGCGCGTTGGTCAGCTGGACGCTGGTCAAGCAACAGAACCGCGTCGACAGCACGACCTTCCACGCACCTGATGGCAGCACCCGTGCGCCGTTCAAAACCCCAGGCTTCGGCATCGTCGACCTGACCGGTTACTACAAAGTCACTAACAATGTGACCCTCAACGGCGGCCTCTACAACCTCACCGACAAGAAGTACTGGAACTGGGACGACGTGCGCAGCTACGACGGCGTCGGCGAAGCCGGCGTAACCGCGCCAGCCAACCTCGACCGCCTGACCCAGCCCGGCCGTAACTTCGCGATCAACCTGATCTGGGACATCTGATAGCAATTCACCCAGATGCCGCCTGCTCACCTCGCCGGAATTTCAGCGGCGAGGTGAGGATTTTTTACTGTGCCGCGTCTTCTTGTTCGTCTAGTTGATAACAGCTCTCTTAAGGGCACCAGGCGCTACTCTTCTCAAGGACTTTTCCGATGACCGCTTCCCCTACCGCAGAACGCCAAAACCTTCGCTCCCAGCGCCTGAACCAAATCACTAATGAGCCTCACACCCAGCTCGATGCGCTGGTCAAGGCTCACGCCCCGTTCGAAACCCAAACTAACTTCGCCCGTTTCGTGGTCGCGCAATACCTGTTCCAATCGGAGCTGGTGGCCTTGTACAACGACCCCGAGCTGATCAAGATCGTCCCGGATCTGGCTGAACGCTGCCGCGCCGAAGCCGCCAAGCAGGACCTGGGCGACTTGGACACCGAAGCGCCTGCACCGGTCGCCGGCGCCGTGAAAAACCCAAGCAAGGCAGAAGCCTTGGGCTGGCTGTTCGTGTCCGAAGGTTCCAAGCTCGGCGCTGCGTTTCTGATCAAACGCGCTGTGGGCCTGGGCCTGAGCGAAACCTTCGGCGCCCGCCACCTCGGCGAGCCGGCCGGTGGTCGCGCTGAAGGCTGGAAAAGCTTCACCCGCACCCTCGATGGCCTGGCATTCAGCGCCGAAGAAGAAGCCGCGGTAGAAAAAGGTGCGATCGACGCGTTTGTGCGCTTCACCGTGCTGCTGGAACAGGCGTACGCTAGCGCCCCTGAATTGGCATAAATGCTCCGGTAAACACCGGCTCAGGGTGGGAGCATTTCAGTTCGGAAAATGTGTAAACCCTACCATCAGATAAGCTTCAGCATGACCGGCAAAACCCAATCCACCTCAAAAATCGCGCAGATCCTCTTCGGCCTGCTGGCCTACGTCAGCCTGGGCATTGGGCTGGTGGCGATTGTCGTACCGGGTTTACCCACCACCGAATTCATCTTGCTCGCCGCCTGGGCCGCCACTAAAAGTTCGCCGCGCCTGAGCGCCTGGCTGGAAAACCACCGGCTCTTCGGGCCGATCCTGTTCAATTGGCGCAATGGCAAGATCATCGCGCGCAGGGCCAAGGTCAGCGCCACCGTCAGCATGTTGCTGTGCGCTGTCTTGATGCTGGTGATGCTCGATCACGGCTGGCCGATGTACCTGGCGATCGCCGGGATGAGCCTGGGCAACCTGTGGATCTGGACACGCCCGGAACGGCTCGCAGCGCCCGTATAGCGCGGGGTGTAGTCTTTTACCTACCGCTCATCGCCTTTCCCTCATGAAACATTTCTTTACGCCGATGTTCCGTACATAGCGCCGAATGGACTTGGCTCGCCCTGCTTGCATTTCAACAAGTCTAATCGCGAGTGAACCTATGTTCGATACCCTCTCTATCCGCTTGAAAATCGTGCTGCTGTCCGGCCTTTGCCTGGTGGGGGTGATCGCACTGGTCGTCGGCGTCAACCTCTACGAGGCGGATCAAAACAACCGACTGGTCAGTGATTCAAGCACGCGCATGCTCGCCAACAGTGTGCAGAACCTGCTGCAGGCCAAGGCAGGGGAACAGGCCGTACAACTGCAGAAAACCTTTGGCGAAAGCCTGGTGGTGATCACGGCGTTGGCCGACCAGATCAAGGGCCTGCGCACCACGGCAGCCAAACGCGGGCTGGAAGCCGGCGCGCTGCGTGAAGAACTCAATCAGAGCCTCAAAACCGCTTTCGAGCGCAACAGCAAGGTGCTGGGTATCTGGCTGTCGTTTGAACCCAACGGCCTGGATGGCAAGGACAGCGAGTTTGTCGACGACAAAGCCCGCGTATCCAATGAAAAAGGTCGCTTCTCCAGCTACTGGAGCCGCGCTGGTGGTGAAGGCCTGAACACGGTGATGGTCGAGGAAGACCTGACCAAAACCACCCCCAACCTCAGCGGCACGCCGTACAACATCTGGTACACCTGCCCACGGGACACGCGCAACGTTTGTCTGCTGGACCCGTATTCCGATGAGGTGGCTGGCAAGCAGGTGCTGATGACCACTATCTCGCTACCGTTAATCGTCGACGGCAAGGTTATCGGCGTGGTCGGTATCGACCTGGCGCTCAATACACTGCAGGCGGTGACCGATGCTGCACAAAAAGAACTGTTTGACGGCGCCGCACACTTGGAGATTCTCTCCAGCACCGGTCTGATTGCGGCCTATAGCGGTGAACCGGCCCGGGTCGGTAAGAACCTGATCGACACCCTCGGTGCCGAGGGCAAAGAGATTGTGCAATTGCTGGCCAACGACACGCGCACAATCCGCGAGCAAGACGACACGATTCGCGCCGTGTACCCGGTCAAGCCGATTGCCGACGCCAAGTCGTGGGGCGTCGTGATCAAATTGCCGAAAACCGTGATGCTGGCCGATACCTTGAAACTGCAAGACGTACTCGACAAAGCCCAGGCTGCCGGCATGCTCAAGGCCTTGCTGGTCGGCACCGCCGCCGCCCTGCTCGGCTTGCTGCTGATCTGGCTGACGGCCACCGGCGTGACCCGCCCGATCAATACCGTGGCCGCGATGCTCAAGAACATCGCCAGCGGCGAAGGCGACCTCACCCAACGCCTGACCTATGCCAAGAAGGACGAATTGGGCGAGCTGGCGAACTGGTTCAACCGATTCCTAGACAAACTGCAACCGACCATCGCGCAGATCAAGCAAAGCATCACCGAAGCACGTGGCACGGCGGATCAGTCATCCGCCATTGCACGCCAGACCAGCGAAGGCATGCAGGTGCAATTTCGCGAGATCGATCAGGTGGCCACCGCCTCCAATGAAATGAGCGCCACCGCCCACGACGTGGCCAACAGCGCATCCAACGCCGCCAGCGCGGCGCGCGGGGCGGACCAATCAGCGCGTGACGGCATGGCGATCATTGAACAAAGCACCCGCGACATCACCACCCTCGCTGAAGAAGTCAGCAAGGCTGTAGGCGAAGTTGAGGCCCTAGCGGTGAACAGCGAGCAGATCGGTTCGGTGCTGGAAGTGATCCGCAGCATTGCCGAGCAGACCAACCTGCTGGCACTCAATGCGGCTATCGAGGCCGCGCGCGCCGGCGAAAGCGGGCGGGGCTTTGCGGTGGTGGCCGACGAAGTACGCAACCTGGCCAAACGCACCCAGGATTCGGTGGAGGAAATTCGCCTGGTGATCGAGCGTATCCAGAACGGCACCCGTGGCGTGGTGGCGACCATGCATTCCAGCCAACACCAGGCCCAGAGCAATGCCGGGCAGATCCATCAAGCGGTGCAAGCGTTAGGCAAAATCAGCGACGCGGTCACAGTGATCAGCGACATGAACCTGCAAATCGCCAGCGCCGCCGAACAACAGAGCGCTGTGGCCGAAGAGGTTAACCGCAATGTCTCGGCGATCCGCACCGTGACCGAAACCCTCACCGGCCAGGCCACCGAATCGGCGGCCATCAGCAGCCAACTGAACGCCTTGGCCAGCCAGCAGATGAAGCTGATGGATCAGTTCAAGGTCTAAGAAACACAACAGGTCAATGTGGGAGCGCGCTTGCTCCCGACAGCCGTGTGTAAGTCATTACATTGAGTGACTGAACCACCGCCATCGGTAGCAAGCGCTCCCCCACATTTTGACCATGGACGGCTTAAAGGCCAGTCCAGGCCTGAACAAACGCAGCCACATCTTCCTTCGGCGCAGTACGCGGCGGGTTCTGCGGCGTGCCCAGGTAAAGGAAGCCAATCACCTCTTCATCCGCCGTCAGCCCCAGGCCTTTAGCCACGTGAGCGGAGTAGGACAATTCACCCGTGCGCCACACCGCGCCAATCCCCTGGGCGTAAGCCGCGAGCAAAATACCGTGAGCCGCGCAGGCAGCCGCCAGCAGTTGCTCGGATTTCGGCACCTTGAAATGCTCTTGCAAGCGAGCAATCACCACCACCACCAGCGGCGCACGCAATGGGCCGTTCTGGGCCTTGTCGATGGCGGCTTGCGGGGCGTCGGCGTCCTGCAGACGCACGGCTTGGGCCAACAACGTGCCCATCTGCTCACGCGCGACGCCTTCTACAGTGAGGAAACGCCATGGGCGCAACTGGCCGTGGTCCGGTGCACGCATGGCGGCGGCGAACAGCACATCGCGCTGCTCCTGGGTCGGTGCCGGCTCCAGCAAGCGCGGCACGGAAACACGGTTGAGCAAAGCGTCGAGAGCCTGCATTGGCCACCTCCAGAGAAAAATGTGCGGCCATTCTAGCGGGAATGAATCGGATTCGACCAAACGATAATTGCTCTTATTCAAACGGCCCCGCCCTGTTAGACTTTGCGGCCTAATTTTGGCCATCGCTTCAGGAAACTTGATGTTCCGTTCGCTATTTCGCCTGTCTGTAGCATTGATGGCTTTGAGCCTGGCTGCCTGCGATGACGCCCCTCGTTTCACGAAGGCTGAGCCCGGTGAAGCGCGGGCGGGCGGTGCGACGACGGTGAACAAGCACGACCAGAACGCATTTTCTTTGCCCTCGGCCAATCTGGCGCCGACCCGTCGCTTGGACTTCAGTGTTGGCAACAGTTTCTTTCGCAGCCCCTGGGTGATTGCGCCGTCCACCACCACCGCACGTGATGGGCTGGGCCCACTGTTCAATACCAACGGCTGCCAGAACTGCCATATTAAGGATGGCCGTGGCCACCCGCCGCTGCCCGATGCACCTAATGCAGTGTCGATGCTGGTGCGCCTCTCCATCCCGGATACACCCGCCCTCGCCAAGCTTATCGAGCAGCTCGGCGTCGTGCCCGAGCCGGTCTACGGCGGGCAACTGCAAGACATGGCCGTGCCGGGCGTAGTGCCGGAAGGCAAAGTGCGAGTCGACTACACACCGGTCAACGTGACGTTCAAGGACGGCACCGTGGTCGAACTGCGCAAGCCGGCCTTGCAAATCACCCAGCTCGGCTACGGCCCGATGCACCCGGATACACGCTTCTCGGCGCGTATCGCGCCGCCGATGATCGGCCTGGGCCTGCTCGAAGCCATCAGCGACGCCGACGTGTTGCGCAATACCGAGGCGAAAACTGCCGATAAAGAAGCCCTCGTCGGCCGCGCCAATTGGGTCTGGGATGACGCCCAGCAGAAAACCGTACTCGGGCGCTTCGGCTGGAAAGCCGGGCAACCCAACCTCAATCAACAAAATGTTCACGCGTTCTCTGGTGATATGGGCCTCACCACGTCGCTGAGACCCTTTGATGACTGCACCGACGCCCAAATCGCCTGCAAACAGGCGCCCAACGGCAATGGCCCCGATGGCGAGCCGGAAGTCAGCGATAACATCCTGCGCCTGGTGCTGTTCTACACGCGCAACCTCGCCGTGCCGGTGCGCCGTGACGTCAACACGCCGCAGGTGCTGGCCGGAAAAAACCTGTTCTACCAGGCCGGTTGCCAGGGCTGCCATAAACCAACGTTCACTACGGCCGCCAACGCCGCCGAGCCCGAGCTGGCCAACCAAGTGATTCACCCTTACAGCGACCTGCTGTTGCACGACATGGGCGCAGGCCTTGCCGACAACCGCAGCGAATTCAAGGCCAGTGGCCGCGATTGGCGCACTCCGCCGCTGTGGGGCATTGGCCTGACGCAGACCGTCAGTGGCCACACCCAGTTTTTGCATGACGGCCGCGCCCGCGACCTGCTCGAAGCCGTGCTGTGGCACGGCGGTGAAGCACAGGCGGCGCAGCAGCATGTGCTGTCCTTTAATGCCGAGCAGCGTGCCGCGTTGCTGGCGTTCCTGAATTCTTTATAAGCGTTGCCCCACTTACCGAAGGGAGCTCGACATGTTTCGTCCCAAGTTGTTGTTCACCAGCCTGGCCGCCCTCGCCCTCGGCGCCTGCTCGCCGCAGGACCCGCAAGCAGTGACCTCGGCAGCCATTGCCAAGCAAGTGATCCTGCCCACCTACAGCCGCTGGGTTGACGCCGACCGCCAATTGGCCGTCAGCGCCCTCGCCTACTGCCAGGGCAAGGAAAGCCTGGAGACCGCCCGCGCCGACTTCCTGCACGCGCAAAAAGCCTGGGCCGAGCTGCAACCGCTGCTGATCGGCCCGTTGGCCGAGGGCAACCGTTCGTGGCAAGTGCAGTTCTGGCCAGACAAGAAAAACCTGGTGGGTCGCCAAGTGGAACAACTGGTCACCGCCCAACCGCAGATCGACGGCGCCGCCCTGGCCAAATCCAGCGTCGTGGTGCAAGGCCTGTCGGCCTACGAATACATCCTCTACGACGCCAAGACCGACGTCACCGACGAAGCCCAGAAAACCCGTTACTGCCCGCTGCTGGTGGCCATCGCCGAGCGCCAGAAAGCCCTGGCCGAAGAGATCCTGGCCAGTTGGAACAGCACCGACGGCATGCTCGCGCAGATGACCAAGTTCCCGAACCAGCGCTACGCCGACTCCCATGAAGCCATCGCCGATCTGCTGCGCGTGCAAGTGACCGCGCTGGACACCCTGAAGAAAAAACTCGGCACGCCGATGGGCCGCCAGACCAAGGGTATCGCGCAACCATTCCAGGCCGATGCATGGCGCAGCCAGTCGTCCCTGCAAAGCCTGCAAGCCAGCCTCGCTGCCGCCCAAACCGTGTGGGCCGGTGTCGACAACAAAGGCCTGCGTGGCTTGTTGCCGGCGGACCAAAAGCCATTGGCCGACAAGATTGACGCGGCCTACGCCGCGGCGCTGAAACTGTTCGCCAGCAACCAGCGCACACTTAATGAACTGTTGGCCGACGAAGCCGGGCGCCAGCAACTCAACGATCTCTACGACAGCCTCAACGTCGTCCACCGCCTGCACGAAGGCGAGTTGGCCAAGGCGCTGGGCATTCAACTGGGCTTTAACGCCAACGACGGTGACTGATGATGCTCAGGCGACAGGCTTTGGCGGTGGGCAGCGTGCTGCTCAGCGCACTCACGTTGGACAGTTGGACACTGTTTAAGCAGAAGGGCTCGAACGGCCCACTGCTGCTGTCCGCACGGGATGATGCGAACGGCAAGCACTATGCCGTGGGCTATCGCCTGGACGGCAAACAGGTGTTTGCCACCCAGGTCGGCCAACGTTGCCACGACATTATCAACCACCCAACATTGCCCCTTGCGCTGTTCGTCGCCCGTCGCCCGGGCACCGAGAGTTACCTGATCAACCTGCGCGATGGTGGGCTGCTGCAGACCATCACCTCGAATGCCAATCGCCATTTTTATGGGCATGCGGTGATCCACCAGAGCGGCGACTGGCTGTATGCGACCGAGAACGACACCTCTGACCCGGGCCGTGGTTTATTGGGTGTGTATAAGTTCGAAGGTGAGCGGCTGGTGCACAGTGGGGAGATTTCCACCCACGGTATTGGGCCGCATCAGGTGTCGTGGATGCCTGATGGTGAGACCTTGGTGGTGGCCAACGGCGGGATTCGCACCGAGGCTGAAAGCCGGGTAGAGATGAACCTCAATGCCATGGAGCCGAGCTTGGTGTTGATGCATCGCGATGGCAGCCTGATCAGCAAGGAAACGCTGGGGCAGCAGATGAACAGCGTACGTCATATGGGGATTGCCAGCGACGGCACTATTCTCACGGGCCAGCAATTTATGGGGCCGTCGCAGGAGCGCTCGGAGTTGCTGGCGATCAAGCGGCCGGGGCAGCCGTTTGTGGCGTTTGCGGTGGCGGATGAGCAGTTGCAAGCGATGGGGCATTACACCGCCAGTGTCGCGGTGCACAGTGAGTTGCGGTTGGTTGCCTTGACTGCGCCACGGGGGAATCGGTTTTTTATCTGGGACATGGACAGTGCTGAACTGCGCCTGGACGGGCCGTTGCCCGACTGTGCCGGGGTGGGTGCGGTGGCGGATGGGTTTGTGGTGACTTCGGGTCAGGGCCGTTGTCGGTTTTATGATTGCCATCGGGCGCCTTTGGTCGCTAAGCCGCTGGAGTTGCCTTCAGGGTTTTGGGATAACCATCTGCACTTGGTTTGACGTTGTTGGGGTTGGCGGCATATCCCTTGCTGCGGTAACGGATATGCACTCAAACCATCCCCAACAGCCGCAAAAAAAGGGCCTCACATCGTAAGGCCCTTTCTCTGACGCTTGACTCGTTTCAAGACTCTTTTCAACTCTGCGGCCCCATGCCCTGAGACATCCCGAACATGAACAACAACAAGTCATGATCAGGCTTGACCGCCACACTCGCCTTGGCGACGCGCGGTAACAGGCATTGCCCGCTACCTTGCACCGCACTGAGCACTTGTGTGCGAGGCTGTTCCCACGCAGCCAGCGCAAGGGCTGCTATACCCAACGCCCCGACCAGGAACAAACCTCGTGCTATTTCTAGCTTCATCTGGTTAAACCCTTGATGGCGCTGCCAAACGCCGTTTCATAAAAGTAGCTGAGTTTTTTCCAGTCAGTATCACTCCACGACGAATGGCGCCGCAGTTGCTGCATGTCATGGGACGCGGCCCGATAAGCGGTCAAACGCTGACGGCACTTTTCAAAATCCAGCAACGCTACTTCCACGTTGGCCGAGTCGCCCTCACCTGTCACCCGTACAAAGATGTGCTTGATGTACAAGCAGCCATGCTGCCAGCGGCCCTTATGCATGCGCGCCAAGGTGCCCGCCACTTCCTTGAGCAAGCGCTCATGCACGACCTCGCCGTACTGGTCACGGCCACCGGCGGCATACCACTTTTCGATCTCGTCGTAACCATCAAGGGACGCCGTCACCAACAGCGCCTTCCATTGATGTTCCGGGTCGCGACGCGCCTCGCAGAACACCAATTCCGGCACCCGTACATCCAATGAGCGCAGGCCCTTGAGGGCATCGCGTTCGCGCAACACAGTCGGGCGCCCGAACGGGTGCAGTAAACTGCGGTAGATATGCCCGGTCTGGCGTTTGCTGTAGAGCAAGCGGCCGTTAGGGCTCAACACACGTTGCACACCACTTTCACCACCGCGTCGACGATTAGGCTCTTCAACCCACTCGCCCTGCTGGCGCCAAAAAAAATCAAACCGTTCTTCGGGAGCTACATGACTGCCTACTACGCACTCAACTGCCATCCTGTTACCTCTTACGCAATACATACACACGCCACATGGCGTAAAGCGGTATGAAGTCCAGGGATTCCTGAACACGGAAACCGGCTTGCTCAAACTCTGCCTCAACAGTAGCAGCCGGTAACACGAACCGGTTTTGGTAACCTGCCTGCTCACCTTTACTACGACGTTTCACTTCGGCGCGCTTGCGTTTCCAGGCTTTGAAATTGCCATCCACCCACAGCGAAATAATCACGCTATCGCGAGTAACCCGCTGAAACTCCCGCAAAATCGCTAGTCTGTGCTCCGGATCACCAATATGGTGCATCAAGCGCATGCAGAAAATGCTGTCGACCGAGTTATCAGGCAAATCGATATCGAACGCAGAGGTGTGCAAAGGGCGTACCCGTTTCACCACGTCCGCCGGCTGAGCGACGGTCGCGACCTTCAGCATCGACTCGGAATTGTCAGCCCCGATAATCACACGGTTGGGTTTCTCTGCCAACAACGGCCAGAAACGCCCGGCCCCGCATGGTAAGTCCAGCACCAGGCCCGGCTCGCCGGCCATGGCCAACGCACCGCGGGCCAATTGCTCGTCGCGTTTGTGGGACAACCGGCGAGCCAGATTGTCCTGATGCTTGAGCAAATAATTCTGCGCGTGATGATCGTCGTACTTTTCAGAAAAATCGAGCTTGATCGGGGTAGACATCAGCGGATCTCCAGTAGCTGTTGCCTACAACCTTAAGCAGCAACCTGTGATCAACAGGTCAACCCGTTGTGAAAAACTTGTCCTGTCCAATCTCATACATTTCAAGACTTTACAGAAACAACCAATGGCATGGGGCCATCTTCGCCGAAAAGCACGGTATCTGCCGCAGGATAGCGGCAGGGTGGGAAGTCAGGATTTGACCTGGCTCAACTCGACATGAAAGCGGCATCCGTGAGGTTCCATCGTGCTCAGGCTGACGCTCCAGCCTTGGCTCTCGCAGATGCGTTGCACCAACGACAAGCCCAAGCCCAGGCCCTCGCCGCGCTTCTCGCTGCCACGCACGAAAGGCTCGAACATCGCTTCACGTTTGTCTTCAGGAATACCGACCCCGGAGTCTTCCACCACGAACCCGCTGGGTTCGAGGGTCAACCGGATAAAGCCCTGTTCGGTGTAATGCAGGGCATTGCGCAGCAGGTTACCCATCACCGCGTGCAAGAAGGTGGTGTTGTAGCGGGTGCCCAGGGGGTTACCCGGCAGGTAGATCAGCTCCAGGCCCTTTTGCTCAATGGGCTGGCGCCAGATGCCAAGCAAATCGTCGGCCACCTGAGTCAGATTGACTTGGGGTGACATGGCCGCATCATCATGCTTGGCACGCGCCAGCATCAGGAAGGTTTGCACCAGTTCGCGCATCTCTTCACAGGCACGGGCGATTCGCAGTACCTGGTTGCGACCGCGCTGATCAATCGCCGGATTTTCCAGCAGCAGTTCGCAAGAACTGGCCAGTACCATCAATGGGGTGCGTAATTCATGGCTTACATCGCTGGTAAACAATTGCTCGCGGGACAGCGCCTGGCGCAAGCGGCCCAGCGTGGCGTCAAAGGCCACGGCCAGCTCGCCGACTTCATCGGCTGCATAATCCGGCGCCAGTGGCGGCGCCAGGCCAAGCAACTGGTCGCGATGACGCACCTGGCGGGCGAGACGCACAACCGGCGCCATCACTTTACGGGCCAATACCCAACCTAGGAACACCGCCAGCGCCAGACTGAGCACAAAGCCCACCAGCACCACGGCAAATAACACGCGCTCACGTTCTTCGAAATCGCTCTGGTCTTGCAGCAGTACATACCGACGACCATCCACCACTTCGACCATAGAGTGGTACGAGAGCGACTCGCGAAACACCTCATGAAAGCCCGGTTCCAGATGGCGCAAATCCTTGGGCAGCTCGAAATCCCCAGGCCCGCCACTGAAATAAAACAGCTGGTCAGGCTCCGGCCGGTGGCTCCAATCCTCGACACTGTCCATCAATAACAGGCGTTGCAAATCCCCGCCCAGACCTGCCGAAATCAGTTTTTCTTCCACCAGGTGCACCGTCGCAACGATGCCCATGGCGAACGCCCCAGCCACCAACGCACTCATCAAGGCAAAGGCGATGATGATCCGCTGAGCAAGGCTTTGCTTAAACTCCATCACGTCCCTCGGCCAGGCGATAACCCACACCGTGCACCGTTTGCAGCAGCGGCTTGGCGAAAGGTTTATCGATCACTTGGCGCAGTTGGTGAACATGACTGCGAAGGCTATCGCTATCAGGGCAGTCATCACCCCACAGCGCTTCTTCGAGAATTTCCCGACGCAGCACATGTGGGCTCTTCTGCATCAACACCGCGAGCAACTTCAGCCCCACTGGGTTGAGCTTGAGCAAACGCCCTTCGCGGGTGACTTCCAGGGTATCGAGGTCGTAATGCAGGTCAGCCACTTGCAGGGCGCGGCGTCCACCCCCTTGGGCACGGCGAAGCACGGCTTCGATGCGTGCGGCCAATTCCGACAAGGCAAAGGGTTTGAGCAGGTAATCGTCAGCGCCGGACTTGAAGCCCTGCAGCCGGTCATCCAACTGGTCGCGGGCGGTGAGCATGATCACCGGTGTGTCGCGACGGGCGTCTTCACGCAGGCGTTTGCACAGGGTGTAACCATCGATGCCGGGTAACATGATGTCGAGTACGATCAAGTCGTAATGTTCTGTAGCAGCCAAGTGCAGGCCTGACAAACCGTCCTGCGCACAGTCCACTGTATAGCCTTTGAGCCCCAGGTAGTCGGCCAGATTGGCCAGAATATCGCGGTTGTCTTCAACCAATAGAATTCGCATGGGCAGTGTCTCCGTTCTTTCGTGCCAGCCTTGTTGGCTCGCGCAGCTTAAGGCCAAGTGAGGCTCAGGGATAGACCTGTGGCGCGCTTCGATAAATGTTTTCAACCAATCACCCAAACCGACAAGTTTTTCACTATAGCTTCACAAACTGACTACAGTGGCCGACCGAAGATCACACCCATCGATATAAGGAAAATGGACATGGGGTTTCTCAAAACAGCGCCTATGCGCTTTTTGCTGCTTGTAACCGGTGCCTGGTTGGTGGTTTTTCTGCTCACGCGCAGCGTGCTGCTTGTTACCCATCTGGATGAAGTCGGTGGCAACCTGCTGCCGGTATTTGGCGTGGGCTTGCTGTACGACCTGGCTTTCCTGGCCTTTGCCGCCTTGCCGCTTGGGCTGTACCTGCTGCTCTGCCCGCCCGCATTGTGGCGCCGCCGCGGCCACCGCTGGTTCCTGCAGGCGGTGCTGACCGTCAGTCTGTTCGCCATGCTGTTCACGTCAGTGGCCGAATGGCTGTTCTGGGATGAATTCGGCGTGCGCTTCAACTTTATCGCCGTCGATTACCTGGTGTATTCCAACGAGGTGATGAACAACCTGCTCGAGTCCTACCCGATCGGCAAGTTGCTCAGCCTGTTGGCAATGCTCGCGATTGTGTTAAGCGTGGTCCTGCGCAAGCCCTTTAACAGCGCGATAAACGCGCCTGTGCCGCCGATGCGCGGCCGGCTGCTGAGTGCCTTGGGCCTGTTCGTAGTCGCCGGCCTCAGCCTGCAACTGATCAGCCAGGACAGCCCACGTGCCCAAGGCGGTAACGCCTACAACAATGAACTGGCCAGTAACGGCCCCTATCAGTTTTTCGCCGCCTTCCGTAACAATGAGCTGGATTACACCCAGTTCTACAAGAGCCTGCCCACTGAGGTGGTCGCCAAACAATTACGCGCCGAACTCAGCGAACCCAACGCACGCTTTATCGGCACAGACCCACTGGACATCCGCCGCGTAATCACCAACCCAGGCACCTTGCGCACGCCCAACATCGTGCTGGTGACCATCGAGAGCTTCAGCGCCAAGTACATGGGCAGCAATGGCGACGGGCGCAACCTCACGCCCAACCTGGATGCCCTGCGTAAACAAAGCCTGTACTTCAATAACTTCTATGCCACCGGCACCCGCACGGACCGTGGCCTTGAAGCGATCACCCTGGCGATTCCACCCACGCCCGGCCGTTCGATCGTCAAGCGCATCGGCCGTGAAAGCGGTTTCGCCAGCCTTGGCCAACACCTCAGTGCTATCGGTTATGACAGCGTGTTTGTCTATGGTGGGCGCGGTTACTTCGACAACATGAACGCATTTTTCAGCGGCAACGGTTATCGGGTCGTGGACCAGAGCAGCGTGCCGGAAACAGACATCTCATTCAAAAACGCCTGGGGCATGGCCGATGAAGACCTCTACCGGCAAACCCTGAAACTGGCCGACGCCGATTACGCCAAGCAGCAGCCCTTCTTGCTGCAACTGATGACCACCTCCAACCATCGCCCCTACACCTACCCAGAAGGGCGCATCGATATCAGATCCGGCAACGGCCGTGACGGCGCGGTGAAATACACCGACCACGCCATCGGTGAGTTCCTCGACGCGGCGCGCCAGAAACCCTGGTTCGATAACACTATTTTTGTGTTCGTCGCCGACCATACCGCTGGCAGCGCGGGCAAAGAAGACCTGCCCATTGCCAACTACCAGATCCCGCTCTTTATTTATGCACCTAAACTGATCGACGCCCGGGAAACCGCACAACTGGCCAGCCAAATCGACCTTGCGCCCACATTGCTGGGCCTGCTCAACCTGAGCTACGAGTCGACCTTCTTTGGCCGTAACCTGTTGCAAGACAACCCGCTGCCGCCGCGCGTGGTGGTCGGCAACTACCAGCATCTAGGCTTGTTTGACGGCAAAGACCTGGCGATCCTCAGCCCACGCATGGCCTTGCGTCGGCACGACCAAGCCCTGGCTGAGAGCCAGGAATTGCGGGTGGGCGGTGAGGATCCGCTGATCCAACGGGCAATTACCTACTACCAGGCCGCCAGCTATGACTTCAAACAGCAATTGTTGAGCTGGAAAGCACCGAAAGCTGAGGCTCCCGCGATCAGCGCCCGCTGACAGCCCACTTGAGCCCTTGCCTGCCACAGGGCAAGGGCGTAACACTTGCGCCATTCTCCGGCGACGACGCCCTTTCATGTCTAACACCCTGCTGCTGATTGAAGATGACCGCCCACTGGCCGCGCTGACTGCCGAGTTTCTGCGCGCCGAAGGTTTCACCGTCGCCATTGAGCACCGGGGCGACCGTGCCGCCCAGCGTATCCGCGACGAGCAGCCTGCGCTGTTGATCCTGGATGTGATGTTGCCGGGTATCGACGGCTTCACCCTGTGCCGCCAGATTCGCGACGAGTACCCCGGGCTGATCCTGATGATGACCGCACTGGACGAAAACGCCGAGCAACTCACCGGGTTCAACGTTGGGGCGGACGATTACGTGGTCAAGCCTGTCGACCCATTGCTGTTGCTGGCCAGGATTCGCTCGCTGCTGCGCCGCCACCCGCAAACGCCTCGCGCGTATTACCAGTGGGGCGTATTTCGCCTGGACCTGAACAGCCATTTCGCCTGGCTGAATGACACACCCTTGCAGTTCTCGGTCGCCGAGTTCGAACTGCTGGCGATTTTTGCCCGCCATTGCGGCGTCTTGCTGACGCGGGAAAAACTCCTGCAGAGCCTGCGCGGCCTGGAATACGACGGGCTCAATCGCTCCATTGATATGCGCGTATCGCGCTTGCGCAAAAAACTGATGAGCCTGGATTGCCCCGTGACCATCCAGACCATCACGGCCCAAGGCTACCTATTCGTCGAAATCCCGCAGGAACCTGCGCATGTTATCTAAACTGCGGCCTTGGATGGTGGCGATGGCTGGCGCGGGCTGGACCGGCTTGACCCTTTATCTGCTGTGGCTGTGCACCAACGCCTCAGTGTTTGTCGGCGAAGACAGTTTTTTGCGCCTGATGGCCGGACCGGGTTATCTGGTGGCCGAACAGCTCAAAGGCTTGCCCGCCGACCAGCGGGAAGCGCGGATGGACATCCTGCGCGCGCACTTTCAGTACCCGGTGAATCTGATCACGCTGGACGATGTCGAGCTGCCCCCGGAAGCCATGGTCATGTTGGAACATCAACAACCGGCGCTGAACAGCGACGAAGACATCAGCTACTTCCCGCTTGACGACGATACCGTAATCCGATTCGGCCCCATGTGGGGGAGCGCCGAGGTCAAGGACCTGCTGAAATTTCCGGTTTTCTGGATCACCGCCTGCGTCGCAGGCTTGCCGGTCATGCTCCTGCTCGGGGTGGGTTTGCTTATACACCGGCGTCGTAACACCGACCTGATCACACTCAATACCTGCCTGGCCACACTGGCGCGTACCCCTAACGTGATGTTACCCGCCATGAGCAAGGAATGGACGCCGTTGCTGCTGACGTTGCAACAACATGCGCGGGACATCAGCGCCATGGGTGAACGCCATCGCGAAGTCTCCCAGGCGGTATCCCACGAACTGCGCACGCCCCTGGCACGCATGCGTTTTGCGTTGTCGCTGCTGAGCAAAAGCGAAGACCCGATCACCCGCACCCGCCTACAGGAACGCTTGCTCATCGATGTCGAAGAGCTCGAAGCCTTGGTACGTGCCAGCCTGGCGTTTGCGCGCCTTGCCGGTGCCCCGAACGATTTGCAGCATGAGCCGATCAACCTACGTGACTGGCTGCACCAAGAGTTTGCCTTGCTCGACGGGCACCATCGTCGGCTGAGCCTGGAAACCGAGCCTGCCCACCTTGAACTGATCGGCGACCGAGCCTTGCTGCACCTGATCGTGCGCAACCTGTTGAGCAACGCCATCACCTACGCCCGCGATCACGTGTGCGTCAGCGCCGCTTATCAGGGCCAACACCATCTGGTGCTGCACATCGACGACGACGGGCCGGGCATCCTCGCGGAAAACCGCGAAAAAATCTTCGAACCCTTTGTGCGGCTGGCCATGGGCGGCGATGCGCCCGGCGGCTTCGGTCTTGGCCTGGCGCTGGCCAAACGCGCGACCCAGTGGCACCGCGGCGAATTGTCGGCGGCCCGTAGCCCGTTGGGCGGTGCGCGCCTGACACTGGTTTTGCCACTGCGCCCGCTGTAGGCAGCGTGTTACAGCCTGTGACAGCGAGACGTCGCCACTGCCCGTAGTCTCTGCCGCCTGAATCCCAGGTTGGAGAGCCCGTTCATGCATCCCCCCAAAAAGCATGTGTTCACACTGATGCTGTCGTTGTGCATCGTTACCGGCTCGCTCGTGCCCGCTACGACGATCACAAATCAGCCATCGCAACGGGCGCCAAATAAAAACCAAAGTGCGAATGCCTGGACCCCAAGCACGCCGGGCTCGGGGGTGCCAGCCGAGCGCCGGAGGAGGCCCAGAGCCACCGCTGCTGAAAAACTCGCGTACCTGCTTGTCCCTCACCCACTCTACGAAGCTGCTGCATCGCAACCCCTGGCACTGGTGTCGAATGCCCAACTGACCCTGGCGCGCGGCATGACCTTCAAGAGGCTGTTGCGCCGACGTTCAATCGGCTGAGCCCTCAGCGATATATAGAGAGCCATCAGTTGCGCATAAAAAAACCCCGCCTGCATCACTGCAGGCGGGGTTTTTCAGGTGCCGGGTGAGGCTGGCTTACATCATGCCGCCCATGCCACCCATGCCGCCCATACCGCCCATGTCTGGCATACCGCCGCCAGCCGAGCCGCCTTCAGCCGGTGCATCAGCGATCGCCGCTTCGGTGGTCAGGATCAGACCGCCGATAGAGGCCGCTGCTTGCAATGCCGAACGAGTCACCTTGGTAGGGTCCAGGATGCCCATTTCGATCATGTCGCCGTAGACGCCAGTTGCGGCGTTGTAACCGTAGTTACCTTTGCCGTTCTTGACTTCGTTGACTACAACGCTTGGCTCGTCGCCGGAGTTGGCAGCGATCTGGCGCAGTGGAGCTTCAACAGCACGACGCAGTACAGCGATACCGACGTCCTGGTCAGCGTTGTCGCCTTTGAGGTCGACCAAAGCTTCCAGAGCACGGATCAGCGCAACGCCACCGCCAGGTACCACGCCTTCTTCAACGGCTGCACGGGTTGCGTGCAGGGCGTCTTCAACGCGGGCTTTCTTCTCTTTCATTTCAACTTCGGAACCCGCGCCAACCTTGATCACTGCAACGCCGCCGGACAGCTTGGCCAGACGCTCTTGCAGTTTTTCACGGTCGTAGTCCGAGGAAGTTTCAGCAACCTGGGCACGGATCTGAGTGATACGCGCCTGGATGTCCTGCTCTACGCCAGCACCGTCAACGATGATGGTGTTTTCTTTGGAGATGGTCACGCGCTTGGCGCTACCCAGGTTTTCCAGGGTTGCGCTTTCCAGGCTCAGACCGATCTCTTCGGAGATAACGGTACCGCCGGTCAGCACAGCGATGTCCTGCAGCATGGCCTTGCGACGGTCACCGAAGCCTGGCGCCTTGACGGCTGCGACTTTAACGATGCCACGCATGTTGTTCACAACCAGCGTCGCCAGGGCTTCGCCTTCAACGTCTTCGGAAACGATCAGCAGTGGGCGGCCGGCTTTGGCAACGGCTTCCAGTACTGGCAGCATTTCGCGGATGTTGGAGATTTTTTTGTCGACCAGCAGGATCAGCGGGCTGTCCAGCTCGGCAACCATGGTTTCTGGCTTGTTGACGAAGTACGGGGACAGGTAGCCACGGTCGAACTGCATGCCTTCTACAACCGACAGTTCGTTTTCCAGGCCAGTGCCTTCTTCAACGGTGATCACGCCTTCTTTACCGACTTTTTCCATGGCTTCGGCAATGATGTCGCCGATGGAGCTGTCGGAGTTGGCGGAGATGGTGCCTACCTGAGCGATCGCCTTGGTGTCGGCGCATGGCTTGGACAGGTTTTTCAGCTCAGCCACAACGGCGATGGTCGCCTTGTCGATGCCGCGCTTGAGGTCCATCGGGTTCATGCCGGCAGCGACGGCTTTGTAGCCTTCGTTGACGATTGCCTGAGCCAGAACGGTAGCGGTGGTGGTGCCGTCGCCTGCGTCATCGTTGGCACGGGAGGCAACGTCTTTGACCAGCTGCGCGCCCATGTTCTCGAAGCGATCTTTCAGCTCGATTTCTTTTGCTACGGAAACGCCGTCCTTGGTGATGGTCGGAGCGCCGAAGCTCTTCTCGATGATCACGTTACGGCCTTTAGGGCCCAGGGTCGCTTTTACTGCGTCAGCCAGGACGTTGACACCGGTGAGCATTTTCTTGCGGGCGGAATCGCCGAATTTAACTTCTTTAGCAGCCATGATCGATATTCCTTAAATACTTTGTAGTAACGGGAAAATGAGCGGGGAATCAGTCTTCCAGAACGGCGAGAATTTCGTTCTCGCTCATTACCAGCAGGTCTTCGCCGTCGACTTTCACAGTGTTGCTGCCGGAGTAAGGGCCGAAAACAACCTTGTCACCCACTTTCACAGCCAGCGCACGTACTTCACCGTTTTCCAGAGCCTTGCCTGGGCCAGCAGCGATGATCACACCGTGGTTGGCTTTTTCAGCAGCCGAACCTGGCAGAACGATACCGCCAGCGGTTTTCTTTTCTTCTTCGCTGCGACGGATTACGACGCGGTCGTGCAGAGGACGAAGCTTGCTCATTGTCGATCTCTCCTAATTGTGTTTTGCATCGGCCGGTATCGGTACCGGCGGGTTGTATTCCGGCTGTGCCGGTCGCGCCTCGCCAAGCAAGACGCGGAAGTCTGTCTGGTGTCGCCACCAGAAACCTTGCGGTGACCGTTACATAAGGGCGCATAAGCTTATTACAAGGGGCCGCAAAGGAATTTTTTTGTGTCTGCTGTCGACCAAAAGCAACACGGCACCCGAAGGTGCCGTGCCCATAGAGCGGTTATTTGCCGTCGCGGTGTTCGAACTCGCCTTCGAGCACATCCCCTTCACGCCCCAGCGGCTGGCGCGGAGCCGGGCCTCCACGCGGTTGCAGGTCGTCGGCGAACGCACGTTGGCGAATCGCCGCCTCTTCGGCGCGCTGGCGCATCTTGCCGGCCAGCAGCTTGCGGGTAAACGGCAGCAGCATGACCAGGCCGACCACGTCACTGATGAAACCCGGCAAGATCAACAGGCCACCGGCCAACGCCATCATCAGGCCTTCAAGCATGGTCTGAGCAGGCAGTTCGCCGCGGTTCAAGCTTTCACGAGCACGCAACGCCGTGGCCAGGCCGGCGACGCGCAGCACCAGAACGCCGAGCATCGAGCCGAGAATGATCAGTAACAGGGCCGGAAAAAACCCGATCGCGCTGCTGACTTGAACGAATACGAACAGCTCCAACACCGGGAACAGCAGAAAGAGCAATAAAAAAGGGCGCATCAAATGGTTCCTCAACGCAAGAATGCCTTGCCAGTCCACCCTAGATGACGTCGCCGTTTCGTGAATTCAAGCGCTGGCAGGCTCTTTTTTCGGCCACACCTCGGCGTGAGCCAATAAAACCAGGGCTTCGCGTACTTGTGTCGGATTATTGCAAGGCTCCGCGAAAGGCAACCAATGCAAGGATTGGCCAATGCGCAGGTGCATGCCTTCGCTGTCGATGCCAGCCAATTGCGCAGGCTCGGTGGTCGGCAAACCGGCCAGGTCGACGTAATGCGCGATGGCCTTGGTGTGATCGCTGTTCATGTGCTCGATCATGCTGCGCTCAGCCTTGCCCGCGAACGGGTTGGCCAGTGTCAGTTGGTCGACCCAATGAATCGCACCAAACCCACCTATATAACGGTGACGCACCGGTTTGAGCACCCAGAAGTCGAAATCGTGGGCCTTGTGATAATTGGCTGAATCGGGGAAGTAGCGGTAATAACGCTCGGCGGCCGCTTCAATGGCTGCGGCGTCTTCGAGCTTCTCGGCTTCGGCCAAGTAGGTCAGGCGTCCCACTGCCTGTACATCGTCGGCCTCGCGCTCACCCACCAGCAGCGAACACTTGGGGTCTTTTTGCAGGTTATGGGTGTGCTGGGCAATACGGCTGATCAGGATCAGCGGGCGGCCCTGCTCGTCGAGGCAATACGGCACGACGGAGCCGAAGGGAAACCCGGGCATGGCTTTAGACAATGTGGAGAGAGCCCCACGGTATTCCTTGAGCAACAGCTCTCGGGCGTTCTTGGCAACGTGCGCGCTCAACGTATGACTCCTCGGGTATTCCGCCGCCCATAGCATATGGGAATGGATCTCAACACAAGGTAATCAATATCCGCGCAGGTTGCCAGAGTGCTCTTACCAGGCCACGCCAAACCCTGCGGTGTAACGGGTCTTGCTCAAGCTGCTTTCCGATTCGCCACTGATGATGTCGCGCTCAGCCTTAAGGTTAAGCGAAGCCCATTCGGTGACTTTGTAACGCAGGCCCATTTCCGCATCCAAGGAGTATTCGGACGGCCCGGAGAGTGGCTTGCCCACCTCGCCATTGGTGAAAAACTCCACGGTCTTGCCTACGAGGTAGCGGTTGTAGTTCCACTTCATGGCCAGCGAGTAGAAGTTGGTCTTGCGGCCGTTTTCATATTCATAATCGGTGCGGTTTACCAAGGAGCCGAGGGAGAATGCACCCAGCTCATCATCCCAGAATTGGTAACCCGGGCCGGTACCGACGGTGCGCTGGCGGGACAAGTCTTCAACCTTGTCACGCTTGTAGGTCAGGCGACCCTGCCAGTACCAATGCTCGGTGATGAAGCGGTCCAGATCATATTCCAACGCCCAGTTATCGGTGGTGGTGACGTCGTCCTGGAACTCGCGGTTGTATTCGCCCTGGCCGGTATGGCGCCACTGACCATGACGGGCGGTGGTCTTGAAGTCGATGTCGTAGTCGTTGGTGTCTTTGTCGGCACGCTTGTAGTCCAGTGCCAGGTCGACGTTACCCTTCCACACCAAGTCTTCGATCACAGGTTTGGGCTTGATGATTTGCTGGATGCTTGCCAACTCAACTGTTTTCGGTGCCTCGCCATTGGCAAGCACCACCTTGCCGTCATCCGCCGCCTTCAACGATTTGGCCTTCTCGCCGGTGTAAGCGTCCTGCTTGACCAGCAGTTCCTGATCGCTTTCCAGGGTTTTCACCTGTTTCCAATCCACCGGGATTGCCCCTGCGTAGCTGGTCTGAATCAACAGCTTGCCACCGTCAAAGACTTTGATCTTGCCGGTCAGGCGGTCACCGTTTTTCAACCAGACGGTGTCGGCGAGCAGGGGCGTGGAGGCGCTGAAAACAGCAAGGCACAGCAGGGTTCTGGACAACATAAGCGTATTCGGGGCTCAAGGTTGGCGAAATGGGGGCGCTATCGTGTTAGATAGCTAGGACTGACTCAAGGATTTATGTTGAGTTCAATTCTCAACAGCATGATTACAGACGTTTCTTACAAAGACCCTGACGATGCCCAGAGTGAATCAACCCGCCGATATCCCCCAAAGCCCGGCCGAAATGCGCCGCACGTCGTTGTACCTGACCTTGGCGCAAGTGCCCGAAGGCTGCGTGGTGAGCTACGGCGAATTGGCGCAGCTGGCCGGGCTTGGCCGCGCAGCCCGCTGGGTAGGGCGTACGCTGAGCCAATTGCCCGAAGACACCCGGCTGCCTTGGCATCGGGTGCTGGGTGCCGGTGGTCGGATAAGCTTGCCAGCGGGCAGTGCCTCAGGCGACGAACAACGTGCGCGTTTACGCAGCGAAGGTGTCAGTATCCTGAACAATCGCGTTGATATTCAGCGTCATGGCTGGCGCCCGGTAGAGCACAGCGGTTAGAGTGCGCGCTTTGTTTCCGCAAATCTGAGGCAGACTCCAGCCCATGCCCCGTAAAACCTGGCGCGCCGCGCTCGCCGCCTATGCCAGCCCCTCGACGTTAGTGTTGTTGTTGCTCGGTTTCGCCGCTGGCTTACCTTACATGCTGGTGTTCTCGACGCTTTCCGTGTGGTTGCGCGAGGCCGGTGTGGCCCGCGAGACCATCGGTTATGCGAGCCTGATCGGTTTGGCCTACGCCTTCAAATGGGTCTGGTCGCCGCTGCTCGACCAATGGCGCTTGCCACTGCTCGGTAAACTCGGACGTCGTCGCTCCTGGCTGGTACTTGCCCAGACGCTGGTGATCCTCGGGTTGATCGGCATGGGCTTTTGCGACCCGCAAAAACACCTGTCCTGGCTGATCGCCATTGCCGTAATCGTCGCCTTCGCGTCGGCTACCCAAGACATCGCGGTGGATGCCTACCGCCTGGAAATCGCCGACGACAGCCGCCAGGCTGCACTGGCCGCCAGCTATATGTCCGGTTATCGCATCGCCGCCCTGCTGGCCACAGCCGGCGCACTGTTTTTCGCCGAAGGCTTCGGCTCCACCGGCTTCAACTATAAACACTCGGCGTGGACCGGCACTTACGTGCTGTTCGGCTTACTGATGATCCCGGCGCTGCTGACCACCTTCTTTATGCGCGAGCCCAATGTGCCACTGCGCACCCAGTTGCAGGCCGGCCGCTACAGCTTCGTGCATCAGCTTGTTTCTGTATTTGTGCTGATCGTGCTGCTGGTGTCGGTCCCGGCGATGTTCACCCAGTTGTACAACACCGATTTCGCCAGCGTGCTGTTCCACGGCGTAAGCCTGTGGGAGCTGTTGATGGAAG
Source organism: Pseudomonas sp. 1152_12 (assembly GCF_052850675.1). Taxonomy (NCBI): domain Bacteria; kingdom Pseudomonadati; phylum Pseudomonadota; class Gammaproteobacteria; order Pseudomonadales; family Pseudomonadaceae; genus Pseudomonas; species Pseudomonas sp. 1152_12. The sequence continues at coordinate 156,477 of NZ_VXCW01000009.1, read as the reverse complement.
ACCGCGCGTTCCTGCGCGCCATCCTCTATATCCTCCTCACCGCACTGTGCCTGTCGGCCATGGGTCGCCGGGGGCTGGCGCCGGTGCTGACGCCGGTCAACGACTTTATCCTGCGCTACCGCTGGCAGGCGTTGCTGCTGCTCGGGTTGATTGCGACCTATCGCATGTCCGACACGGTGATGGGCGTGATGGCCAACGTGTTCTACATCGACCAAGGCTTTACCAAAGACCAGATTGCCGGGGTCAGCAAGATTTTCGGCCTGATCATGACCCTGGTCGGCGCCGGCATGGGGGGCCTGCTGATCGTGCGTTTCGGGATTCTGCCGATCCTGTTTATCGGCGGCATCGCCTCGGCCGCCACCAACCTGCTGTTCGTGATGCTCGCCGACATGGGCCCCGACCTGCAGATGCTGATCTTCACCATCTCCCTGGACAACTTCAGCTCGGGCCTCGCCACATCGGCATTTGTGGCTTACCTGTCGAGCCTGACCAACCTCAAGTTCTCCGCCACCCAATACGCCCTGCTCAGCTCGATCATGCTGTTGCTACCGCGTTTGATCGGTGGGTATTCGGGGGTGATGGTGGAGAAGTTCGGGTATCACAACTTCTTCATGATCACCTGCTTACTGGGTGTGCCGACGCTGTTCCTGATTGCGCTGCATTGGTTTCAGGAAAATCGACGAATTCGTTTGAACCCGCCCACTGAAGACTGACTCACCTCAGTCAATGTGGGAGCGGGCTTGCTCGCGAAGGCGCAGTGTCAGTTGATACATGCATGACTGATACACCGCCTTCGCGAGCAAGCCCGCTCCCACAGACCCCTCTGTATTCTGATACCTGTACTCCAGCAGTTTGCGCCCGTACAATCCCAAGTCATTTCAAGTCCAAGCAACCGACAACGGCCTACCATGCGTACCAGTCAATATTTGCTCGCCACACAGAAAGAAACGCCTTCCGATGCGGTCGTGATCAGCCATCAGCTGATGCTGCGCGCCGGTATGATCCGCAAACTGGCCTCCGGCCTGTACACCTGGCTGCCCATGGGCTTGAAGGTGATGCGCAAGGTCGAAGCGATCGTTCGCGAAGAAATGAACGCCGCCGGCTCTCTGGAAGTATTGATGCCGAGCACCCAACCGGCTGAGCTGTGGCAGGAATCCGGGCGCTGGGAAGAGTACGGCCCTGAGTTGCTGCGCTTCAAGGACCGTCATGGCCGCGATTTCTGCGCCGGCCCGACGCATGAAGAAGTGATCACTGACCTGATGCGCAACGAGCTGAGCAGCTACAAACAGCTGCCGCTGAACCTGTATCAGATCCAGACCAAATTCCGTGACGAAATCCGCCCACGCTTCGGTTTGATGCGCGGCCGCGAATTCATCATGAAGGACGCCTATTCGTTCCACGCGGACCAAGCCTCGTTGCAGGCCACCTACGACCGCATGCACACTGCCTACTGCAACGTGTTTACGCGCCTGGGCCTGAAATTCCGCCCGGTTGAAGCGGACAACGGCTCCATCGGCGGCGCCGGCTCCCACGAATTCCACGTGCTGGCCGAGTCCGGCGAAGACGATATCGTGTTCAGCAACGGCTCCGACTACGCGGCGAACATCGAAAAAGCCGAAGCCGTACCGCGCGAAACGTCCCGCCCTGCGCCAAGCGAAGAGCTGCGCCTGGTCGATACGCCAGAAACCAAGACCATCGCGGCCCTGGTGGAAAAATTCAATCTGCCGATTGAAAAGACCATCAAGACCCTGATCGTGCACGCCGAAGAAGAAGGCAAGCTGATCGCCCTGGTGATCCGTGGCGACCACGAACTCAACGAAATCAAGGCTGCCCAGCAACCTGGCGTGGCCAGCCCGCTGGTCATGGCCAGCGATGCCGAACTGCGCGACGCCATTGGCGCCGGTGCCGGTTCGCTCGGCCCGCTGAACCTGCCTCTGCCGATCATCATCGACCGCTCGGTCGAGCTGATGAGCGACTTCGGTATCGGCGCCAACATCGACGACAAGCACTACTTCGGCGTGAACTGGGAACGTGACCTGCCGGTTCCGACCGTGGCCGACCTGCGTAACGTCGTGGCCGGCGATCCAAGCCCGGACGGCAAGGGCACCCTGGAGATCAAGCGCGGCATCGAAGTCGGGCACATCTTCCAGCTGGGCAACAAGTACAGCAAGGCGATGAAGTGCGAAGTGCTGGGCGAGAACGGCAAGCCGATCACCCTGGACATGGGCTGCTACGGCATTGGCGTTTCCCGCGTGGTGGCGGCTGCCATCGAGCAGAACAACGACGAGAAAGGCATTATCTGGAGTGACGCCCTGGCGCCGTTCCAGGTGGCGCTGGTTCCGCTGCGCTACGAAACCGAGCAAGTACGCGAAGCCACCGACAAACTGTATGCCGAACTGACGGCTGCCGGTTTTGAAGTGCTGCTGGATGACCGGGACAAGAAAACCAGCCCGGGCATCAAGTTCGCCGACATGGAGCTGATTGGCATCCCGCACCGGATCGTGGTCAGTGACCGCGGCCTGGCCGATGGCAATCTGGAATACAAGAGCCGGACCGAAGCCGAAGCCCAACCGTTGCCGGTGGCTGACGTGCTGTCTTTCCTTCAGGCGCGTATTCGTCGCTGAAAACCAGATCAAGAGAAGTCATGTTCAAGCGAAACACCAGAGCCCTGGGGGGCGCCGCCTTGGGGGGCGCCGCCTTGTGCGGCGCCCTGCTGGTCAGCGGCTGCGCCAACCAAATGTCGCAACGCAGTGAGCACGAGGAGCGGATCGAGCGTAAGTTGCTCGACCACAGCCTGCAGATTGATGTAGGCGAACCCAAAGTGCTGGAGCTGCCGCAACGCCGGGTTCGCATTCACGAGCAAAAGACCTTTGAGGTCACCGAGTTCGAAGTCACCCGCCGTTACGACCGCTACACCCCTTACCAACCCTGGCGAAAACTCTACGAGATGCCACTGGGCGCGGTCGCATTAGTTGCGGGCGCGGGCGCCAACGTGGCGAATATCTTCGCCCTCGGCAACCTGCCCACCAGCATGACCCGCGACTGGCTGAGCTACGGAGTGGAGGGCATAAACCCATTCATGAACGTACAGTCCCACGGCCGTGCGCAACAGAACCTGGCGGGTATTGATGAAGTCCAGCGCGACAAGCGCACAGAGTATTCGAGCCTGCCCTGGAGCGAACGCCCGGTACAGGTCACCGCCGGCAAGCAAACCCACGAGCTGACCACCGACCGCAATGGCGTACTGCGCTTGAACCTGTTGGACAGCCCGTTCGCCGAGCAGGACTTGAACCGCATAACGACCTTGAAGATCAGCGTGGAAGATGGTCAGGACGACGTGCATTCGGACTCAACCCTGGCGATCAGCAACACCCTGCGCGGCAAGCTGCTGGAAGCCCATGACCTTATCTACGACGATCTGGAAGACGATGAGGTCAACCAATGGGTACACCGGGTCAAGCGTCTGTCGGCGCTGGGACTAGAGGAAGAAGCCAGTGAGCTGGAACAGAGCCTAATCGAACTGACCCGCAATGATCCCGAGTTGCAGCAGGAGTTTCTGCAAGCGCTGACCAAGGATGCGGGGCGATTGGTGGCGGACCCTGGGGCGCGCTAGGCCCTCAATACGGGCGCAGATCTAAATGTGGGAGCGGGCTTGCTCGCTCCCACATCTGGCTTTCGGTTTTTACCAGGGAAACTGCAGCTGTTCATTGCCGCTGCTGAGGTCGAGCAACCGCACCCCAATCCCCAACAACCGCACCGGCTTCCCACCGCGATTGAACGCCTGGGTCAACAGCTGTTGATAACTCTCCAGGTCCCGCCCCGCCCCGGCCTGCTCCAAGGTGGTCTGGGTAAAGTCATGAAACTTCACTTTCACAAACGGCTTGCCCGCCCGATAGCTGCTGTCGATACGCGCCATGCGCCCAGCCAGGGTTTCCATTAGTTCGGGCAGTTTTGCCAAACAACTTGAGAGATCCGGCAGGTCCACGTCGTAGGTGTTTTCCACACTGATGGATTGCCGGCGACTGTCGTTCTGCACCACGCGATCATCAATCCCACGGGCCAGGCTCCAGAGCCGCTCGCCGAAACTGCCGAATTCACGCACCAGCGCCAGCTTGTTCCACTCACGCAATTGCAGGCAATCCTCAATGCCCAGGCGCGCCAGCTTGTCGGCCGTGACCTTGCCGACACCGTGCAATTTTTTCACCGGCAACTGCGACACAAAGTCTTCGACCTGATCCGGAGTGATCACAAACAAACCATTGGGTTTTTTCCAGTCGCTGGCGATTTTGGCCAGAAACTTGTTCGGCGCCACACCGGCGGACACGGTGATGTGCAACTGGTTGGAGACCCGACGACGAATGTCTTGGGCGATACGCGTGGCACTGCCGCCAAAATGCGGGCTATCGGAGACATCCAGATAGGCTTCATCCAACGACAGCGGTTCGATCAGGTCGGTGTAATCGCGAAAAATCGTCTGGATTTCCTTCGACGCCTCCTTATAAGCATCCATGCGCGGCTTGACGATGGTCAGGTCCGGGCACAGCTTCAAGGCGTGGCGTGAGGACATGGCCGAACGCACACCATAGGCCCGCGCCTCATAGTTGCAGGTAGCGATCACCCCTCTTCTGTCCGCCGAGCCGCCAACGGCAAGAGGCTTTTGTGCCAGGCTCGGGTCGTCGCGCATCTCGATGGCGGCGTAGAAGCAATCACAGTCGACGTGGATAATTTTGCGCTGCGTCATATAAACAGAGGGTGTAATCCTACGGGCGGCCAGTATCGCACTCACCCCTGTATATAGCACCAGTAGTTTTATTCTTCCGCTTCAGCGGTAGGAAATCTCCAAGATGAATTTATTTTCTCAATCGAAATCAGGCTGCCGATAGAGCTGAAACCCTCAGCCCGACTGGGCCAGAGCCCCTTCAAGAGCCGTCTTGCAAACCTAACCGATTGAACCACAAGCGCTTTTCTTCGATTCACCGGTTGACACACCTGCGTTCCGCTGTAGAATGCCGACACACAGACGCGGGATGGAGCAGTCTGGTAGCTCGTCGGGCTCATAACCCGAAGGTCGTCGGTTCAAATCCGGCTCCCGCAACCAAACATCAAAAAAGGCTACTCGAAAGAGTGGCCTTTTTTGTGCGCGCCTGTTTTTTCTAAAGATCAGACCGCGTGAGCTTCACGACGCGCAACTCCACAGCCCATCGCGGGCGGTGCGACGATTCGATAAGCGCACTCACTACAAAACCGTTTCCAAACGAGAACTTAGGTCGCCTGAGCAACTAATTCACACTTTTTTGACCCATCGGCCGATTAACGGTTGACACCCCGTCGCTGGACTGTAGAATGCCGCCCACAGACGCGGGATGGAGCAGTCTGGTAGCTCGTCGGGCTCATAACCCGAAGGTCGTCGGTTCAAATCCGGCTCCCGCAACCACACATCAAAAAAGGCTACTCGAAAGAGTGGCCTTTTTTGTATCCGCTGAAAAAGTTCTTCTGAAACAATGGCATGGCATCTTTCATGAAACCCTGCGCGGTTTGTTGAGTCCATGTCTTGGCACGCTATGCTCAACGCTCAAGCGCTACCCTCTACGACCAATGGCCGCAGTCGCCGCCCCCGGCGATAAGCGTTAATATTTGTAATTATTTTGTCCATAGGGATTGGTAACTTGGCTGGATACCTCCATCCTGTCGCGCACAATCCACGAGGTGATTGATGCGCGCCAACTCGTCTGAACCACAAGACACCGTCACAGCGACACAACCGATCACACCCAGCCGTTTGCGTTGGCTGGATCTGTTGAGCAAATACCGTCAACCCATCGGGCTGGCCGTTACCCTATTGCTATTCGCCATCGCCCTGGTCGCCTGCCGGCACCTGCTGCTGGAGCTGGACCTGTACGCCCTCCACGACTCGATCCTGGAAGTGCCAAAGCCAGCCCTGCTGGGCGCCTTTGCAGCGGCGGTCGCCGGTTTCATCATTCTATTAGGCTATGAATTCTCCGGCGCACGTTATGCAGGGGTGAAGTTACCTGCCAAAACACTGGCCCTGGGTGGTTTCACTGCCTTCGCCATCGGCAACGCCATTGGCCTGTCAATGCTCTCGGGCGGTTCGGTGCGTTACCGGTTATATGCGCGCAATGGGATCGGGGCTTCAGAAATTGCCCACATGACCGTGTTCGCCAGTCTCGCACTGGGTACGGCGCTGCCACCGTTGGCCGCATTGGCCACGCTGAGCAACTTGCCGGCGGCCTCGACCTACCTGCATTTGTCGCAAGGCTTGCTCGGCGGTATTGCCGGAGCGGTGCTGCTATTGTCGGCCGCGCTGTGCATCGGTATTTATCGCCGTCGCCTACCAGAACAACCCTACCCGGACAACCTGCTGGTCAAAGCCGGGCGCCGCACCCTGCGCCTGCCTGGCCGGCGTCTGACGCTCCTGCAACTGATCATTACCGCGCTGGACGTGGCCGCTGCCGCCACCGTCCTCTATATGTTGCTGCCCGAAGCGCCGCCATTTGCCCCCTTCCTACTGGTGTACCTGCTGGCCCTGGCTGCCGGTGTGCTCAGCCATGTGCCGGGCGGCGTGGGGGTATTCGAAGCAATTCTGCTCGCAGCATTCGCCGATAAGCTCGGCGCCGCACCATTGGCCGCCGCCTTGCTGCTGTATCGCATGATCTATGTGGTGCTGCCGTTGCTGATCGCCTGTGTGTTCCTGCTGGTCAACGAAGCCCAGCGCCTGTTCCAGACCCAGCAAAGCCTGCGGGTTGCTTCCGGCCTGGCCGCACCCGTGCTGGCCGTACTGGTTTTTTTGTCCGGCGTGGTCCTGCTGTTTTCCGGCGCAACGCCGGAAATCGACTCACGCCTGGAAAACATCGGTTTCCTGATTCCCCATCGTCTGATTGACGCTTCGCACTTTGGTGCCAGCCTGATCGGCGTACTGTGCCTGTTGCTCGCCCAGGGTTTGCGTCGGCGTTTATCCGCCGCCTGGATGCTGACCATGGTGTTGCTGCTGACCGGCGCCCTGCTCTCGCTGCTTAAAGGCTTCGACTGGGAAGAAGCCAGCCTGATGACCATGACCGCCGTGTTGCTGGCGATCTTCCGGCGTTCGTTCTACCGCGCCAGCCGCCTGACCGAGCTGCCGTTCTCGCCGCTGTACCTGGTGGCCAGCGTGTGCGTGTTGGGGGCCTCGATCTGGCTGCTGCTGTTTGCCTATCAAGACGTACCCTACAGCCATCAACTGTGGTGGCAGTTCACTCTGGATGCCAACGCCCCACGCGGCCTGCGCTCGTTGCTGGGTGCGGCGGTGCTGCTGGTGATCGTCTCGTTGACCTGGCTGCTGCGCACCGCACGCCCAGTGATCCATCTGCCGACCCCGGATGAACTGGAACGCGCCACCAAGATCCTGATGGCCTCGTCGCAACCCGATGGAGGCTTGGCGCTGACCGGCGACAAGGCGCTGCTGTTTCACCCTAACGATGAAGCCTTCCTGATGTACGCCCGTCGCGGGCGCAGTCTGGTGGCCTTGTATGATCCGATCGGCCCGACCCAACCGCGCGCCGAGATGATCTGGCAGTTCCGTGATCTGTGCGACATCCATCACGCCCGCCCGGTGTTCTACCAGGTACGCGCCGAGAACCTGCCGTACTACATGGACATCGGCCTCACCGCGATCAAGCTGGGTGAAGAAGCCCGCGTCGACCTCAAACGCTTTGACCTGGAAGCCAAGGGCAAAGAGATGAAGGATTTGCGCTACACCTGGAACCGTGGCACTCGGGACGGTCTGTCCCTGGAGATCTTCGAGCCGGGCCAGGCGCCGATGGATGAACTCAAAGTCATCTCCGATGCCTGGCTGACCGGCAAGAACGTGCGGGAAAAGGGCTTCTCACTGGGCCGTTTCAGCGACGACTACCTCAAGCACTTTCGTATCGCGATCATTCGCTTCGAAGAGCGACCAGTGGCCTTCGCCAACTTGCTCGAGACTTACAACCACGACCTGGCCAGTCTCGACCTGATGCGTGCGCACCCGGACGCGCCGAAGCTGACCATGGAATTCATGATGGTTGGCCTGATTCAACATTATAAGAATCACGGCTACGCCCGGTTTAGCCTCGGCATGGTGCCATTGTCGGGCTTGCAACCACGCCGTGGTGCGCCACTGACCCAACGCCTGGGCTCAATGGTGTTCCGCCGTGGCGAGCAACTGTATAACTTCCAAGGTTTGCGCCGCTTTAAAGACAAATTCCAGCCTGACTGGGAACCCCGTTATATGGCCGTGCCCGCAGGACTTGATCCGCTAGTGGCACTGGCCGATACCGCCGCCCTGATTGCGGGCGGCTTGACTGGATTGGTGAAACGCTGATGATTCGACGCTCCTGGCGGTATGTATTGGCCTTTGTAGTGCTGCTCGCGCTGATCGCGGCGGGTGGCTTTTGGTACTGGAACCGCCCTGCCCCGCAACCGACCGTGGAGCAACTGCCCCAGGCCGACGGGTCGGTGATGACCCGTGTGACGCCTAACGGCTCGGCAAAAGCCCGTGTGGCCGTGGCCGTGATGGCCGATGAAACCCTGACCGACAGCCAGCTGATTGCCCTGAGCCAGGGCGGCGCGGCGCAGATTGTTCAAGTGGTCCTGCCAAAAGATGACTGCAAGCTGCAGGAACAAGCGCTGCAAAGCGCACTGGCCCAGCTTAAAGGCCCGGCGACCTTGGTCAGCGGCATTGGCCCTGGCGCCGCGCTCGCCTGGCGCTGGTTGGCCACACAGAACGATGACAAAGCCAACGCCATCTCCGTCGGCTTCACCTTGGTACAGGAAGGCTGCAAGGACCCGCTGCCGAAAACCTCCGCCCATGGCAACTGGCTGGTGGCCTGGAACGACAACCCTGACGATGAAAGCGCCAGTTTCGTACGCGACACCCCGCGCGCAACAACCAGCATCAGCGACTACGACATTCACTACCCGCAAGTGCTGAACAACGAATTGCGCAAGCAATTGGTCGGTTCGGACAACGGCGGCCTGGCGATTCCTGTGGTGGAAGTACCGGCCGGCCAAGCCAAAGACACCGTCACCCTGTTCCTCTCCGGTGACGGCGGCTGGCGTGATCTGGACCGTGACGTGGCCGGTGAAATGGCCAAGATCGGTTACCCGGTGGTCGGCATCGACACCCTGCGCTACTACTGGCAGCACAAGACCCCGGAACAGAGCGCCAAAGACCTCACCGAACTGATGCAGCACTACCGGCAGAAGTGGGGCACCAAGCGCTTCGTCCTGACCGGCTACTCATTCGGCGCAGATGTACTGCCGGCGATCTACAACCGCATGCCGGAAAACGAGCAGCAGCGTGTCGACGCGATCATCCTGTTGGCATTCGCACGTACCGGCAGCTTTGAAATCGAAGTGGAAGGTTGGTTAGGCAACGCCGGCAAAGAAGCCGCGACCGGCCCGGAAATGGCCAAGCTGCCCGCTGACAAAGTGGTGTGCATCTACGGTGCCGAAGAAGTCAACGAGAGTGGCTGCACCGACAAGACCGCTGTCGGCGAAGCGGTGAAGCTGCCGGGCGGGCATCACTTTGATGAAAACTACCCGGCGCTGGCGCAGCGGCTGGTGGATATCATCGTGAAGCACCAGGCCAAGGACAAAGCCGAGTAACGCTAGGCTTTATGCAAAACCAAATGTGGGAGCGAGCTTGCTCCCACATTTGTTTGCGGCGTACCGAATAACTAACGCGGTTCGATATGCGCAATCATCAACTGCACCGTTTCATTGCCACGAAACTCGTTCACGTCCAGCTTGTAGGCCAACTCCACCCAACGCACCGTCGGGTTAGGCCAGACCTCACGGTCCACACCAAACGCAATGCCATCAAGCTTCACTGACCCGCATTCGCTCTTGAGCACCACCTTCAGGTGCCGCTCGCCAACGACGCGCTGCTCGACCAACTGAAACACACCATGAAACAGCGGCTCGGGAAAATGCTGCCCCCACGGCCCGGCATGCCGCAATGCGCGCGCCAGTTCCAGGTGAAACTCTTCCACCGCCAACGTACCGTCGGACAGCAGTCGGCCAGTCAGGTCTTCTTCGCGCAGCTGCCGACGCACTTCAGCATCAAAAGCCTCGGCAAACAGTGGGAAATTCGCCTCGGGCAAGGTCAGACCGGCCGCCATCGCGTGACCGCCGTATTTGGCGATCAGGTTGGGATGCTGGCTCGCGACGACCGCCAGCGCATCACGAATGTGAAAACCCTGCACAGAGCGCCCTGAGCCCTTGAGCAGGCCATCACCGGCATCGGCGAAGGCGATCGTCGGGCGGAAATAGCGTTCTTTCATGCGTGACGCCAAAATGCCGATCACGCCTTGATGCCATTCAGGGTCGAACAGGCACAAGCCGTAAGGCATGGATTCCACCGGCAAGTCCTTGAGCTGGGCGAGCGCCTCTCGCTGCATGCCCTGCTCGATGGATTTACGGTCCTGGTTCATGCCGTCCAGTTGCGCCGCCATTTCCCGTGCCGCCGCGAAGTCGCTGGTCAGCAGGCATTCAATGCCCAGGCTCATATCATCCAGGCGCCCGGCAGCGTTCAGGCGCGGCCCGAGAATGAACCCGAGATCGGTTGAGGTAATGCGGGCGTGGTCGCGCTTGGCAACTTCAAGAATCGCCTTGATCCCCGGTCGCGCACGACCAGCGCGAATACGCTCCAAGCCCTGATGGACCAGAATGCGGTTGTTGGCGTCCAGGGGCACCACGTCGGCGACACTGCCCAAGGCCACCAGGTCGAGTAACTCGCCAATGTTCGGCTGGGGTTTGTTGTCATACCAACCCTGGCTGCGCAAACGCGCACGCAAGGCCATCAGCACGTAAAAAATCACGCCGACACCTGCCAGCGCCTTACTGGGAAACTCACAACCTGGCTGGTTGGGGTTGACGATGGCATCCGCCGCTGGCAATTCATCTCCCGGCAAGTGGTGGTCGGTGACTAACACCTTCAACCCCGCCGCCTTAGCCGCCGCTACACCTTCGACGCTGGAAATTCCGTTATCTACCGTGATCAGCAACTGCGGCTCGCGCTGCAGCGCCACCGCGACGATTTCCGGGGTCAGGCCGTAGCCGTATTCAAAGCGGTTGGGCACCAGGTAGTCGACATGCGCCGCCCCGAGCAAACGCAGGCCCAGGGTGCCCACGGTGCTGGCAGTGGCGCCATCAGCGTCGAAGTCGCCGACGATCAGGATGCGCTGGCGCTGCTCCAGGGCAGTCACCAGCAGGTCCACCGCCGCGTCGATACCCTTGAGCTGCTGGTAGGGAATCAACCGCGCCAGGCTCTTGTCCAGTTCGGCTTCCGACTGCACCCCGCGCGCGGCGTAGAGACGGGTCAACAGCGGTGGCAATTCACCGAGAAACGGCAGGACAGCGGGCAATGGGCGAGGATCGATACGCATGGGGTGACGGGCGCTTCTCTTCTAATACAACGGTTAAACAACAATTCAGAAATCAACAGCTCCCACAGTTTTCAACCGCGTTCGCCAACCAACCATTGCAGTTGCACTTCGTGCTGGCCACGGTCGTCAGTGACGAAAATGGTGCCCTCACTGATCATCACATCCCACTTGATCACGCGCGGCATGTCCTTGGCCAGGGTCTCGAGGACTTCCTGGGGCACGGCGGCGATGTGTACGTTTTTCAGGTTGCTGGCCACCGGCACCACCTTGCCTTCCCACACACGCAGGCTGCCGTAGGTCAGCAAGCTGGTGCGTTCGGTACGGCGCGAACACCAGGTGAGACGATCGGTGTCAGGCTGGCCGACCTCAATCCAGTGAAGAACACGGTCATCCAGGCTTTTTTCCCACAGGGCTGGCTCGTCTACATCTGACAGACCACGGCCGAACGACAATTGCTCGTTGTACCAAAGGGCGTAGGCCAGCAGACGCACGGTCATGCGCTCTTCGGTTTCCGATGGGTGGCGGGCGATGGTCTGTTTGACGCTCTCGTACACCGAGCGATCGAGGTCGGTGAGGTTGAGTTCGAATTTGTAGGTCGTGGACGGCTGGGCCATGAACGGGCTTCTAGAGACAGGAAAAGGCGGTCAGTCTAACCGATGGCGAGAGCAATCAACGAATACTGCGCTGTATCATCCTTATCCCTGGGCCGCAGGCTATGTTAAAAGGCATCACACCACCGCCCCACGCGTGCTAAGGATCCTCATGTCGTTGAATGCCAAACCGCTTGCCGGCCTGAAAGTCATCGAATTGGGCACCCTGATCGCCGGCCCGTTTGCGTCACGCATCTGTGCCGAATTCGGTGCCGAGGTGATCAAGGTCGAATCCCCGGACGGCGGCGACCCGCTGCGCAAATGGCGCAAGCTGTATGAAGGCACGTCGCTGTGGTGGTTTGTACAGGCGCGCAACAAAAAGTCGCTGACACTCAACCTCAAGCACCCCGATGGCCTGAAAATCCTTAAACAGCTGTTGGCAGACGCCGACATACTGATCGAAAACTTTCGCCCCGGCGTGCTGGAAAAACTCGGTTTGAGCTGGGAAACCCTGCACGCGCTCAACCCGAAATTGGTGATGGTGCGTCTTTCGGGCTTCGGCCAGACCGGACCGATGAAAGACCAACCGGGGTTCGGCGCAGTGGGCGAGTCGATGGGTGGCTTGCGCTATATCACCGGTTTCGAAGACCGCCCGCCGGTGCGCACCGGGATTTCCATCGGCGACTCAATCGCCGCCTTGTGGGCGGTGATCGGCGCGCTGATGGCGCTACGTCATCGCGAGGTCAACGGCGGGCTTGGCCAGGTGGTGGATGTGGCGCTGTATGAAGCCATTTTTGCCATGATGGAAAGCATGATCCCGGAGTTCGATGTGTTCGGCTTTATCCGCGAGCGCACCGGCAACATCATGCCCGGCATCACACCTTCGTCGATCCATACCAGCGCCGATGGCAAGCATGTGCAGATTGGTGCCAATGGCGATGCGATCTTCAAGCGTTTCATGAGTGCCATCGGCCGCGAAGACTTAGCCAACGACCCGGTATTGGCCAGCAATGACGGGCGCGACAGCCGCCGTGATGAGCTGTACGGCGTGATCGACCGCTGGGTCAACTCACTGCCGCTGGAGCACGTGGTTGAGCAGCTCAACAAGGCTGAGGTCCCGGCAAGTCGCATCTACAGCGCCGAAGACATGCTCGGTGACCCGCAGTTTCTGGCGCGGGAGATGTTCCTCAAGGCCAAGTTGCCCGACGGCAAGGATTTCAAGATGCCGGGGATCGTGCCCAAACTCTCGGACACGCCAGGCAGTTGTGAGTGGGTCGGCCCGCAGTTGGGTGAACACAACAGCATGGTGCTCAGTGCGCTGGGCTACGACACGGCCGCCATTACCCGCTTGCGCGAGGACGGCGCGATCTGATGGCTCGCCCGCGCATGCGTCGATTCATTCATCTGTGCCTGCTTGGCTCGGTGTTCGGCGTATGGCCACCAACCTCGCACGCGCAGGACACCTTGACCTGGCTGCTGCGCGACTTGCCGCCAGTGACCATCTTCGAGGGGCCACAAAAAGGCCAAGGGGCGCTGGATCAGTTGCTGCCGGAGCTCCAAGAACGGTTGCCGCAATACCGTCACAAGGTGATGCACGTCAACCGTGCCCGTGGCATCCAGATGTTGCGGGCAGCGTCCTTGACCTGCGACCCATCGCTGCTGTGGACCGCTGAGCGTGCGAAGTACGTTGTGTTCTCTGCCCAGGCATTCGCGGTGGCCAGCAATGGGGTAACGATCCGACGCAGCCAGCAAGCAGAAATGGCGCCCTTTGTTGCCGAGGGGCAATTTGACCTGCAGGCCTTTCTCGATTCCCATAAAGCGCGAGTTGGCGCAACCGCCGAGCGCAGTTATGGCCCTTTTATCGATGAGCAGCTCAAGGGCATCGACCCACCCACGTTAGCGCTCCATTACGGCAATGATGCCCTTGGCAGCTTGCTGCAAATGCAACGCCTTGGGCGGCTGGAAGCGGTGCTGGGTTATTGGCCTGAAATCCGCTATCACGCCACTCAACAGGGCATCAACACTGAAGACCTGATGTTCTATCCAATCAAGGGCTCAGCGCCTTACCAGCTTACGCGTATCGGCTGCTCGGATACACCTCAAGGCCGCCAGGCTATCGCGCGGATCAATCAGGTATTACGCAAGATCCCGCAGGAGCGGCTACAGCAGTCTTACGCTTCGTGGTTGGACCCAGTCATGCGTGCGCAGTATTTGCGCGATAACCCGAGCTTTTTTCAGGACTCCCCGGAGCGCTGAGCACTCGCAGGGCAAATCGCAGGCAAAAAGAAACCCCGAAGAGTGGGGAGACACTTCGGGGTTAAACGTGGCCTACAAAGACCAGTACAGCAAGCCACAAACACCGGAGCACAATGTCTGCTCTTGCTGTTACAAAATCTGACCGGCCATGTCGTAGGAAGTTTCCACGATTAAATTTTTCTTCATGCAGCGGCAACGCCACGTGTTTGGGCAGCGTTACGCAGGGCTGCGATAACCGAAGGTTCGAGGCGTCCTTCGGCGATTTTCAAGTCGCGCAGCAAGCAATCCACCACATCCACCAGCACGCGCTTGTCAGTCAATTGCGCGCGGTCGACTTGACGCTCGACAACGATGGCGCCGACAGGATTTTTCACGGTCACCAGGCACTCGCCCTGCACGCCAGCGGCGGTCAACGTAACCTGATAAGGGCTCAGTGCTTCTTCGAGCAATAGGCTGATACTTTCCATCTCGATCACCACTCAATAGTTCGGGAACAATCGTTTCAACGGCAGCTGCCTCTATCCTAAGTGACTGGTTATGACGTAGGAAAGTTCGCTTTATCGTCTTTATGGGGCCGTCAGGGAGTGAGGTGAACCAGCATGCGCTTGCAACATGACAGGCAAAAAACGAGTCCACATACCGGCTTACGCAATGGGCGGCGGTTTTGGGGGTTACCGGGCACGCGGGCCAGGACTGAATCCTATACTCGGTAAGCACTGATCACGCTGCCTTATGGGCAGGAGCACATGTCAAAAGGCCCTGATCACGAAGGATAATCAGAGGTTGGAACACGATATAGAACAGGCGGCACTCGAGAAGATTCACGCTGACATATCACGAATCTATGCCGAGCAACGCAAACTCAACGCCGACGCTCACAAAGATAACCCGAGAGAATTTCTGGTACCCCGTGAGCATCGTCCTGGCCATGTTTACGGCTATCGGAACAATAATGGCCCTGGCGCAAAAACTACTCTCATAACGATCAGCCAGCCGGGTCTGCCAGAAACAAAAACGCCGCTGACCCAAGGAAGGGAAAGCGGCGCTTTTACCTACGCAGTCAGCCTTACAACGGCTTACCACGATTGCCATGCTGGCTCACAAACGCCTGCACTGCTTTCAAGTCATTGGCCAACACCGTGCAACGCTCTTCGCGTTCGAACAGGTCAGCCAAGTGCTCCGGCAATTCCAGCGCTTTGCCTACGCCGGCCTTTTCCACCGCTTCCGGGAATTTGACCGGGTGAGCAGTACCCAGAATGACCATCGGAATATCCAGACTGCGACGGCATTCGCGCGCGGCCTTCACGCCGATAGCGGTGTGCGGGTCCAGCAGTTCGCCGGTCTGGGCGTAGACCTCAGCAATGGTTTCACAGGTCTGCGCGTCGTCCACGGCCAGCGAGTCGAACAGCTTGCGGGTTTCGGTCCAGCGCTCTTGTTCGACGCTGAAACCACCACCTTGCTTGAAGCTGTCCATCAGGCCAGCCAGGGCGGCGCCATTGCGACCGTGCATGTCGAACAGCAGCCGTTCGAAGTTCGACGACACCATAATGTCCATCGACGGCGACAGTGTGGCGTGCAGGGTTTCCTTGACGTACTGGTTGCCGCTCATGAAGCGGTGCAGGATGTCGTTGCGGTTCGTGGCGACGATCAACTGGTTGATCGGCAGGCCCATGTTGCGCGCCAGGTAACCGGCAAATATATCGCCGAAGTTGCCGGTCGGCACCGAGAACGACACCGAACGCGCCGGGCCGCCCAACTGCAGGGACGCATGGAAGTAGTAGACGATCTGGGCCATGATCCGCGCCCAGTTGATCGAGTTCACCGCCACCAGGCGCGTACCTTTGAGGAAGCTCTGGTCAGCGAAGCTGTTCTTGACCATTTCCTGGCAGTCATCGAAGTTGCCTTCGATGGCGATGTTGTGGATGTTTTCACCGAAAATGGTCGTCATCTGGCGACGCTGTACTTCCGACACGCGCTTGTGCGGGTGCAGGATGAAGATGTCGACGTTTTCGCAGTGCTTGCAACCTTCGATGGCGGCCGAGCCGGTGTCACCAGAGGTCGCGCCAATGATCACCACGCGCTCGCCGCGCTTTTCCAGCACGTAGTCCAACAGACGACCGAGCAGTTGCAGGGCGAAGTCTTTGAACGCCAGGGTCGGGCCGTGGAACAGCTCAAGCACCCACTCGTTGCCGTTCAGCTGACGCAGTGGCGCGATGGCGCTGTGGGAAAACACGCCGTAAGTCTCTTCCAGGATCTTCTTGAAATCCGCGTCCGGAATGCTGCCAGTGACGAACGGGCGCATCACTCGGAACGCCAGCTCGTGGTAAGGCAGGCCAGCCCACGAAGCGATTTCTTCCTGAGTAAAACGTGGCAGGTTTTCCGGCACGTACAGGCCGCCGTCAGTGGCAAGGCCTGCGAGCAAAACGTCTTCGAAATTCAGGGCCGGTGCCTGGCCGCGGGTGCTGATATAACGCATGACTGGCTCCTCTAAAACATTCTCGAACAGAGGCCGCCGAACACACGGGGCCCCTGGATCAAATCGGTTAGTTCAAGTGTTCGACGCGAATCCGCACCACCGGGCCGACCACGCCTTGCAGGGCTTCGAGGGCGGCAATGGCATCGTTCATGCGTTGTTCGAGCACGCGGTGGGTCAACAGGATCATCGGCACCTGGCCGTTTTGCTCCTCGACTTCCTTCTGCATGATCGACTCGATGTTGATACCGCGTTCCGACAGGATGCTCGCCACCTGGGCCAACACGCCCGGATGATCCTGGGCCTGGATGCGCAGGTAGTAGGCACTTTCGCACGCTTCGATCGGCAGGATCGGGTGAGCCGACAACGAGTCCGGCTGGAAGGCCAGGTGCGGCACACGGTTCTCCGGGTCGCTGGTCATGGCGCGAACCACGTCCACCAGGTCGGCAATCACCGACGAAGCGGTTGGCTCCATGCCGGCACCGGCGCCGTAGAACAGTGTGGAGCCGGCAGCATCACCGTTGACCATCACGGCGTTCATCACGCCGTTGACGTTGGCGATCAGGCGGTCGGCCGGGATCAACGTCGGGTGCACACGCAGCTCGATACCGGCCGGGGTGCTGCGCGCCACACCGAGGTGCTTGATGCGGTAGCCCAGGGCTTCAGCGTAATTCACGTCGGCAGTAGTCAGCTTGGTGATGCCTTCGGTGTAGGCCTTGTCGAACTGCAGCGGGATACCAAAGGCGATGGACGCCAGAATGGTCAGCTTGTGTGCGGCGTCGATGCCTTCCACGTCGAAGGTCGGGTCGGCTTCGGCGTAACCCAGGGCCTGGGCTTCGGCCAGCACGTCTTCGAAGGTACGGCCCTTCTCGCGCATTTCAGTGAGGATGAAGTTGCCCGTGCCGTTGATGATACCGGCCACCCAGTTGATACGGTTGGCGGACAGGCCTTCACGGATCGCCTTGATCACCGGGATGCCACCGGCCACGGCAGCTTCGAACGCAACGATCACGCCCTTCTCACGCGCCTTGGCGAAGATCTCGTTGCCGTGCACGGCGATCAGCGCCTTGTTGGCGGTGACCACGTGCTTGCCGTTCTCGATAGCCTTGAGCACCAGCTCGCGGGCTACGGTGTAGCCGCCGACCAGTTCGATGACGATATCGATTTCAGGGTTGGTGGCCACGGCGAAGACATCGTTGGTAATCGCAATACCGGTCGTTTGGAACTGAGGCTTTGGCGTACGCGTGGCAATTTGCGCCACTTCAATCCCACGCCCTGCACGGCGGGAAATTTCTTCAGCGTTACGCTGAAGTACGTTGAAGGTGCCGCCACCGACGGTCCCTAACCCACAGATGCCTACTTTGACCGGTTTCACTGAAGAACTCCCCATGAAACGGCCGACTCAAGGTCGGCCGTGGAAAACAGCCGCACAACTGCGGCTCTCAATTAATGCCCCGCCGACTGTTCGGCGGGGCATGATCGTCAAGGCTCGACGATTACTGCTTACTCGCACCCAGTGCCAGTTTGGCAACTTGTGGCGCCGGCTGGTAGCCCGGAATCACTTGGCCGTCAGCCAAAACGATGGCCGGCGTACCGTTCACGCCAATCGACTGGCCCAGGGCAAACTGTTTGGAAACCGGGTTGGCACATTTGGCCGCCTTGATTTCCTTGCCATCGACCATTTTGTCCATGGCGGCTTTCTTGTCGGCCGAGCACCAGACTGCCTGCAACTGTTCGTCACCCGGCGAGCCCAGGCCTTGGCGCGGGAAGGCTACATAGCGCACTTCCACACCGGCCTTGTTCAGCGCAGGCACTTCGGCGTGCAGCTTATGGCAGTAGGGGCAGGTGGTGTCGGTGAACACAGTGATGTGGGTCTTGGTCTCGCCGATGGCTGGGTAAACCACGGTTTCAGCCACGGGAATACCATTGATCAGCTTGGACACACCCAGGCGCTCGGCTTTCTCGGTCAGGTTGACCGGCTTGCCGTCTTTGAGCTGGAACAGATAGCCCTGGACGATGTACTGGCCATCGGCGCTGGCGTACAGCACGCGGCTGCCCTTGAGCTTGACTTCATACAGCCCGGCCATCGGGCTGGCACTGATGCTTTCGATTGGCGTGTCGAGCGCCAGGTTGGCCAGGCTCTTGCGAATCGTTTGCTCGGCGGCGTCGTCGGCGACAACAAAGGTGGAAACCAACGCAATCGCTGCGGCGGCAATAATCTGGGTCAAGCGCATGGGAACTCCTGAAGGCAGATGCAGGGACGGGGGTGGAGCACCGTTCTGGAAATACGGGCTGAGACCGTCCCCTTTGCTAACCGGCAAAGCCTACCACAGTTGGGCCGCAGGGCAGACTACAGTGGGTAAATAGGGCCTTTTCCGACGTTATTTTATCCGCGCGGGTGATGCTTGGCGTGCATGTCCTGCAGACGTGCGCGCGCGACATGGGTGTAGATCTGGGTGGTGGATAAGTCACTGTGCCCCAGCAGCATTTGCACGACGCGCAAATCCGCACCATGGTTGAGCAAATGGGTGGCAAATGCGTGGCGCAATGTGTGAGGCGAGAGTGCCTTGCCGATCCCGGCCACCTTGGCCTGGTGCTTGATACGGTGCCAGAAGGTCTGGCGGGTCATCTGCTCGCCGCGCAGGCTGGGGAACAGCACATCGCTGGGCCGCCCGCCGAGCAATTCAGCGCGCGCATCACGCAGGTAGCGCTCGACCCACACAATCGCCTCTTCGCCCATGGGCACCAAGCGCTCCTTGCTACCCTTGCCCATCACCCGCAACACACCCTGACGCAGGTTGACTTGCTCCAGGGTCAGACTGATCAGCTCGGTCACGCGCAGGCCGCAGGCGTAGAGCACTTCGAGCATGGCGCGATCACGCTGGCCGATGGCCTCGCTCAAGTCGGGCGCGGCGAGTAAGGCGTCGACGTCAGCTTCCGACAGGGACTTGGGCAATGGCCTGCCGAGTTGTGGCATATCGATTTGCAGGGTCGGGTCGACGGCGATGAGTTTTTCCCGCAGCAGGTAGCGATAAAAGCCACGCACGCCCGATAGAAATCGCGCAGTGGAACGGGGTTTGTAGTTCTGCTCCAACCGCCACGCCAGGTGATCGAGGATCAACTCACGTCCAGCGTTGATCAGCTCGAGGTTTTTCTCCTGCAGCCAGCCGTTGAACAGGGCCAAATCACTGCGATAAGCCTGGCGGGTGTTGTCCGACAGGCCTTTTTCCAGCCACAGGGCGTCGAGGAAACGGTCGATCAGGGGATGGTCAATGGCGGGCATGGGCACTCAAGCAGCGCAGCACAGGGCTTTGCGCAAATTATTTAGTGAACTGTGACAACGGCCACTAGTCTTTCATAGCCCGCTATTTCAAGGAACAGGGAGCTTCAATGAGCGAACAACAGATTCTGCTGGCGTTTGGTGGCATTGGCGTCGCCGCGTTGGCCTGCCAATGGCTCGCATGGCGCCTGAAACTTCCCGCCATTCTTTTTCTGTTGGTCAGCGGAATCCTGGCAGGGCCGGTGCTGGGCTGGCTGAATCCTCAGGAAATGTTCGGTCCGTTGCTGATGCCATTGGTATCCCTGGCCGTGGCACTGATCCTGTTTGAAGGCAGCCTCACACTGCACCTGTCGGAATGGAAGGAGATCGGCAGCGTCGTGCATCGCCTTGTCACGGTCGGCGCCCTGTCGACATGGGCCGTCATTACCCTGGCTACCCACTGGCTGCTGGGTTTTGACTGGATGCTCGCGCTGCTTTTCGGCACCTTGACTCTGGTGACCGGGCCTACCGTGATTGTGCCCATGTTACGTGTCGTGCGGCCAAAAGCCTCGATCGCCAATATCTTACGCTGGGAAGGCATTGTCATTGACCCGATTGGTGCGCTGCTCGCCGTGGTGGTCTACAGCTTTATCATCGCTCGCGCGTCAGGCGACGGTTTGAGTCACAGCCTGCTGACCTTTGGCGGCGTGATCCTGTGCGGCAGCCTCTTCGGAGTCGCCGGTGGCTGGGTGTTGGGGCAGATCATGCGCCGGCAATGGCTGCCGGAATACCTGCATAACCTGGCTACGCTGGCTGGCGTTCTGGGAATCTTTATCGCCTCCAACGAGGTGATGCATGAGTCCGGCCTGCTGGCCGTGACGCTGATGGGCATGTGGATGGCCAATATGAAGGGCGTTGACGTACGCCACATCCTGCACTTCAAGGAAAATCTCAGCGTCCTGCTGATTTCCGGGTTATTCATTCTGCTGGCCGCGCGCCTGGACCTGAACGCCCTGATTGCCTTGGGGCCGTTCGTACTGATCCTGTTACTGATCATTCAGTTTATTGCGCGACCTTTGAACGTCGCGCTTTCGACCTTCGGGTCCGGCCTGAACTGGCGTGAACGTGCCCTGCTGTCTTGGATTGCACCACGCGGGATCGTGGCGGCAGCCGTGTCGGCGATTTTCGCCATTCGCCTGGATGAGGCCGGTCATGAAGGCGCACTGTTATTGGTGCCGCTGACATTCGCCGTGATTATCGGCACCGTCGTCCTGCAAAGCGCCACTGCCCGCCCGTTGGCACGCCTGCTGAAAGTCGCCGAGCCTGCGCCCAGCGGCTTCCTGATCGTCGGCGCGAACGGCCCGGCGCGGATCCTGGGCAAAGCCTTGCAACAACTGGGCAGCCGTGTGCTGCTGACCGACTCCAGCTGGGAAAACATCCGTGCCAGCCGAATGGAAGGGCTGCCCACCTACTTCGGCAACCCGGCATCACAGCATGCCGAATCGCATTTGGATCTGGTCGGCCTCGGGCATTTGCTGGCGCTCTCACCTTCAGGCGAACTGAACACCCTGGCCGCCATGCGTTTTCGCCACGATTTTGGGCATCGTCTGTTCGCCCTGGCCAGCAGCCAGGAAAGCCGTCGCACCGATAAACACCGGGCCAGCCACGAGCACCGTGGCCATTTGCTGGGCAGCCAACCCCTGAGTTACACCAAACTTGCCAGCCTGCTGGGCCAAGGCGCAGAGCTGTATAGCACCAACCTGACCGAAGGCTTCAGCTGGGAACAGTACCAGGCGCTCCATGGTGACCGCGCGACGCTGCTGTTTGCCCGCGATACCGGCGGCTGGGTACACGTGGTGACCCCGGACAGCAACTTGACGCCCGTAGCTGGCTGGACCTTGCTGGCCATGATTCAACCAGAAAACAACACAGCCGAATAAGTCAGTCGGTAAAACCCGGTAAGACCGGCACAGGGCGTTTGTCAGCATCAATTGCCACGAAACTGAACACGCCCTGGATCGCCTTTTCGCGGCCATCGGCGCTCATGCTCTCGACGAACACTTCGACTTCCACCTTGAGGCTGGTATTACCCACTTTGACCACGCGTCCGATCAGCTCAACGATGGAGCCGGCTGGAATCGCGTGATTGAAATCGATTCGATCAGTGGAAACCGTCACCAGCGGCAAGCGGCAAAAACGCGTGGCGGTGATAAACGAAACTTCATCCATCCACGCCAGCGCAGTGCCACCGAACAAGGTGTTGTGGTGGTTGGTGGTCGGCGGAAACACGGCTTTGGTCACGTGGGTCACGGACAGGTCGGTGCGACGCTGGATTTCTTCGAGGCGGGTGGTCATGGGGAAATACCGGCAAATTGACAAATTTCAGGCACAAAAAAGCAGCCCGCAGGCTGCTTTTTTCTGCATCGGGAAGCTGGACTTAAGCCAGTTTTTCCTTGATGCGAGCTGCTTTACCGGACAGGTCACGCAGGTAGTACAGCTTGGCTTTACGCACGTCACCGCGACGCTTAACGGCCATGCTGTCGATTTGCGGGCTGTAGGTCTGGAAAGTACGCTCTACGCCAACACCGTTGGAGATTTTACGAACAGTGAAAGCACTGTTCACACCACGGTTACGCTTGGCGATTACCACGCCTTCGAACGCTTGCAGACGCGAACGGTCGCCTTCCTTCACTTTCACCTGAACGACAATAGTGTCGCCCGGGGCAAAGGTAGGGATCTCTTTGGTCATCTGCTCTGCTTCGAGTGCAAGGATGATTTTGTTAGTCATGCTGTGCTCCTAAGGTAAGTCGTCGGACCTACCATCGATACGTTGTTAACTATCGTCCCGCGCGAGGATGTATTCCTCGAGCAGCTTCTTCTCTTCTCCAGAAAGCGAGCGGCTTTCCAGAAGATCGGCGCGTCGTTCATAGGTCCGACCAAGGGACTGCTGTAAACGCCAACGCCGGATGTGTGCGTGATTGCCACTTAGCAATACGTCGGGAACACGCTGATCCGCATACACCTCCGGTCGGGTGTAGTGCGGGCAATCCAGCAAACCATCCGTGAAGGAGTCTTCCTCCGCGGAGTCCGCATGCCCTAAAGCTCCAGGCAGCAGTCGTGTAACCGCATCTATCAGGACCATCGCCGGCAGCTCGCCACCAGACAGAACATAGTCCCCAATCGACCACTCTTCATCGACATGAGCTTCAATAAACCGCTCGTCAATGCCTTCATAGCGACCGGCAATCAGGATCAGTGCTTCCTCATTCGCCAGTTCGCGGACCCCAGCCTGTTTCAGCTGACGGCCTTGAGGGGACAGGTAAATTACCTTCGCCTTCTCCCCGGCGGCGGCCTTGGCCTGAACCAACGCGTCTTCCAGGGGCTTGATCTTCATCACCATGCCCGGGCCACCGCCAAATGGGCGGTCATCCACAGTGTGATGTCGATCTGTCGTGTAGTCTCGCGGGTTCCAACAGGTAAGCTGCAACAGCCCCTGTTTCACCGCCCGACTGGTGATGCCGTACTCGCTGATGGCGGAGAACATCTCGGTAAACAAACTGATCACTTCAATGCGCAAATTAGCCACGCTTAGAAGTCCGCGTCCCATTCCACCTTCATCTCGCCCGCTGCCAGGTCGACGGCCAACACGCATTGCTCGGTATACGGCAACAGGCGTTCGCGATCATCCAGGCTGCCAGCGCAAGGCTTGACCACCATTACATCATTGGCGCCGGTTTCCAGAAGATGGTCGATTTTCCCGAACAATTGCCCGAGTTGATCAATAACCTTCAGACCTTCCAGCTGGTACCAGTAGTACTCGCCGTCGGTCAATTCAGGGAACAGGTTGCGCGGCACACAGATCTCATAACCGGCCAGAAGACGCGCTTCTTCACGATCATCAAGACCCTTGAGCTTTGCGACCAGGAACTTATCGCTCCCGCGCCCACTGACCAGCTCGACCTGTTTCACACTACCTTCGCGCTTGAGCGTCCAGGTTTTGTACTGCAACAGGTTTTCAGTCGGATCAGTAAAGGAATACACCTTCACTTCGCCGCGAACGCCATGAACAGAGTAAATCTTGCCAATAACGATCAAATCATCGGCAACAGCTGGCGTCGCGTTCATATTGCTCAGGCTGCGGCCTTAGCCGAGTCCTTCAACAACTTAGCAACACGCTCAGACGGTTGTGCACCAACGCTCAGCCAGTAGGCTACGCGCTCTTGGTTCACGGACAGACGAACTTCTTGACCGCGAGCGATCGGGTTGAAGAAGCCAACTTGTTCCTTGTGAGAGCCGTCACGCGGGTTGCGGCTGTCAGTTACGGTCAAGTGGTAAAACGGGCGCTTTTTGGAGCCGCCAAGGGCAAGACGGATTGTTAGCATGTGAACATCGTTCCTGTAGTCGGTGCTGCAAATCTAAATGCACAGCGGGCATAGGTGCCCGAAAGGCCGCATATTCTAAGGAATATCCGGACTTTTGCAAATGTCTTTTTCTGGCGCCTATCAGCGTGCCACTCAGATCTGCTATAGAGCCGTCGGTTAAAACGGCGAGTCAGCGCCCGCCAATGGCGGGTTTGCTGGAGATCCCACTTCCGTGTGGGTCGGAGCGCAAGCGTGCTTGCGCTCGAATACTTTACATTTTCGGCATGCCGCCGCCGGGCAACATACCACCCATGCCGCGCATCATCTTGGCCATTCCGCCTTTCGCGGAGAATTTCTTCATCATCTTCTGCATCTGCTTGTGCTGCTTGATCAAGCGACCGATGTCCTGCACCTGGGTGCCGGAACCCATGGCGATCCGACGCTTACGCGAACCGCTGATCAGCTCAGGGTCGCGGCGCTCGGCCGGGGTCATGGAGTTGATGATGGCTTCCATCTGCTTGAACTGCTTCTCTGCCGCGCCCTGGGCATTGCCCATTTGCGCCAGGTTCACACCGCCGATGTTCGGCAGCTTGTCCATCAGGCCGCCGAGGCCGCCCATGTTCTTCATCTGTTGCAGCTGATCACGGAAGTCTTCGAGGTCGAAGCCCTTGCCCTTCTTCAGCTTCTTGGCCAGCTTGTCGGCCTTGTCTTTGTCGAGCGTGGCTTCGGCCTGCTCGATCAGGCTGAGCACGTCGCCCATACCGAGGATACGCGAGGCAATACGCTCAGGGTGGAACGGCTCGAGCGCGTCGCTCTTTTCGCCCATGCCGATGAACTTGATCGGCTTGCCGGTGATTGCACGTACCGACAGCGCAGCACCGCCACGGGCGTCGCCGTCGACCTTGGTCAGGATCACGCCGGTCAGCGGCAGTGCATCACCGAAGGCCTTCGCGGTGTTGGCCGCATCCTGGCCGGTCATGGCGTCGACCACGAACAGCGTCTCGACCGGGTTGATCGCGGCATGCAGCGCCTTGATCTCGCCCATCATCTCTTCATCGATGTGCAGGCGACCGGCGGTATCGACGATGACCACGTCGATGAACTTCAGTTTGGCTTCTTTAATAGCTGCGTTGGCAATGTCGACCGGCTTCTGGCTCAGGTCGGACGGGAAGAAGGTCACGCCCACTTCACCCGCAAGCATTTCAAGCTGCTTGATGGCCGCCGGACGGTACACGTCGGCCGAGACCACCATCACGGATTTCTTCTTGCGCTCTTTAAGGAAGCGCGCCAGCTTGCCGGCGGTGGTGGTCTTACCCGCACCTTGCAAACCCGCCATCAGCACGACGGCCGGCGGCACGGCGCTGAGGTTCAAATCTTCGTTGGCCGCGCCCATCAGGCTTTCGAGCTCGGCCTGCACGATCTTCACAAAGGCCTGGCCCGGAGTCAGGCTGCGGGACACTTCAGTGCCGACCGCACGTTCCTTGACCGAGTTGACGAAGTCCTTGACCACAGGCAAGGCCACGTCGGCTTCCAGCAACGCCATGCGTACTTCACGCAGGGTGTCTTTAATATTGTCCTCGGTCAGCTTGGCCTTGCCGGTTACGTGGCGCAGCGTCTGCGAGAGACGGTCAGTCAAGTTTTCAAACATGCGCGATCCTTTCAGGCCCTATTCAACGAAGTGCATTGGTAGACCGAGGTAATGACGGCCCAGGCTGTGGTAAATCGCTATTAAAAACAGCGCTCGGCGAGCCTGCGGCGTGGGCAGGTCGCGGATTATAGCGAAGACTGCGCCTGTGCACACCCGCTGTCTGGCCCAGGAGTCTTTCGTGCAGCGCAGGTGTGTGCCAAACTCAGCGCCTTTCGGGCTTGTCTATCAGGATTTATGGTCCCCTTGTCACCCAGTTTGCTACCCAGCCTCGCCGCCGCCGTCTTATATGCCGCTGCGACTCTTTATCAGGGCACTCGCCTGGCCAAAGGCGCCAAGGCGGACAAACGCCTGTTGGTGGGCCTTGGTGTCGTCGCCCTGCTGGCCCACGCTGCGAGCCTGTACACCCACTTGATGACGCCGGTCGGCCTGGGCCTGGATTTTTTCAGCGCCGCCAGCCTGATTGCGGCCTCCGTTATCGCACTGACCCTGCTGGCCTGCTACCGCATTCCGGTCGAGAACCTGCTGGTGCTGCTATTCCCGCTGGGTATGCTGACGGTGTTGCTGGCGCACTTCACACCGACCGGCACCGTGCAGGTGATTGACGAAGAACCGGGCATCCTCGCCCACATCCTGTTGTCGATCCTGGCCTACGGCATGTTCACCATCGCGGTGTTCCAGGCATTGCTCGTACTGCTGCAAGACCACCAGCTGAAAAACAAACACCCGTCCGGGCTGATAAAAAATTTCCCGCCACTGCAAACCATGGAAAGCCTGCTGTTCGGTTTCCTGTGGGCCGGCTGGACGTTGCTGTCGCTGTCGCTGATTTCGGGTTGGCTGTTCGTCGAAAACCTGTTCGCCCAGCACCTGGTGCACAAAACCCTGCTGGCGTGTCTGGCGTGGGTGGTGTTCAGCGTGTTGCTGTGGGGGCGTAACCGCCTCGGCTGGCGTGGGCACAAGGCGATCCGCTGGACCCTGGCCGGTTTCTGCCTGCTGATGCTGGCCTATTTCGGCAGCAAGCTGGTTCGCGAATACATCCTGCATATCTGACGGGCAGCGATCATGGACAACTTGCCCCTTGGGCCGATGCTCGCAGTAATCGCCTTACTGGTGTTATGGGCGGCGCTGTTTACCGCCATCGAGGCCGCGCAACAGCAGTTGCTGGCCCTTCGCCCCGGTACACGCCAGGGCGACAAGGCTGCCGCCCGCCTCAACTTCCCGCGTCACAGCTTGATTCTATGCAACAGCCTGTGTCGCGCCGCCGTGGTAATTCTGTGTACGCTGCTAGCGATCTACGCTTGGGCGCAGAACGGCCCGTGGCTCGGCTGGCTGATCTCTTGCGCGATTTTGCTGGTGCTCGCCGACTACTTGCCGCGCACCCTCGCCGTTCGTCACCCTCAGGCCGTACTGGGCTTTGGCAATGCACTGCTGGGCGTGCCGCTGAAAATCCTCTACCCCCTGGCGTGGCTGCTCAATGGCATCAGCCTGTTGTTGTTGCGCCCGTTCGCGCGCAAATCCGGCGTGGTGAAAAAGAGCGACGAGCCACTGCCTGATCACGACGATGAACCGGAGCCCGAGGCCGACGACAATCGCACGCCCGGCATGCCCGGCATCCATGCACTGGACAACATCACGGTCAACGACATTCTGGTGCCACGCAGTGAAGTGGACGGCATCAACCTGGATGATTCGCTCGAAGAAATCATCGAGCAACTGCGCACCTCCCAGCGCACCCGCTTGCCAGTGTTCCACAGCGATATCAACCAGGTCGAAGCTGTGCTCAACACGCGGCAGATCCAACACCTGCTGCCCGACGCCAGCCTGACGAAGGAAGCCTTGCTCGCGGCCTGTCACGAGCCCTACTTCGTCCCAGAGAGCACGCCTCTGCAACTGCAACTGCTGAACTTCCATAAACAGCAGCGGCGCCTGGGTATGGTGGTGGACGAATACGGCGAAGTGCTGGGCATCGTCACCCTGGAAGATATTCTCGAAGAGATCGTCGGCGAGTTCGAAAGCGATCAGGCAGCGGACAACCCGCATATCGAAGCGCAGGCGGATGGCCGCTACATCATCGACGGCGCCGCTTCGATCCGCGAACTGAACAAGAGCCTGGGCTGGCACCTGCCCAGCGACGGCCCCAAGACTCTCAATGGCTTGGTCACCGAGGCGCTGGAGACCATTCCGGATTGCGCGGTGTGCCTGAAAATCGGCCGCTATCGCCTGGAAATCCTCGAGACCGAAGACAACCGCGTGAGCAAAGTGCTGATCTGGCACACCAGCCGCATGCCGGTCGCCGCATAACCTCTTGGCATAACACAATCCAATGTGGGAGCGAGCTTGCTCCCACAGTTGATTTGCAGCGTTTGATAGATCGTGATTGAGCCCCTTGTTGTCTGCTCAAACCCCTTCCTATAATCGGCTTGGCTTACCCAAGCCCCGCCCGACCGCGTGCTACCCGCACTCAGCGCGTCCAGGCACCGCTTTACCGTGTCTGACCGGTGTTTGCTCCCATCCCGAGCCGCCCCGCGTGCCCCCTGATCCATGGGTGTTCGACCAATAATAATCCGCGTCCAAACGCGCAATGACTGCCAGGGATACCTCAATGAGCACCACCTATAACGAGGCAGCGACCGCCGCCCCGCTCAACTCGACCGCACGGGTCGCGACCGCAAGCATCGTCGGCACCGCCATCGAGTTCTACGATTTCTACATCTACGCCACGGCTGCTGCGCTGGTGATCGGCCCGGTGTTCTTCCCGCAGACCTCCGGCACCGCGCAGATGCTGGCGTCGTTCCTGACCTTCGGCATCGCCTTTATCGCACGCCCATTGGGCTCGGCGCTGTTCGGCCACTTCGGTGACCGTATCGGGCGCAAATCAACCCTGGTCGCCTCGTTGCTGCTGATGGGCGTGTGCACCACGCTGATCGGCTTACTGCCGGGCTATGACAGCATCGGCGCCTGGGCCCCGATTCTGTTGTGTGTGCTGCGTTTCGGCCAGGGCCTCGGGCTTGGCGGGGAATGGGGTGGCGCGGCATTGCTGGCGACCGAGAACGCCCCAAAGGGCAAGCGCGCCTGGTTCGGCATGTTCCCGCAACTCGGCCCGTCGATTGGTTTTCTGGCCGCGAACGGCTTGTTCCTGATCCTGGCTATGAGCCTGAACGACGAGCAATTCCGCAGCTGGGGCTGGCGCATCCCGTTCATCCTCAGCGCAGCGTTGGTGATGGTCGGCCTGTATGCGCGCTTGAAGCTGCATGAAACCCCGGTGTTCGCCAACGCCGTGGCCAAAGAAGCACCGGTGAAAGTGCCGTTGGTGGAACTGTTCAGCCAGCATTGGCTGCCGGTACTGCTGGGCGCGGCGTCAATGGTGGTGTGTTATGCACTGTTCTACATCACCACCGCGTTTTCCCTGAGCTACGGCGTTTCCACCCTGGGCTACAGCCGCGAAACGTTCCTTGGCTTGCTGTGCTTTGCGGTGTTGTTCATGGGTTTGGCCACACCGCTGGCAGCCTTGGCCAGTGATCGTTACGGGCGCAAGCCGGTGCTGATTGTCGGCGCAGTGCTGGCGATTCTGTCGGGCTTCACCATGGAACCGCTGCTGACCCACGGCTCGACCTGGGCGGTGGCGTTGTTCCTGGCGCTGGAGCTGTTCCTGATGGGCGTGACCTTCGCGCCGATGGGCGCCTTGCTGCCGGAACTGTTCCCGACGCGCGTGCGTTATACCGGCGCTTCGGCGGCGTATAACCTGGGGGGAATTGTCGGTGCGTCGGCCGCACCATTCTTCGCGACCAAGCTGGTGGCGATGGGCGGGCTGAGTTATGTCGGCGGGTATGTGTCGGCAGCAGCGTTGCTCAGCTTGATTGCTGTGCTGTGCCTGAAAGAGACGCGGGATAATGATTTGAACAAGGTCGCCTGATAGACCGCCTTCGCGAGCAAGCCCGCTCCCACATTCGACCGCATTTATCCTGTAGGAATGCGGTCAACTGTGGGAGCGGGCTTGCTCGCGAAAGGCGCGCCTCGGTTACAGCTCTACGACAACAGCTTTGGAAGCACGGGTAGCCTTCGCCCGAGCCGCCTCAATCGACTCATCCCGCGCCAACGCCACACCCATCCGACGCTGACCATTCACTTCTGGCTTACCAAACAGACGCAACGCCGTGTCCGGCTCGCTCAAGGCGGCGCCGAGGTTGGCGAATGCCGTCTGGGTGGACTGCCCTTCCACCAGAATCACTGCCGAAGCCGAAGGCCCGAACTGACGGATCAACGGAATCGGCAGCCCCAGGATGGCGCGAGCGTGCAGCGCGAACTGCGACAGATCCTGAGAAATCAGCGTCACCAAACCGGTGTCATGCGGGCGCGGCGACACTTCGCTGAACCACACCTGATCGCCCTTGATGAACAATTCCACGCCAAACAGGCCACGGCCACCCAGCGCCTCGGTCACGGCTTTGGCCACCCGCTCGGATTCCGCCAGGGCAATCGGGCTCATGGCTTGCGGCTGCCAGGATTCCTGGTAGTCACCCTTCTCCTGACGGTGGCCGACCGGCGCGCAGAAGGTGGTGCCGCCGATGTGGCGCACGGTCAGCAGGGTGATTTCGTAGTCGAAGTCGATGAAGCCTTCGATGATCACTCGGCCTTTACCCGCCCGCCCGCCTTCCTGGGCGTAATCCCAGGCTTTGCGCACGTCATCAGTGCTGCGCAGCAGGCTCTGGCCCTTGCCCGAGGAACTCATCACCGGCTTGACCACGCAGGGGAAGCCCAGATCCTGAACGGCCTTGCTGTAGTCTTCGAAGGTGTCGGCAAAGTGGTACGGCGAGGTCGGCAGGTCCAGCTCTTCGGCGGCCAGGCGGCGAATGCCTTCGCGGTTCATGGTCAGCGAGGTGGCACGCGCGGTCGGGATCACGGTGAAGCCTTCGGCCTCCAGCTCCACCAGCGTAGCGGTGGCGATGGCTTCGATTTCCGGCACGATGAAATGCGGCTTTTCGGCTTCGATCACCGCACGCAGGGCGGCGCCGTCGAGCATGTTGATCACGTGGCTACGGTGCGCGACCTGCATGGCCGGCGCGTTGGCGTAGCGATCCACGGCAATCACTTCAACGCCCAGGCGTTGCAGTTCGATTACCACTTCCTTGCCCAGCTCACCGCAGCCACACAGCAAAACGCGGGTCGCGGTTGGCGACAATGGAGTTCCGATTCGGGTCATCTCAGGTCCTCAGGGGAGCGGATCATGGGGAGAAAGGCCGGCATTTTACATGAACTGCAAGAATTGGCCTCAGTTGGCGACGGCGCGTTTGCGCATGCGCCAGGCCATGATCAGCCACACCACGGTGACCCCGGCGAATTTCGACACCAACGCCGTGCCGGCCACCGCTGGCGTCAGCGCGCCGATCAGGCCAAAGAAGATAAAGGTATCGATGGGAATGCTCAGCGCCGAACTTATCCACAGGCGATCGTGCAGCGGGCGCTTGGTGATGCTGAACACCAGCCAGTCGATGCACTCGGACACGGCAAACGCCGTGGCGCTGGCCAGGGCGATAGACGGGTCGGAGGTGATATACGACAGCACCAACGCCGCCAGCATGGCGATAATCGCGCCGTGGCCGAAGCGGGTTTGCACCATGTCGCGCAGGATAAACACCAGGCCGCCCCAGGCCGACCAGATGACATCCAAGTGCGGTGCAGTGGAAAAGGCGAAGTTAATCAGCACGACACTGCTGATGTAGGCGATCAGGAAGAACATGAGGGGATTGGCCTGTGGGTAATGCGCAACAGGGTACACAAATAAAGGGATATCGTCTGGCAGGGCCTCTTCGCGAGCAAGCCCGCCCCCACACTTTGACCCTATTCCTACAGGATAAACACGATCAAATGTGGGAGCGGGCTGGCTCGCGAAAGCGGTCTATCAGGCACCCGACTTACCGGGCATCATCCACACCAACCCACTCGCCTTCGCCCGCTCATGGCACAACCCCAGCACTACCCGGCGTTCGGCATTGTCCATGCGGCTCCAGCGCGTGATCTCGCCCACCGTGCGCTGGCAACCGGTGCACACGTCGTCATCGTCCAGCGCGCAAATGTTCACGCACGGTGAGGCAACAGGCCGTTCAATCGGGTTCATGTTTCCTGCTCAACCAGGTCACGCGCATAGCGCTGCGCGTTATGCACATAGTGCGCGGCGCTGGCTTCGAGCATGCGTTTTTGCGCCTCGGTCAGCTCGCGCACCACCTTGCCCGGCGAGCCCATCACCAACGAGCCATCGGGAATTTCCTTGCCTTCGCCGATCAACGAATTGGCGCCGATGATGCAATGCTTGCCGATCTTGGCGCCGTTGAGGATCACCGCGTTAATGCCGATCAAACTGTAGTCGTCGACGGTGCAGCCATGCAGCATGGCGTTGTGGCCGATGGTCACACCAGTGCCCAGGGTCAGCGGATAGCCCATGTCGGTGTGCATCACGCTGCCGTCCTGCACATTACTGTTCTTGCCGATCAGGATCAGCTCGTTGTCGCCACGCAACACCGCGTTAAACCACACGTTGGCGCCCTCTTCCAGCTTGACCTTGCCGACCAGCGTGGCATTCGGCGCCACCCAGCTGTGCGGGTGAGTCTCGACGCGGGCGTCGCCCAGGCGGTATTTCATGGTGTGTCCTCACGGCGGTGCCATTCAAACGATGGCTTAGGTATTGATGAAACTCTTGGGCGGCTGGTGCAGGCTGATGTGGGTGTCGTCATAGAGCAGGTTGATCAACTCGACGATCATGATTGCCGTCAGCCCCCAGATCTTGTACTCGCCAAACCGATAGCTGGGCACATACCAACTGCGGCCCTGGTAATCGATGCGGTGGGTATGTTCGCGCGGGTCCTGGCGAAAAAACTCCAGGGGCACGCTGAACACGGCGGCAATCTCGGCGTCATTGGCCAGGTATTCAACGTAATCAGGGATAACACCGACATAGGGCGTTACACGAATACCGTGCAAGGAGATCAGTGGGCTCAACGGGCCGATGACTTCCACCAGGCCGGGCGGCAAGCCGATTTCTTCTTCGGCTTCACGTAGCGCGGTGAATATCAGGTCCGGGTCCTCCGGGTCACGCCGCCCACCGGGGAACGCCACTTCGCCGCCGTGGGTCGACAGGCCGCTGGCGCGCAGGGTCAAAATCAGCTCAGGTTCGTCGCTGCGGGTAATCGGCACCAACACCGCGGCCTCGGGGAAACGCCCGTCAGTTTCAAGCCGATGAGGGGTGTGATTGCTTACCCGGCGAAGTAGCTCGTCCAGCATGAGTCATCTCGGTCTGTTGGCTACCTCGCATCATGCACCAAAGCTGGCAGGCACCCAACCCCAAAACCCGGCGTATATCGCGAAACGACAACTTGCAGGGCCCTGCCCGCCAAGCCAAGATAGGCCCACTCTCCAGGAACCCCAGCATGAACTTCTGCAGCCAGTGCGGTAAACCGGTTACCCAGCGCATTCCCGAAGGCGACGCACGCCTGCGCTTTGTGTGTGATCACTGCTCGACCATTCACTACCAGAACCCCAATATCGTCGCCGGCACCGTGCCGGTGTGGGGCGATAAAGTGCTGCTGTGCCGGCGCGCCATCGAGCCGCGCCTGGGTTACTGGACCTTACCTGCAGGCTTTATGGAAAACGGCGAGACCGTAGAACAGGCCGCCCTGCGCGAAACCCAAGAAGAAGCCTGCGCCCGCGTGCGCAACCTGAGCCTCTACACCCTGATCGACGTGCCGCACATCAGCCAAGTGCACATTTTCTACCGCGCCGAATTGGTCGACCTGGACTTCGCCGCAGGCCCTGAAAGCCTTGAAGTAAAACTGTTCGATGAAGCCGACATCCCTTGGTCAGAGCTGGCTTTCCGCACGGTCGGGCGTACCTTAGAATGCTTCTTCGCCGACCGTAAACAACAGCTGTTCCCAGTACGCAGCGAGTCGGTGCCGCCGATGACGCGGCCGGCCACATAACACTTCCAGGCAGCACCGTCTTACAAGGAAAACCGTTTTAATGCGTTGGTTGCTCGCTTTTATCTGCCTGTCGTTCGCTACCCTGTCTTCGGCCTCCACGGTGGAAACCCTGGGCGGCAAACCTGTCGAGAAAATCCTGGTGCTCAAGTCGGCCCACCAGTTGCAGTTGATCAACGACGGCAAGCCGCTGAAGACTTATCGCATCTCGCTCGGCAAAAACCCCAAGGGCACCAAGCTGGTCGAAGGCGACCGCCGCACGCCGGAAGGCTTGTATTGGATCGACTGGCGCAAAACCAGCGACCGCTTCAACCTGGCCATGCATATCTCCTACCCGAATATCAGCGACTCCGCGCGCGCGCGCCGTGAAGGCGTGAAACCGGGCAGCATGATCATGATCCACGGCACCCCCGACACCGAGGAATACCCGGAGCAGTGGTTCCACACCCTGGACTGGACCGACGGCTGCATCGGCATGCGCAATGTGGATATGCGCGAAGTCTGGAACCTGGTCAAAGACGGCACCCTGATCGAGATTCGGCCGTAAACACCTACCGTTGGTAAAATAATCAAAAAATAATTCCTGCCCCTGGCAGCGCCTGCCGGTGAATACCAGTTCACCGCGCCGGGCTGCGTAGTTCTGCGCGCGATACAGACCTCTCTAATACCACTTGATACCAGGCACCAATAAAGCGCCCTGAAGCCGGGCTCCGCACCGTTTTGGCAGCATTGACATGGTATTTAAGTGGTATTAATTTCCGGCCATTACCGGGCGACAACACTCCAATAACCGCATCGGAAACTTCACAGATGAATCCCATCCAGACGCTGCGCCCCGACGACAAGCAATCCACGCCGCTCTACCTGCAACTGGCCCGCAACCTTGAAGCGGCGATCCATGCCGGCCAGTGGAAATCCGAGCAGGCTTTGCCCTCGGAACGCGCCCTCAGCGAGCAACTGAGCATCTCGCGGGTGACCGCGCGTAAAGCGCTGGAAGTGTTGTTTGCCCAAGGGCTGATTCGCCGTAGCCAAGGCTCCGGCACCTTTATCACGCCGCGCTTGGAACAACCGCTGTCACGCCTGTCGGGCTTCAGCGAGATGCTGCGTCTCAAGGGTTTCGTGCCCACGTCTCAATGGCTGGAACGCGACATCAGCCCGCCAACCCATGAAGAGCTGATCCGCTTGTGCCTGTCGCCTACCGACAAAGTCGCGCGCCTCAAACGTCTGCGTAAGGCCGATGACACGGTGATGGCAATTGAAATGACCGCCATGCCCGCCTCGGTGCTGCCGCACCCGCAAGCCATCGGCAATTCGCTGTACGAATACCTGGAAAGCATCGGCAAGCCTATCGTGCGTGCCCTGCAGCATATCCAGGCGATTAACGCCTCGGATGAGTTCGCCAAGCTGGTGGGCATTGCCCCCGGCACCGCCATGCTGCTGATGACGCGGGTCGGCTACACCGCCGACAACACGCCGATTGAAATCACCGACACCTACTGCCGCAACGACTACTACGACTTCGTCGCAGAACTGCGCCGCCACGACTATTCCGCTGAACTGCGAACTTAGAGAACTGCCCATGTCCGAAGACAATATCCTCACGCCCAGCGGCTGGATGCGCGGCCGCCTGGTGCACGAACACGGCAAGGTGGTCGGCATCGACGGCACGCCGTGCGACCCGGCTGACAACGACCTGCCCTACTTGCTGCCAGGTTTCATCGACCTGCACGTACACGGCGGTGGAGGCAAAGACATCATGGAAGGCGTGGCTGCCTTCGAGACCATCACCCGCACCCACGTGCGGTTTGGCACGACGTCACTGCTGGCTACCACGATGACGGCACCGGTGGATGAAATCTCCCGTGTGCTCGGCGAACTCGGCACCTTCTGCGAACAGCGCCCGACCGGCAGCGCCCGTGTACTCGGCGTGCACCTGGAAGGCCCCTACATCAACCCCGGTAAACTCGGCGCCCAACCCAACTTCGCCCACACCGCGTTGATGGCCGAAGTGGAAGCCTACCTGCGTCTGGCGCCGATCCGGGTGATCACCATCGCCCCGGAAATCGCCGGCCACGACGCACTGATTCGCACATTCAGCCAACGCGGCGTGCGCATGCAAATCGGCCACACGTTGGGCAGCTATGAAGAAGGCGTCGCCGCCCTCGCCGCCGGGGCCACCAGCTTCACGCATTTGTACAACGCCATGAGCCCGCTGCATCACCGCGAGCCGGGCATCGTCGGCGCCGCCCTGGCGCACGCCAAATACGCTGAGTTGATCCCGGATTTGCTCCACGTACACCCCGGCGCCATCCGCGTGGCCCTGCGCTCGATCCCGTGTCTGTACTGCGTCACCGATTCCACCGCCGCCGCCGGCATGCCCGACGGCGAATACAAGCTGGGCAGCCACACCGTGACCAAATGCCTGGGTGGCGTACGCCTGGCTGACGGCACCCTCGCCGGCAGCACCCTGACCATGGATCAGGCACTGCGCAACCTGGTGAAAATCGGCCTGCCGATCAGCGAAGCCTCACAACGCCTGTCGCAATTTCCTGCGGACTACCTGGGCCTGGAAGAACGCGGGCGCCTGCAACCCGGCAGCTTTGCCGACTGCGTACGCATGGACCGCTCCCTGCACCTCACCGACGTAATGGTCGAAGGAGAAACCATTGACTTCAAAAATGCTTGAAGAGGCCTTGGCCTCTTGTGATGCCGTCGCGGCGCAACTGCAACGCCTGGACCCGCTGCTGGAAGAGGTCGCCGGGCGCCTGCGTCGTCAGCCACCGCAAGTGGCGATGACCATCGCCCGTGGCAGCTCGGACCATGCCGCCAGCTACTTCGCCTACCTGGCCATGCAGCACGTGGGTATCCCGGTGGCGTCGTTGCCAATGTCGGTGGTGACCTTGTTGCAGGCACCGCTGAAGGTCAGTGGGCAGGTGGCGTTTGGTTTCTCGCAGTCGGGGCAAAGCCCGGACCTGGTCAACAGCCTGCGCCTGTTGCGCAAACGCGGTGCCCTGAGCATTTCGCTGGTCAACGCCGAAGACTCGCCACTGCAAGCCGCCTGCGAATTCCACCTGCCGCTGTGCGCCGGGCCGGAACACAGTGTGGCGGCGACCAAAAGTTTTATCGCCACCCTCAGCGCCAGCGCGCAGTTGATCGGCCACTGGAACCAAGAAGCCGACTTGCTGCAAGCCTGCCGCGCCCTGCCCGATGAGTTGCGTGCCGCCGCCAAACAGGATTGGAGCCGCGCCATCGAGGCCCTGCGCGGTTGCCAGCAATTGATGGTGATCGGCCGTGGCGCCGGTTTTGCCATCGCCCAGGAAGCCGCGCTCAAGCTCAAGGAAACCTCGGCGATCCAGGCCGAAGCCTTCAGCAGCGCCGAAGTGCGCCACGGGCCGATGGCCCTGATCGACCAAAACTACCCGCTGCTGGTATTCGCCCCTCGCGGTGCCGAACAGCCCGGCCTGCTGAGCCTGGCCGCCGACATGCGCCAACGCGGTGCCCGTGTACTGCTGGCTGCGCCGGACGATATCGCCGAACGCGACCTGACCCTGAGCCGCGCCGAACACCCAAGCCTGGACCCGATCCTGGCGATCCAAAGCTTTTACGTAATGGCCGCTGGCCTGGCGCAAGCCCGGGGCATGGACCCGGACCAGCCGCGCCACCTGAGCAAAGTTACCCGCACTCACTGAGTCGCGTTTTCCTGATGAGTACCGTGCCCATGTCTTACAACAATAATGAATTGACCCTAAGCGCCCCCCTCAGTGGCCCGGTGCTGAGCCTGGGCAACGTTCCCGACGAAGTGTTCGCCAGCGGCGCCATGGGCGACGGCATCGCCATCGACCCGCTGAATGACTGCCTGCACGCGCCCTGTGACGGGGTGATTATCCATGTCGCCCGCACCGGGCATGCGCTGACGATTCGTGCCGAAAACGGTGCGGAGGTGCTGATGCATGTGGGCATCGACACCGTGGAGCTGAATGGCGAAGGGTTTGCGCTGCTGGTTAAGGAAGGCGCGCGGGTGAGCAAGGGTCAGGCCCTGGTGCAGTTTGATCTGGACCGGATTGCGCGCCAGTGCAAAAGCCTGATCAGCCTGATCATTCTGACCAATGGCGAGC
Organism: Pseudomonas sp. 1152_12; assembly: GCF_052850675.1. Taxonomy (NCBI): domain Bacteria; kingdom Pseudomonadati; phylum Pseudomonadota; class Gammaproteobacteria; order Pseudomonadales; family Pseudomonadaceae; genus Pseudomonas; species Pseudomonas sp. 1152_12. The sequence continues at coordinate 118,388 of NZ_VXCW01000009.1, read as the reverse complement.
GCTTTGAGCTGCGGCCGGTAGCGGGAAAAACCGTCAAGGTGGGTGAGCCGTTGCTGCACATTGTTGCGCGCTCGGCAGCAACGTCGCCAGCGGCTGTGGATAACTCGGTCACCGAAGTCCGCGCCAGCGTGCGCATTACTCACCGTGGCGGTTTGCATGCGCGCCCCGCCGCGCTGGTCCGCAAAACCGCCCAAGGGTTCAGCAGCCAGGCACAGCTGCATTTCGCCGGTAAGTCGGCGCCGTGTGACAGCCTGATTGGCTTGATGGGGCTGGGGATCGGCGAAGGCGACGAGGTGCGTGTCACCTGTCGAGGCAAAGATTGCGAAGCGGCGTTGCAGGCGTTGGTTGCCGCGCTGTCCGTGGCCGTCAGTGAAGAAAAGCACGCGCCGGTAGCCGTTGCTCCACCCCGCGTCCATACCGAAGTCGGCGTACTGCAAGGCGTGTGTGCTGCACCGGGCCTGGTCTGTGGGCCGCTGTTGCGCCTTACCGGTATTGAATTGCCGGCGGACACCGGCAACCACTCGGCCGAGGAACAACTGCAGCGGCTAGATACGGCCCTTGAACACGTGCGTGGCGAAATCCGCAACACCCTGGACGACGCTCACCAACGCAAAAATGTCGAAGAGGAAGAGATCTTCGCCGCCCATCTCGCTCTGCTGGAAGACCCGGCCCTGCTGGAAGCGGCCACCGTTGCTATCGAACACGGCAGCGCCGCCACCCACGCCTGGCGCGACGCGATCCAGGCGCAATGCGCAGTGTTGCTGGCGTTGGGCAAACCACTGTTTGCCGAGCGTTCCAATGACCTGCGGGACTTGCAACAACGGGTGCTGCGCGCACTGCTGGGGGAAACCTGGCATTTCGAATTGCCTGCCGGGGCGATTGTCAGCGCCCATGAGCTGACGCCGTCCGACCTGCTGCAACTGAGTGCGCAACACGCCGCCGGCATCTGCATGGCTGAGGGCGGAGCGACGTCTCATGTGGCTATTTTAGCCCGTGGTAAAGGCCTGCCGTGTGTGGTCGCCCTTGGCGCAGAAGTGCTCGACGTGCCGCAAGGCCAGCGCGTGGTGCTTGACGCAGTCAATGGGCGCCTGGAACTGGCGCCCAGCGACGCACGCCACGCCGAAGTGCACCAGATTCGCGACGAGCAGAAACTGCGCCGCCAGCAACAACAAGCCCAAGCGCAGGAACCGGCGCGCACCACCGATGGCATCAGCATCGAAGTCGCCGCCAATGTCGCCTCCAGTGCCGAAGCCCAGGTGGCCTTTGAAAACGGCGCCGATGGTGTCGGCCTGCTGCGCACCGAGTTCCTCTTCGTCGACCGCCGCACCGCGCCGGATGAACAGGAGCAACGCCAAGCCTATCAAGCCGTGCTGGATGCCATGGGCGACAAGTCGGTGATCATCCGTACCATAGACGTTGGTGGCGACAAACAGCTCGACTACCTGCCGCTGCCCGTGGAGGCTAACCCGGTACTGGGCTTGCGCGGTATTCGCATGGCCCAGGTGCGGCCAGAACTGCTCGACCAGCAATTGCGTGCGCTGCTGCAAGTCAGTCCGCTGCAACGTTGCCGCATCCTGCTGCCGATGGTCAGTGAAGTGGATGAACTGCTGCACATCCGCCAGCGCCTGGATGAGTTGTGTGCCGAGCTGGGGCTGACCCAGCGCCCGGAGCTGGGCGTGATGATCGAAGTCCCCGCTGCCGCGCTGATGGCTGAGCAGCTTGCGCAGTATGCAGACTTCCTGTCCATCGGCACCAATGACCTGTCCCAGTACACCCTGGCCATGGACCGCGACCACGCAGGCCTTGCCGCACGGGTCGATGCCTTGCACCCGGCGCTGTTGCGGTTGATCGCCCAGACCTGCGCCGGCGCGGCCAAACATGGGCGTTGGGTGGGTGTCTGCGGTGCCCTCGCGTCCGACCCACTGGCCACGCCAGTGCTGATCGGCCTGGGCGTCAGCGAGCTGTCGGTGAGCCCGCCGCAAATTGGAGAAATCAAGGACCGCGTCCGCCACCTGGACGCGGCTCAATGCCGGCAACTCAGCCTGGGCCTGCTCGACCTGAGCAGCGCGAAGGCGGTTCGCCAAGCCTGTCAACACCACTGGCCGCTGAGCTGACAACAACAAGAAAAAGGGAGACATGCCATGTACCAACATTTTATCGAAGGCTTGCAACGCCTGGGCCGCGCGCTGATGCTGCCGATTGCGATCTTGCCGATCGCCGGGCTTTTGCTGCGCCTGGGCGACACCGACTTGCTCAACATCGCGGTGATGCACGACGCCGGGCAAGCGATATTCGCCAACCTCGCGTTGATCTTCGCCATCGGTATCGCCGTGGGGTTTGCCCGCGACAATAACGGCACGGCGGGGTTGGCCGGGGCGATTGGTTACCTGGTGATGGTCTCCACGCTCAAGGTGATGGACACCAGCATCAACATGGGCATGCTCGCCGGTATCGCCAGCGGCTTGATGGCGGGCGGGCTGTACAACCGCTTCAAGGACATCAAGCTGCCGGAGTACCTCGCCTTCTTTGGCGGGCGACGGTTTGTACCGATCGTTACCGGTTTTTCGGCGGTGGCCCTGGGCGTGATCTTCGGCCTGATCTGGCCGCCGATCCAGCACGGCATCAACAGCTTCGGCGTGCTGCTGATGGAAAGCGGCAGCTTCGGTGCCTTTGTGTTCGGCGTGTTCAACCGCCTGCTGATCGTCACCGGCCTGCACCATATCCTCAACAACATGGCGTGGTTCGTGTTCGGCACCTTTACCGACCCGACCACCGGCGCCGTCGTCACGGGCGACCTGACCCGCTACTTCGCCGGCGACCCAAAAGGCGGCCAATTCATGACTGGCATGTTCCCGGTGATGCTGTTCGGCCTGCCCGCCGCGTGCCTGGCGATGTACCGCAACGCGCTGCCCGAGCGCCGCAAAGTCATGGGCGGGATTTTCCTGTCGATGGCGCTGACCTCGTTTTTGACCGGCGTGACGGAGCCGATTGAATTCGCGTTCATGTTCCTGGCGCCGTTTTTGTACCTGATTCACGCAGTACTCACGGGCCTGTCGATGGCCGTGACCAACATGCTGAATATCCACCTCGGTTTTACCTTCTCCGGTGGGTTTATCGACATGGTGCTCGGCTGGGGTAAGTCCACCAACGGCTGGCTGGTGTTCCCGGTCGGGTTGGCGTACGCGGTGATCTATTACAGCGTGTTCAACTACTGCATTCGCCGCTTCAACCTGAAAACGCCGGGCCGGGAAGACATCCAGGTGGTGCAGGCCGAGGCGATGAGTGATAACCAACGGGCCAGTGCGTATATCCGTGCGCTGGGCGGTGCGGCGAACTTGCTGAGTGTCGGCGCCTGCACCACGCGTCTGCGCTTGGACATGGTGGATCGCAACAAGGCGGTAGATGCAGAGCTCAAAGCACTCGGCGCGATGGCCGTGGTTCGGCCGGGTAACGGCGGCAGCTTACAGGTGGTGGTCGGGCCGATGGCCGACAGCATTGCCGATGAGATTCGCCTGGCCATGCCGTCATTTGTTGCCAGCGCGCCGGTGGCGGTTGCGCCTGTGGATAAGCCGGTTGCGGTGAATGTGCAGGAGGCCGAGAAATGGCTGAAGGCCTTGGGTGGCCGTGAAAATGTACGGCAGTTGGACGCCGTGGCGGTGACCCGATTGCGGGTGGAACTGGGCGATGATTCGGTGTTGTCTGAAGCTGATCTGACGGCGCTGGGCTGCCAGGGTGTGAGCCAGCTGGACAGTGGTGTTTGGCACCTGTTGATTGGTGACAAGGCCTTAGGTTTGGGTGAGGCTTTGGAGCGGTTGGTTACCCGCCCTATCAACGCCTGACCAACCGCTTGATCGTTCCCACGCTCTGCGTGGGAACGATCAAGCGGTTGGTCGGTGGCCACGGGGTCGGCGCCAGGGTTTACAAGAGTAGCGGCGGCTCTGGCCTCTTCGCGAGCAAGCCCGCTCCCACATTTTGATCCCTGCCCGACGTGGCAATGCGGTCAAATGTGGGAGCGGGCTTGCTCGCGAATGGGCCTCATAGACGCCCGATTACTTCTGTTCAGGCACCTCAAATAGATCCCGCACCCGATCCACCATCAACTGAATACCTTCCAGCATCCGATGAATCCCCAGCACCGCATCACGCTGTGGGCCGTCGATGTCAAACGCCAGATTGCCCGCCAGTGCTTGTACTGATGCCAGGTCTTGGGAGGCGTTGGCGAGCAGGGTTTCGCTGTTCAGATTGGAGAGTATGGTGAAGATTTGGTCGGTGGGTTGATCGCCTGCTAGGTGGGACGCAGCTTGAGGCATGGTTAAATCAGGTCGTAAGTTGTCGCTGATCATCGTAAAACTCCATACAGAATAGGCTCCTGGTGAAATTTCAGGCTTGCAGTCCCGGTCACCACATTGGCAGCGACCCGAGAAGATTAGTGACGCCAGTTCCGAGGGACAACCTGAAAGACCTGTGGGGAAACCTCCGAGACTTGAAGATATCGCAGACAATAAAAAACCCGGTCCAAGCCGGGTTGTTTGTTTGTGATCTATGCCTAAGCAGACGCCGCGCGCTGTTCGGCTTCGTAATGGCGAGTCTGGAAAGGCATCAGCGCTTGAGCCTTTAAACCCAACCCCTCACTCAGCCCCCAAGACACCGCCAGTTCATCACGACGGCTGCGCAGCGCAACGGCGCCTTGTGGCTGCACGTTTTGCTTGGCAGCAGAAGCCGAAAACAATTCAAGCGCCTTCAACGCTTCCATTACCCTGGAATCCGTCGCACATGAAAAGCGCGTAAAGCGCTCAAGCAAGTAGCCTGCGCGACGAAGCTCCACTTCACTGGAATGCGCCTTCAGAAAAGCCCTCACCTCGCCCACAAGGTTCGCGTCCGAGTACCAGACTGCTTTCGCTGCACTGACAAGCGCGGCGTCGTCAGCCTGATTCAAAGGGCTTTTGACCAGCGTATCCAAGGCGGATGAGAGGACGGGAGCGTTAAAAGGCTTCGTCAACTTCAGTCTCCAGATAATCGTGCAGAATATTGGTCAGGATGGATCTAGGTGGTTCCTTGTTGCCAACATACATATCAATCGCCTGCAATGCCAGCCGACGGAACTCAGTGGTCGCAATGAAGCCTGCCCTGAGCAGCGCCATGATGTCGCTTACATCCTGATCAGTCGCTCTGCCCAGTTTTGAGATCGCAATATCGATAGGCGCTGCTATGTGAAGATGCAGTGCAGACTCATCAGGAAACTCTTCGAGGGGAAGACTTCGCTCCCAGTAGTCTTCGTGAAGCGGGCCAAAACCAGTGTTGTATTGCAGATCGTAGTTCAGCTCCATGACACGGCCAGACTGCTCATCGAAAAACTCTTCTGGAAACTCCGCCAGCAATGTCCGTAAACGCAGTTTGTCTCGAGTATTCGCACAATAGATTTCTGCATCGACATCAGTGGAGACGCGGTGATGCGTATACAGATGAACAGCACAACCGCCGAACACTATGACCTTGACCGCGCCTGGTTTGGCGCCCTCAATCATCAACTCCACCTCAATGGACTTGAACATTGAAATCAACGCCTGGCCCAACGGGGTACTCGTATTTAGTCGGGGAACAACGACATCTGGAAAATCCATCATTGAATCTCAAGCCGAGGCAAGGTTGCTGAACGGGTCTTGAGTTCAAATCCCGATCGCTGACTTTTCAGCGACCGAGCAAGGCTATTGAGGCCAGTTCCGAGGGACAACCTGAAAGACCTGTGGGAAAGGTCTGAGGTGCCTGTCCCGACGCCTTCGCAGGCAAGCCAGTTCCCACAGTGGGTCGATGTACGACATGATCGCGCGGTCGAATGTGTGAGCTGGCTTGCCTGCGATTGGCCCGTACAGGCAACAAAAAACCCGCTGACCAAACTGGCCCAGCGGGTTTCTTGTTTTAACAGCCGACGAATCAAAAATCCGCCAGCTGCCACACCTCATACGCCGGTGTCTCGTAGGGATGGCTGAGTTTCAACGCGGCCACAACCGCCACAATCAACTCATCCGCCACCACTAACTCAACCTTCCACTCTTCAACCACTTCAACCTGGCCGACCAGCCCGAGAAACGGCTGGCTGCCGTCCAACGCGCGGAATTGGCCCTGGCCCAGCACTTGCCAGGCGCAGCTGTCGTAGTTGCCGATGCGCCCGCCGCCAGCTGCGAAGACGGCGGTTTTCACCGTCTCCACATGGCTTGCGGGCACAAAGAAGCTGAGCTTGTACACCGCCTTAGTTCACCCACACGCGAGCGTTGCGGAACATGCGCATCCAGGCGCCGTCTTCGTTCCACTCTTCCGGGCGCCACGAGTTCTGCACGGCGCGGAATACACGCTCCGGGTGCGGCATCATGATGGTCACGCGACCGTCGCGGCTGGTAAGGCCGGTGATCCCGCGCGGCGAGCCGTTCGGGTTGGCCGGGTAGCTTTCGGTGACCTTGCCGTGGTTGTCGACGAAACGCATGGCCACGCAGCCGGATAGGTCGGCTTCGAGCAGGGCTTCTTCGCTTTCGAACTCGGCATGGCCTTCACCGTGGGCGATGGCGATTGGCATGCGCGAACCGGCCATGCCTTGCAGGAAGATCGAGTTGGACTCTTGCACCTGCACCATGGCGACACGGGCTTCGAACTGCTCGGAACGGTTACGCACAAAGTGCGGCCAGAACTCGCTGCCCGGGATCAGTTCGTGGAGGTTGGACATCATCTGGCAACCGTTGCACACACCCAGGGTGAAGCTGTCATTGCGCTCGAAGAAGCCCTGGAACGCATCGCGCGCACGGCTGTTGAACAGCGCCGACTTGGCCCAGCCTTCACCGGCACCCAATACGTCGCCGTAGGAGAAACCGCCGCAAGCCACCAGGCCTTTGAACTCGTTGAGGTCGACGCGACCGGCGAGGATGTCGCTCATGTGTACGTCGATCGCATTGAAGCCGGCACGGTCGAATGCGGCCGCCATTTCCACCTGGCCGTTGACGCCCTGCTCACGCAGTACGGCAACTTGTGGGCGAATGCCTTTCTTGATGTACGGCGCGGCGATGTCCTGGTTGACGTCGAAGCTGAGCTTGGTGCTCAAGCCCGGGTTGTCTTCTTCCAGGATCACGTCGAATTCCTGCTCGGCGCAGTCGGCGTTATCACGCAGGCGTTGGATCTGGTAGCTGGTCTCGGCCCACTGGCGTTGCAGCAGACGGCGCTGGCCGGCAAACACGGTATCGCCATTGAAGGAGATATTGATTTCGCCGTTGTTGATCGGCTGGCCAATCACCGCCACGCAGTCGTCCAGGCCAGCAGCGCTGAATTGGGCGAGCACGTCCGGGGTGGCGTCCTGGCGAACCTGGATTACCGCGCCCAACTCTTCGTTGAACAGGATGCCGTTGATCTCGGCGGCATCCTCGGCAACGCTGTCGAGCACGATGTTCAAGCCGCAGTGGCCGGCAAAGGCCATCTCGACAACGCTGGTCAGCAGGCCGCCATCGGAACGGTCGTGGTACGCCAGCAGGTGGCCGTCGGCGTTCAGGCCCTGGATCACAGCGAAGAAGGCTTTGAGGTCTTCAGCGTCATCCACGTCCGGCGCATGCTTGCCGAGCTTGCCGTGGGTTTGCGCAAGGATCGAGGCGCCCATGCGGTTCTGGCCACGGCCCAGGTCGATCAGGATCAGGTCGGTGGTGCCCTTGTCCATGCGCAGCTGCGGGGTCAAGGTCTGGCGGATGTCGGTCACCGGTGCAAAACCGGTAACGATCAGCGACAGCGGCGAGGTCACGCTCTTGTCGGTGCCGTCTTCGTTCCAACGGGTGGCCATGGACATCGAGTCCTTGCCCACCGGAATGGTGATACCCAGCTCGGGGCATAGCTCCATGCCGACGGCCTTGACGGTGTCGTACAGGCGCGCGTCTTCACCGGGGTGGCCGGCCGCGGACATCCAGTTGGCCGACAGTTTGATGTCGGACAGCTTGCCGATGCGGGACGCGGCGATGTTGGTGAGGGTTTCACCAATGGCCATGCGGCCCGACGCCGGAGCGTCCAGCAAGGCCAGCGGCGTGCGCTCGCCCATGGCCATGGCTTCACCGGTGTAAACGTCGAAGCTGGTGGCGGTGACGGCCACGTCGGCCACCGGCACCTGCCATGGGCCGACCATTTGGTCACGGGCAACCAGGCCGGTGATGGTGCGGTCGCCGATGGTGATCAGGAAGCTTTTGCTCGCCACGGCCGGGTGGTGCAGCACGCGTTCGATGCTGTCGGCCAGTTCCAGCGTGCTTGGGTCGAAGTCATCGCCCAGCTCGGCTTCACGTACCGCCGAACGGTGCATGCGCGGGGCTTTGCCCAGCAGCACTTCGAGTGGCATGTCCACCGGGCTGTTGCCGAAGTGGCTGTCGGTGACCGTCAGTTGCGGCTCGGCAGTGGCTTCGCCGACCACGGCGAACGGGCAACGCTCGCGTTCGCAGATGGCCTGGAAGCGCGCGAAGTCTTCAGGGCCGACGGCCAGCACGTAGCGTTCCTGGGATTCGTTGCTCCAGATTTCGTGCGGGGCCATGCCCGGCTCGTCGTTTGGAATGTTGCGCAGTTCAAAACGGCCACCACGGTCGCCATCGTTGACCAGTTCCGGGAAGGCGTTGGACAAACCGCCGGCACCGACGTCGTGGATGAAGCTGATCGGGTTCTTGTCACCCAACTGCCAGCAACGGTCGATGACTTCCTGGCAGCGGCGTTCCATTTCAGGGTTTTCGCGCTGTACGGAAGCGAAGTCCAGGTCAGCCGAGCTGGTGCCGGTGGCCATGGAGGAAGCCGCGCCGCCGCCCAGGCCGATCAGCATGGCCGGGCCGCCGAGTACGATCAGCTTGGAGCCGACCAGAATCTCGCCTTTCTTGACGTGTTCTTCACGGATGTTGCCCATGCCGCCGGCCAACATGATCGGCTTATGGTAGCCGCGCACTTCATCGCCATGCGGGGTGGAGATGGACTGCTCAAACGTACGGAAGTAACCGGTCAGTGCCGGACGCCCGAATTCATTGTTGAACGCGGCGCCGCCCAGCGGGCCTTCGATCATGATGTCCAGCGCGGTGACGATGCGCTCAGGCTTACCGTATGGCACTTCCCACGGCTGTTCAAAGCCTGGGATCTGCAGGTTGGACACGGTGAAGCCGGTCAGGCCTGCCTTTGGCTTGGCGCCACGGCCGGTGGCGCCTTCGTCGCGGATCTCACCGCCCGAACCGGTGGCTGCGCCTGGGAACGGGGCAATCGCGGTCGGGTGGTTGTGGGTTTCAACCTTCATCAGGATGTGCACCGGTTCCTGCACCGCGCCGTACTGGCGGGTCTCAGGGTCCGGGAAGAAACGCCCGGCGACGGAGCCGACGATCACCGAAGCGTTGTCCTTATAAGCCGACAGAACGCCTTCGCTGTGCATCACGTAGGTGTTCTTGATCATGCCGAACAGGCTTTTTTCCTGGCTCTGACCGTCGATGTCCCAACTGGCGTTGAAGATCTTGTGACGGCAGTGCTCGGAGTTGGCCTGGGCGAACATCATCAGTTCGATGTCGTGCGGGTTGCGCGCAAGGCCGGTGAAGGCGTTGACCAGGTAGTCGATCTCGTCTTCGGCCAGGGCCAGGCCCAGTTCGGTGTTGGCCTTCTCGAGGGCGGCGCGGCCACCACCCAGCACGTCAATCGCGGTCAGCGGTTTGGGCTCGGCGTGGCTGAACAGACCGGCAGCCTGTTCCAGCTGGCTGACGATGATCTGGGTCATGCGGTCGTGCAGGCTGCTGGCGATCAGCTCGGCCTCGGCGTCGCTGAACTGGCCAGCCACATAGAAAGCGATACCGCGCTCCAGGCGCTGGATTTTTTCCAGGCCACAGTTGCGGGCGATATCACTGGCCTTGCTCGACCAGGGCGAGATGGTGCCGAACCGTGGCAGAACCAGGAACAAGCGGCCGCTAGGCTCTTGAACGGGAACGCTTGGGCCGTACTTCAGAAGGCGCGCCAGCACTTGCTGTTCGTCGGCGGTCAACACGCCGGTAACGTCGGCGAAGTGAGCAAATTCAGCATACAAGCCTGTAACCGCTGGAACCTTTTGGCTCAGTTGCTCAAGGAGTTTGCTGTGGCGAAAGGCAGAAAGGGCAGGAGCGCCGCGCAGGATCAACATCTTCGGGACAGCCTCGGGAAGGGGTGTGCTTTGAGGCCGTGCATTCTAGCGTAAACCGTCGCCAACGGCACCCGAAACGGCACGGGTGGCCGCTGCCGAACGTCAGTTGGCAGGGTTTGCACGGTATCGGGGCGAAATCCTGGGGTTGGCGCGCAGTTATTTTAACCGTCACAAACCCGCGCCAACCCGCGTTTCTGCGGGCTGCAGCCCAGTTTTGCGGGTGCTAGCAGACAAGTCACCTGCTGTCGAGATATGGCGCCGTGGGTCCTTTGCGTATACTGCGCAGATGTTCTCCCCTACTGCTTTGCGCCCGCGATGCGCCAAATGGCTTATCGCCACCGGACTCTTCCTGATGCTCAGCGCCTGTGTTGATAAACCCAGCACGCTCGAGCGAATCAAGGAGGACGGCGTATTGCGGGTAATTACACGGAACAGCCCGGCGACGTATTTCCAGGACCGCAACGGTGAAACCGGTTTCGAATATGAACTGGTCAAGCGCTTTGCCGATGACCTGGGGGTGAAGCTGGAGATCGAGACCGCTGATAACCTCGATGACCTGTTCGGCCAATTGGGCAAACCCAAGGGCCCGGTCCTGGCCGCCGCTGGCCTGGTCGCCAGCGAGCAGCGCGAGCAGCAGGTGCGTTTCTCCCATCCGTATCTGGAAGTGACGCCGCAGATCATCTACCGCAACGGCCAGTCTCGCCCGACCACCCCGGCGGACCTGGTGGGCAAGAAGATCATGGTGCTCAAGGGCAGCACCCACGCCGAGCAATTGGCCGAGCTTAAAAAGCAGAACCCTGCGATTGAATACGAAGAGTCCGACGCTGTAGAAGTGGTCGACCTGCTGCGCATGGTGGACGAGGGGCAAATCGACCTGACCCTGGTGGACTCCAACGAAGTCGCGATGAACCAGGTGTACTTCCCCAATGTGCGCGTGGCCTTCGACCTCGGCAATGCCAGCCACCAAAGCTGGGCCGTGGCCGCAGGTGACGACAACAGCCTGCTCAACGAGATCAATAGCTACCTGGACAAGGTGGAAAAGAACGGCACCCTGCAGCGTCTGAAAGATCGCTATTACGGGCACGTCGATGTACTCGGTTACGTCGGCGCCTACACCTTTGCCCAGCACTTGCAGCAACGCCTGCCCAAATACGAAAAGCACTTTCGGGCCTACGCCAAGGCAGAAAAAGTCGATTGGCGATTACTCGCAGCCATTGGCTATCAAGAATCGCTGTGGCAACCGACCGTCACCTCCAAGACCGGCGTGCGTGGCCTGATGATGCTGACCCAGAACACCGCCCAGGCGATGGGCGTGTCCAACCGCCTGGACGCCAAGCAAAGTATTATGGGCGGCGCCAAGTACCTGGCCAAGATCAAGGATGAGCTGGACGACAGCATCGCCGAGCCTGACCGCACTTGGTTCGCCCTCGCCGCCTACAACGTCGGCACTGGCCATCTGGAAGACGCGCGCACGTTGGCGAAGAAGGACGGTCTGAACCCCAACAAGTGGCTGGACGTGAAGAAGATGTTGCCACGCCTCGCACAGAAGCAGTGGTACAGCAAGACCCGTTACGGCTACGCGCGCGGCGGTGAGCCGGTGCACTTTGTGGCGAACATCCGGCGTTACTACGACATACTCACCTGGGTGACGCAGCCGCAGTTGGAAGGCAACCAAGTGGTCGAAGGCAACTTGCATGTGCCGGGTGTGGATAAGACCAAGCCGCCGGAAGATAACCCGAAGCTGTAGCGCTCTCCCAAACATCACAAAACTAATGTGGGAGCGGGCTTGCTCGCGAAAGCGGTGGGTCAGTCGATACACCTGGTGACTGACACTCCCTCTTCGCGAGCAAGCCCGCTCCCACATTTAGATCTGCTCTTGGCTTAGAGACCGGTGATCAAATGAACGACCCCACCGGTCAATACCATCACACCCGGCACACCCGCCGCCTTGAGTGCAGGTTCATCCAAGCGCGCCGCATCCTGCAATTGCACACGCACCCGCGTCAGCGCTACACGTTGTTGTGACGTGAGATTATTCGCGCCGCCCAATGCATTCAGTACATCGGCCGACAACAGACTCGGGGTCGCCGTCACAGTCGTCTCGGCCATCTCGGCAATCAAGTCCGGGGTCAGGGCTTTCCAGAACGCCCGCTGCAATTTCTCGAACATGCTCAGTGCTCCACGACAGATGAGGTTTCAACGGTGGCCGCGTGGTACAGGCGCAGGGCCTCGCGCACTTGGGCGGCTTCTTCCAGGCCCAGCACTTGGCGAGCGATGCTCTGGCAGTCGGTCAGGTCCAGCTCGCGCACAGTGGCCTTGATGGTCGGGATCAGCGGTACGCTGACTGACAACTCGTCCACGCCGAGCCCGATCAACACCGGCACCGCCAGCGCTTCGGACGCCAACGCGCCACATACGCCCACCCACTTGCCGTGGGCATGCGCCGCCTTGACGGTGCTAGCAATCAGGCGCAGTACCGACGGGTGAAAACTGTCTGCCTGACTGGCCAGGCGTGGGTGGTCGCGGTCCATCGCCAGGGTGTATTGGGTCAGGTCATTGGTGCCGATCGAGAAAAAATCCACATGGGGTGCAAAGACATCGGCCATCAATGCTGCAGACGGCACCTCGATCATGATCCCCAGCTTCGGCAGTTCTGTGAGCCCCAGCGCCAGCGCTTCCTCCTCAAGAATCGTGCGTGCCAGGTGCAGTTCCGACAGCAGGCTGACCATCGGCAACATGATATGCAGCCGCGCGAAACCGGCGCTGGCGAGGATCGCGCGGAACTGTTCACGCAACAGTTCAGGGCGCTCAAGGCACAGGCGAATACCGCGCAAGCCGAGGAACGGGTTGGTCTCGCTGTCCATCGGCACATAGGCCAGCGGCTTGTCGCCACCCACGTCCAAGGTGCGTACCACCAAGTTGCGCTCAGTGCCCAGGGCGCGGGCGATGGCACTGTAGGTGCCGGCTTGCTCCTCAGGGCTGGGGGCACGGTTACGGTCCAGGTAAAGAAACTCCGAACGCAACAGGCCGACACCTTCACCGCCCAACGTCAGGGATTGCTCTACTTCCTGCAACGAAGCGACGTTGGCGGTGACCTCGACGTGATGACCATCGCGGGTCATCGCCGGTAAAGCAGCCTGCGCCACTTCACGCTGACGGCGCAGCACTTGCTGGTCGCGGGCAGCCTGCAGCTGCTCGATTTCGGCCAGGTCCGGGTCCAGGTGCAGTTCGCCTTTATCGGCGTCGAGCAATACCTTTTTGCCATTGGCCAGCGCCAGCACGTGCACCGGCACGCCGCAAATAGCTGGCAGGCCGAGTGCACGTGCGAGAATCGCGACATGGCTGGTCGCCCCACCGCCGACGGTGACAAACCCCAACACCTTGCGCGTATCCAGGCTGGCGGTTTGCGATGGGGTCAGTTGCTCAGCGATCAGGATGGCTTGCTCCGGCAAGTCCCATGCACGGTCCTGGATACCGAGGATCAGTTTGAGCACACGTTGGCCAACATCGGCCAAGTCCGCCGCCCGTTCGGCGAGCAGCGCGTTGCCCAGCCCCTGAAACAAGGTGGCAGTGGCTACCGTGGCGCGGTTCCAGGCAAAGGCAGCACTTTTGCCACTGGCTAACTGGGCATGCGCTTGTTCCAGCAAAGTGGGGTCTTCGAGCAGTTCTTGATGGGCGCGGAAGATCTCGGCCTGGGCACTGCCAGCGGCTTTGGTTTGCAGGGCTTGCAGCGCTTCGGCTGCCGCCAGCAAGCCACGCTCGAGTGCGGCGCGCTCAAGCGCTTCGCCACTTCCGGCTTCAGTAATGTTCAGTTGTGGCTCAGCCACTTGCACCACCTGGCCGAACGCCGAACCTGGCGAGGCACATACGCCGCGCAGCAAGGTTGCCGACGACAGCGGCGCGCAAGGCTCAACCACCGCAGTGGGTGCCGCAACCGTCTCACCACAGCCTTCAGCCAGCAATGCAACCAGCGCCCTGATCGCGGCATCGGCATCGTCACCCGCTGCGCTCACTTGCAAGGTATCGCCCTGAACGGTTTGCAGCGCCATGATCGCCACCAAGGATTTTGCGTTGGCGCTCTGGGTTTGCTTGTGCAGGTAAATGCTCGCGTTGAAGCCCTTCGCTGCCTGGGCAAACACCGCCGCAGGACGCGCGTGCAAGCCGTTGGCGTTGGGCAAGGTCAGGGGTTTGGAGAACAGTGCATCACCCTCCTCCTCACCCACTGTTTCAGCCGCTTCTCCAGGTGACACACGCAGCAGCGGCTGGCCCACATCCACGAGAGCACCGTTCGGCGTCAGCAACGTAAACGGCTCGCCGCTGACCACCAGCATCAAGGTCAGCAAACTGCGTGCGTGGAGCGCCAAGTAGTCGGCATCGAATTCAATCAGTGGCTGCCCCACCTCCACCCGCTGGCCTTCCTGCACCCGCGGCGTGAAGCCCTGGCCTGCCAGGTTTACGGTGTCCAGGCCGATGTGCATCAGCACCTGGACGCCGTTGTCGTCGGTAACGCTGACCGCATGACCACTGTCCTGGAGGCTGCTGATCACCCCAGCCAATGGTGCGCAAAGGGTCTGCGAGGTGGGATCGATGCACAGGCCGTCGCCGATCATGCGAGCGGCGAACACCGGGTCGGGCACCTGATCCAGTGCCAGCAGCACACCGGACAGCGGCGCCAGCAATTCCAGGGGTTGAGTTGTGGTCATGACTTCACCTGCTGTTTTGTTCTGTAAAAATCATAAGGCCAACAACGGTCCAATGTGGGAGCTGACTTGCCTGCGATAACATCGCCTCGGTATCACTGAAAAACCGAGTCGCTCGCATCGCAGGCAAGCCAGCTCCCACATTGAGTCCGCGTTCATTTCCACCAGTATTCGACCTGCACACCCACGTTCGAACCATGCCGCGCCGTGCCGTACGCGCCGGTGTCGGACAACGCCGAGCCCGCCGCCAGCTCATTTGCCGCACGCTTGGCGGCTTCGTTCCAGCTTGCATAGGTGTAGTACAAACGCACTTCCGGTCGCGCCCAGAAATCCGGACCTTTAGGCGACCAGGTTGGGGCGAAGGTAAATTTGCTCAGTTTGCGCGTGCCACCGGCGGCGTCGACCTGGTCATGCCCAAGTTCGGTGACCAGTTTGAACTGTTCGCTGATGGCATACGCCGGGCGCACACCGATGGACATCCAGGTCTGGTCCTGGCTGCCTGGGCGAATGTCTTTCTGGTACACCGCCTCGACCTGCCCGCCGAAACGCGGGGTGATTTGCCAGTCAAAAAACTCCACGGCGCGGTAGCTTTTGCTGCTGTTATCCAGGGCCGTATTACCGGTGTAGCCCAAGCCGGTGCCGGGGCCTTCGCCGTACTGCAAGGCAAATTTGTTCTTGCCGCCAAGAAAAGCTTTTTGCACATGCTGCGTCGTGATCGCCCAACCGCTGTTGGCATCACGCCCGCCAGCTTTTTCGATGTAACTCAAACCCACCTCAAGCTCACCGCCAGGGTTGGTCTTGAAGCCCGCGACGTTGAAGTCGTGGCGGGTGGCGTACTCCTTCTGGTACAGGTTGTCTTTGCGAGACAGGGCGTAGCTGTATTTGAGGTCGCCAATTTTTACGTCCTCGACACCGCCACCTGTGGCGCTCTGGTTCCAGTAGTAGAAGTCGGAGATATGGATGTCATTACGTTTGTAGTAACGCCGGCCAGCCCACACCGAGCCTCCATTAAGGCTAGGCAAGTTGGACCACTGCGCATACATCTGCGGCATGCGTGCCGAGCCGTTGTCTTCGCCCTGGAATTTCAGGGCACGGTCGTACTTGTTGTACAGCGAGGCCATGGCATCGACGCTGAGCACCGAGCCGTCGTCGAGGGTCAGCAGGTCCTGGCGCAATTCAAGCTCGGCGTATTGCTCGCATTCGTTGCCCAAACGGTATTTGGATTGCGCCCCCGGCAGTTGGAAGCATTGCTGCTTGCCACTCCCGGTTGAGGTGCCCGCGCCGCTGCGCAAGTAACCAGCAAATTCGAGGGCCTGGGCGGCAAAAGGTACGGTAAGACATGACGCAATGAGGCCCAGCTTTATTGTTGTTTTCATGTAGCACTCCGGTATTTTTATTATGTTTTTTTAAAGCCCCTCGCACGCTCATACGAGGGGTTACAGCGGGCCTCAATCCTTGAGGTGCAGCACAAACGATTCGTAAGGTCGCAACACCAGCGGGCGCGTAAGCACCGGGAAGTCGGGGTAGTTGCTGATCAACAGGCGTTGCTCGCTCGCCGCGTCGATGACGCCTTGCGGCAGTTGGATTTCGCAGGGCTTGCCGTAGAAGTTGTTGAGGACCAGCAAGCGCTCGCCATCGCCTTCGCGCAGATATGCCCAAACCTGGAGATGGTCTTGCAGCAGTTGGCGATAAACGCCCTTCTGGATCAGCGGCTCGTGGCGACGCAACGCAATCAGCGCGCGGTAGTGATGCAGCACCGAATCCGGGTCATCCAGCTGGCGCTCGACGTTGATCTGCGCCGCGTTGGCCGGGATACCAATCCACGGCTCGCCCGTGCTGAAACCGGCATTGACCTGGGTGTTCCATTGCATCGGTGTGCGGCCGTTATCGCGGGACTTCTGCATGATCGCCGCCATGCTCGACGCTTCAGACTCACCCGCATCACGCTTGAGGCGAAAGATGTTCAACGTCTCCACATCACGGTACTGATCAATCTTGTCGAAACCGGGATTGGTCATGCCCAGCTCTTCGCCCTGGTACACGTACGGCGTGCCCTGAAGGAAGTGCAGCGCGGTGGCGAGCATCTTGGCCGAGACCACGCGGTACTCGCCGTCGTCGCCAAAACGCGAGACCACCCGCGGCTGGTCGTGGTTACACCAAAACAGCGCGTTCCAGCCGCCACCGGCCTGCATGCCCAGTTGCCAGTCGGAGAAAATCTGCTTGAGTTGCAGGAAGTCGAAGTCGGCTTTCACCCACTTCTGCAGGTTCGGGTAATCGACTTTCAAGTGATGAAAGTTGAAGGTCATCGACAGCTCTTTCGACTCAGGATTCGAATAACGAATGCAGTGTTCCAGGCTGGTGGACGACATCTCGCCGACGTTGATCAGGTCATGCCCTTCGAAGACTTCGCGGTGCATTTCCTGCAGGTATTCGTGCACATTCGGACCGTCGGTGTAGAAGCGCCGGCCGTCAGTGTTGTCTTCGGGGAAATCGGCGGGTTTGGAGATCAGGTTGATCACGTCCAGGCGGAAACCACCCACGCCTTTGTCACGCCAGAAGCGCATCAACTTGAACACTTCGGCGCGCACCTTGGGGTTGTCCCAATTGAGGTCAGCCTGGGTGTGATCGAACAGGTGCAGGAAGTACTGGCCGGTTTGCGCCTCGTATTCCCAGGCCGAACCGCCGAACTTGGACTCCCAGTTGTTCGGCTGGTCGCGCCAGATGTAGAATTCGCGGTACGGGTTGTCGAGGCTACTGCGCGCTTGCTGGAACCACGTGTGCTCAATAGAGGTGTGGTTGACCACAATGTCGAGCATCAGCGTGATGCCGCGCTTGGCCGCTTCGCTGATCAGCAGGTCGCAGTCGGCCATGGTGCCGTAGCTGGGGTCGATAGCGTAGTAGTCGCTGATGTCATAGCCGTTGTCGCGTTGCGGCGAGCGCAGGAACGGGGTGATCCACAGGCAATCCACGCCCAGCCATTTGAGGTAATCGAGCTTGTCCACGATGCCCAGCAGGTCACCGGTGGCGTTACCCGCATGGCTATGGAAGCTTTTAGGGTAGATCTGGTAGATCACCGAGTGTTGCCAGTTTTGCATGGAGACTCCTTCAGCTTGGAATGCGATCAAATGTGGGAGCGGGCTTGCTCGCGAAAGCGGTCGGTCAGGCGACGCGATACCCCGGCCGCACAATTTTCATGCTTAACGCACAGGTCAGAACAAACGGCACCACAATCGCGATGATCATCCCGATCACAAAACTTGGGATGAACTGCGGAATGATCGAGATAAACCCAGGCAAGCCACCCACGCCGATAGCCGAGGCGATCACCTTGTTCATCGACAGGAAAATGCTGCCCAGTGCCGACCCCAGCAGGGCGGCATAGAACGGAAACTTGAAGCGCAGGTTCACCCCAAACATCGCCGGTTCAGTGATGCCGAAGTAGGCGGATATCGCCGAGGTCGAGGCCATGCTTTTGTCCCGCGCATTACGCGTCGTGTAGAACACGGCGAGCGCGGCGCTGCCCTGGGCCAGGTTGGACATAACGATCATCGGCCAGATAAAGGTGCCCCCCTGGGTGGAGATAAGCTGCAGGTCCACGGCAAGGAACATGTGGTGCATGCCGGTGATCACCAGCGGCGCATACAGCAGGCCAAAAATCGCCCCGCCGACCATGGGTGCCAGGTCAAACAGGGTGACCACGCCTTCGGTAATCAGGATGCCGAGGTGACGCGTCACCGGGCCGATGATTGCCAGGGCCAGCACGCCGGTGACGACGATGGTGGTGATGGGCACAACAAGCAGTTGAATCGCATTCGGCACCCGTGCCCGCAGCCACTTTTCAATCACGCTCATCACGTAGGCCGCCATCAGGATTGGCAGGATCTGCCCCTGGTAGCCGACTTTTTCAATCTTGAACCAGCCAAAAATATCGAAGTACGGCAGGCTCTGACCGTCGAGGCCGGCCACCGCCTTGCCGTAGTTCCAGGCATTTAGCAGGTCCGGGTGAACCAGCATCAGGCCGAGCACGATGCCAAGGATTTCACTGCCGCCAAACCGCTTGGCCGCCGACCAGCCCACCAGCGCCGGCAAGAACACGAACGAGGTGTTGGCCATCAGGTTGATCAGGCTCCATAGGCCATCCAGGTTCGGATACGCCTCCAGCAGCGTCTTGCCCTCGATGAACATGCCCTTGGCGCCCATCAGGTTGTTAATGCCCATCAGCAGGCCAGCGATGATCAGCGCGGGCAGGATCGGCATGAACACATCGGAAAATACGCGCACCAGACGCTGCATGGCGTTGGTCTTGTCGGCGCCCTTCTTCTTCACGTCGGCGATGGTGGCGGCGGCAAGGCCGGTCTGTTCGCGCAGGGCGGCGTAGACCTTTTCCACATCGCCGGGGCCAATCACCACCTGGAACAGGCCGCCGGTAAAGAACGAGCCCTTGACCAGATCAACCTGGTTCAACGCGCCGCTGTTGACCAGGCTCGGGTCCTTGAGCGCCAGGCGCAGGCGCGTCACGCAGTGGGCAGCTTGCTCAAGATTGTCGCTACCCCCGAGGTTCTCGAGGATCTGGCGGGCAATATTCGAATAGTCGTGGCTCATGCTTGGTTTCCACTTTGATTTTTTTATTTGGGGGCAGTCATTGGCAGCACGCCGAGGCCAAAAGTACTCGTACAGACGAGTTAAATCAACAACTCGTCTGTACGAGTCACAAATTGTTTATATTTCTGAATTTTGAGTCAGATATTTCCCTTTCTTCCACGCCAGTCCAATGGACAAACCCCACCTGTGCCACTAAGGTTCCTGCCTTGAATGCGCAGTTCACCTCCATCAAGCCGGGCATAGAGCCATCCCATGAGCAAATACAACCAGATCTATACGGATCTGCTTGCCAGTATCACCACCGAACGCCTGCAACGCGGCACGCGCCTTCCCTCCGAAACCGAACTGATGGACGCCTACCAAGCCAGCCGTGGCACCGTGCGTCGTGCGATCGAGCAGTTGCAGGAACGTGGGTTTGCGCAAAAAATCCACGGCAAGGGCACCTTTGTGTTGTCGCCCAACCCCATCGAGTTCCAGTTGGGCGGCATCGTTAGCTTCCACGAAACCCATGCCGACCTGGGCGATGACGTACGCACTGAAGTCGTCGATTTCAGCCAATTCCCGCTTGAAGGCTCGCTGCTGCAACACATCGAAGCCGAACCCGGCACCCTGATCACCCGCATCAAACGGGTACGGCGCATCGGCGGCAAACGGGTGATCCTCGACATCAACCACTTCGTCGCCGAGCTGATCCCAGGCCTTGACCGCGACATCGCCAAGCAGTCGATCTACGCGTTTATCGAGCAAACGCTGCAGCTGCAGATCAGCTATGCGCAACGCACCATCGAGGCACTGCCGCGCAGCAAGGACGACCAGGCACACCTGGACCTCGATGGCCAAAGCCATGTGATCGTGGTGAGCAACCAGACGTTTTTGCAGGACGGGCGGCAGTTCGAGTACACCGAGTCGCGGCATACGTTGGATAAGTTTTACTTTTCGGATATTGCGCGGCGCTGACGGCGTTGCATCACGGTCGCCGCCTAACTATGTAGTGCCCGAAGCGGCTGGCCGCGAGGGAACCTCATCGTTCTTTTTGAAGGATGAGCGCCCCCATGAGTTTGATTACTAACCCTGCCAACCCTGCCCTGCCCAATGCCGCCGACAAAGCCGCACTGAAGGCACTGGCCACTCGCTTGATCCAGGCCTGCCCCGGCCTGCATGACAGCGCCCACCAGACCGCCTGTGACATTCTGAAAAAGCACGGCGTACAAGACCTGGACCCTGACGAGGTCTATTACCATCGTTTCAAGGCAGCCCAGAGTAGCTCCAAGACCTTTACCGGTTGGGAGCACCTACAGGAAAAACCGTATGAGTCGACCACCCTGACCCAATTGGTGATCAAACGGTTTCGTGCCACTGACTACGACAACGCCGACCTGCTCGACCTGTATGGCGGCTTCTACACCGCTGGGCCAGAATTTGGCGACTTCAATGAAACACACGAAGTGCGCCTGCATGGCAACGAGGTGCTGAAAGACTTCTGGCGCATCAAATTCGACAGTCTCTACACCGATAAACTCGACGAGTTCTGGCACACCTTCCACGGCGACTTTCGCGCCCTGGCCAAATGCAATTTTCTCACCAAGGCCGTTCAGGCGGTTGAACTCAAGCAACTGACTGACGACGACTTTCAGACCTGCCTCAACGCTGTCGCCTCCAACCTGAGCTGGCCAGTCACCCAGCAGATGCTGAAAACCGAAGTGACCCCCACTGAAGGCTTACAAGTGTGTGCCCTTGACGTTGACGGCTATGTCGCGATCAATCTGCTGCGCATCGTCGACAAGACGGGTCGGCAAATTCTCTATACGCCGGGCGACACACCAGCATTCCAAGTACTCGAAACGCCCTCGGACATGCATTGGTGGGTGCTGGGCAGGATGAACGAGGAAAAAAACCGCAACGCCTTCCTCTGCCACTTCTCCCTGACCGACCGCCAGGCCATCACCGATAACATCACTGATCTCATGAACCGTTTGGTCGACACTTGGGGCAGCGCTGATCATCACCTGATCAATCGAAAGAACCAGGCGATCACCCACGATGCATTCTCCTGGCTGCAGGACCGTACACGCTGGTCGATGTACGACGAAGCCCAACAATCACTGACCACTCAGAAAGAGCTGACGAAAAAACTCTGGATAGGCTACCTGAGCGCCGGCCTGAAAATATTTGGCCCATTGGCTGTCATCGGCTGGCCAGTCGCACTGCCCGTATTGGGCGCCAGCATTGCCAACCTGGGGCTGAATATCGATCAGGCGGTCAATGGCCGTACCAGCGCGGAACGCAAAGCCGGAGTGATCGGCGCGGTGTTCAGCGGGATTGATACTTTGTTCAATCTGCTCGCGCTGCACGGGCCAGGCCCGATAGCGGAGCTCGGCCCGGAAATCGACGAAGCAGAAGCGGCCGAGATGGCCAAGTTCAAAGACGCGACGGCGGCGGTCGACGATACGGCAGTGGTATCACCACCCGGTGAAACACCTGCGCCAGCACCCGACCCAGCACCACCAGCACCCGCGCTGGAGCCCGCCCCTACCGAACCGGAAATACCGGCAGCCTGGAAGCGCCAACAGCATTTGGAGGGCGCAAACTTGATGACCGAAGGAGGACGTTATCGAAATATCTACACCGTCAACTCAAACCCGTCGATCGTCATCCCGTTCAAAGGCGACGTCTGTTACGTGCGTTACGAAGCGGATGTCAACGGCGGCGGGACCTGGGCAATCATCGACCCCAATAACCCCAACGCCTTTTCCGGCTCGCGCCCGGTACGTCTGAACGCCGACGGCGAATGGGAATACTCCCCGCGCGCTTCTGAGGCCGTCAAGGGCGGCAGCCCGGTGGATGTTCCCACAACGAGCGAAGGCTCATTAGAAGCCGAATTTGAATCCGACTCAGCCACTCCTGACGCCTATGAGCCACACAGATCCAGTTATCCCCCTTCAAGCCTGACGACACCGTATGACCTCAACAACATGGACAGCTTCCAGATTGAGCTTGCGATGTCCGGCCAGCCGGATTATTTCAAGCTGGTCCCTAAACCTGGAGGAGGTTTTACCGAATTCAAATCGTCAGATTATTTTATCAACCCCGCGCGGACGAAAATCACGAGCGATGCCCGTGCCTTTTTCTCCCGCCCCTTTTTCATCCATACCCTACCCGAACGTCCTGCACTCCCCACTCTCACGCCTGAATTGTCATCCAGCGAAGCGCTCGAAGATATATTGGAAGGTGCACCTCGCCTGATTGTCGCCGAAAGCCCGAAACGCGTCGCCAGCCTGTACACCCTGATAAAGCAAATGCCTGCCCTGGCGCGTAAAGGCTTCAAGGTGATCTACCTGAATCGCCTGTTCAATGACCTCCACCAATTTGACCTCGATACCTTCGCCAGCAGCGGGGAACTGTCCGAGAACCTGAAAAACTACCTCAATGAGATGGACAGGGCCCTGCCCATGCGTTTCAACACCCTGGAACTGCTCACCGCCGCCCGGGCCAATGGCGTACGCGTTCAGGCCACAGGCCTCTTGGCCAACTATCTCCCGCTTCCGGTTGCCGTTGATGAGCAAATGGCCAAGAGCTTTTTGACCAGCGAGATCATCCGTCTCGACCAAGCCAAGTACGGCGCAAGTAAATATGTGGTACTGACCAACGCACAAAACACCAACACGTTCAGGGGTGTGGCGGGTATCAGTGAAATAAACGGCGCTACCAGCCTGCGGATCGGCGAAGTGAGCGACGCCACCTCAGGGATCAAAATTGATTACGGCCCCAAGGTAAGTAATGTCAGCACCGACAATCCGACCGTTCCTAACACCAGTGCGCTGGATACTGACCTCATCCTGCAAATGCCCCTGAGGCAGCAAAAAGACGCGCTCTCCTTCCTTTTGAGTCCAAAAAAAATCGACGAGCTGCTCAAAGCCCCTGGCGATTACCTCCTGCAGGAGACGCAGGCAGAATTGACGCTGATCCATCGCAATCGCTTCAATGCGCTGATACGCAATACCATCCAGCGTACAGCCAGCCAGGGTTATTTTATTGACCCGGTAAACTTTCCGCGGCTCAAAGGCACCGTCTACCCAACATTGACCGACCTCTGCCAAGCCCTCGACACAGAGGGGCTGAAACTCAAAGGGGCTCCTCTTATTAATAAATGGTACCCAGCGGTAGAGATGGACACCCATCCATCGCCAATGACCTCTGAAAACATCGAGTCAGGCGCAGAGCTTGCCCCACTGGCCAACCCCGAACCTTTGGTACTGCCGCCAACCGTGAGTGAAATCCCTGCTGGCTGGGAAGCCAATGAAATCCTCGACGGCATCGACCCGGTCAGTGAGCCTGGCCGGGATCAAGGTATTTATCGACTCAACTCCAACCCATCGACCGCCATCTTGCTGAACGACACCGCGTATTACGTGCGCTATGTCGAAGACATCAACGGCAGCGGTCATTGGGCAATCATCAATCCGCAAAACCCTCTCTCGTTCTCCGATGCCATTCCGGTACGCTTCAATGCCGAGGGGCAATGGGAGCTCGTCCCCAGACACGGCCTGAGAGGAGGTGCCGGGCAATTAATCAACAGGGTGCTAGGTCGCAGGCCCACGCCCATGCTTGAAAGCCCGGCCGTCGCCTACGAAATACCGCAGGAACTGCGCCAGCCACTGGAGAAAGCCGCCGCCGGACCACTCTATGAAAAATATGCCTTAAGCGATGAAGGTGTGGAGCTGTCGCCTCATGAGTCCGACCCTTATGCGCCGTTCAAGACCAGAAGACAGCGCCTGTTCAAGGATGCCGTGGCGTTCCTGAGCCGGTTTACCGCGAAAAATCGGCCACCGGTGCCCGCGCTGCCCGCCAGTGCATCCACCGCTACCTGGCTGGAGGAACTGCTCAAGGATGTGCGCGGCATCGTGGTCGGTGAAGCCCACAGTGGCGTAGGCAGCAAACAGTTGCTGATCGACAACATGGAGTTGCTGGCCCAGAAGAACGTCAAAACCCTATATTGCGAACACCTGCTCAGGGACTTTCACCAAGCGGCCCTTGATACGTTCGCCGAGACTGGCGAGATGCCCGAGGTACTCAAACGCTACCTCCAGTCACTCGATATTGGTCAAGGGACAGACCCACTGGGGCAATACAACTTCATGGAGTTGGTCAAGGCCGCCCGCGTCCATAAAATTCGTATCCAAGCCATTGATTGCCTGGCAAGTTACCGAACCCAGGGGTTCTTGCCCGCCGTGGCAGACAGTCAGGTTGCCACCGGTTCGGAGCGCCAGGCCCTGATGAACTACTACGCCAGCACTGTGATCCGTGCCGACCAGGCAGCTCAAGGTGCGCATAAATGGCTGGCACTGGTGGGCAATACTCACGTCAGTACCTATAAGGGCGTTCCCGGGCTCAGCGAACTGGAAGAGGTCAATGGGCTGAGGGTGGAAGACCTTGCAGCCGGCCAATCGAAAGGCGTCATCCCAGACCCTGGTATCCCCGCAGCTGGAAGCGCAGGGGCAGTGAAAAGCGACCTGCTGCTACAGCTGGAAATGCCCCGCAAACCTGAAACCACACAAGACTTCGGTAGACTGCTCAGCCGCCCGGGCTTTTTTACCGTCGATTCCACCACGGTGGTGCCGACCCTGAAGCATCGCAGCAGCTCGGGTGACCTGATCTCAACACCGCTCGTTCACCAGAACGGGTACTTCTTCATTGAGCGCCCCACCAGGCCGAGCGTGGACGGCCGTCGTTTCGACAGCCTGAAAGAGTTATTTGCCGCACTCGAACGCACGGGTATGGTGCTGGTTGGCAAACCTGCACCGCTATAAATAACAAAGCCCCGGCAGAGGCCGGGGCTTTGTTGATTCAATCAAGCGAATAACGCTGGTTCATTCCACTCTATTATAAATTGAAAAAAACCCTTATAAAACAGAGCCTTCAGACATTGAAGAATTGAACAACCATGAGAAATGCCAGGCACAGTAAACGTTCAAGAAGTTGAATTAGCCTCTCTATTGGCAAAGGCTGCCGAGCGCTGACGCTTAGTGAAAATGGAAAAGCGTTTAGGATCAGGCCCGAGGCCTTCTCATCGTCGGCCTCGTAGAGGCAGCGCAATGAAGCTTGATCGGTGAGTTTGTGCAGGTTGAATTGGTTATAGAACGCTTGGCCTAATCACTGATGCTTGAAGCTGCCTATGTGTTATCGCAGATGCAGAATTACCCCTACTCCCGACTTGGCGTTGCCCCATAAGTATTCAGCCCAAAGTCAGACCTGCTAACGCTTTACGAAATAGACGCTTGGGTCAGCGAAACTTCGGTAGTTGGATCAATTCTAGATTGCAGTTGACAGCCACCGGTCGTCTAATCACTCAAAACATCATGTAGCGCCTCAACTACCGGGCTTGGCTGCCGTTATTAATTACAGCTAACCTTAATTTTGTGGAGCTTCAGCATGTCGCTACTTCCCAACCGCATCGCAGGGCGAATGACTCTAGGGATCCTGACGCTGCTGGTTCTCACGGCATTGGCGATTTACTCAGTCATGACCTTGGGCGGCAAGCCTCAGTTAGTGGCCGCAGGAACCGAGGCAGCGGAACAATCGGCCAGTGCGATTACACGCCAGTTAGCCCTGCAAGTGAATCGCATTGAGGGCACCGCTGCAGCGATGGCGCACCTGGCCGAAACCCTGCCCCATGACGAAACCCTGCTCAAGGCTAATCTGCCTAATGTAATCGACAGCCAAGGCGATGCAGCCATTGCAGGCGGCGGGCTGTGGCCAGAACCCAACAGTTTTACTGCCGGTACTGATCGCCGAAGTTTTTTCTGGGCACGTAACGTCAGCAATGGGTTGGATTACTCGGACGAGTACAACGCCGCGCAAACCCCGCCGTATCAGGCTGAGTCCTGGTACACCGGAGCTAAATCCGCTCCATCGGGACGTTGCGTCTGGTCAGATGCTTACCAGGACGCGGTCAGTGGCGTGGCAATGACGACCTGTAGCGTGCCCTACCTCGCAAAGGGCGCGTTTGCCGGTGTCGCCACTATCGACCTCAAGCTTGACGGCCTCGCAGCGTTTCTCAAGGCCAATGGCAATGTCACAGGCGGCTACGCTTTTGCGGTCGATCCTTCAGGGAACCTGCTGTTTTTCCCAGATGCAAAGAGCACCAAGGGCCTGCCGACCATTGCCGGGTTGAGCCAGGAACAACCGTGGTTGAAGCCGGTCGCCGAAAGCCTGTCGAGCAAGCCGGCCGGAACGACAACGCTGTATCTGGAACACGATGCGCGCCTGGATGGACCGGCTTACATCACATTGGAAACCATGGAAGGCACCGGCTGGCGCATTGGGCTGGTCACGCCTGAGGCCCGCGTGGTCGGACTCGCGAACAAGCTGACCGGGCAGATCTTGCTGTTCTTGCTACCGCTGTTGGGCATCCTGCTGGGGCTGGCATGGCTGGCTGGCAAACGGCTGCTCACTCAACTTGAAGAAACCACTGCGCAAATCGAACGTCTGGGCCAAGGCGGTCAGGCAGGCGCTCAGCTAGAGATTCTGCGGTCAGATGAACTCGGCGCGTTGCGCATTGCGGTCAACCATTACGCTGGCTCTCTGCAGGCCATGCTGCGACGCATTGCCGATGAGTCGGTGTCACTGGAAGTCCAGGCCAACGAACTGGCGCAACTGTCCAATGGCCTGGCTGAACGGGCAGAGACCCAACGCATGGACAACACCCTGCTCGCCACCGCTATTACTGAAATGTCGGCCAGCGCCAACGAGGTCGCACGCAACACCACAGACTGCTCGGACACGGCCCGCAGCTCACTGGTAGAAGCGCAAAAGAGTCAGGACCAAGTCAACCGCAACGGTGAATCCATCGAAAGCCTGGCGACCGACATCTCAGGCGCGGCCACCGCTATGACTCAGTTAGGTGAAGACATCGAGCGAGTTGGCAGCGTGCTGGAGGTAATCAAATCGATCTCTCAGCAGACGAATCTATTGGCGCTCAACGCTGCTATCGAGGCCGCAAGAGCCGGTGAGCAAGGACGTGGCTTTGCGGTGGTGGCAGATGAAGTGCGCACACTCGCAGGCCGCACACAAACGTCTGCCAACGAAATTCAGGAGATGATCACCCAGCTGCGCCAGGCATCAAATTCTGCCGTCACAACCATGCAGAACGGCGCTCAACGCACTCGCGAGTCAGTGCAACAGGCAGTCGGCGTGTCCGCGACATTGGGCACTACGGTGGGCAGTTTCGATGACATCGTCCAGCGCGCCCAGCAGATCGCCGTTGCCGCCCAAGAGCAGAGCCACGTGACTCAGGAAATCAACGAGCTGGCGGTACGTATCCATGCGGCCAGCGAAGAAGGCGCCCGAGATGCGAGCACGCTTCGGGAACTGGGCAAAGGCATGCAGTCGATCTCAACCCGTCTGGGTGGATTGAGCCGCGGCACCCACTAGCCCTCAACCCAGGGGCAAACCGGCATCAGTTTAACGAAGCTGATGCCAGTTAACCTTTGCGGCTAAGCGTGGACCACCGCCAACGCCATTAATGAAGTAGAAACCCTCGTAACCATTGAAAATAGCTTAATAAAAATCAAATAGTTACGAATCAGCCCTACTCCCACTCGAACATAAAAAATGTAAAAACCCAAAATAAATCATAGTTTTATTTTGAACACACCTGCTGATACCACGAAAAATACCATAGACGAAAAACTGTTTTCACAAGTACTGCTTCATTCATGCGATGGGGTGATCGGCTGGGGAATTGACCCGTCTGCCAATACCGCACTGATCCTATAATATTTACTCAAGATCCAATGCCGGAAAGTGCTCGCAGGCCAGGAGTCACGGTCAATGACATGTTGGTAAATGGGCCAATACTTCAAAAGCTGAAACACGCTCGCCTATGGGAATACTAAACGTGCTGTACGGCACTCAAAAGTGCACAACCGCTATTAGGAGGCCGAGGCCGCTTGCAAGCCCTTCTAGAGCGACTCACCCTACGGCGTCTCACACTTATCCGGATCAAACCATGAGGAGGAACGCCATGTTCACCTGGCGCCTGTTGCTGAGTTTTTGCGCGTTGTTACTGGTTGGCTGCACGGGAAGGGGCTTTCAACCGCCGCCGCCGGAATTTACCAATTGGAAAAAAAGCGGGGTCTCGCAAGAGGGTGTCAAGAGCGCTATGACCGCATGCGGCTATACCAACCTGACAGGGACGGGGGACAAGACGCCGATTGACCAGGTACTCACGCAGTTTTATTGCATGAAAGACTCCGGTTTCAAGCGCACAGATAACATTGACCTGTGCAAGGAAGGCCGCATCGGAGAATCACCGGTATGCGAAGGCCGCCGGTAATCCATTAGGGATTGAGCGATCTATGCGGACTGTAAGGCACCGCAGGGATGTCGGCGGTAGCAGCGCTGGGCAGTTGCGCCTTCTCGACCGCCAGCATCGGCGAGCCAGGGGAGCCCCAAAAAGCCACAAGCCCGCAATTACGCGGGCTCCTGGGCAGTTCTTGCTAGATCGTGCCGGACAATGCCGGACGTCCCATCATTCCCACTCAATCGTCGCCGGCGGCTTGCTCGACACGTCATACGTCACGCGCGAAATACCTTCGATCTCATTGATGATACGGCCGCTGACAGTTTCCAGCAGTTCGTACGGCAGGTGTGCCCAACGGGCGGTCATGAAGTCGATGGTTTCTACGGCGCGCAGCGCAACAACCCACGCGTAACGACGGCCATCGCCTACAACACCCACCGATTTCACCGGCTGGAACACCACGAACGCCTGGCTGACTTTGTGGTACCAGTCGGCCTTGCGCAGTTCTTCGATGAAGATGTGGTCGGCACGACGCAGCAGGTCGGCGTATTCCTTCTTCACTTCACCGAGGATGCGCACGCCCAGGCCTGGGCCTGGGAATGGGTGGCGGTAGACCATGTCGTACGGCAGGCCGAGTTCCAGGCCTAGACGGCGGACTTCGTCCTTGAACAGTTCGCGCAGCGGTTCTACCAGCTTGAGGTTCATTTCCTCAGGCAGCCCACCCACGTTGTGGTGGGACTTGATCACGTGGGCCTTGCCGCTCTTGGCGCCAGCCGACTCGATCACGTCCGGGTAGATGGTGCCCTGGGCGAGGTACTTGATGTTGTCCAGTTTGTTGGACTGGGCATCGAATACGTCGATGAAGGTGCGGCCAATAATCTTGCGCTTCTTCTCTGGGTCGGACTCGCCGGCCAGGTTGTTCAAGAACTGATCTTCAGCGTTGGCGCGGATCACCTTGACGCCCATGTTCTCGGCGAACATGGCCATCACCTGCTCACCTTCGTGCAGGCGCAGCAGGCCGTTGTCGACGAAGACGCAAGTCAGCTGGTCGCCGATGGCTTTGTGCAGCAGCGCGGCAACCACGGAGGAGTCAACGCCGCCGGACAGGCCGAGCAGCACGTTGTCGGTGCCGACTTGGGCACGCACGTTGGCGATGGCGTCTTCAGCGATTTTCGACGGGGTCCACAGCGCTTCACACTGGCAGATGTCGAGGATGAAGCGCGACAGGATGCGCCCGCCCTGCTTGGTGTGGGTCACTTCCGGGTGGAACTGCACGCCGTAGTAGCCGCGCTCGTCGTTGAACATGCCGGCGATCGGGCAGCTCGGGGTGCTGGCCAGGATGTGGAAGTCTTCCGGCATCTTGGTGACCTTGTCACCGTGGCTCATCCACACGTCGAGGCCGAACAGGCCGTCGGCGTCGATGTGGTCTTCGATGCCGTCCAGCAGGCGGCTCTTGCCGACCACGTCGACACGGGCGTAACCGAATTCACGCAGTTCGGAACCTTCAACCTTGCCGCCCAGTTGCTCGGCCATGGTCTGCATGCCGTAGCAGATACCGAAGACGGGCACGCCCAGGTCAAATACGGCTTGTGGGCAGCGCGGGCTGTTGGCTTCGTGCACAGACTCGGGGCCACCAGCGAGGATGACGCCTTTAGGTGCGAATTCGCGGATCGCTTCGTCATCCATGTCGAACGGGTGCAGTTCGCAGTACACGCCGATTTCACGCACGCGGCGGGCGATCAGTTGGGTGTACTGGGAACCGAAGTCGAGGATCAGAATGCGGTGGGCGTGAATGTCGAGGGCCATGAAGTCAGTCTCGTCTAATGAATCAGAAACAACTCGGGGCTGAATAAAACAGCCCCGGTTACTTAACATTTTGCTGGAAGCCTCAACCTACGCGGTAGTTTGGCGCTTCCTTGGTGATCTGCACGTCGTGGACATGGGATTCAGCCATGCCGGCGCCGGTGATCCGTACGAACTCTGGCTTGGTGCGCATTTCTTCGATGTCGGCGCTACCGGTGTAGCCCATCGAGGAACGCAGGCCGCCCATCAGTTGATGGATGATCGCGCTGAGGGTGCCTTTGTACGGCACACGGCCTTCGATGCCTTCCGGCACGAGCTTCTCGGCGCCTGCCGAGGAGTCCTGGAAGTAACGGTCGGAAGAGCCTTGCGCCTGGGACATGGCGCCCAGCGAACCCATGCCGCGGTAAGCCTTGTACGAACGGCCCTGGAACAGTTCGATCTCGCCCGGCGCTTCTTCGGTACCGGCGAACATCGAGCCCATCATCACGCAGGAAGCCCCGGCGACGATGGCCTTGGACAGGTCACCGGAGAAGCGGATGCCGCCGTCGGCGATCAATGGAACGCCCGTGCCTTCAAGCGCAGCGGCGACGTTGGCGATGGCGCTGATTTGCGGCACGCCCACACCCGCGACGATACGCGTGGTGCAGATCGAGCCAGGGCCGATACCGACCTTGACTGCGTCGGCGCCCGCTTCGGCCAGAGCCTTGGCAGCTGCGCCGGTGGCGATGTTGCCGCCGATCACCTGCACGTCAGGAAAATTTTGTTTGACCCAGCGAACGCGATCGATCACGCCTTTGGAATGGCCGTGAGCAGTGTCAACCACTACCACGTCAACACCGGCAGCGACCAGGGCCGAAACGCGGTCACCGGTGTCTTTACCGGTACCGACCGCAGCGCCAACGCGCAGACGACCTTGGTCATCCTTGCTGGCCAGCGGGTAGGCCTTGGCTTTTTCGATATCGTTGACGGTCATCATGCCTTTGAGGGCGAATTTGTCGTCGACGATCAGCACGCGCTCGATGCGGTGCTTGTGCAGCAGTTCGCGCACATCGTTCTTGTCGGCGCCTTCCTTAACAGTAACGAGGCGCTCTTTAGGCGTCATCACGTCGCGGACGGTGACTTCAAGACGGTTCTCGAAACGCACGTCACGGGAAGTGACGATGCCGACCAGGTCGCCATCGTGCAGTACCGGAACGCCGGAGATATTGTGCAGGCGGGTCAGTTCGAACAAGTCACGCACGGTGGCGTCGGCATCGATGGTGATTGGATCTTTCACCACACCGGCTTCGTAACGCTTGACCTTACGCACTTCGGCAGCTTGCTGCTCGATGGTCATGTTCTTGTGGATGATGCCGATGCCGCCTTCCTGAGCCATGGCAATGGCCAAACGGGCTTCGGTGACGGTGTCCATGGCAGCGGAAACCAGGGGAATATTCAGCTCGATGCCACGGGTTAGGCGGGTCTTGAGACTGACTTCGTTAGGAAGCACCTCGGAATAACCGGGCACTAGGAGAATGTCGTCGAATGTCAGAGCTTCTTGGCTGATACGCAGCATCGCGGGGGCTCCCGAGCGGGAAAATGGAAGCGCGCCATTATATACATGCACCCTGCCAGGCTCAATGTAAAACTCTGACAAACTTGGTAATACTGATAGAAGGGTGAACCGTGCTGCCTTAATCGGGTTAAAGCTCGACTTTGACCCAACTCATCTTTTGGTCCAACCAATCGGCAAACTCGTCGATAAAACTCTGCTTGAACCCTGCCTCCGCCCAGTTGTTGAAGATGAAACCCAGGTTGGAAAACCCGCACTCCTGCAGGAACAGAAACCCGTTGATGTCATCTTCGTGCCCACACAGCGGGCAGGTAAAGTTGTCGGTGTGACCGGGCATCCAGTCTTCCAGGCTTTCGAACAATGCCTCGCCGACTTCTTTAAGGCATTCCGGGCAGCCCGCTTCTTCGAGAAAGCCTTTGGCCGGCGTATAAATGCAGCGTTTGTAGATGATCTCCAGACCATTGATCGGCTCGTTAAACGGCAGCGCTTGCGGGTGCAACACCACCGCACGGGCGCCGTCGGCCAGGGCGTAAGCCATGCGGTTGCCGGTGCGCCCGCACGTGGTCAGCTCTTCCTTGATGATGTTCTTGCGCACCAGCCAACGCACAATCGCCCGGGCGCGGGGTTCGTGGACGGGCAAGGTGGAGATTTTCGGGACAAGGATGCTTTGGGAGTTCATGAGGCCTGGGAGTCCTGCGGTGTAGCGTCTGGCGCCTTCGCGAGCAAGCCCGCTCCCACATTTTGAAATGTGTTCACAATGCCAAATGTGGGAGCGGGCTTGCTCGCGAAGAGGCCCTAAAGGCTGGCAGCTTAATCCCTGAAAAAATCAGGTCAAGTGCTCAAGTACCGCCCGATCAACGCAATACCGCTGGCCAACACCAACCACGTCACCAACCGCACAAAGGCATCACGGGACATACGCATCGTCAGACTGCGCCCAACCCACAGCCCCACGGCCATCGCCGGCAACAGGCACAGCGCCAAGATCAACAGTGGCAAGTCCGCGTACACCCCGGCAATCAGGAACAGGCTGAGGCGCACCACGGTGCTGCAACTGATCAACGCACTTTGCGTGGCCCGCGCCGCGTCCTTGGGCAAACGGCTGTTGAGGTAGATCGCATATAAAAAGCCACCACTGCCGAACAGCGCCCCAAACAAACCGCCGACGGTGCCCATGGGAATCGACCAACCTGCCGCCAACTGCGTCGGCCGAGCTTTCATCGCCAAGCTGTAAATCGCATAGGCGCTGATAAACACCCCCATCAATAGCAGCAACAGGTCCGAATGCAGGTTGAGCAAAAAGATCACACCGAGCGTGCAACCGATTGCCATGCACGGCAGCAATCGCCGCAGCTCCGGTTTGTTAACGTCCCGACGTGATTGCAGCAGGTTGCCAAAGGCCGCGACGAAATCCAGCAGCACCAGCAGCGGGATAATTTTCGACAACGGCATAAACACGATCAGGACCGGCCCGGCGACCAGCGCCGTACCGAATCCGGCAATACCGAACACGATGTACGCCACGACAATACCGAGGCCGATCACCAGCCAATCAACGCCGCCAAACGACCACTGACTCATCAGCTCAACCGGGCTCATGGGCACTTCCTTGAAAGAGATAGCCCTCACTTTAGCCATCGTTGAGTGTTGCGACTAATATGTTCAAGGCCCTCTACCTATCTCGAAAAGGCATAACGTGTGATCTCCACTCGCCAACTGCGCTACTTCGTCGAAATCGCCGAAAGCGGCAGCTTCAGCGCCGCCGCCGAGCGCTTGTTTGTGGCGCAATCGGCCCTGAGCCGACAGATCAAGGAGCTGGAAGCCCAGCTGCAAACCCCGCTGTTCGAACGCACCGCGCGTCAACCGCGACTGACGGCAGCCGGTGAAGCCTTCTACCCACGGGCGCGCAACCTGCTGAGCGAGTTGCTCAAAGCCAGTGAAATGGCAACGCAGGTGGGTAATGGCCAACTTGGTACTTTGCGCTTGAGCCATTCGAGTACCGTGCCGATGAGCGGGCCGTTGCTGCAAGGCATCAGCACCTGGCTGGCGCGCTGTCCTGGCGTGTCGATGGATATCGTCAAACTGTCCTCCGAAGCACAGCTGGAGGAAATTGCCGACGGTCGCCTGGACGTCGGGCTGTTGCGCGTGCCGGTGTTGCGCCAGCGCGAAGGTGTGCGCGTGGTGCCTTTATACAGCGAGCAACTGTTGCTGGCGGTGCCGCCTGATCACCCGTTGGCGCGCAACGACACACCAGTGGAATTGGCGCAGCTCAGGGACGAAGCGTTTATCTCTATCCCTCATCCCCAACGTGGTGGCCTGAGTTATCTGTCAGCCGAGTTATGCATGCGTGCCGGTTTTTTCCCCAAGGCCGCGCGGGTGATGTCGCGCAAGACCACCCAACTGCAATTGATCCAGGCTGGCTTCGGCATTGCCTTGTTACCAAAATCCATGCAGGACATCGCCCCTGCCAACGTGCACTTTTTGCCCCTGGCCGACCCGGACTGCTTCAGCACCGTGGCCCTGGCCTGTGCGCAAACGCCGAGCGCGCTGGTCGAGCAATTCTGCCAAACCTTGCGCGAATGCCTATAAACTGCCGCCCATGATTAAAGATCCTTTTGCCCGCCTGGGCCTGGACCGCGAAGTCCTGACTGTCAGCCAGCTCAACGGCCGCGCGCGGGTGTTGCTGGAAGACGTGTTCACCAATATCTGGGTCGAAGGCGAGATCTCCAACCTCGCTCGCCCGGCCTCTGGCCATGTGTATTTCACCCTCAAGGACAGCGGCGCCCAAGTGCGTTGCGCGTTGTTTCGCAACAATGCCGCACGCGTGCGCCAGGCGTTGAAGGATGGCCTGGCCGTTAAAGTGCGTGGCAAGGTCTCGCTGTTTGAGGGCCGTGGCGACTACCAGTTGATCCTCGATACCGTGGAGCCTGCCGGTGATGGCGCGCTGCGCCTGGCCTTTGATGCGCTGAAGGAAAAGCTCAGCGCCGAAGGCCTGTTCAGTGCCGAGCGCAAAGTGCCGCTGCCGGCGCACCCTCGGCGCATCGGCATTATCAGTTCGCCGACCGGCGCGGTGATCCGCGACATCATCAGCGTGTTCGGCCGCAGGGCGCCAAACGTTGAACTGACACTGATCCCTACGGCGGTACAAGGCCGCGAAGCCGTGTCGCAGATTGTGCGCGCCCTGAAGCTGGCCGATGCGCGAGGCTTTGATGCGCTGATCCTGGCCCGTGGCGGTGGTTCGCTGGAAGACCTGTGGTGCTTCAACGAAGAAGCCGTGGCGCGTGCAGTGGATGCCTGCGCTACGCCGATCGTCAGCGCCGTCGGCCATGAGACCGATGTGTCAATCTGCGACTTCGTCGCCGACGTGCGCGCGCCTACACCCTCGGCTGCCGCTGAATTGCTCGCACCCGACGCCAGCCACTTGGTGCGCCAAGTCGAAAACCTGCACCGCCGGCTGGTGATGTTGATGCGCAACCGGCTGTCCCACGAGCGTCTGCGCCTGGAAGGCATGGCCCGCCGCCTGCGCCACCCTGGCGAACGGCTGCGCCAGCAAGCCCAGCGCCTGGATGACCTGGACATGCGCATGCGCCGCGCCTTCGAGCGCAGCCTCAATACTCGCCGCGAGCGCCTGATTCGCTTGGAAACCCGCCTCGCTGGCCAACATCCGGGCCGCCAATTGGCCCTGCTGCGCCAACGCCTGGACAGCCTCGCCGAACGCCTGCCACGTGCCATGCGCGAAGGCCTGAAGGCGCGCCGTCTGCAACTGCAAAGCCAAGTGCAGACGCTGCAAGTGGTCAGCCCGCTGGCGACTCTCGGCCGTGGCTATAGCATTTTGCTGGACGAGCGTGGCCAGGCGATCCGCAACGCTGCGCAAACCCACACCGGCCAGCGCCTGACCGCGCGACTCGGTGAAGGCCAATTACAGGTGCGGGTGGAAGATAACCACCTGACACCCGTCACCCTTTCGTTATTGAATTGATTGATGCCTCGTCTATTTAGCCTGCTGATGCTGTTGTGCCTGACCTTCAACGCCCACGCCGACAGCTACATCACGCGGTTGTTGAACAAGCCGGTGCCCGGCGGCGTAGCAGTGGTCGACCTGGGCCCTTCGGCAACTGCGCCGAAAGCGACCTACCAGAACCGACCGGTGTTGGTGGTCAAGGAACAGAACAACTGGCTGGCGATTGTCGGGATTGCGCTGACGATCAAACCCGGCACCCAACGCATCGCCAGTGGCGGGCAAAACCTGCCGTTTGTGGTGGGCTTCAAGAAGTACCCCGAGCAGCACATCACCCTGAAGAACAAAAGCCAGGTCAACCCAGACCCGGCACAGCTCAAACGCATCGAAGGCGAACTGGCCGTACAACTCAAGGCCTACCGCAGCTTCAGCCCGAACACACCCAGCAACCTGTTGTTGGACAAGCCCGTCAACGGGCCGCTGTCGAGCAAGTTTGGTGTGCGCCGGTTCTTTAACGGCGAGGAGCGCAACCCGCATTCGGGCCTGGACTTCGCTGTCGGTGCAGGCACGCCGATCAAGACCCCTGCGGCAGGCAAGGTGATCCTGACCGGAAACTACTTTTTCAACGGCAACACTGTCTTTGTGGACCATGGTCAGGGCTTTATCAGCATGTTCTGCCATATGTCGAAGATCGACGTGAAGGTGGGCGACCAACTGGCGCGCGGTGCGGTAGTGGGCAAGGTCGGCTCGACGGGCCGTGCGACCGGCCCACATATGCACTGGAACATCAGCCTCAACGATGCAAGGGTCGACCCGGCGATCTTTATCGGCGCATTCCAACCCTGAATCACGCAATTGCGCGCTCTACAACGGGCGCGCAATTAAAAAGAGCTTCCAGCACACTTAAAACCATAAAATCTCGTTTCCTACGCCAATAGCAGAACTTCTCTCAATTTTTCTCGACTGCTTGCCATCTTTCACCTCGACGGTTAGGGTTGAGCTTATGAAAACCTCTCATACCCTCATTCAGCTCCGCCAGCACCGCAGCCTGTGCCTCGTCAGCGCACGACTGCCAGGCTGAATCGATCTGCCTCGTCCCACGCTCCATCCCCAAAAATAGTTATACGGCAGGCCGCCTTTTCTCGGCCCCTACAACAAAGGATTTCCCGATGAGCATGCTCAAAGACCCGTCTTCGAAGTACCGCGCGTTCCCGACCATCGATATCCCGGACCGCACCTGGCCGTCCAAAACCATCACCGAAGCACCGATCTGGTGCAGCTCCGACCTGCGTGATGGTAACCAGTCGCTGATCGAGCCGATGGACGCCGCGAAAAAACTGCGCTTCTGGAAGACCCTGGTTGCGGTGGGCGTGAAGGAAATCGAAGCCTCGTTCCCGGCCGCTTCGCAAACCGACTTTGACTTCGTGCGCACTCTGATCGAAGACAACCACATCCCCGCGGACACCACCATCCAGGTGCTGACCCAGGGCCGTGAAGACTTGATCGCCCGTACCTTCGAATCCCTGCGCGGCGCCAAAAAAGCCATCGTGCATTTGTACAACGCCACCTCGCCGTCGTTCCGCCGCATCGTGTTTAACCAGGACAAGGACGGCATCAAGGCCATCGCCGTCAACGCGGCCAAGTTGTTCGTCAAATATGCCGCGCAGCAGCCGGAAACCCAGTGGACCTTCGAATACTCCCCGGAGACCTTCAGCGCCACCGAGCTGGAGTTCGCCAAAGAAGTGTGTGACGCGGTGATCGAGGTATGGAACCCGACGCCTGAGCACAAGATGATCCTCAACTTGCCAGCCACCGTTGAATGCGCCACGCCGAACATCTATGCCGACCAGATCGAGTGGTTCGGTCGCCATATCAACCGCCGTGACAGCGTGATCATCAGCCTGCACACCCACAACGACCGTGGCACCGGCGTGGCCGCCACCGAGCTGGGCTTGATGGCCGGCGCCGACCGTGTCGAAGGCTGCCTGTTCGGCAACGGCGAACGCACCGGTAACGTCGACCTGGTCACTGTGGCACTGAACATGTACACCCAGGGCCTCGACCCGCAGCTGGACTTCTCCGACATCGACGGCGTGCGCAAAGTCGTCGAGGAATGCAACCAGATCCAGGTGCACCCACGTCACCCCTACGTCGGCGACCTGGTGCACACCGCGTTCTCCGGCTCCCACCAGGACGCAATCCGCAAAGGTTTCACGCAGCAGAAAGCCGATGCACTGTGGGAAGTACCGTACTTGCCGATCGACCCTGCCGACATTGGCCGCAGCTACGAGGCCGTCATTCGTGTGAATAGCCAGTCAGGCAAAGGCGGCATCGCTTACCTGCTGGAGCAGGAATACGACATCAGCTTGCCGCGTCGCATGCAGATCGAGTTCAGCCAAGTGGTACAGGCTGAAACCGACCGCGTCGGCCTGGAAATGACCGCGCCGCAGATCTACGCTTTGCTGCAGCGTGAATACCTGCAGGCCAACACCCCGTACGCCTTGGTCAGCCATCGCCTGCAGGAAGAGAACGGCAACAGCTTTGTCGAGGTGGAAGTCTCGGGCAAGGGCCAGGGCGAAACCAACCTGCACTGGAAAGGCAAAGGCAACGGCGCCCTGGAAGCGTTGGTGGCTGGCCTGCCGATTGGCGTGGAGATCATGGACTACAACGAACATGCAATCGGTGCTGGCACCAACGCCAAGGCGGCGGCCTACATCGAATTGCGTGTGAACGGCGAGCGCCCGGTGCATGGCGTGGGCATTGATGAAAACATCACCACGGCCAGCTTCAAGGCGCTGTTCAGTGCGCTGAACCGCTCGTTGAGCCAGCAGGAAGCGAAAGCGGCGTAACGGACCTCTGAAATGCGAAAGGCCCCTGGGTGTGAGTCCAGGGGCCTTTTTATTGAGCTTCAGATTTGGGTTGCCTGTCAGGGCCTTGCTCCCGGCAGCGGTCTTTCAGACAAACTGAAAACTATCAGCATCCAGATTCGCCGGAAATTTGGTGCGATACGCCGCCAGCTCCATCGAATCCAAGCAGACCTGAAACACTCCATTGGCCTCCCCCGCACTCAGCAAGGTCTCACCCTGGAAATCCAGCACCTGACTATCCCCGGTGTAGGCAAAGCCTTTGCCATCCGTACCCACCCGATTCACTGCAGCCACGTAGCACAGGTTCTCGATGGCTCGCGCTGGCAACAGCCGATTCCAATGCTGGCGCCGTGCACCCGGCCAGTTGGCGGTGTACAGCAGCAAGTCCGTGTCCTGCGCATCACGGCTCCACACCGGGAAGCGCAGGTCATAGCAAATCAACGGGCGAATGCGCCAGCCTTTCAGCTCAAACTGCACCTGGCGCTCGCCCGGCGTGTAGTGGTCGTGCTCGCCCGCCATACGGAACAGGTGGCGCTTGTCGTAATGCAGCACTTCGCCATCCGGCCGCGCCCACAGCAGGCGGTTGCGATCGCTGCCGTCGGCGGCCT
Organism: Pseudomonas sp. 1152_12; assembly: GCF_052850675.1. Lineage (NCBI taxonomy): Bacteria > Pseudomonadati > Pseudomonadota > Gammaproteobacteria > Pseudomonadales > Pseudomonadaceae > Pseudomonas > Pseudomonas sp. 1152_12. Next base: position 78,853 of record NZ_VXCW01000009.1, on the reverse strand, counting down.
GGATGATCACGCTGCCGGTGATCACTGCGTTGTATTTGGCCGCCTGGGCCTTGAGCCACTCATGGGTGGGGCCATTTTCGCGCTCGGCGAGCGTAGCCGACTCCATCGAGAAGCCGGTAGTGAACATCTCCGGCAGTACAATCAGGTCGGCGCCTTGGGCCTGTTCCAGCAGCAACTCGAAATGCTCAAAGTTGGCCTGACGGTCATGCCACACCAGGCTGGTCTGGACCAGGGCGACATTCAAGTTGGGTAGTGCACTCAGATCACGCATAGTTTTTCGGCTGCTTGTTGCAGCGTTTCCTCGCGTTTGGCAAAGCACAGGCGCACCAGGCGCTGGCCTTGGGGTGGGTGCTGGTAGAACACCGAGACCGGAATCGTCGCAACGCCGTGCTCGCGGGTCATCCACAGTGACATGGCGATGTCATCCAGGTCCGGGCGAATCTGCGAGTAATCCACCAGTTGAAAGTAAGTGCCGGTCACCCGGGTAAAGCTGAAACGCGACGGCGCCAGCAGGTCGCAGAACAGGTCGCGCTTGACCTGGTAGAAGGCCGGCAGTTCTTCGACGTGTTCCGGGTGTTCGGCCATGAAGTCCGCCAAAGCGTACTGCAACGGGGTCACGCCGCAGAAGTTGACATATTGATGCACCTTGCGCAGCTCAGCAGTCAGCGCCGGCGGCGCGACCACGTAGCCGGTTTTCCAGCCGGTGACGTGGTAAGTCTTGCCGAAGGAACTGACCACGAACGCACGCTGATACAGCTCTTCGTGGGCCAGCACGCTGACATGGGCCACGCCGTCGAACACCAAGTGTTCGTAGACTTCATCGCTGACCAGATAGATATCGCGGTCGCGCATCAGTTCGGCCAACTGGTCCAGTTCGGCGCGGCTGATCAGTGCGCCGGTCGGGTTGTGCGGGGTGTTGAGAAGGATCATGCGTGTACGCGGTGACAACGCGGCCTTGATCCTTTCTAAATCCAAGGCGAAGCCTTGCAGGCTCAGTTGCACATGCACACAGCGGCCACCGGCCAGTTCGACCGAAGGTTCGTAACTGTCGTAGCAGGGGTCGAAAACGATGACTTCATCGCCGTTGCGAATCACGGCCTGAATGGCACAGAAGATTGCCTCGGTGGCGCCAGGCGTGACGGTCACTTCGCTGTCGGCATTCACCGTGACGCCATAGCTGCGGGCGATCTTGGCTGCCACTTGTTGACGCAGCACCGGCAGGCCGGTCATCGGTGCGTATTGGTTATGGCCGAGGGCGATATGTTTGCCCACCGCATCAAGCAACGCCTGCGGGCCATTGAAATCGGGAAAGCCCTGGGACAGGTTGAGCGCGCCGGTCTCGGCAGCGAGTTGCGACATGGTGGTGAAAATGGTCGTGCCGACATTCGGCAGCTTGCTGGTGATCATCGGAGGCCCCTGCAGGTTAGCCCCAAGTTTTAAGCTGCTGGCCACGTGGGGTCAAGGCACAAACCGTCGCGCACAAAAAAGGGCTCCAAAGGAGCCCTCTTTTGCAGCGTGCAGGTTACAACGTGAGGCGGCGTTTATTTCTTGTCGCGGCGCTTCTTGTCGGCCTTCTTGTGGTGAGTCATCAAACGACGCTTCTTGTTCACCTGACGGTCAGTCAAGGTGTTCTTGTTGCCTTCGTATGGATTCTCGCCACCTTTGAACTCGATGCGAATCGGCGTGCCGACCAGTTTCAAGACACGGCGGTAGGTGTTTTCCAGGTAACGCACATAGGACTTTGGCACCTTCTCGATCTGGTTACCGTGAATCACGATAATCGGCGGGTTGGCACCACCCAAGTGGGCATAACGCAGTTTGATCCGGCGGTTGTTGACCATCGGCGGCGCGTGCTCGCCAACTGCGTCTTCCAGGATCTGGGTCAGACGGTTGGTCGGCCAGCGGGTAACTGCGGACTTGAACGAGTTTTGTACGGAGGCGTAGAGGTTGCCCACGCCGGTGCCGTGCAGTGCCGAGATAAAGTGGATATCGGCGAACTCAACGAAGAACAAGCGGCGCTGCAGCTCGATCTTGACGAAATCGCGCTCGCTTGGCGTCATGCCGTCCCACTTGTTGATTGCGATCACCAGGGCGCGACCGGCTTCCAGGGCAAAGCCCAGCAAGTTGAGGTCGTGATCCACTACGCCTTCGCGGGCGTCCATTACGAAGATCACTACGTTAGCGTCTTTGATCGCCTGCAGGGTTTTGACCACCGAGAACTTTTCAACTTCCTCGTGGATCTTGCCGCGCTTGCGCACACCCGCGGTGTCGATCAGCGTGTACTTCTCGTCGTTACGTTCGAACGGGATGTAGATACTGTCGCGGGTGGTGCCCGGTTGGTCATACACGATGACCCGGTCTTCACCAAGCATGCGGTTAACCAGGGTCGACTTGCCGACGTTCGGACGGCCGATGATGGCGATCTTGATACCGTCTTTTTCGCTCGGGCCAGGGATGCGCTTGGCTTCCTCACCTTCGGCGACGATCTCTTCCTCGCCCTCTTCTTCCTCGGCGTCATCCTTAGGGAAGTCGCGAAGGGCGATTTCCAGCATCTGGGTGATGCCGCGACCGTGAGCACCGGCGACCGGGAGCGCGTCGCCCAGGCCCATCGGGCTGAATTCGGCACGGGCCGCCTCAGGATCGATGTTGTCGATCTTGTTGGCGACCAGATAGGAACGCTTGTTGCGCTTGCGCAGGTGCTCGCCAATCATCTGGTCGGCAGCGGTGTAGCCCGCGCGGGCGTCCACCAGGAACAACACAACATCGGCTTCTTCGATGGCCAGCAGCGACTGCTCGGCCATCTTTTCGTCCATGCCATGCTCGTCACCGGAGATACCCCCGGTGTCGACAATAATGTAGGAGCGCCCTTGCCACTTTGCCTCACCGTATTGGCGATCACGGGTCAGACCGGACAAGTCGCCGACGATGGCGTCGCGAGTCCTGGTCAGGCGGTTGAACAAGGTGGACTTGCCGACGTTAGGTCGGCCCACCAGGGCGATTACGGGAACCATGCGGCTCTCCACTTCGTTATTTCAGAAAATACAAAAGCCGCTGCAAGGCAGCGGCTGGTGCTCGGGGCAGCATATTCAAATGCCGCATGCCCCGCCGAAGCGGGGCCGCCTGGGTTTTACCCCAAGCATAGTGCTTTACTTAATGGTCAGGGCTTCCAGCTTGCCGCTGTTGCCAAACACGTAAAGCATGTTACCCACAACCAGCGGACGTGCACGCAGGCCGTCGCTGTCGATACGCTCGCGGCCGACAAAACGACCGTCCACCTGGCTCAGCAGATGCAGGTAACCTTCGAAGTCACCTACCGCTACGTAGCTGGAGAACACTTCTGGAGCCGACAGTTGACGGCGGGCCAGGGAGTCGTTGCTCCACAGTGCCGTGGTGGAACGTTCGTCGACACTTTCAACAGTGCCTGACGCCAGGCTTACGTAGACGCTGCCAAACCCTTGGGCGACACCGGCATAACTGGAAGCATCACGCTGCCAGTTGATGCGGCCGCTTTGCAGGTCCAGCGCCGCAACACGGCCCTGGTAGGTGGCGACGTAAATGGTTTCACCCGACAGCAGCAAGCCGCCGTCGATGTCCACCACGCGATCCAGCTCGGAACGACCCTGAGGGATGGCAACACGGGTTTCCCAGGCCGGCACGCCGTTCTGAGTATCCAGGGCGACCACTTTACCGGTCGACAGGCCTGCAACGGCCAGGTTGTTGGTCACAATCGGACCACTGGTGCCGCGCAGGGTCAACACCGCAGGGGTGCTGTCATATAGCCAGCGCTGATTGCCCGTGGCGGCATCCAGGCCGATCACACGGTCATCCTGGGTCTGCACCACGACGATATCGCCGTTGGTGGCAGGCGCAGCAAGCACTTCACTGGTCACCCGAGCACGCCATTTCTCTTCGCCCGTTGCCGAGTCCAGAGCCACCACGTCGCCTTTGAGCGTACCGACCAGCACCATGCCGTAGCCGACACCCACGCCACCGGAAACCGGCAGCTCGAGGTCTTTCTTCCACTTCACATCGCCGTTCATGCGATCCATGGCCATGATCACACCGGTGGAGTCAGTGGCCACGATGTTGTCGCCGTCGATTGCCGGCTGCAACAGGTTGTACAGGTCGCCCTGGCCATCACCCACGGAGCGGCTCCACTGCTTTTGCAGGACCACTTCTTCCTTGAAGCTGGTCAGCTCGGCAGGAGGCAGTTCTTTTTTACTGTTGCTGCTGCAACCCGCGGCCAGAACGGCCAGAGCCAGCAATGCTGCATGTTTCCAACGGATCACGTCACGCATCCCCTTTGGCCAAGTCGTCCAGCTTGATTTGTAAGCCACCGACCGCTGCTTCATCAGACAGCGCCGCCTTGGCTTTTTGGTACGCAGCATGGGCTTCGTCGGTACGACCCAATTGGACCAACAGGTCGCCCTTGAGCTCTTCACGAGTGGCCACAAATGCCTTGTCAGCATCGCCGTCGAGCAGTTTGAGTGCTTCGTCAGCCTTGTTCTGTGCCGCCAATACTTGCGCCAGGCGCTGACGTGCGATTTCACCCAGGGTCGGGTTGGTCGGCTTGTCGGCGATGGCCTTCAGCTCGGTGGCGGCGTCATCCAGCTTGCCGGTGTCGACCGCGACTTTCGCGACGAACAGGCTACCGTATTGGGCGTAGCTGCTACCGCCGAAATCGGCTTTCAGCTTGCCGGCCAGGTAGGTGACTTTGGCAGCATCAGGCTTGCCGTCTGGCGTCAGCGTGGTTTCCAGCAATTGCTGATAGAGAACCGAGGCGCCTTGGGACTGGTTGGCCTGATACTTGTGCCAGGCTTGCCAGCCGAACACCACCACTAAAGCCAGCAGGCCGCCGGTAACCAGGGGCTTGCCGTTACGCTGCCACCAGTCCTTGAACTCGGCCAGCTGCTCATCATCAGTACTCGACACCCCAATACTCCTTAATCGCTAAATTCGGCTGTTTGACAGCTTCAACCCTGCACGACGCAGGTGGCCAAGTGCGCGGCGAGCGCATCAAAGGCAATGTTCTGTTGCTCGCCCTGGCCACGCAGGGGTTTGAAACCTATCACTTGCTGGGCCAGTTCGTCATCGCCGAGGATCAGTGCATACAGCGCACCGCTCTTATCGGCCTTCTTGAATTGGCTCTTGAAGCTGCCGGCGCCGGCATTGATCTGCAGGCGCAGGTTCGGCAGTTGGTCGCGTACTTTTTCGCTCAAGGCCAGGGCGGCCAACTCGGCGGCCTCGCCAAAGGCGCACAGGTACACATCCACCTGACGGGAGATTTCTTCCGGGACCTGCTCCAGGGTTTCCAGCAGCAGGATCAGCCGCTCGATGCCCATGGCAAAACCCACGCCCGTGGTCGGCTTGCCACCCATTTGCTCGACCAGGCCGTCGTAACGGCCACCGGCACACACGGTACCCTGGGCGCCGAGCTTGTCAGTGACCCACTCGAACACGGTCTTGCTGTAGTAATCGAGGCCACGTACCAGCTTCGGATTGATCACGTACGGAATACCCGCCGCGTCCAGTCGAGCCTTGAGGCCCTCGAAGTGCGTACGCGACTCGTCGTCCAGGTAGTCGGCCATTTTCGGCGCGTCGACCAGTACGGCCTGAGTGTCGGGGTTCTTGGTGTCCAGCACGCGCAACGGGTTGGTTTTCAGACGGCGCTGGCTGTCTTCATCCAACTTGTCGAGGTGGGCGGACAGGTACTCGACGAGGGCGACACGGTAGCGGCCCCGGGATTCGCTGGTGCCCAGGCTGTTGAGTTCAAGCTTGACCGCGTCACGGATGCCCAACTGGCCCCAAAGGCGCCATGTCAGCACGATCAGCTCGGCGTCGATGTCCGGACCGTCAAGGTTGAAGACTTCGCAACCAATCTGATGGAACTGACGATAGCGACCTTTCTGCGGGCGCTCGTGGCGGAACATCGGGCCGATGTACCAGAGCTTCTGGGTCTGGCCACCACCGGTGATACCATGCTCGAGTACAGCGCGCACGCACGCGGCCGTGCCTTCCGGACGCAGGGTCAGGGAGTCGCCGTTGCGGTCTTCAAAGGTGTACATCTCTTTTTCGACGATGTCGGTCACTTCACCAATGGAGCGCTTGAACAGCTCGGTGAACTCGACGATCGGCATGCGGATCTGCTTGTAACCGTAGTTATCCAGCAGGCGCGCGACCGTGCTCTCGAAGTAGCGCCACAGTGGCGTCTGCTCCGGCAGGATGTCGTTCATGCCACGAATGGCTTGCAGAGACTTGCTCACATCTGATCCTTAAATTCGTTCTTAGCCGCGCGCGATCAGCGCTGCGTCAGCCGCGACCTTCTCGGCCGCTTTCTGGCGGATCAGTCTTTCGAGCTCATCCACCAGATTGTCATTCGTCAACTTCTGCGACGGCTTGCCGTCGATGTAAATCAGATTCGGTGTACCGCCAGTCAGACCGATGTGCGCTTCTTTGGCTTCACCCGGGCCGTTGACCACGCAACCGATCACCGCAACATCCAGCGGCACCAGCAGATCCTCGAGGCGCCCTTCCAGCTCGTTCATGGTTTTCACCACGTCGAAGTTCTGCCGCGAGCAGCTCGGGCAGGCAATGAAGTTGATGCCACGGGAACGCAAATGCAGGGATTTGAGAATGTCGTAACCGACCTTCACTTCCTCTACCGGGTCTGCCGCCAGGGAGATGCGGATAGTATCGCCAATCCCTTCGGCGAGCAGCATACCGAGACCCACCGCAGATTTCACTGTGCCTGAGCGCAAACCGCCCGCTTCAGTGATACCCAAGTGCAGTGGCTGCACAATTTCCTTGGCCAGCAGGCGATAAGCTTCTACCGCCATGAACACGTCGGAAGCCTTTACGCTGACCTTGAAGTCCTGGAAGTTCAGGCGCTCAAGGTGCTCAACGTGGCGCAGCGCCGATTCAACCAGCGCGGCCGGGGTCGGCTCGCCGTATTTCTTTTGCAGGTCTTTTTCCAGGGAACCGGCGTTGACGCCGATACGGATCGGAATTCCGCGGTCACGGGCCGCATCTACCACCGCGCGCACACGGTCTTCGCGACCGATGTTGCCCGGGTTGATGCGCAGGCAGTCGACGCCCAGTTCGGCCACGCGCAATGCGATCTTGTAGTCGAAGTGAATGTCGGCAACCAGGGGCACCTTGACCAACTGCTTGATGCGGCCAAACGCTTCGGCGGCATCCATGTCGGGCACGGAGACCCGCACGATGTCCACGCCGGCGGCTTCAAGACGGTTAATCTGGGCGACGGTGGCGGCGACATCATTGGTGTCGCTGTTGGTCATACTCTGTACCGCGATGGGGGCATCGCCACCCACCGGCACCGTGCCGACCCAAATCTTGCGCGATACGCGACGTTTAATTGGAGATTCGCCGTGCATGACTATTGTCCCAACTTGAGGCGAGCAGTCTCGCCACTGGTGAACGGCGCTACGTCCACAGGCTGGCCGTTGTAGACCACTTGCGCGCCACGGGCAAAGCCCAGACGCAGCGTCAAAGGAGGCTTGCCGCCTTGGTCAAGCGTATCTCCCTTACGCTTCAAACCGCTAAACAGCACTTTGCCGTTGCTATCGGTGACTTGCGTCCAGCAGTCAGCGACAAAGGTAATCTGGATATGCCCGTCACCAGCGATCAAAGCCGGTGCAGTAGCTGGCGCAACTGCCGGCGCTGCCGGTGCCGCCGGCGTGGTGGCCGCAGGAGCCGGTGCCGCAACAGCCGGCGTATGGGCCTGGGCAGCCGAAGCGGCCGGGGTTTCCGGCACAGTGGGAGCCGTCACGACGGCGGCGGCAGGCGCAGTGCCAGCTTCCGGCACCGGCTGCTCAACAGTGGCTGGCGCTTGCGTCGCAGCTTGCCCTTCGACAACGGCCTGGTCTTCCGGCTCATCCAGCGGATGAATCTGGGTGGTGCCGTCCGCGCTTTCGACTTCGACGTGCTCCATGGCGCTGCTGGTCAGGTCCTTGCTGCGCAGGGAGGCCTGGTCTTGCCACCAGACGAAACCGCCGCCAATCACGGCAATCAGCAGCAATAGGCTGACAATTCGCAAAATCGTGTGGGAAACCCGCACCGGCTCTTCGATACGACCCAGGCCATGCACACTACTGCCCTGGGAGTCGGTGCCGGTGAATTGATCAAATTCCTGTACCAACACGGTCTGGTCAATGCCCAGCAACTTGGCATAAGCGCGGATATAGCCGCGGGCGAAGGTATGCCCAGGCAGCTTGTCGAATGCGCCGGCTTCCAGGTTGCCCAGGGATGTCGTGGTCAAATTGAGCTTGAGGGCCACTTCTGCCAGCGACCAACCATTGCTTTCGCGGGCCTGACGCAAGGTCTCGCCTGGGTTTACGCGATTAGCTGCTACAACTTCCGGGTGCGCCGCTTTCATCATTGCTCCGACAGGTATTGCTGATATTCCGGCGTACCGGGATAGAGTCGTTCGAGTTGCTGGCCAAAACGTGCGGCCGTGTCGCGTTCTTCATGAACAGTCGCCAGGCGCGCACCGAGCAATAGACTACGTGCATTTTGCCCGCTGAGCAGACTAAAACGCTCGTAATAGTCACGTGCTGGCACATAATGCCTGTCTTCGTAAGACATCTCAGCCATTTCGAGCAACGCGCGTGGCTGGCGACTGTTCAAATGCAGGGCTTTTTCCAGTTGCTGGCGCGCGCTGTCACGCTGGCCGAGGCGCACCGAGGTAACCCCAAGGTTCTCGAATACCCGCGACCGCTCCGGGTAGAGGGTATCGGCAGAGGCTTGCTGGAAATAACGGAAAGCCTGGTCATAACGCTTCTGCTCGAACAGGAAGCTGCCGTAGTTGTTCAGCAGCCGAGGGTCGGCAGCACGGGAGGCCAGGGCCTTTCGAAAATAGTGATCAGCCAGCTCAGGCTCGGCCTGAGCCTGAAACACCAAGGCCAATGCGGCATTCGCGTCAGCATCGTCGCTGTCCAGCTCCAGGGCCTTTTTCAACGGCACCTTGGCCTGCTCGCTCATACCTTGGCGCAGATAACCCAGACCCAGTTGCACATAGGCAACTCGCGCCTCATCACGGCCTTTATCGGTTTGCAACGGGCTGTCATAGCCCGATGAAACACAACCGGCCACAAGGCCGGTAAAAAGTAAAAGCAGCGCAAGGCGCAAGGGCATAGAGTTCCTCTCTCAGATTCGATTCACCGCAATTTGCGGCAAATCTTCGGCGGCATTAAGTTCGCGCACGGCGATATAACGTTCGCTGCGACGGGTGCGATCCAGCACCTGCCCTACCAATTGGCCACAGGCGGCGTCGATATCTTCACCACGGGTGGTGCGTACGGTGACGTTGTAGCCGGCCTGGTGCAGTTGATCCTGGAAACGGCGGATAGCATTGTTACTCGGCCGCTCGTAGCCAGAATGTGGAAACGGGTTAAACGGAATCAGGTTGATCTTGCACGGGGTGTTCTTGAGCAACTCGATCATCTCTACGGCGTGCTCAACCTTGTCGTTGATATCCTTGAGCATGGTGTACTCAATGGTCAACACACGCTTCTCGCCCAAGGTCGCCATGTAACGCTGGCAAGATTCGAGCAGCATCTTAAGCGGATACTTCTTGTTGATCGGCACCAATTGGTTACGCAATGCATCATTGGGTGCGTGCAGCGACAACGCCAAGGAGACGTCGATGTGCTTGGCCAGCTCATCGATCATCGGCACCACGCCGGAGGTGGATAGGGTTACACGGCGCTTGGAAATGCCGTAGCCCAGGTCGTCCATCATCAAATGCATGGCCGCGATCACGTTGTCGAAGTTCAGCAGCGGCTCACCCATGCCCATCATCACCACGTTGGTGATGGCACGGTCGACGGTTGCCGGGACGCTGCCAAAGGATTTGTTGGCAATCCACACTTGGCCGATGACTTCGGCGGCAGTGAGGTTGCTATTGAAGCCTTGCTTGCCGGTGGAGCAGAAACTGCAGTCCAGGGCACAGCCTGCCTGGGACGAAACGCACAATGTGCCGCGCTTGCCCTGGGGAATGTAAACGGTCTCGACGCAGCTGCCGGACGCCACGCGCACCACCCACTTACGGGTGCCGTCGCTGGAGATGTCCTCGCTGACCACTTCGGGGCCACGGACCTCAGCAATAGCCTTGAGCTTGTCGCGCAGGGCCTTGCTGACGTTCGTCATGGCGTCGAAATCGTCGACGCCAAAGTGGTGAATCCACTTCATTACCTGACCGGCACGGAAACGCTTCTCCCCGATTGAGTCGAAGAATTTCTCCATTTCCGGCTGAGTCAGACCCAGCAGGTTGGTTTTAACAGTCGATGTAGTCATGGATTCACCCTCACTCTTTAAGCCAGTGCTTAGCGAGCGGTTACTTCAGTAGCAGCGAAAAAGTACGAGATTTCGCGAGCAGCAGCGGCTTCGGAGTCCGAACCGTGAACAGCGTTAGCGTCGATGGATTCAGCAAAGTCAGCACGGATGGTGCCGGCAGCTGCTTCTTTAGGGTTGGTAGCGCCCATCAGCTCACGGTTCAGAGCGATAGCGTTTTCGCCTTCCAGAACCTGAACAACAACAGGACCGGAGATCATGAAGGAGACCAGGTCGCCGAAGAAGCCACGAGCGCTGTGCTCAGCGTAGAAGCCTTCAGCTTCAGCTTTGGACAGTTGCTTGAGTTTCGAAGCTACAACCTTCAGGCCGGCTTTTTCGAAACGAGTGGTGATCTCGCCGATGACGTTTTTTGCAACAGCGTCAGGCTTGATGATGGAGAAAGTACGTTGAACAGCCATGGTGTAACTCCAGAAACGGTAATTTACGAAAAATTAAACCCGCGAATTATACGCGGGTTATTGGGTATTGCCTAACTGCGTAAAGGGAGGCTTCAGTCCTGCTCTTCTTTCCAGGCAGTCTGAATAGCCTCCAGAACCTTCTCACCGCCGCGATCCCGCTCATCTTCAAACCCCGGCAACGCCATGACCATGTCACGCAAAGCTACAAAGTTCAGGGAGTAAGGATCCAGATCCGGGTTGGCATCAGCCAACAGGATAGCGATCTCTTGTACATCAACCCATTTAAGACTCATGACACTTCCTTGAATCAATGCGGCGCTTCGGCCGCATGGTTGAGCGAATATTTCGGAATTTCGACAGTGATGTCTTCAGTCCCAACCTTAGCCTGACAGCTTAGGCGAGAAGTCGCCTCCAGGCCCCACGCGCGGTCCAGAAAGTCCTCTTCCAGCTCATCCGCTTCGTCCAGAGAGTTGAAACCCTCGCGAATCACGCAGTGGCAGGTGGTGCAGGCGCACACACCGCCGCACGCGCTTTCGATCTCGATGTGGTTGTCATGGGCAACTTCGAGGATGGACTTGCCGGTCTCAGCCTCCACAACCATACCGTCCGGGCAGTGCTCGGCGTGTGGCAGAAAAATGACCTGCGGCATTAATTATTCCTCGATTTCATTCAGGTTGCGCCCGGCCAGTGCGGCTTTCACCGTCTGATCCATGCGGCGGGCGGCAAAGGCATCAGTGACTTGCGACAGGCGCTTGGTCTGTTGCTCGATGGCGTAACCATCGTTGCCTTTCATCAGTTCGGCCAGTTCCTGCATCTGCAGGTCGATGACCATGCGCTCTTCGGCGTCCAGCAGGCGCTCGCCGTCGGCATCCAAGGCGCCCTGCACGGCTTCGAGCAGGCGCTGGGCATCGACTTGCTGCTCGCGTAGTACACGGGCAACTTTGTCGTCACCGGCATACTGGAACGAATCCTTGAGCATCTTGGCGATTTCGCCGTCGGTCAGGCCGTAGGACGGCTTGACCTGGATGCTGGCTTCAACGCCCGAGGCCAGCTCACGTGCAGCCACGCTAAGCAGACCATCGGCATCGACCTGGTAGGTCACACGAATCTTTGCAGCACCGGCCACCATCGCTGGAATACCGCGCAACTCAAAGCGCGCCAGGGAACGACAGTCGCTGATCAGCTCACGTTCACCTTGCAGCACATGGATCATCATGGCCGTCTGGCCATCTTTGTAAGTGGTGAAGTCCTGGGCGCGCGCGACGGGGATAGTGGTGTTGCGTGGAATCACCTTCTCCATCAGGCCGCCCATGGTTTCCAGCCCCAGGGATAGCGGGATCACATCGAGCAGCAGCAATTCGCCACCATCGCGCTTGTTGCCGGCCAGGGTGTCGGCCTGGATCGCAGCACCGATGGCGACAACTTGATCCGGGTCGATTTCAGTCAGCGGCTGGCGACCAAAGGCTTCGGCAACGGCTTCGCGAACCCGTGGGACGCGGGTTGAGCCGCCGACCATGACCACGGCCGCGACGTCTTCCAGCTCAACACCGGAATCACGCACCGCGCGGCGGCAGGCTTTAAGGCTGCGCGCGACCATCGGCTCGATCAGCGCGTCGAAAGCTTCACGGGTCAGCAGGGCCGACCAGGAGCCGTAAGAAACGTCTACCGATCGGGCAGCAGTCAGTGCTTCTTTGGCCGCACAGGCGGTTTGCAGCAGATTACGCTGCTCGCCCGGGTCCAGGTCGGCCGACAAACCGGCGCTGGTGATGATCCAGCCGGCAATCGCGTGATCGAAATCATCGCCGCCCAGGGCAGTGTCGCCACCGGTGGCCAGTACTTCGAACACACCGCCGGTCAGGCGCAGGATAGAAATATCAAAGGTGCCGCCGCCCAGGTCATAGATAGCAACCAAGCCTTCGGCGTGCTGATCCAAGCCGTAGGCCACAGCGGCTGCAGTCGGCTCATTGAGCAAGCGCAGCACGTTGAGACCGGCGAGTTTCGCCGCGTCCTTGGTGGCTTGGCGCTGAGCGTCGTCGAAATACGCCGGAACGGTGATCACCGCGCCGACCAGTTCGCCGCCCAAGGTGGTTTCCGCGCGCTGGCGCAGTACCTTGAGGATATCGGCCGACACTTCCACCGGGCTTTTCGGGCCCTGGACGGTGTCGATGAACGGCATATGCGATTCGCCGCCGACAAAGCGGTAGGGCAGTTGCTCGCCCAGTTGCTTGACGTCGGACAGACCACGACCCATCAAGCGCTTGACCGACAGTACTGTGTTCAGAGGATCGGAGGACGCCGCCAGCTTGGCGGACTCACCGACTTCGATGTGGTCAGCGTGATAGCGGACGGCGGATGGCAGGATAACCTGGCCATCGGCGTCGGGCAGCGGCTCGGACAGGCCGCTGCGCAAGGCGGCAACCAGGGAATTGGTGGTGCCCAGGTCAATCCCGACCGCCAGGCGACGCTGGTGCGGTTGAGGGCTTTGGCCGGGTTCGGCGATCTGCAGTAGGGCCATGGTGATCAGGTCTTATCTGTCTATCAGGCGTGCACGGGCAGCACTGGGTTAATCGTCGAGGCGCTCTTCTAGCTGGCGCACTTCGTAGGTGAGCTTGTCGAGGAACTGCATGCGCCGCATCAGGCGTTCGGCCTGTTCACGTTGCGCTGCATCATCCCAACAGGCTGCGAAGCGTTCGTTGAGCTCATCCTGGGCCACTTTCAGACGGCGCTTGAAGACTGCGACGCCAGCCACATCGGCCTCGTCCTGCAAATCTTCGAGTTCTTCACGCCACTGCATCTGCTGCATCAGGAAGTCCGGGTCGTGCACCGTAACTTCAATCGGCAACTCGCCACCGTTCATCGCGAGCAGGTAGCGCGCGCGTTTCGGGGGACTTTTAAGCGTCTGATAGGCTTCATTGAGGCTGGCCGACTGCTCCAGCGCCAGGCGTTGCTCACGCTCGGAAGCGTCCGCGAAGCGGTCCGGATGCACACCACGCGCCAACTCTCGGTAGCGCGTGGCAAGCTGCTCGAGGTCCAGCCGAAAGCTCGGCTGCAGCTCGAATAAAGCGAAATGACAAGGAGTACCCACAAATAGCCTCAGATATTGAAGCTTTCGCCGCAGCCACATTCACCGCGTACGTTAGGGTTGTTGAACTTGAAGCCTTCGTTCAAACCTTCCTTGACGAAATCGAGCTCGGTGCCGTCCAGGTAGGTGAGGCTTTTAGGGTCGATGATCACTTTCTCGCCGTGACTTTCGAACACCTGATCCTCTTCAACCACCTCGTCGACAAACTCCAGCACGTAGGCAAGGCCGGAACAGCCCGTGGTGCGAACACCCAGACGAATCCCCTCACCTTTACCGCGTCCATTCAGGGAGCGGCGAATGTGCTGCGCAGCCGCTTCTGTCATGCTGATAGCCATCGTTGACTCCTTACTCGTCGCCAAATGCTTAGATCAAGCCTTTCTTCTGCTTGTAGTCGCGAACGGCCGCTTTGATAGCGTCTTCTGCGAGCACGGAGCAGTGAATTTTCACTGGCGGCAGGGCCAGTTCTTCGGCCAGTTGGGTGTTGCTGATAGTGACAGCCTCATCCAGTGTCTTGCCTTTCATCCACTCGGTAGCGAGGGAGCTGGAGGCAATGGCGGAACCGCAGCCGTAAGTCTTGAACTTGGCATCTTCGATAACGCCAGCGTCGTTGACCTTGATCTGCAGGCGCATAACGTCGCCGCACGCCGGAGCGCCGACCATGCCAGTGCCGACATCAGGGTCTTCCGCGTTCATCTTGCCGACGTTGCGCGGGTTTTCGTAGTGGTCGATGACCTTTTCGCTGTAAGCCATGGTACTGAATCCTCACTCATCAGGGCCGCTCTGGAACCCTGTAAAAACGCCTGCGTTTTCCGCCACGTTCCTACAGAGCTTGGGTGGCGGCTTCTATATTTAGTGTGCCGCCCACTCGATCTTGGAAATGTCGACACCGTCTTTGTACATGTCCCACAGCGGCGACAGAACGCGCAGCTTGTTGACGGCTTCGCAGACTTTCTGCGCGGCGTAGTCGATTTGCTCTTCGGTGGTGAAGCGGCCGAACGTAAAGCGGATTGAGCTGTGTGCCAGTTCGTCGTTGCGGCCCAGGGCGCGCAGTACATACGAAGGCTCAAGCGAGGCCGAGGTGCAGGCCGAACCGGACGAAACCGCCAGGTCCTTAAGTGCCATGATCAGCGACTCGCCTTCGACATAGTTGAAACTCAAATTCAGGTTGTGCGGTACACGGGCGGTCATGCTGCCGTTGATGTACAGCTCTTCAAGGTTCTCGACCTGCTTGTAGAAGCGATCGCTGAGGGCCTTGATGCGCACGTTTTCGGCAGCCATGTCTTCTTTGGCTACCCGGAAAGCTTCGCCCATGCCGACGATCTGGTGGGTCGCCAGGGTACCCGAACGCATGCCGCGCTCATGACCGCCGCCGTGCATGGTGGCTTCGATACGCACGCGAGGCTTGCGGCTCACGTACAGCGCGCCGATGCCTTTAGGACCGTAGGTCTTGTGGGCCGAGAACGACATCAGGTCGACTTTAAGCTTGGACAGGTCGATGTCGACCTTGCCGGTGGACTGAGCAGCGTCGACGTGCAGCAGAATGCCCTTGGAACGGGTCAGCTCGCCGATGGCCTCGATGTCATTGATGGTGCCAATTTCGTTGTTCACGTGGATCACGGAAACCAGAATGGTGTCTTCACGCAGCGCGGCTTCGATCATGGCCGGGGTGACGATACCGTCGGTGGTTGGCTCGAGATAGGTGACCTCGAAACCCTCACGTTCCAGTTGGCGCATGGTGTCGAGGACAGCCTTGTGCTCAATCTTGGTGGTGATCAGGTGCTTGCCTTTGGTCGCGTAGAAGTGTGCCGCGCCCTTGATTGCCAGGTTGTCGGATTCGGTAGCACCGGAGGTCCAGACGATCTCGCGCGGGTCAGCACCCACCAGGTCAGCAACTTGGCGACGAGCGTTCTCGACCGCTTCCTCGGCTTTCCAGCCGAATACGTGGGAACGGGAGGCCGGGTTGCCGAAATTTCCGTCAACCAGCAGGCATTCGCTCATCTTTTGCGCGACACGCGGATCAACCGGGGTGGTCGCTGAGTAATCAAGGTAAATCGGCAATTTCATGGACTTTCTCCTAAATCAGGCTGGCTGGCGTGCCGTTAGCTCTGCGGCTGTCACTCGACGGCGGACGCTTCGATCTTGTCCAGACGCGGCGCCTTGGTGTTGCAACGGCGCTGGTCCTGACGCTGGGCTACTTCTTGCACCTCACGGCGAGTCACAAGATCAGCCAAGCTGATACCACTCAAAAACTCATGGATCTGCAGGCTCAAGTCACACCACAAGTGGTGCGTCAGGCAGGTGTCGCCAGCGTGGCAATCACCCAAACCCTGGCATTTGGTGGCATCGACGGACTCGTTGACTGCGTCGATCACCTGGGCTACCTGGATGCCCTGCATATCGCGGGACAGTTGGTAGCCGCCGCCCGGCCCACGCACGCTGGAAACCAAGTTGCTACGGCGCAATTTGGCGAACAGCTGCTCGAGGTAGGACAGGGAAATGCCTTGGCGCTCGGAGATATCGGCCAGGGACACCGGCCCAGTTTGCGCGTGCAAGGCCAGGTCTAGCATGGCGGTTACCGCGTATCGGCCTTTTGTAGTCAGTCTCATGGACAAGTACCAAGGTGTTTCAGAATGGGAGCAAGTATGCGATTCCCGAGTATTTAAGTCAACTATAAGACCTAGTGCTTTAGTCGGGATTACCCGTAAAAAGGGCGCGCGAATCATAGCAGGATGGGGTGGGATGGAACAGCGGGAACGGACAACCAGCACTGCCAGAGACAACGAAGACCAAATGTGGGAGCGGGCTTGCTCGCGACGGCGCTGGGTCAGCCAGTATATTCAGCGACTGACACACCGCTTTCGCGAGCAAGCCCGCTCCCACAGGGGTCTTGCGGTGATTGCGAGACCTCAGCCAGCCTTGGTGGTGGCAGCCTCGTTCTTGATCTCGGCGAAGTCTTCTTCGCGCAGCTCAGGCAGGTCCTTGGCGCAGTAGCTGCTGCCCAGTTCCTTCAGCGCGCCGCACATACCGTCCAGCTTGCCGTCGACTGCCTGCAAGTGGTCAAGCAACTGGCCGATGGCGCGGGCGACCGGGTCGGGCATGTCTTCGCTGACGCCGTAGGCATCAAAACCGATCTTCTCGGCCATGGCCTTGCGCTTGGCTTCCTGCTCGTCGCCGACTTCCGGCTTGACGATGATACGACCCGGAATACCCACCACGGTGGCGCCAGGCGGCACGGCTTTAGTCACTACCGCATTGGAACCGACCTTGGCACCCGCCCCCACGGTAAATGGACCGAGCACCTTGGCACCCGCCCCCACCACCACACCATCACCCAAGGTCGGGTGGCGCTTGCCTTTATTCCAACTGGTGCCGCCGAGGGTCACGCCTTGATAAAGCGTCACGTCATCACCTATTTCGGCGGTCTCGCCAATCACGATACCCATGCCATGATCGATAAAGAAGCGACGCCCCACCTTGGCGCCCGGGTGAATCTCGATCCCGGTCAACCAGCGACCAAAGTTCGACACCAGCCGCGCCAGCCATTTCCAACCCATACCCCACAACACGGCGGACAGGCGGTGAATCCAGATCGCATGCATGCCTGGGTAGCAGGTCAGCACTTCAAAGGCGTTGCGCGCCGCCGGGTCACGGTGGAAAACACTCTGGATATCTTCTCGCAAACGCTCGAACATTTTTAATCCTTCCGCTTAAGAAGCTCGCCACGGGCCGCTTTCTGGGTTTCCGTGAGGATGCCACGCAATATATTCATTTCCGCTCGGCTCACCGAGCTGCGCCCGTACAGGCGACGCAGGCGCGCCATCAAGTGGCGTGGCTTTTCCGGATCAAGGAATTCGATGGCCACCAGGGTTTGCTCCAGGTGCTCATAAAATCGCTCCAACTCGTCCATGGTGGCCAATTCACCACTCTTGGTCGATGCAACCTCATCCTTTTCAACCTTGCTTGGCTGACCTTCAGCGGCCAGCCAGGCCATGCGCACTTCATAACTCAACACCTGCACCGCCGCGCCGAGGTTCAGCGAACTAAACTCAGGGTCTGATGGGATGTGCACGTGATAGTGACATCGCTGCAACTCCTCATTGGTCAGGCCGGAATCTTCACGACCGAATACCAAGGCGATTTCAGCGCCGCCGGCAGCCTCTTCCACTACTTTGGTACCGCACTCGCGCGGATCCAGCAGCGGCCAGGGGATACGACGGTCGCGGGCGCTGGTGCCGAGCACCAAGTTGCAGCCGACCAAGGCGTCTTCCAGCGTGGCGACGACCTGGGCTTTTTCCAGGATGTCATTGGCGCCAGACGCACGGGCATCGGCCTCGTGGTGCGGGAACACGCGCGGTTCGACCAGCACCAGGCGCGTCAGCCCCATGTTTTTCATGGCTCGCGCCACCCCGCCGATATTGCCGGGATGACTGGTATTGACCAAGACGACACGAATGTTTTGCAGCAAGGGAGGCGCTCTCGGACACGGGAAAGGGGAGCAAATCTTACAGAACAGCCTAAGGTTATGCCATGAAAGGTAACGTCGTCCTTCACCTGAAGAAAGTTTCTGCTAGAATGCTCGGCTTTCTTTAACAACCTTAGGTGACACATCCATGCAGCCCATGCTGAATATCGCGCTGCGCGCCGCCCGCAGCGCCAGTGAATTGATCTTCCGCTCCATCGAGCGCCTGGATACCATCAAGGTCGACGAAAAAGACGCCAAGGATTATGTGTCCGAGGTGGATCGCGCCGCCGAACAGAAGATCATCGACGCGCTGCGCAAGGCCTACCCTACCCATGGCATCCTCGGTGAAGAAACCGGCTTGCACAAAGGCAGCGGCGAAGGCGAAGACTACCTGTGGATCATCGACCCACTGGATGGCACCACCAACTTCCTGCGCGGCATCCCACACTTTGCTGTGAGCATTGCCTGCAAATACCGCGGCCGCCTGGAACACGCTGTTGTGCTCGACCCGGTTCGCCAAGAAGAATTCACTGCCAGCCGTGGCCGTGGCGCCCAGCTGAACGGTCGTCGCTTGCGTGTAAGCGGCCGCACCAGCCTGGACGGCGCCCTGCTGGGCACGGGCTTCCCGTTCCGTGACGACCAGATGGATAACCTGGAAAACTACCTGGGCATGTTCCGCGCCTTGGTTGGCCAAACCGCCGGCATCCGTCGCGCCGGCGCTGCCAGCCTGGACCTGGCCTACGTGGCTGCCGGTCGTTTTGATGCGTTCTGGGAGTCAGGCTTGTCCGAGTGGGACATGGCCGCAGGCGCTCTGCTGATCCAAGAAGCTGGCGGCTTGGTGAGCGACTTCACCGGCGGTCATGACTTCCTTGAGAAAGGCCACGTCGTTGCTGGCAACACCAAATGCTTCAAGGCAGTTTTGACGGCGATCCAGCCGCACCTGCCGGCTTCGCTGAAGCGTTAAGCGAGCAAGCACAAAAAAGCACCCCGAGAGGTGCTTTTTTTATGCCTGGGATTTGGGCGATACGGCAATTCCAGCTACAACCGATATCCAATGTGGGAGCGGGCTTGCTCGCGAAAGCAGCGGGCCAGTCAATAAATCTGTTGATTGACACTACGCCTTCGCGAGCAAGCCCGCTCCCACATTTTGAACCGCACCCGACTTGGAATTACTGCTGGTTCTGACCCAAGATCAAACGACCGTCTTTATCGACTGGAATCTGGCCGCCTGGATCACGGTCCATGCGCACCGAACCTTCTTTACCATTCAGGTTGTACCGCACGTCATAACCGACAACCTTGTCACTGATGTCGTTAACGGTATTACAACGAGTTTGCGTGGTGGTGTAGGTATCGCGGTTCTGCATGCCTTCCTGAACCTTGTTACCGGCATAACCGCCGCCGACCGCACCCGCTACAGTCGCCAGCTTCTTACCGTTACCGCCACCGACCTGGTTACCCAACAGGCCACCGGCCAGCGCACCCACCACGGTGCCGACGATTTGATGCTGATCCTGCACCGGCTTCTGCCGGGTCACAGCGACATCCTTACAGACCTCGCGCGGGGTTTTAATCTGGGTCTTCACCGGCTGCACCGCCAGCACTTGCGCATACTCAGGGCCGCTTTTTACCAAGCTGTAGGTGGCAACAGCACCCCCGGCGGTTACACCGACAGCACCCAATACCGCACCAACCAGCAATGACTTGTTCACGTGAACCTCCTGACCATCACAAGCGGACCGAAACGTCCGCGCTATACCCAGCCTTGGAGCAAAAAAAAAGGCGCGAGTTCAATACTCGCGCCTTCTTTGTAACAGCGTGTCAACAAGCGCCCATCAAGGGCGGTCGTCGATCTCCTTACCGGTAGCAGCAGGAGGGATCAAATCTTCGCTGTTGAGGTTCAGCCAGATCAACACCACGTTGGCAATGTAGATCGACGAATAGGTGCCCGCCAGGACGCCAATGAACAGCGCCAGGGAGAAGCCCCACAGGTTGTCGCCACCGAAGATCATCAATGCACCAATCGCCAGCAAAGTGGAGATCGACGTTGCCATGGTCCGCAGCAGGGTCTGGGTGGTCGAGATGTTGATGTTCTCGATCAACGTCGCTTTACGCAGTACGCGGAAGTTCTCACGAACCCGGTCGAATACCACGATAGTGTCGTTGAGCGAGTAACCAATGATCGCCAGCACCGCCGCCAATACCGTTAGATCGAAGGTGATCTGGAAGTAGGACAGGATACCCACGGTCACGATCACGTCGTGGATCAGCGACACAATGGCGCCTACACCGAACTTCCACTGAAAGCGGAACGCGAGGTAGATCATGATGCCGCCCAGCGCCATCAGCATGCCGAGGCCACCCTGGTCGCGCAACTCCTCACCCACCTGCGGGCCCACGAACTCGACGCGCTTGACCGATGCCGGGTTATCGCCACCCACCTTCTGCAAAGCCTCGGCCACCTGGTGACCCAGTTGCGGGTCTTCACCAGGCATACGCACCAGCAGATCGGTGGTCGCGCCAAAGCTCTGCACGATAGCCTCGTGATAGCCGGCCTTGACCAGCTCGTTGCGCACCAGAGTGACGTCGGCCGGCTTCTCGTAGGTCAGCTCAATGAGCGTGCCGCCGGTGAAGTCCAGACCGTAGTTCAGACCCTTATGGAACCAGCTGAACAACGCCAGAACGGTAAGGAGCACTGTGGCGCCGAACGCAATGTTGCGAACGCCCATGAAGTTGATTGTACGTAACATGGCAGCCCCTTAAATCCACAACTTCTTGAAGTCACGCCCGCCAAAGATCAGGTTGACCATTGCGCGGGTCACCATGATGGCCGTGAACATCGAGGTAAAGATACCGAGGGACATGGTCACCGCAAAACCTTTGACCGGGCCGGTGCCCATGGCAAAGAGAATCCCGCCGACCAGCAAGGTGGTCAAGTTGGAGTCGAGAATTGCGGTAAATGCCCGGCCGAAGCCTTCGTTGATTGCACGCTGTACGGTCATGCCCGCTGCAATCTCTTCACGAATCCGCGAGAAGATCAGTACGTTGGCGTCTACCGCCATACCCATGGTGAGTACGATACCGGCGATACCTGGCAGGGTCAGCGTAGCGCCCAGCAGCGACATCAGGGCCAGCAGCATGACCATGTTGCCCGCGAGGGCCACGGTGGCGATGACGCCGAAGAAGCGGTAGATGGCGATGATGAACAGCGACACAAACAGCATGCCCCACAAGGCTGCGTCGATACCCTTGGTGATGTTGTCGGCACCCAGGCTCGGGCCAATGGTGCGTTCTTCAGCGAAGTACATCGGCGCCGCCAGCCCACCGGCACGCAGCAACAGCGCGAGCTCGGACGATTCGCCCTGGCCGTTCAGGCCAGTGATGCGGAATTGAGCACCCAGCGGCGACTGGATAGTCGCCAGGCTGATGATCTTCTTCTCTTCTTTGAAGGTCTGCACCGGCACGTCTTTCTCGACGCCGTTGACCATTTGCTTGGTGTAAGTAGTGACCGGGCGTTGCTCGATGAAGATCACCGCCATGCTGCGACCGACGTTGCTGCGCGTGGCACGACTCATCAGCTCACCGCCGTGACCATCCAGACGGATGTTCACTTCAGGAGAGCCGTGCTGCGAGTCGAAACCCGCTTTAGCGTCGGTTACCTGATCACCAGTGATGATCAAGCCACGCTCGATCAACGCAGGAGGACGGTTGCCTTCGCGGAACTCGAACTCTTCGGCAGTGGCGCGCGAAGCACCCGGCTCAGCCGCCAGGCGGAACTCCAGGTTGGCGGTTTTACCCAGGATACGCTTGGCTTCAGCCGTGTCCTGCACGCCCGGCAGCTCAACCACGATACGGTTGGCGCCCTGACGCTGCACGATCGGCTCGGCCACCCCCAGCTCGTTGACGCGGTTACGTACCGTGGTCAAGTTCTGCTTGATGGAGTATTCGCGGATTTCCGCCAGCTTGGCTGGGGTCATCGCCAGACGAAGTACAGGTTGACCATTAAGGTCGGCCGGTACGATGTCGAAATCGTTGAAATTCTTGCGGACCAGCGCACGGGCCTGTTCACGAGACGCTTCGTCAGCGAAACCGAGCTGGATGGCGCCGTTGAGCTGCGGCAGGCTGCGATAACGCAGTTTCTCTTTACGCAGCAGGCTCTTCACATCGCCTTCGTAGACTTTCAGGCGTGCGTCGAGGGCTTTGTCCATGTCAACTTCCAGCAGGAAGTGCACACCACCAGACAAGTCCAGACCCAGCTTCATCGGGTGCGCGCCAATGGCACGCAGCCATTTTGGCGTGGTCTGCGCCAGGTTCAGCGCGACAACGTAGTCATCACCCATGGCCTTACGCACAACATCTTTAGCCGGCAATTGGTCTTCTTGCTTGGCCAGGCGCAACAAACCGCCCTTCGCATCAGCCGCCAACGTTGCCGCTTTAACCTGGATACCTGCATCGGTGAGCGCTTTGCTCGCGCGCTCCAGGTCAGCCTGATTGACCTGCAGCGAAGTGCTGGCGCCCGTGATCTGGATCGCAGGGTCATCAGGATAAAGATTGGGAGCGGAATAAATAAAACCGATCGCCAGCACCGCCAGGATCAGTAGGTATTTCCACAGAGGGTATTTGTTCAGCATCACGCCGCCCGCTTATAACGCGGGGCGCCTTGCGCGCCCCGTCGATTGGTAAAAGTTGTTACTCAGATCGCTTTGAGCGTGCCTTTTGGCAGCGTGGCGGCGATGGCGCCCTTCTGGAACTTCATTTCAACGGTGTCGGACACTTCCAGAACCACGAAAGCATCAGAAACTTTGGTGATCTTGCCGGCGATGCCGCCAGTGGTCACAACTTCGTCGCCTTTCTGCAGGCTGCCCAGCAGGTTTTTCTGCTCTTTGGCGCGCTTGGCCTGTGGACGCCAGATCATCAGGTAGAAAATGACCAGGAAGCCGACCAGGAAAATCCACTCGAAACCACCGCCCATAGGGCCGGCAGCAGCAGGCGCAGCGGCGTCAGCCATGGCATTAGAGATAAAAAAGCTCATTTAGCACTCCAGTTGCAAATAGTGAATCTTAGGGTCGGAAAACTCAGTCCAAGGGCGGCACAGGGAGCCCGCGCTTGGCATAGAAGGCATCGACGAAGGCGGCCAATGTACCCTGTTGAATAGCCTCGCGCAAACCAGCCATCAGGACTTGGTAATGACGCAAATTGTGGATGGTATTCAACATGCTACCCAGCATTTCCCCGCACTTGTCCAGATGGTGCAGATAAGCACGCGAGAAGTTCTGGCAGGTGTAGCAGTCACAGGTGGGATCCAGCGGCGAATCATCATGGCGATGGAACGCGTTTCGGATCTTCAGCACGCCTGTATCGATGAACAGATGCCCATTGCGAGCATTACGGGTTGGCATCACGCAATCGAACATGTCCACACCGCGGCGCACACCCTCTACGAGATCTTCAGGTTTGCCAACGCCCATAAGGTAACGAGGTTTGTCAGCCGGCATCAGGCCCGGCAGGTAATCCAGCACTTTGATCATCTCGTGCTTGGGCTCGCCCACCGACAAACCGCCGATGGCCAGGCCGTCAAAGCCGATCTTGTCCAAGCCTTCCAGCGAGCGCTTGCGCAGGCTTTCGTGCATGCCGCCCTGGACGATACCGAACAGCGCCGCAGTGTTATCGCCGTGGGCGTTCTTCGAGCGCTGGGCCCAACGCAGCGACAGCTCCATGGAAATGCGCGCCACGTCTTCGTCAGCCGGGTACGGCGTGCACTCGTCAAAAATCATCACGATGTCGGAGCCCAGGTCGCGTTGCACCTGCATCGACTCTTCCGGCCCCATGAACACTTTGGAGCCGTCCACCGGCGAGGCGAAGGTCACGCCCTCCTCCTTGATCTTGCGCATGGCACCCAGGCTGAACACCTGGAAACCACCGGAGTCGGTGAGGATCGGGCCTTGCCACTTCATGAAGTCATGCAGGTCGCCATGCTTCTTGATCACTTCCGTACCCGGGCGCAGCCACAGGTGGAAGGTGTTGCCGAGGATGATCTCGGCGCCGGTGGCGACGATGTCACGCGGCAGCATGCCTTTGACGGTGCCGTAGGTGCCCACGGGCATAAAAGCCGGAGTTTCAACAGTGCCGCGCGGGAAGGTCAGGCGACCACGACGGGCTTTACCGTCAGTGGCCAACAGTTCAAACGACATACGACTCATAAAACTCCCTCTGGGCCGCGTGGCGCCGGGTTTCGGGTGATAAACATCGCATCACCGTAGCTGAAAAAACGGTACTCGTTGGCGATGGCGGCTTGATACGCGGCCATGGTTTCCGGGTAACCGGCAAATGCCGACACCAGCATCAACAGCGTGGATTCCGGCAAATGGAAGTTGGTTACCAGGCAATCGACCACATGGAACGGCCGGCCCGGAAAAATAAAGATATCGGTGTCGCCACTGAACGGCTTGAGCACGCCATCACGCGCCGCACTCTCCAGCGAACGCACGCTGGTGGTGCCCACCGCCACCACCCGCCCGCCGCGCGCCTTGCACGCGGCCACGGCATCCACGACTTCCTGGCTGACTTCCAGCCACTCGCTGTGCATATGGTGGTCTTCGATGTTATCCACACGCACCGGCTGAAACGTCCCGGCCCCCACGTGCAGGGTCACATAAGCGCTTTCGACGCCCTTGGCGGCAATCGCGTCCAGCAGCAACTGGTCGAAATGCAATCCGGCTGTCGGCGCGGCCACAGCACCCAGGCGCTGGGAGTACACCGTCTGATAGCGCTCGCGGTCCGCGTCTTCGTCGGGGCGGTCTATATAAGGAGGCAACGGCATATGGCCGACACGCTCCAACAGGGGCAACACCTCTTCGGCGAACTTGAGCTCGAACAACGCGTCATGGCGCGCGACCATCTCGGCCTCGCCACCGCCATCGATCAAGATGCTCGACCCCGGTTTCGGCGACTTGCTGGAACGCACATGGGCCAGCACGCGATGGCTGTCCAGCACCCGCTCCACCAGAATTTCCAGCTTGCCGCCAGAGGCTTTCTGGCCAAACAGCCGTGCCGGAATCACCCGGGTATTGTTGAACACCATCAAATCGCCTGGGCGTAAATGCTCAAGCAAATCAGTGAATTGACGGTGTGCAAGGGCACCGCTGACCCCGTCCAGGGTCAGCAGTCGACTGGCGCGACGCTCGGCCAAAGGGTGGCGAGCGATCAGCGAATCAGGGAGTTCAAAAGTAAAGTCAGCAACGCGCATGATGGGGTTCGTCTAGCAGGGCCGGGAAGTCTAGCGGAAATAGTGAAAATAGACCATGAAACGTGATTGACCAACGGTAATCTCATCTCTATACTTCGCCGCCATTGAGCCCTGATGGCGGAATTGGTAGACGCGGCGGATTCAAAATCCGTT
Organism: Pseudomonas sp. 1152_12; assembly: GCF_052850675.1. Lineage (NCBI taxonomy): Bacteria > Pseudomonadati > Pseudomonadota > Gammaproteobacteria > Pseudomonadales > Pseudomonadaceae > Pseudomonas > Pseudomonas sp. 1152_12. The sequence goes on along the minus strand of NZ_VXCW01000009.1, from coordinate 53,141 downwards.
TTCGAAAGAAGTGGGAGTTCGATTCTCCCTCGGGGCACCATCTTAAAGAAAGACCTTGAAATTCAAGGTCTTTTTTTTCGCCTGTAGAAAAGTGAGTATGCGCAGGCCAACGCAGACGTTGAGGAGCCGAGACCATGGAATTGACGCTGGAAGCTGTTGCGCTTTTTGCTCTCAAGCTGGTGCATGAGACCGAAGGCGCGAGCCCGGTTCTGCGAGATGACCTCGTCATGGATGGGTATGAGCGCGAGGTGTTTGGGTTGTTGGTGCGCCAAGGAGATTTGGCCACGATTCAACGCAAGCTTGATGAGTGCATTGCCCAGGCCTTGAATACCTTAGGCGGCGCCGACACCGTACTCGGTCGCGAATTGCATAAGCTGACCACCGATGTGCAACAGGCCACCAGCCTTGATGAGCTAAGCGCGCCGCTGACCACCCTCCAGGACTATCTGAAAGATATCCAGTGAATCAATGATCAACATACCCGCCAAGTAAACCATCAGCACCGCAACACCAGCGTCCAAGCATCGCCAGACTACGGGCGCGCGAAACAGCCATGTCAAACGCTGACATCCCAGCGCCAACAGCACAAACCACACCAACGATGCCGTCATGGCCCCCGTCGCGAACAGTGCTTGTTGGCCTGCGGGTTTGGCCGCACCGATAGAGCCGATCAGCACCACCGTATCGAGCCAGGCGTAGGGGTTGGCGAAGCCGAGCACTATCGCCGTGCGTAACAGCCCGCGTTGCGAGTTACCGCCTTGAGTGTCCGGCATGGACTGGTTGCGGATGCAGGCCAGCAAGCGCTGACCACCGAACCACAGCAGATAGGCCGCGCCGGACAAGAGCATTATCGCCATCACCGCCGGCCAACTTTCCAGCACAGACCCTAACCCCGTCACGCCGATAGCGATCAGGAGGATATCGGCCAGCACACAAATAGCGACCACCCACCAGATGGGACCACGGCCGACACCTTGGCGGATCACCAAGGTGTCTTTTGGGCCGGGGGCGGCGAACAGTCCGATACCCAGAAGCAAGCCTTCGAGGTACAGGGCGTTGAAGTGAGGAAACATGGAATGTTCGAGTCCGCGAGGCGATTAGAGAAGTTGAATCGGCTGATTGCCGAAACCGGTATGACGAGCATTGACGGCGCTGTTCAGGTCAATGGGTTTGCGGCGAAAGAAGCTTGTCGGCTGCTGTTCCGGGCTCGGATTTGCAAAGTAAATCAACGAACTTCTGGCGACCGGTTGCTTAGGCGCCAGCACAGCATGGTAAGCAGCCGGAATGGACTGATCGGAAAGCTCAGTGAGCAACGACCCTGCCAGCACTGCAATCTCACCTTCCAGAAGCCGAACGGGCTCTAATGAAGCCCCCCTGACCAAGACCAGCCCTTCGCGGGTAGGCTTGATAAACGACAGCATGTGCCCATCTTCATGAGGGTCCTGAGCAAATTGACGCACGCCGTTTGTGGCCTGAGCACCGTAGACACAGAGTTGGATGTAAGACGCCAAACGCAAGGGCGCTAATGGAGCAACGCCGAACTCTGCACAGATGCCGTCCATCAATGTTTGGGCGAGCTCGCTGATCTGGCGCTCAAAACTATCCACAGCAGTGAAGAACGGGCTTTGGGTGAATTCCAAATCCGTTCGCTTCGGCGCATGCGCAGGCCAGTAACAGAAGCGTTCACACAGGTCCGGGTGGTCTTCGATGCTCGAATACTCGGCGCCAAAAGGGAAAAAACCGTCCGTGTCTTCGGCAAAGGAAAATGATTGCTTGGTGGTTTGGGAAATTGCCACGTACCCATCAATGATCTTTTTGTAGTCCTGCTGCATCGCATCTGAGATTTGCAGGGTGCCAAAGCCTGATCGAGCAATGGATTCACAGCACGCTTTTATCTGTTTCATAGCCATATCCAGAGATGGTTGTAAAGGAATGCAACAAACACGGGGTCGCAAGCATGCGAGAAACCGCGACACTGGATATAGCCAATCAAAACGCGGACTATCCATGTCCTTCACAACGTCGCCAGCAGGATGCGAGTGTGCATGGCCCACTAAACGTTGCGACGGGCAGGTTGTCCTTTTTAGCTAACAACGTGACGACTTTCACCAAGGACTGGGGATGAGTAATCAACTATGAGCATCAAGACGCGCGACACCCTCCGGGCGCTGGTCGTACGACGCAGCCGGGAACTGGGCAAATCCATGACCACCCTGGCCAAGGAAGCCGGCATATCCAGAACCTACCTTTATGGGTTGGCCGGTGGCGCCTCTCAAGATCCCTCGGTGCGCACACTGATTAAGTTGGCCAAGGCGCTTCAGGTTTCACCGCTGCTACTGTTCCGCTACTTCGCCGATTTGGCAGGCGCTCCGGTGGGCGCTCACTCAATGGCTGCCACTAACCGAGCTATCGGCCTGCAAGACCCTGGCGACGTTGCCGTCTTCAACGCAGACGTCTCCACGCCAGACCAAACCGTCGTGTTACCCGGTGAGACGTTTCAGAAGACCTGGGAGATCCAAAACCTCGGCGACCGCCCCTGGCGCGGCCGCAAGTTGGTGCGAGTAGACGGCGAATACGTGATCGCCCGACGCACCACCACGGGCGCGCCATTGGAAGTGGTGATGGACACGCACCTGCGCAGCCTGAACAACGAAATCCCCATCGCCGAAACACTGCCCGGCCAGCCGGTACACCTCACAGTGGAATTCGCCGCGCCCAAGGAAACCTGCACCGTCACGTCGATCTGGCGGATCGAGGATGAACACGGCCAGCCGTGCTATGGCCCCGCCTTCATCCTGCATGTGATCGTCAACGTCATGGCCCGCTGAGCACGAAACCAAACACTGTGTTGCCCCCACTTACCGCCGCCCTTCAACCGCCATCCTCACGGCTAAGCCCATCAACACCGAGCCCATCAGCCAACGCTGCAGCACCTGCCAACTCGGGCGGGTGACAAAGAACACCGCGATGGAGCCCGCCATGATCGCAATCACCGAGTTAACGCTTACGCTGATGGCAATCTGCGTAAAGCCCAGCACCAGGGATTGCGTCAGCACACTGCCATGGCCGTTCGGGTCGATGAACTGCGGCAGCAACGACAAATACATCACCGCCACTTTGGGGTTCAGCAGGTTGGTCACAAAGCCCATCATGAACAGCTTGCGTGGGCTGTCCTGGGGCAAATCCCGGACCTGAAAGGGCGAGCGGCCACCCGGCTTGACCGCCTGCCAGGCCAAGTACACCAAATACAACGCCCCGCCGAGCCGCAGCACGTCGTACGCAAAAGGTACCGCCATCACCAACGCGGTAATCCCCAATGCCGCGCACAGCATGTAAACCACAAACCCCAACGCAACACCGCCCAGGGAAATCAACCCAGCCGTACGCCCCTGGCAAATCGAGCGGGAAATGAGGTAAATCATGTTTGGCCCGGGCGTGAGCACCATGCCGAGTGAGATCAGGCCATAAGCAAGCCAGCTGGACAGTTCGGGCATGGCGCCGCTCCTGCATGAGTATGTTGGCCGTCATGGTAGAGCGTTGAAAAGCAGGGCGTCAGATACAGATCCGCGAGCAAAACGTCATACACCCGCACAGGCCTTTGCCGCACCACGCACTCAGGACAGGCACATGATCGACTTCAACAACAAAGGTTTCTTCAAACTCAAACAAAATAACGAATACGCCGAACGCGTCTCGGCCCTGCTGCTCGACGGCGAAGAAGTGATCGACGCCTACAAAGCCATGCGCGACGGCGTGGTCTTCACCACCCAGCGCATCATCGCCGTGAACGTGCAGGGAATTACCGGCAGCAAGAAGGACTTCACCTCGCTGCCGTACAAAAATATCGTCGCGTACTCAGTGGAAACATCCGGCACGTTTGATCTGGATTCGGAGCTGGAGATTTACTTTTCGTCGCTGGGGAAAGTGAAGTTTGAATTCACTGGGAAGACGTCAATTGTGGAAATCTCTCGAATCATTTCCAAGCACCTGCTGAGCTGACCCCTTATGCGCTTAATTGTTTATCAGCCGCTCAAGCTCGGTCGTTTGGAGGCCAGCGACAGATAAAGTAATTGACTAAACAAGCCTGCACAGGGAACTGTAGACCTCACCGGCAACACCCAAAGGTTCCTATAGCCCTTTGGTGATATGTCTTATGATCAATTCTCCCAGTCTCTTTCAACCGTTTCATACCGCCGCCTACGCGGACAACGCCTCAAGCCCTGATGCGCAGTCTGTCAGCCCGATACGAACCAAGCGCAACGTGATCGACCAAACCCAGCTCTGGCCCAATGGTTCGACGATCACGATAGCGCTATATGACGCTAACGAAGAGGAGGCAAAAGCGATAAAGGACGTGATCAACGAATGGCTGCCTTACGTCAATCTCAAGTTCAATTTTGTCTTGGGCGAAGAAGGCGACATCCGTATCGCTCTCAACCATATCAATAACACCTTCGGTTCTGCGGTAGGGACAGACGCGAAAAAAAAACCGCCACACCTGCCCACGATGATCCTGCCGGGCGATATCCATTCACCCAGATTCCGTTTCGTGGTGCTGCATGAGTTCGGGCATGGCTTGGGCGCGCTGCATGCTCACCAACACCCTAATTCAGGCATTCCTTGGGACAAGCAGAAGGCGTATGACCACATGCTCAAGCACTATGGTTGGACCCAGGACCTCGTCGACAAAAATATCTTCCCCCTAGAGCGTAGCGATAAGCACAGCTACCAACCTTACGACAGCGATTCGATAATGCATTACGAGGTCAGCCCCGACTGGACAGATGGCAGTTGGGGTCAATCGGAAACCTGGGATATCAGCGACGGCGATATCGCCCAAATGAAACAGGCTTACCCCATGCCGAAGCCACCTGCGCCGGCGCCTCTTTCCCAAGCGTTGCTTAAGCGCCCCCCCGATGAGCCAACATAACCCCTGACCAAGCGATACCGCCCGACTCGACGCACGCAGGGCATCAAGCACTTGCTCACCTCGATCAGCAGGCAAAAAAGACCTTGGCGTCCCAAGGTCTTTTTTACTGCCTGCACGGCTTAGCTGGTGCGCCTCGATCCAAACGTGGGAGCTGGCTTGTGGGGTCGCCGCATCGCTGCGAAGACGCCAGCCGCCGCCCCCCAATCAAATCACCCGCTTACACCGAAACAGCCTCGCCCTCCTCCAACACCCCATCCGCCAAATCATCCACCACCGCCTTCGCCATCTCTCCCAAATACTGTGCCGCCCAGGCGTAACGGTCCGCGCTCTTGTCCATGGCGGCATCCAACGCGATGCATTTTGGAACGGTGCAGCAGCTCGCAAGCATGCTCCAGGGCATCGCGAATGGGCACGCCGGCATTGACGCGGAATAGACAGTGGAGGTTGGGCTGTTTGCCGCAGGTGGAGAAGGTGATGACGCCGAGGGTTTTGTTGAGGGGTGGGTTGATCATTAGGCACCTCCGGGTTAAACGGTGGTGGTGACTACAGTGCTGCGAGGGTACGACCTGTCAGAAACCCTCATGGCTTAACTCCTAATGTAGAGAAGAGCCGCCACGTTCGTTTCCAGGCGAATGGGTGGCAGCTATGCGCAGGCTGGAAAACCGGGACAATAGGAACCCGGCAGACCCGAAGGCCTCCCGCACACAGCCGCCATAACACGGATATGCCAGCACAAAAACACCAGCACTCGTGATAAAAATAGTGGCACCTGTGCGCTATTGTTCCACGGGTTTCCAGGCCCGGTCGTCTCGTTAATGACGACGATCAGGACGGTAATCCGAAAATGTGAGACCTGAAGGCATGCTCTTGTATGTACAGATTTCGCGCACTGCCCCCCCATAAAATCAGAACGGTCCTACTCGCTCCAGGGCCGTTAATGCCCGGCTGACTTTTCCCACACTCACAGTCGGACATGGCCAATATCAGCCTCTGATTCTCCCTCGTAGGCTCACTCCTTCACACAAGGAAGTAAGGCCTTCAAAGATGGCTATGAAAATTGAACTGTTCTGGTACAAAAAGCTCTGCGATGACTTAAAAGCGGATGAGTACTCATCGGACATTGATGATGAGGACAGCATTCTTTACTCACTCGACCTGCATGAGGAACCAGAAATTTTTGCCGGAGTATTCAATGTCTTCCCCAGTTGGATAGGCATTCTTCAGCCGTACTTCCAGCATGTGATAGAGCCAAGCCTTTTCGACTACCAAATTTCCTTCCGCTACCAAGGCACTCGGCCGCCACCTCCTAAGCAAACCAGGAAGGAATCCTGACGCAATGAAAAAGCCCCTCCTCTACCGCTCATTCAATACCCGAACCCATGGCGTGCGACACGGTAGCGGTTTCGCCTATCGCTATGAACGGCACACTAAAAGCGAAAAAAGCTCGCTGTCCAGCCGCGGCTCAATGCACAGCCATCAACGACACGGTTTTGACTACACGCCGCTATTCCGCTTTCTCCTGTCCAAAGTCGGCCAGCCGTGGGACAAAGTTTTCAGCGAAGCCAACGCCCGATTAGATCGCCCGGAGCCGGTGTTCTGGATTGTCGCGTTACATGAGGTCGACAAGAAAGAGTATGTGGAAATGGGTGGATCTACCTACTACAGCGGCTTGTTCGTCGACCCCGCAGGCTTGCTGCAAAAAGTTAACCCACACTTGACGCCCGAACAGATGAAACCGTTTTGTAACTGCTGCACCCACACCTTCAACGGTGTGGTATTCCCGCAGGCCCCACGTTAAAACTCATCCCTACTTCACCCCACTCCCCGCCCCCTCAACCAACATCCGATTCGCCGAATCGGCCACATCAAACACCTGCTGCGCGCACGCGCCGCCTTTGAACTGCAACGCCACCCAATACACCTTCGCTCGCTCCGGCATGAAGCGACTGAGCAACGGCCCGCAAATTGAGTCGATCCGAAGAGCTTCAACGCTTACAGGGGCTGACGCGCGGGCTGCATGAAAGCGCGCGGCTGATGCTGTTCAAGAATGTGCGCGAGTGATCACTTGGGCTGGAAAGTTTCCAGGTAGGCCAGGATGTTTTCAATCTTCTCCGGGTCGCTGATGCCCCAGAAGATCATACGCGTGCCGCTGACCACCTTCTTCGGCGCCTCGATGTAGGCGGCGAGCTTGTCGCGGGTCCAGACCACGCCGGAGTTTTTCATCGCGTCGGAGTACTGGTAATCCGTGGTGGTGCCGGCGGGTCGGCCGATGATGCCGTTAAGCTCTGGGCCAAAGCCGCCGCGCGCACCTTCGCCGATGCTGTGGCAGCCGCCGCAGGTCTTGCTGAAGAGTTTGCCGCCTGCCTCGGCATCGCCCCCCGCAAAGGCCGGGCCGGTGTTGAGGATCAGGGCAAGGATCAGTAAGGCGTACTTCATGGTGGGCTCCACAGCGGGTGTTACGGCGATTATGCCTGTTTGTCAGGAGCGCATGCCCATCCAGATCACCGTTTCCGTCCACGCCGTGACCACCGGCGTGAGCGCCCTGAACCACGGGTCACGCACATCAATCTGTGCGGCCGAGTGGTCGTGGTGGTGTTGTTCCTCCTCGACGATCGAAGCAATCGCCGCCACGGCTAAGGGGTCGATGTCGTGCAAGGTATGAAGTTGATGCGCCAGGTGTTTGAGCACCACGCTTTCGACCGCGACCGTGGTAGCGACGATAGCCTTACGCCCGCACAGCCCGGTGATCAACCCCAACACCAGCCCACCCAGCCCGCAGAGCCAATAACTGCGGCAACGGCGATAACGACGGCGCTGCAACTCGGCCTGGAATATCGCACGGTGACGGCGTTCGTGGGCAAGAAACTCCTTCAACTGCGCAACCATGCCTGGGGCAAAAAACCGCGCCATAAACAATTGGCCACTGTAGATGCAGATCGCACCATGCTCGCCGGCGTGGTCGACTTTGATCATGCGGCTGGCAAGGTCTTGGTCGATCAACAGGGCGGAAGAAGCGTTCATGTTTGACGGCCTTATACGGTGGCCAGTGTGAAGCAGGCCGGTCCTTGGAGGGAAAGCGTCGGTATCGTGCAATACGCCCTGCAAATGCGCAATCTAGACCCTCCAAACGACCATCCATCGCCCCAAAGATATTCAATCGAACCTAATCATATCCGCCCCACTCCACCTTAATGAACCCTGATGGTGGAGTAAGGATCATGGCTCAGCCATCGATTTTAGTGCTGGAAGACGACGAGATCATTCGCTCGTTAATGGTCGACGTACTGGAGGACTTCGGGGCTCACGTCACCTCGTTTCCTTCGGCGGACGAAGGGATGATTTACCTGGAACGCGGCGATGATCCGGTGGACCTGATTGTCAGCGATATCCAAATGCCCGGCCTGCTCAACGGGTATGACCTGAGCAAGGTAGTGGCGCATCGTTGGCCATCAGTGCCGGTGGTGCTGACCTCCGGCAATACCAAACTGGCGGCGCAGTTGGGGGGCTCCGTGCGTTTTTTGCCTAAGCCTTGGAGTGCTGAACACCTGGTTGAGTGCGTGCAAACCGCACTGACCCAACAGGGCTCGTCCCTGCATTGATAGCACCGCAACATCACTTGAACCGAACTTGAAGCGCCGCTCTGTGGTCATTAATCACGCAAGGAGCGACTTTTCTGATCCGCCGGTCAGCCTTTTCGTATTGTACGTACAGTTGACGGCCATGAGTTGTGTAGAATCGTCGCCCGTTTCACTCGCGTCATTCATGGCCGAAAAGGCCCACACTTCGAGCCCATCGCATGCATTCACTGGACCCTGACGTTGGTGCGCCCTCATTGCTGGAAGCGCTGCGCTCAGGCACCGGCCTGTTGCATGTAGCGCTGGAAAAACGCCTGCCGTTTTTCTCTGAGTGCATGGATGCCGAGTGGTACCGGCGCTTGCTCCAGGCGTACTACGGTTTTTATGCACCGATGGAAGCTGCGCTGTACGACAGCGGCTTGATTCCGGATGGATTCGATACAGCGTTGCGGGTGAAAACGCCAACATTGCTGCGCGATCTCTACGCCCTTGGCCTGACTGACGATGCCATCAGTGCCCTGCCCCGTTGCTGCGAACACCGCACTTTCGATACCCCCGCCGCCTGCTTAGGTGCCCTATACGTGCTGGAAGGCGCGACCCTGGGTGGCCAAGTGTTACGCCGGGAAATGGCTCAGCGCCTGGGCATTGAGGCGGACAACGGCGGCGCGTTTCTTAATGTGTACGGTGCCGAGACCGGTCGGCGCTGGAAAGATTTTCTCGATTACCTGGCCCGCCAGCCACTGGACGCGCACGCCAAACAGCGCGCGGTGGCAGCAGCTTGTTCGACATTCAGCGGCTTCGAGCAATGGCTCGCCAGCCAGGAGGTACTGCTATGAACACCGAAGATTTTGAACAATTGCTTGCCAACTGTGCCGACGAACCCATCCGCACCCCCGGTGCAATACAGCCCCATGGTGTGCTGCTGACGCTGTCGGAGCCGGACCTGCACATTATTCAGGTCAGCGCCAACGTCGGCACCCTGTTCGGCCACCCGCCCGAGGCACTGCTGGGCCAGCCGCTGCACAACTTGCTGGGCGCGGAACACGCCCAAGCGGTGCGGGCCATGGCTGAACACAACACGTTTTCAGACGCGCCGGCGCTGCATGTCAGCTTCAACGGTGCGCAATTCGAAGGCCTACTGCACCGCCATCAAGACGTGCTGGTGCTGGAATTCGAACCACGCCTCACAGACTTCAAACCCCGAGCCCTGAATGGCCGCACCAGCGACCTGGGCAAGATGCTGCAACGCCTGCAGTCGGCGAAAACCCTGCAAGCGCTGTACGAAATCAGCGTGAATGAAGTCCAGGCCATGACCGGCTACGACCGGGTGCTGATCTACCGTTTCGAAGAAGAAGGCCATGGCCAGGTGATCGCCGAAGCCTCGGCGCCGTCCATGGAGTTGTTCAACGGCCTGTTCTTCCCCGCGTCCGACATCCCCGAGCAGGCCCGCGAGCTGTACCGCACCAACTGGTTGCGCATCATCCCCAATGCCGCCTATGAGCCGGTGCCACTGGTGCCTAAACTGCGCCCGGACACCGGTGAGCCGCTGGACTTGAGCTTTGCCACCCTGCGCAGCGTGTCGCCGATTCACTGCCAGTACATGCAAAACATGGGCGTGTTGTCGTCCATGAGCATTTCCTTGATGGCGGGCGACAAGCTCTGGGGGCTGATCAGTTGCGGTAACCGCAAGCCGCTGTTGGTGCCCAATGAACTGCGCATGGCCTGCCAAACCATCGGCCAGGTGCTGTCGTTGCAGATCAGCGCCATGGAAGCCCTGGACCTGAGCCGTCAGCGCGAAGAAAAACTCGAGGCCCTGGCCTTGCTTGAGCGAGCGATGAAAGCCTCTGAACAAAACGTGTTCGATGGCCTGGCCCAGCAACCGCACGTGCTGATGGACCTGACCCTGTCGGGTGGCGTGGCGATCATCGAAGACAAACAACTGCACCGCTACGGCAATTGCCCGGAGCCTGAACAAATTCGGGCACTGCACAAGTGGCTGCAAGCCAGTGGCGAGCCGGTGTTCTCCAGCCACAACCTGACCGCGGTGTACCCGCCAGCTGCCGAGTTCCAGCGAGTGGCCAGTGGTGTGCTGGCCATGACCCTGCCAAAGCCTGTGGATAACGGCGTGCTGTGGTTTCGCCCGGAGGTGAAAGAGAACATCAATTGGAGCGGCGACCCGAACAAGCCGCTGAACCTGGAAAATTCCGACGCAGGTTTACGCCTGCGCCCACGCACCTCGTTTGAAATCTGGAAAGTGGAAATGGCCGGCATCTCCACCAAGTGGAGCCACGGCGACCGCTTTGCCGCCAACGACCTACGCCGCTCAGCCCTGGAAAACGACCTGGCCCGCCAAGTGTTGCGCGAGCAACAAGCCGTGCGCGCCCGCGATGATCTGGTCGCCGTGGTGTCCCACGACCTGCGTAACCCGATGACCGTGATCTCGATGCTTTGCGGAATGATGCAAAAGGCCTTCAGCTCCGAAGGCCCACACACCTCGCGGCGGATTTCCTCGGCCATCGACACCATGCAACAAGCCGCCGGGCGGATGAACGTGCTGCTGGAAGACTTGCTCGACACCTCGAAAATCGAGGCCGGGCGTTATGTGGTCAAGCCGGTGGCGCTGGACGTCAGCCAGATGTTCGAAGAAGCCTATGCCCTGCTCGCGCCGTTGGCGATGGAGAAAGGCATAGAGCTGTCGTTCAACACAGAGCAGGGCCTGCAGATCAATGGCGACCCGGAGCGTCTGTTCCAGGTGCTGTCGAACCTGATCGGCAATGCCATCAAGTTCACCCCGCGCCAAGGCAACATCGGCATCAGCGCCATGAGCAACGGCGAGGAGATCGTGTTTTCGGTGCGCGATTCCGGCGAAGGCATTGCGCCGGAGCAGTTACCCCATGTGTTTGACCGCTACTGGACCCAGACCGAGAACAACCCCACCGGCAGCGGGCTGGGGCTCTACATCACCCAAGGCATTGTGCAGGCGCACGGGGGGCGGATCGAAGCGCAAAGTCAGGTGGGCCAGGGCAGCGAGTTTAGCTTTACGGTGCCTAAGGCCACAGAACAACTGCCTACCTGACGCGGTTAAAATGTGGGAACGGGCTTGCTCGCTCCCACATTTAGGTATCTTTTGTGTGTTGTTACACCACCACCCCGCCACCCCGGCGCTCGGCCAGAATCAACGTGCCGCCGCGCGCCAACATAATGGCCCACGACGGTTGAATGGCCCTTAGCCTTGTCACGTTTTGACCCATGACGTTTATAGCCACGTCGGCCAAGACTTTATAAGTTCAGGGCGTAGTCACAGCGCATTTTTACTTAACAAAACACTGACATCCACTGGGTTAATCTGCGGACCCTACTTGCACAGAGTCGTCATCCCTATGCTTCAAGCAGGCACACTGCCCGCCGTTCTTGCTGGACCGCTGCTGCGCCGACTGGAACCCCGGCGCCTGGTGGTGTGGCTGGTGGGAAGCCGCGAGCTGTCGCCAACCCTGCGGCTGCACGTTGACGAGCACACGCGAGATATCCCGTTGGATAAGGGCCAGTGCCAGGTGGTGCCGGTGGGGCGTCATGCCTTCATCCACTTGATCGACGTGCCGCTGGACGAAGCCCTGCCGTTGGACGTGGTGATTGGCTATGACCTGCTGATCGACAACGTCGGCATCGCCGAATGGGCGCCACACCTGTTGTATGCCGAAGGCCAACACCCGAATTTTGTATTGCACAGCCGCATCCACCAGTTAGTACACGGCTCATGCCGCAAACCGCACCATCGCGCCGACGAAGGCTTACTGTGCGTCGACCGCCTACTGGCCGAGGCACACACGCCGGGCCAACGCCCAGCTCTGCTGATGATGAGTGGTGACCAGATCTACGCCGACGATGTCGCCGGCCCAATGCTGCGAGCGATTCATGCACTGATCGCGCGCTTGGGGCTGTTTGACGAATACCTCGAAGGCGCGGTGGTGGATAACAGCGCCAGCCTCTACGGGCATCGCGCCAGCTATTACCGTCGCGCCGACCTGCTCCCGGCGCTGAACAGCAACGAGACGCTGCGCGAGCGCTTTTTTGGTGGGGTGAAGAAACCGATTTTCACCAGCAGTACCGCCGACAACCACTTGGTGACCTTTGCCGAAGTGATCGCAATGTACTTGCTCGCGTGGTCGCCCACGCCCTGGACGCTGATCGCGCCGCAACCACCGCAACTGAGCGAAGCGCAACAGCAGCGCTATGCCCGTGAGCAGGTGCACATTGAGCAATTCCGTGACGGCCTGCCGGGCGTCGCGCGGGTCTTCGCCCACCTCTCGACGCTGATGATCTTCGACGATCACGACATCACCGATGACTGGAACCTCAGCGCCCAGTGGGAAGAAACCGCCTACGACCACCCGTTCTCCAAACGCATCATCGGCAATGCCTTGCTTGCTTACCTGCTGTGCCAGGGCTGGGGTAACCAACCGAATGTGTTTAGCGAGCTGTTGAGTCAAACCCAGGCGCTGACTGCCCAGGCGACAGACCACCACCTGCAGGCCAGCGCACACGATGAGCTGCTGGAAGCGCTGCTGAAATTCCAGCACTGGCATTACGTGCTGCCCACCACGCCTGCGCTGGTGGTGCTCGACACCCGAACTCGGCGCTGGCGCAGCGAGTTCACGCTCAAGCAACCCTCCGGCCTGATGGACTGGGAAGCCTTGAGCGAGCTGCAACAGGCACTGCTGGACCACCCGTCGGCCATCATCGTTTCACCTGCGCCGATCTTTGGCGTCAAGCTGATCGAGACCGTACAAAAAGTGTTCAGTTGGTGCGGCTACCCGCTGCTGGTGGACGCCGAAAACTGGATGGCCCATCGCGGTGCGGCCCAGGTGATCCTCAACATCTTCCGCCACTCGCGCACGCCGGGTAACTACGTGATTCTCTCAGGCGACGTGCATTATTCATTCGTCTACGAAGTGCTGATCCGCCACCGCAACGCTGGCCCCCGGCTCTGGCAGATCACCAGCAGCGGCATCAAGAACGAATTCCCGCCGCGCTTGCTGGAATGGTTCGACCGCCTGAATCGCTGGCTCTACTCGCCGCGCTCGCCGCTCAACTGGTTCACCCGTCGCCGCACCATGCAGGTGGTGCCGCATATTCCGGAACATGCGCAAGCCGGTGAACGGCTCTGGAATTCAGCCGGGATCGGCCAGGTATTTTTCAAAGATCAGGGCCAACCTGAAGCGATCTACCAGCACAACGCAGATGGGAAACCTCGGACGCAGATGCTGGCGCCGCAGTAAGCCACACACCGAGATTAAATGTGGGAGCCAGCTTGTCGGGTCCCACACTCAATTTGCTTCGATTGGTGTGATAGCTCATAGCCGCACCATTAGAGCAGCGCACCCGCCCTATTTAAACCGCGCAATCCCCGATGTACAGTAGCGCCAGCCACGGAGTATCGGCGTCAACAAAGACTGGCCTTGCAAGCCAGCACACGCAGGGAAGCGCAAAGATGGACGATAACTCCGGCTATAAATCGGCTCACCGTGACTTTGCCGAATTCAACGCCGACATGTTGCATGCCGTCATGGAACTGGTCAGCGACGGCATTTGGGACTGGAACGCCAATACCGGCTTCGTCTACCGCAACCCTGGCTGGTACGAAATGCTGGGCTACCCCCGCCACTCTCTGGAGAACACTGTGTTCACCTGGGAGAACGTGATCCACGCCGAAGATTACCCCAGCGTGATGGCCGTGTTTGATGACTACATCAGCCAACGTGCGCCCCATTACCAGGCCGAGTATCGCTGCCGAAAACAAGACGGCACCTACCTGTGGATCGAAGACCGTGGCTACGTCATTGCCCGCAACCCCGACGGCTCAGTGGCGCGCATGGTCGGCGCGCACCGTGATATTCATTCACGCAAAAACTCCCTCGAACAGCTCCAGAAGCGAAACCAGTCGCTGGAAGCACTGGTGGCCGAACGCACCCGTGAATTGTCGCGGGTCAATCAGCAGCTGCAATTGCAGTTGGACGAGAACCGCTCCCTGGCCGAACAGGACGCCCTGACGCGTATCGCCAACCGTTATCGCCTGGAGAAAGTACTCCTGGAGGAATGCGAGCGTGCCGAGCGCTTCCGCTTGCCACTGGCACTGGTGGCCATGGATATCGATGACTTCAAGCCGATCAACGACCAACATGGTCACGGCATAGGCGACAACACGCTGGTGCGGGTGGTGCAAGGCTTGGAGGCTTGCGTACGCCCCGGCGATTTACTGGCCCGCTGGGGCGGTGATGAATTTATGCTGATCCTGCCCAAAAGCACCTTGGATACCGCCAAGCAACTGGCCGAACGGGTTCGGCACAAGACCACCGAGATACCCGCCGTAGGCGACTTCAAGGTGACTCTGAGCCTGGGTGTGGTGGAACGCCGTATGGGGGAATGCCCTGCCGCCTTGATGGCACGCGCCGATCAAGCGTTGTATCGGTCCAAAGCGGCGGGGAAGGATGTGGTGTCGGAGTAGATACAGCGCTCACACCGGCTCTGCCCGCTCAGCGAACCGGTGGCGCGTACTGAATACCGCCGTTGCTCCACAACGCATTGAGCCCGCGCTTGATCTTCAACACGCTGCCCTGGCCGATATTGCGTTCGAACACTTCGTCATAGTTGCCCACCTGCTTGACGATCTGCACCACCCAGTCCTTGCGCAGTTTCAAGTCTTTGCCGTAATCGCCATCGGCACCGAGCAACCGTGCAACCTCGGGGTTCTTGGTGGACTTGGCCTGCTCTTCGACGTTCTGCGAGGTGATACCCATTTCCTCGGCATTAAGCATGGCAAACAGCGTCCATTTGACGATGCTGAACCATTCATCGTCGCCCTTGCGTACCAGCGGCCCAAGCGGCTCTTTGGAGATCACTTCCGGCAACACCACAAACTCATCCGGGTGCGCCATCTTGATACGCTGGGCGTACAGGCCCGACTGGTCAGTGGTGAGCACATCGCAACGCCCGGCTTCGAGGCCCTTCGCGCTTTCGTCGGCGGTGTCAAAGGTGATCGGCGTGTACTTCATGCCGTGGGTGCGAAAGTAATCGGAAACGTTGAGTTCGGTGGTGGTGCCGGCCTGAATGCAAATAGTTGCGCCATCCAGTTGCTTGGCAGCGGTCACGCCCAACTTGTTGTTCACCAGAAATCCGATGCCGTCGTAATAGGTCACGCCGGTAAACACCAGGCCCATCCCCGAATCGCGGGAGCTGGTCCACGTAGTGTTGCGTGAGATCAGGTCGATTTCGCCCGATTGCAGCGCGGTGAAACGCTCCTTGGCGGTCAACTGGCTGAACTTCACTTTGGAGGCATCGCCAAATACCGCAGCGGCGACGGCGTGGCACACGTCTACGTCAATGCCGGTCATCTTGCCCGCGCTGTCCGGTACGCCAAAGCCCGGCAGGCCGTCGCTGACGCCGCACTGGATAAAGCCTTTTTTCTGGATCGCATCCAGGGTCACGCCCGCGTGGGCGCTGCCGGCCAAGGCCACAGCCGTAGCGGCGATGAGGGTTCTGAGGTTGTTCATGCGAGGCACTCCCTGTCGTTTTTTATTATTCGGCGCCGCACAGCCTGCGCCAGTTTATAGTGTTGCCGCGCAGTATTGACGGCTTTACTCCCCTGCCACAAACGACCTTTAGGCAAAGGCTCCTTCCGATTTGGAATGAACTGCATGATTTCAAAACGCTTGACCCCTTCAATGACCGCCCTGCAGTGCTTCGAGGCCGCCGCCCGCCACCTGAGTTTCACTCGCGCCGCCCAAGAGCTGCACCTGACCCAGAGCGCGGTGAGCAAGCAGGTTGCGCAGCTCGAAGAGATGCTGTGCCACAACCTGTTCGAACGGGTGCGCCAACGCTTGTACCTGTCGCCAGCGGGCTCGTTGTATTTGGCCGAGGTCCACAAGATCCTCACTCAGGTGGACATCTCCAGCCGCTATATCCTCAGTTATGGTGGCGAGACTGAAGTACTGCGCATCGCCACTCAGCCGACGTTCGGCGACCGCTGGCTGGTGCCCAAGCTTAAGGACTTTGCGGCCAAGCATCCGAACATTCACCTGGAGGTACGCAACGAACTTGAGCCCTTCGATGTGTTACAGGCCAAGGCTGATATTGCGTTTTTCTTCGGCCAGGGCTCGTGGCCAGGGGCGACGTGCATCGAGTTGTTTCGCGAAGCCGTGGTGCCGGTCTGCGCGCCAGGATTTGTCGCCGAGGGCAGCGATGCTTCGTCGCGCCACACCTTGCTGCAATGCACTTCACGTCCGCAAGCCTGGCACGAGTGGTTTCTGGAACAAGGGCTGCATTCGCAGAACAGCTACCACGGGCCGCGATTCGACACGTTCTACATGTGCATTCGCGCGGCGCAATCGGGCTATGGCGTGGCGTTGGTGCCGCAGTACTTGGTCGCCGACGAATTGGCCAGCGGGAGCTTGATGATCCCTTGGGATTACACAATGCCCAGCGCTGGCGCGCACTTTATCGCGCATGCCGAACATGCGGGTGAGATCCCCAAAGTGAAGGCGTTCCTCAGTTGGATGGTCGACTACTTAAACGCACATCCCGACTTTTAATAATGACCCGGCGACTTTATTTCGTTTGCGGCAAGGCCGGGCGCACGGCTTAGATAAAAAGACGCCCGCCATTGCCGAGTCAAAGATTCATGAGCCGCGAAACCATCAGCCAGTCGATTTCCATCGTCCACCCCATCAGCCTCAGCCACGGCAAAAACGCCGAGGTCTGGGACACCATGGGCAAGCGCTACATCGATTTTGTCGGCGGCATCGGAGTACTCAACCTCGGGCATTGCCACCCGGGCGTGGTCGAGGCGATTCAACAACAGGCGACCAAGCTGACCCACTACGCGTTCAACGCCGCGCCCCATGCGCCCTATATCGAATTGATGGAGCGTCTTACCGCGTTTATACCGGTGGATTACCCGGTGAGCGGCATGCTCACCAACAGTGGCGCGGAGGCCGCAGAAAACGCCTTGAAGATCGTGCGCGGGGCGACTGGCCGCACGGTGGTGATCGCCTTTGACGGCGCCTTTCACGGCCGCACCCTGGCCACACTCAACCTTAATGGCAAGGTGGCGCCCTACAAGCAAAAAGTCGGCGTACTGCCTGGGCCTGTGTATCACCTGCCCTACCCCAGCGCCGATAACGGCGTGACCTGTAGCGAAGCCCTCAAAGCGATGGAGCGTCTGTTCAGCGTGGAAATCGACGTCGAGGACGTGGCCTGTTTCATCATCGAGCCGGTGCAGGGCGAAGGCGGTTTCCTCGCCCTTAACATTGAGTTCGCCCACGCCCTGCGACGTTTCTGCGATGAGAAAAACATCCTGCTGATTGCTGACGAAATTCAGTCCGGCTTCGGGCGTACCGGCCAGCGTTTCGCCTTCTCGCGCCTGGGCATCGAGCCGGACTTGATCCTGCTCGGCAAGAGCATCGCCGGTGGCGTGCCATTGGGCGCGGTAGTCGGGCGCAAAGCCTTGCTCGACAACCTGCCCAAAGGCGGCCTGGGCGGCACCTACTCCGGCAACCCGATTGCTTGCGCGGCCGCATTGGCCACGCTGGATGCAATGACGGATGAACACCTGAAAGCCTGGGGTTCACAACAGGAAGAAGCCATCGTCAGCCGTTATGAACAATGGCGTGCGCAAGGTGTGCCCTATCTGGGGCGCCTGACCGGTGTGGGCGCCATGCGTGGCATCGAACTGGCTAACGCCGACGGCTCGCCGGCGTCCAAGCAATTGACCCAACTGCTGAGCCTGGCACGGGACGCCGGTTTGCTGCTGATGCCGAGCGGCAAGTCGCGACACATTATTCGGCTGCTGGCACCGCTGACCACCGAGCCCGCGGTGCTGGAAGAAGGCCTGGATATTCTTGAGGCCTGCCTCAAACAGCTGACTTAATAGCGTGCATCGACAGGCTTACCGCCGTTGGGCCAGTCTTTGACCTTGTCCGGGAAATCCGGGCGAGGTTGGCCGGAGAAATACGCCGCCACGTCCACCGCTTCCTGGTCCGACAAGCCGCCCTGCCCCAAAGGGAATTTCTCGTGGAAGCCGATCGGCATGTTGCGTTTGACGAACGCCGCCGCTGTGTAGGGCCGCGCCATGCCAGCGCCGATGTTGAACGACTGCTCGCCCCACAACGGCGGGTACACCCGCTCGCCGTCGGCACGCGCCAGGCCTTCGCCGTTGACGCCGTGGCACACCGCGCATTGCTTGGCATACACCTGCTTGCCGTTCTCAAGGTCCGGCTTGATCGACGGGTCGATCTTGCCCACACCGCGCCCGGCCACTTTGTCTTCGGGGCGGGTGTTGTTTTTCATCCAGTCGAAGTACGCGACCATCGCCTGCATATCCGCTGATTGTGGCGACAGTGGTTTGCCGTTCATGGAGCGACGGAAACAACCGTTGATACGCTCCTCCAACGTGACCACCTTGCCGGCGCGCGGCGCATAGCTGGGGAAGAACGCCGACACGCCCACAAACGGCGAACCATCCGCCACAGTGCCAGCGTTGAGATGGCAACTGGTGCAGTTGAGCGAGTTGCCGACGTTATCCGGCAGCAGCGCCTTGGTCTGCAAGTGCAGACGCATGCCGCGAACCACTTGGTCGGCATTCGGTGCAGCGAGCAAGTCGGCCAGGCGAGGGGTTTCGAAGGCCGACGAATCAGTGGTGGTGGGGTTGAGTTGGTCACGCATTGTTTTCACTTGGGCGGCGCTGATCGGCGTGCCCTCGTTGCCCCAACGGGTCCGCACGAAGCTCAGGATCTCGGCGATTTCCTGATCCGCCAACCGGCTGAACCCAGGCATGGTATAGACCCGTGGATGGGTGGCGGTTTGTGCGGTCTCCCAGCCGGTCAGAGTAATATGCAGCAGCGAAGTTGGGTTGCTGGCGGCGATGCTCGGGTTGCCAGCCAGCGGTGGGAACAAGCCCTTCACACCGCCGCCGTCACTGCGGTGGCAGTCGCTGCAAAACTGCATATACCCCAGGCCGCCACGGCTGGTGTACAGGTCGGCTGGCGGCGCGGCAGGCGTGCGGGCTACCGACGGCATCGGCAGATCGTCTTTACCTGGCGGCAGGGCTTTGAGGTAGCTGGCGATGGCCGTGAGGTCGTAGTCACTGAAGTGCTGAGTGCTGTGGTGAATCACATCGGCCATGTTACCCGCCACCGTGGCGAAGCGGTTTTGCCCAGTTTTGAGCAGTTGCACGGTGTCTTCCACGGTCCACAGGTTACGCAGGCTCAAGGCACGCCAGTGTTCGACGGTTTCGCCGGCCAGGTAATGCTGGCCGCTGCGACCGTCATCACTCATGGCTTTTTCCTGGAAGGCGATGCCGCGTGGCGTGTGACAGGAGCCGCAGTGGCCAAGGCCCTGGACCAGGTAGGCGCCACGGTTGAGCACCTCGTTACGGCCCGGGTCGGGCTGGAACGGCTGTTTGTCGAGAAAGACAAAATTCCACAGCGCCAGGCCCCAGCGTTGATTGAACGGGAAGCCCATGTCCGCCTCAAGGTTGGCCTGTTGCACGGGTTCTACGCCTTGCATCAGGTAGGCGTACAAGGCGTGCATGTCCTCCTCGCTCATTTTGGCGTAGGACGGATACGGCATGGCGGGGTAAAGATTCATGCCTGTGGGCGTCACGCCTTCGCGCATCACCTTGTCGAACTGCTCGAAGGTGTAGCTGCCGATACCCGTCTCCCGGTCCGGTGTGATGTTGCTCGAATAGATCGTGCCCATCGGCGTGCTCAACTCCAGCCCGCCGGCCATCACCTTGCCTTGCTTGGCGGTGTGGCAGGCGATGCAGTCGCCCAGTTGTGCAACGTACTTGCCGTGTTCCACTTCGGTGGCAGTGGCGTGCAGGGGTAGCGCCAGACAGAGCGTCGCCCCCAGCAAAGCTAGGCGGGACAGGGAAAAGGCCATGAAATTAATCCTTTAATCACCTGGCCGCTGTGGTCTGCGCGGCGCAGGTAGGTCGTCGTTTTTATGGGTTCATCAGGCCTTGGTGTTGTAACGGATTTCGCGGCGCGGGGTGTTGATGTGGGTCAGGGGCAAATCGATGGACAAACCCAGGGAGCCTCAACGACTATCCACCGCCTACCCACACTGCACGGAAGCCCCCATGCTCGATATCCTCCAAGGCACGCCCCTCTGGGTGTACGCCGTTTACCTGTGGATTTGTTACTACGGCATCAAGGCCTGCCTGGTCGGGCGTGAGAATCGTCGCTCGTTGATGATTCTGCCGGTGGTGCTGGTGGTGTGGTCGCTGATGTCGCTGGCGCCTTCGATCCTGTCGAGCGGCGCCTGGGTTTGCGGTGCATTGGTGGGCAGCCTGCTGGGCATGCTGCTGTTCAACGCCGACGGCGCGCGGCTCGATGCCAATGGCGAAACCCTGGTGTTGCCGGGCACGTGGAAACCCCTGCTGATCTCGCAGTTGTTCTTCGTGGTCAAATACTACTTCGGCTACCAACAGGCGGTGCATCCGCTGTTTTTGAGCACGCCGCAGATGCTGGTAGCGGTGGGCGGAGTGTCGGGGTTTACCGTTGGTCTGTTCTGCGGGCGCGCCGTGCGGCTGCAGCGGGCGCTGACGGCCTTGCGCCGCGACAAGGGCGTTGTGCTGCCTTGACCTGATCTCCCCAGCCACTGAAAATGCGCGACGCTTTTTTGTCCCGTTTACTGACGTAGTGAAATTTCAATGTCCGATTCTTACACCGAACAATCAGCCCAAGAAGAATCCGTAGCAGCCCTGCAATCCAAAGCTGAATACGAAAACGCCATCAATCTTTCACAGCATGTGCCTGCGGCCAAGATCATCAGCGAGATGGTGCTGGACGCGTTCCACACCTCCAAGGAAAGCGACCAGATCCGCGAGCTGCGCGTAGCTATCCGCCAGGCCCACGACGCCTTCGACGACGACAAGGCCTACGACCTGATGGGTCAGCTCAAGCAACTCAAAGACGCCGAGGCGGCCGATAACATCGCCTTGGAAGACCTCAGCAGCAAATTCTCGATCAGCCGCATCCTGTCCAGCTTCAAGGACGACCCGGAGTTTCAGGAACTGGTCTACGGCCTGGCCCTCAAAGTGCTGAACCAGTCTCACCAGGCGATCAGCAACCCAAGCGCCGGCAAGGGCAAAGCCGCACGGCCGAAGAAAGAAGCCGAAGTGTTTGTGATCAGCAAGGATGGCATCAGCGTCACCCTGCCGCTGCGCACGCCGCGCTCCAAGCTGAGCGTTGACCGTGAGGCGTTCGAGTTCCTGGGCTTCAGCTTTGTGGGCGAAGGCGATGAAGCGGAGCTTGAGGTCGAAAGTTTTGTGGATAACTCCGGCGCCGAGCAGCCGCTGAGCCGCAAGAGTGTGATCACTGCACTGCAGCAGCAGACGGCGTTTGATGGATACAGCATTGCGCAGCAGTAATACCGATGAACTAAAGGTGGGAGCTGGCTAACCCGCGCCCTTCAACCACGCTACGGTCTCATCACGCAACTGGGCGTTGAGCGCCTTGCGCTGTGGCAGCCGCTTGATGCCTAGCAGGCTCGCGCGGGGCCGAGCAAGGAGACGGCTGCCGGCACGTTGTCACCGCCGAACACAGCCAGCCGCGCCAGCACCGGCAGGGCTGCACCGAGGGAGAGAAGGGACCGACGACTTACGCTGATCCTGGGGGACTACTCCTTGTAGACGGGTGATCGATTCGCACAGTGCGTACAAGGAAGTATGACGAGGAACGTCTCAGCGGATTTAACCCAGCACTGGGGATTAACCCTCCAGGTAGTCAGCAATGGGATAGCGCGCGCACAAGGCTTCCACTTCGCTGCGCACCTGCTCACACACCACAGGCTCAAGCCGGTAGTCCTGCTCACCCAACGGCGTCACGCTGTCCAGCACACGGCAAACCAGCTCGATAACTCGCCGGCAGCCTTCGCGGTCGAGCCTGCGTTGCGCCAGGGAACCGGTGCCGATACACACCCCGCTGGTCACCCACGACGAGCGCGTTTCGCCCGGTACGCGGTGTTTGTTCACGACAATGGCGCAACGCTCCAGCGCCGATTCGGCGATGGCACCGGTCATCGCGCCCTGCAGCCGGATCAACACCGTATGGTTGTCGCTGCGCCCACCGACCACCTCGTAACCGTGGGCCTGGAACGCGCCAGCCACAGCATCGGCCAGCGTACGCACCCGCCCCATGCAGGCGTCGAATTCCGGCGATTTCGCGTAGCCCAACGCGGCGGCCTTGGCCGCGATCAGGTTGACCGCCGGCGCGCCCTGCATGCGCGGGAATACGGCCTGATCGAGCACGCGACTGAAGGTGGAGCGCAAGCCGAGAACCTTGGTGTTGGCGTCGCGGCCAGACAGAATCAGCCCGCCGCGAGGGCCACCGAGTTGCTTGTGGGTACAGGTGACGGTGACGTGGGCGGCGTTGATCGGGTTCGGGTGGCGACCCGTCACCACCAGCCCGGCGATATGGGAAATGTCCGCCAACAAGATCGCGCCTGCCTCGTCAGCAATCGCGCGAAACCGCTCGAAGTCCACCACCCGAGAGTAAGCCGACGCACCGCAAATAATGATACGTGGGCGATGTGCGAGGGCCAGGCTGCGCACCTGCGCGTAATCGATCAGGCCCTCGGCGGTGGTGCCGTAGCGGATGGCCTTGTAATAGGCCCCGGTGAAGACAGCCGGACTGCCAAGCGTTAGATCACCGCCGTGGTCATGGGCCATGCCGAGCAATGTATCGCCAGGCTCAAGCAGCGCCGAGAGCACTTGGGCAATCGCGTTGGACGCCGAGTGCGACTGCACGCTGGCATAGTGGGCGTCGAACAGTTCCCGTGCGCGTCGAATGGCCAGGGCTTCGACCAGATCGACGTTCTCGCAACCGGCACGCTGGCGTTTACCAGGCATACCTTCGGCGCTCACATTGACCAGTGCCGAGGCGCAGGCCACCAAGGTTCGTGGTTTGACCGCGCAGGAGGATGAAACCAGAGAGAGCGTACGGTGCTGACGCGAGACTTCGGCGTCGAGCAGGCTCGCCAGCTCAAAATCTTCAGCGTGTAGATCCGCCAAGCCACGACGCAGTAGGTCGGCCTGATCTTTGAGTTGTGAGCTATTGACTGCCATGAGTGCGGGTCCCTTCCTGGGCGTTGCGTGTCGGTCCGTCCTGAACCGAGGGATTTTATTAAACAGGAAGTTGAACAATAAATTAAACATTTTCCAAATTAAATGTTCTTTCTTGCGCGCTCAAAGGATCGCAGAAGCACCGGAGCAGCGCATCCGGGACTTTATTATTGGGGCCCACGCATGCAACACTCCCGCCGCCGCGACGCCGCAAGCGCCGCGCACAAGGACGGCTATGACTAAAAGGAAGTGGTGAACACGTGATACACAGACGGGAAAAAACCGAGCACTTGAAGAGCAACATCAAGTACTTGATTAAAAGTCGCGGTGAAACGCAGTTGTCGTTATGCAGCGCCGCCGGCCTGACCAGGACCACCATCTACAACATCCTGGAAGGCAAGGTCGTCAACGTCCAGCAGTCCACCCTCCGCAAGATTTCGGATTTCTTCGGTGTCTCTTACGACGAAATTGAAACTCTCGATTTTGAAGCCAAGGAAATCATCGAGAGCAGTATTTCCCCACAGGGCAACATGAACCCGGCGGCCGTGCCGATCCTCAAGGAAAGCCTGGTTATACAGAACCTGGATAAGCGCATTGGCGAATTGGCGACGTTGTACCCGCTGACCTACTACTTCGGCACCTCGCGCAACCTGATTGCGGTGCGCCTGGAACATGCAATCCCCGGCATTAATGAGCCTGGCGATGTGTTGATTGTGCAAAAAGGCTCTTCCAGCGACGGCAAAGAAAAGCTGGTGTATGACCGGGTCACCAAACGCATGCTGATTACCCTCGAAGCCTGTGCTCACTCAGATCGCCTGTGCGTGGTCGGCGATATCATTGAGGAGCGCTTCAATGACAACGCTTGAAACAGGTATCGAAAACAGCAAATACAAGCTGCTGGGCTTTGAAAATGACAAGCACCTGGCCGTGATCATGGTGATCGCCACGGGCAAGGTCATCAAGCTGAAACTGAGCGAAGTACTCAACAGCGAAATAATGGACGACCTCAACAAAATGGAAGTTAAGAACATGTACAAGAAGTTTTATTCACAAGGAGGGGCACTCACCGCCTACGACATAAACGACCGCAACGAAAACTCCTGGATGATTTACATCATCCTGAATTTGCTGCTGTTCACGTTTTACATCTTCACCAGTATTGCCGCGACCAAGCCTCTCTACCTCGAATCGCTGGGCATCATCGTCACGCCGGGCACGTTTCTATACCCGCTGACCTTTTTGATCGTGGACTTGCTCAACGAGCAATTCGGCTTGCGGTTGGCCAGACGCGCCATTCTGTTTGCGTTTGCCAGCAACGCAATGATCATCATCTTGCTCTATGGCTCGACCTTCCTGCCGGGGCTGCCAGGGTGGAAACTGGACGGGCCGTATAACGACGTGATCATTCAAGTGTCTTCGGTATTGGTCGCCTCCTCCGTGTCCTTCCTAGTGTCGGAGAATATAAACTCCTACCTGCTGTGCAAGATCAAAGAGTTGACCAATTCCAAATACTTGTACCTGCGCATTTTCCTCAGTACGTTCTTCGCGGTCATCATCGACAGCTTCCTGTTTTGCTTCATCGCCTTCTACGGCGCCATGCAAACCAGTGACATCCTGAGCATGATCTACGTGCAGATTGCGATCAAAGTCGGCTTTGCGTTCTTCAATATTTTGCCGGCCTATGGTGCGCGCGCGTTGTTCAAGCGCTGGATCACCGGCGCCGCTGCCTGATGCAAATCAGTTAAGGAGCAACACCGTACCTGTGGCCAGGGAGCTTGCTCCCTCGCCACACAGTGAGCGGTTTAGCTCAGCTGCAACTTACCCTTCAGGCTTTGCATCACCTGCGCCTTGTTCTGCAGATACTCATTCAAACCGCGTGCACGCAAGTTGCACGCGTCGCAATTACCGCAGCCACTGCCGATGATGCCGTTGTAGCAGGTCAGCGTCTGGTGACGGATCAGCTCCAGCTGGTTGTGGTAATCGGCGAGCGCCCACGTCTCGGCCTTGTTCAGCCACATCAGTGGGGTTTCCAGGCGCAATGGGTATTCCATGCCCAGCTCAAGCGCCTTGTTCAGGGCTTTGACGAACTCGTCGCGGCAATCGGGGTAACCCGAGAAGTCGGTTTCGCACACGCCGGTAATCACGCTTTGAGCTTTAACCTGATAGGCGTAGATCGACGCCAATGTCAGGAAGAGGATATTGCGGCCTGGCACAAAGGTGCTTGGCAAGCTGCCGCCAGCACTGTCCACGGTCGGTACGGGAATGTTGTCACGGGTCAGGCTGCTGATGGCCAGCTCGTTGAGCAAGGACACATCCATGACTTTGTGAACGGTGGCGCCCAGCTGCTTGGCGAGCTTCTGCGCGACTTCAATTTCCGCCACATGGCGCTGGCCATAATCAAAGGTGATGCAGTGCACTTCGTCATACAACGGCAATGCTTGGATCAGACAAGTCGTCGAATCCTGCCCGCCACTGAACACGATCACGGCTTTTTTACTCATTACGTTGCTTCCTGCATTTGTAGAATGTGCGCATAGTTTAAAGGCCACTCAATAAAAAACCCCGCGCTTCTTTCGAAGGCGGGGCTTTTTTTAATACTCAACCACTCAGTGAGCGTAGGTCAGCAACAGCTCTTTGGGCACTTGGAAATCCAGGGACATCATCACGCTGAGCGCGGTGATGGTGAAGATCGAGAACACGAACAGCTTGCGCGCCCAGACGGTGTCATCCACCGCCTTGTAGCCCGTCCAGGCCATGTACAACCAGTACATGCCCATGGCGGCGGCGACGGCGAGGTAGCTCATGCCGGCGTAGCCACTGAAGGTCAACATCAAGGTCGCCACGAGGAAGGCCAGGATGTAGAGCAGGATGTGTTTCTTGGCCACCTGAATGCCACGCTTGACCGGCAGAACCGGAATCGACGCAGCCAGGTAGTCATTGAAGCGGAAGATCGCGATGGCATAGGAGTGCGGCATCTGCCACAGGCTGAACATCACCAGCAGCACCAGCGCGGCCATGTCGAAGCTATTAGTCACCGCCACATAACCAATCACCGGCGGCATCGCGCCCGACAGACTGCCCACCAGCGTGCCGTGAACCGACTTGCGCTTGAGGTACAGACTGTAAAGGCCGACGTAGATAACAAAACCGATCACGGCAAACAGCGCCGCCAACGGGTTGGCCACCTTGTACAACAGTGCCACACCGGCAACACCCAGGACGGTCGCGTAGATCAGTGCCAGTTTCAGGGAGATGAGGCCCTGGACCAGCACACGATTCTTGGTGCGCTCCATCTTGATATCGATGTCGCGGTCGATGCAGTTGTTGAACACACAACCGGAAGCTACCACCAGGGACGTACCGATCATTGCAGCCAGGAAGATGGCCAGATCGACATGTCCCTTGGAGGCCAGGAAGAAACCGCCTGCCACAGAAAGCACGTTACCGAAAATGATCCCCGGTTTGGTGATTTGGATAAAGTGCTTAAGCGACATCGGGTCTTACCTCACTTCGCCATCATGAACGTATGGATGCTGAACATGATCCATATCGACAGGCCAACCAGCAGCAGGATCACAAGACCTGCGAACACGAATGCAATCACGTTATCGCGCTGCTCTTTGGAGCGGTCCAGGTGCAGGAAGTACACCAGGTGAACCAGCACCTGAATCACCGCGAATGCCAGAACGATCATCAAGGTGATGGACTTCGGCAGGGTCGGGTACATCACCAGACCAAACGGGATGAGCGTCAGGATTACCGACAGGATGAAGCCGATGGCGTACGACTTAACGCTGCCGTGGCTCGAATCATGGCTGTCATGGTCATGGGAGTGTGCATTAGCCATTACAGAGTCCCCATCAGGTAAACAACGGTGAAGACGCAGATCCAGACCACGTCCAGGAAGTGCCAGAACAAGCTCAGGCAGCTCAGGCGAGTCTTGTTGGTGTTGGTCAGGCCGTGCTTATTGACCTGATACATCATCACCGCCATCCACAGCAGGCCGGCAGTTACGTGCAGACCGTGGGTACCTACCAGCGTGAAGAACGCGGACAGGAAGCCGGAACGGTGCGGGCCGTAGCCTTCGGAGATCAGCAGGTGAAACTCGTTGATCTCCATGCCGATGAAGCCCAGGCCGAACAGGAAGGTCAGTGCCAACCAGCTCAGTACGCCTTTCTTGTTGCCCTTGTAGAAGGCCAACATGGCGAAGCCGTAGGTGATCGAGCTGAACAACAGCAAGGCGGTTTCGCCGAGCACGTAAGGCAGTTCGAAGATGTCGTGGCCCGATGGGCCACCCGCTACGTTGTTTACCAGTACCGCGTACACCGCGAAGATCGACGCAAACAAGATGCAGTCGGTCATCAGGTAGAGCCAGAAACCGAATACGGTCATTGGCCCCGAGTCGTGGTGATGGTCATCGTGCCCATGGTCATCGACATGGGCGTGTCCAGCATTGGTCACTAAGTTCGACATGGTTTAAGCCTGTTCCAACGAGGTTTCTACACGGTTGGCCGGAATTTTCTTCTCGGCTACCAGGCGAGCGTGTTGCTCGGCTTCGATGCGCTCGATCGTCTCGACCGGCACCATGTAGCCTTGATCATCACGGGCAGCGTGAATGATGAAGTAACCGATAGTGCCAACCAGGCCCACGATTGCCAGCCACCAGATGTGCCAGATCATCGCGAAACCGAACACAGTCAACAACGCGCCCATCACCACGCCAGTGGCGGTGTTGTTCGGCATGTGGATCGGCTCGTAGTGCTTAGGTTGCTGGTACGCAGTACCGTCTTCCTTCGCTTCGGTGAACGCATCGATTGTGTTCGCAGTAGGGATCACAGCGAAGTTGTAGAACGGAGGTGGCGACGAAGTCGACCATTCCAGGGTGTGGCCATTCCATGGATCGCCAGAGTCGCAGGCGTTCTGCTTGCGATCACGGATGCTCACGTACAGCTGGATCAACTGGCAGGCGATGCCCACAGCGATCATTACCGCACCGAACATGGCAACGTACAGGTACGGTACCCACTCAGGGTTGGTAGTGGCGTTCAGACGACGGGTCATGCCCATGAAGCCCAGTGCATAGAGCGGCATGAACGCGACGAAGAAGCCCGAGATCCAGAACCAGAATGCAGCCTTGCCCCAGCCTTCGTGCAGCTTGAAGCCGAACGCTTTCGGGAAGTAGAAGCTAAAACCAGCGATGTAACCGAATACAGCACCACCGATGATCACGTTGTGGAAGTGAGCGATCACGAACAGGCTGTTGTGCAGTACGAAGTCAGCACCCGGGATGGCCAGCAGTACGCCGGTCATGCCGCCGATAGCGAAGGTCACCATGAAGCCCAGGGTCCACAGAACCTGGCTGGTGATACGCAGACGGCCGTGGTAGATGGTGAATAGCCAGTTGAATAGCTTCACCCCCGTCGGGATAGAAATCAGCATCGTCGCCAGGCCGAAGAAGGCGTTGACACTGGCCCCCGAGCCCATGGTGAAGAAGTGGTGCAGCCACACCATGAAGCCCAGCACCGAGATCGCGCCGGAGGCGTAGACCATCGAGTGGTGACCGAACAGGCGCTTGCCGGTAAAGGTCGAGATCACTTCAGAGAAGATACCGAACGCTGGCAGGATCAGGATGTACACCTCAGGGTGACCCCATGCCCAGAACAGGTTCACGTACATCATTGGATTGCCACCAAGTTCATTGGTGAAAATGTGGAAATCCAGGTAACGGTCAAGCGACAGCAGCGCCATGGTAGCGGCCAGGATCGGGAACGAAGCCACGATCAGGACGTTGGCCCAGGTGCAGGTCCAGGTGAAGATCGGCATGTCCATCAGTTTCATGCCAGGGGCGCGCATTTTCAGGACGGTGGCCAGGAAGTTGACCCCCGTCAGTGTCGTCCCGAGTCCTGATAACTGTAGCGCCCAGATGTAGTAGTCCACACCCACGCCCGGACTGTACTGAATGCCCGACAGCGGCGGATAAGCAACCCAACCGGTCTTGGCGAATTCGCCGACGCCCAGGGACAGGTTGATCAGCACCACGCCAGAAACCAGCAGCCAGAAGCTCAAGGAGTTCAGGAACGGGTAGGCAACGTCACGCGCACCAATCTGCAGCGGCAAGGCAAGGTTCATCAAGCCGGTGAAAAATGGCATCGCCATGAAGATGATCATGATCACACCGTGAGCGGTGAAGATCTGGTCATAGTGTTCAGGCGGCAGGTAGCCAGGCGAACCCTCGGTGGCCATGGCCAACTGGGTACGCATCATGATGGCGTCAGCAAAACCACGCAGCAGCATGACCATGGCAACGATGACGTACATGACACCGATTTTCTTGTGGTCGACAGAGGTCAACCACTCGGTCCACAGGTAGGTCCATTTCTTGAAATACGTGATTGCAGCAAACAGTGCCAGACCACCCAGCGCGATCATGGCGATGGTCACCATCACGATCGGCTCGTGGAACGGGACCGCATCCCAACTTAATTTACCAAACATCGTTTACTCCTCTGCCCCAGCAGTTGAATGCGAGCCCGTGTCAGAACCTTCAACCACGGCCACTTCTTTCTTCTCGTGCTTGACCGGCTTGCCTGGCTTCATACCTTCGTACTTGTCGACGATTTTCTGAAACAGGTCCGGCTCGTACGTGGAGTACAGAGCGACTGGGTTGTTCTGGCTTGGTTTGGTCAGGGCGTCGTATTCAGCTTGATCAAGCTGTTTAGGTGCGGCCTTGACTGCGGCTACCCAGGCGTTGAAATCTTCCTGGCTCGTCGAGATCGCTTTGAATTTCATGCCGGTGAAGCCAGCACCGCTGTAGTTAGCGGAGATGCCTTCCATTTCAGCTTTCTCGTTCGCGATCAGGTGCAGGCGGGTCTGCATGCCTGCCATCGCGTAGATCTGGCCGCCCAGTGCAGGGATGAAGAACGAGTTCATCACGGCGTCGGAGGTGATCCGGAAGTTAAGTGGGGTGTTCTCAGGGAACTGGATTTCGTTAACCGTGGCGATACCCAGGTCCGGGTAGATGAACAGCCACTTCCAGTCCAGCGCGACCACTTCGATGTTGATCGGCTTGACGTCGGATTCCAGCGGACGGTAAGGGTCCAGCTCGTGGGTCGACTTATAGGTGATGTAACCCAGGGCGATGATGATGAGGATCGGCACCAGCCACACGGCGATTTCGATCTTCGTGGAGTGCGACCACTTCGGCGCGTAGGTGGCGCTGGTGTTCGACGCGCGGTATTTCCAGGCGAAGGCGAACGTCATGATGATCACGGGCACCACGACCAACAGCATCAGCAGAGTGGCAGTGATGATCAGGTTGCGTTGATCCAGACCGATCTGTCCTTTTGGGTCCATCAAGGTCCACTTGCAGCCTCCCAGCATTAACAGCATGCCGAGCAGCGGCAAAAAGCCTAGTAATCGGGGGTACCTGTTTTTACTCATCTCACGACCTCTAAAGCAGCTTGCGCAATGCAGTTGGGTTTTGATCGCCAACACTTCACCCTGCCAAGGGTTGGCATTTCTCTTCGATTGAATAAGAGCCTGCCCGGCACGCCATAAATGGACGTTTCACGGACCTGCGGTGAGTTCTTATTCGATTTCGTGGTTAAAGGCCTTGTTACAGACCAATTCCATTTGGTGCGGATAGTTGAAAGGCTGCCGGAACCAGGGGTCGCACAGAGCCATCCATCTGCCCCTCGACCGCTCCAATGCTCAAAGATTGAACAGCACCGGACATTCAG
This sequence comes from Pseudomonas sp. 1152_12, assembly GCF_052850675.1. Classification (NCBI taxonomy): domain Bacteria; kingdom Pseudomonadati; phylum Pseudomonadota; class Gammaproteobacteria; order Pseudomonadales; family Pseudomonadaceae; genus Pseudomonas; species Pseudomonas sp. 1152_12. The sequence continues at coordinate 21,779 of NZ_VXCW01000009.1, read as the reverse complement.
TGCGGGCGATTGTAGTTAGCTAGCGATGTATAAACCATGTCTTATAAAGAAATAATTTTTATCGATTCCAGCAACAATCCTTCACCAATCTTGCAAAGGTTCGGGATCTTATCGTGTTCGATTCTCAACAAAAACCACAAAAATTGCCGTGTTATTGCGTAAAACGCTCCATCCCTTACACCCTGTAAGGGCATGCTAAACGGATGCAAGTGCCCATAAAACAAGGCATTCGCAGATCACCGATTGGCTCAGGCGACACGCCGTTCGCGGCATCGTTCAAACGATGAACTGACAGCACATCTTCGCCGTTTTATGCAAATTTAAGGGGTCGCTTGGTGCGTCAGAAACGTCCTGCGACAACGTCCGTGTGACAACATGTCGCACGCTTCCCGCGCCTTAAGTTGTCCTTCGTCACGCCCCTCTCGCAAATCCCTACATACAAAAACGCCCCGCCCTTCATTGGATGAAGAACGAGGCGCTTCAGGGAGCCCATCTCAGGCCTTGCGCTGGCGATTCCGGTAAATACCCAGTGGCACCAGGATTACGGTCAGCACGAACGCGACCAACGCCCATTGCGCCAGGGACAGGCCTAGGACTGGCGGGTAAGGAGTGCTGCAGAAACCGTCGACTTGGAAGCCCAACGGGAACACCTTGGCCAGCGGCAACTCATCGACGATCGGCTGCAGAACATCGACGCCGCAGCTGACTTCGGGAAAGAACTGGGTGTACACGTGATGGCCGGCCGCAGCCACGCCGCCCAAGGCGCTGAGTACTACCAGCCCTTCAAACACAGTGACGGCCCCCCTGGTACGCATGGCGGCGCCAATGAACGCAAACACTGCGATCAACAGCAACGCATAGCGCTGCAGGATGCACAGCGGGCACGGCGCCTCGCCCAATACCACTTGCATGTACAGCGCACCGCCGATCAGCGCCAGGCAGATGATGCCCAGCAACACCAGAAAGCGCCGCTCCCTGCCTAACCGCAATTCGTCACTCATCCCGTTTCCCTTTGCCTGATTATGGTTGTGCCTGATGGCCGCAAGTTTACACACAGGGCATGGTTAAAACAGAGAGGGGTTAACGGCGGATTAATCGGGAGGAATGCAAAACTAAAGGTGGGAGCGGGCTTGCTCGCGAAGGCGCAGTGTCAGTCAACTTGTTAAGTGACTGATCCACCGCCTTCGCGAGCAAGCCCGCTCCCACATTTTTAACCGCGTTACTCCAGAGCGGCAGCCGGGCCGAAGAATTCGTAGCGGGCTTGGTTATCGGGCACGCCCAGGGCTTTGAGGTGGCGCTTGATCGCCGCCATGAAGCCTTTAGGGCCGAGGAAGTAGGCATCCACGTCGCGCTGCTCAGGCAACCAGGCCGCCAGTTGCTCCTGGCTCAGCATCCCGACCTTGTCCGCCGCCGGGCTTACGCCGTCGTCCTCGGCGTAGCAGTAGAAGCGCTTGAGTTGCGGATGCTTGGCGGCCAAGGCATCCACCCAGTCGCGGAACGCGTGCACGCCGCCATTACGCGCGCAGTGGATAAAGTGCACCGGGCGTTCGGTGGCCAGGGCCGCTTCGAGCATCGGCAGAGTGGGCGTGATGCCCACCCCGCCGCTGATCAGCACCAGCGGTTTGTCGCTGGGCGCCAGGGTGAACTCGCCCGATGGCGGGAACAGGTCGAGGGTCGCGCCGATGTGCATCTGGTCATGCAGGTAGTTGGACACCCGCCCACCGGCCTCGCGCTTGACGCTGATACGGTACACGCCCGAGTCACTCAAGGCGGACAACGAGTAGTTGCGGCGCACTTCCTCGCCCTCCAGCATCAGCCTCATGCCAATGTACTGGCCTGGCGCGGCCGCCAGGATCGGGCCGTTGTCCACCGGGGCAAAATAGAATGAGATGATCTCGTCGCTCTCCTCCACGCGCTTCACCAACAGGAACGGCCGCGCACCGCGCCAGCCGCCTGGGGCCTGGGCTTTTTCGTCATAGATGGCGGCTTCGGCGCCGATCAGGATATCGGCCAGTTGGCCATAGGCGGCGCCCCAGGCACTCAGCACCTCAGGCGTGGCAATCTCGCTGCCAAGCACTTCGTAAATGGCCCGCAGCAGGCAGGTGCCCACGATCGGGTAGTGCTCCGGGAGGATCTGCAAGGCCACGTGCTTGTTGATGATTTTGGCGACCAGGTCGCCCAACTGGTCCAACTGGTCGATATGCCGCGCATACATCAGCACGCCATTGGCCAGGGCGCGGGGTTGGTCGCCGTTGGCCTGATTGGCTTGGTTGAACAGCGGGCGAACGTCTGGGTACTCACTGAGCATCATGCGGTAGAAATGGGTGATCAACGCTTCGCCGCCGCTTTCCAGCAGGGGCACAGTGGATTTGACGATGGCACGGTCTTGGGCACTAAGCATGGCAAACTCCTGGGTCTTTTTACTGATCTCCCTTACTTAGTCAGTATTCATGCCAACTAATAATTCTATATATTTCAACAATTTAAATAATATGTAGTCAGTATGACTGCCTACAACTTATAGTCATAAAGACTACAAGGAGTCATTATGACTGCGAAATTACTGCTCACCAGCCTGCTGCCTCTGGTCGCCGACCTGTCCCGCGAGCTGCCCGAAGGCGAGCGCTACCGGCGCCTGCTGCAAGCCATGCGCACCCTGCTGCCATGCGACGCCGCCGCCTTGTTGCGCCTGGACGCTGAATGGCTGGTGCCCTTGGCAGTCGACGGTTTAAGCCCGGACACCCTCGGCCGGCGCTTCAAAGTCAGCGAGCACCCGCGTTTCGCCGTATTGCTAAGCAGCCCCGGCCCGACCCGCTTTGACAGCGACAGCGAGCTGCCCGACCCCTACGACGGTTTGGTCGATGGCCTGCACGGGCAGTTGGAAGTGCACGACTGCATGGGCTGCCCGCTGTTTATCGACGACAAACCGTGGGGGTTGCTGACCCTCGACGCCCTGGACACCGAGCGCTTCGAGCGCTTCGAGCGCGTCGAACTGGACGCCCTGCAAGCCTTCGCCAGCCTGGCTGCAGCTACGGTCAACGTCGCCGAACGTATCGAACGCTTGGCATTGCGCGCCGAAGATGAGCATCAGCGCGCCGAAATCTACCGCCAGGCCAACGGCCAGCAGCACAAGGAAATGATCGGCCAGAGCAAGGCACACAAGCGCCTGGTCGAAGAGATCCAACTGGTGGGTGGCAGTGACCTGACCGTGCTGATCACCGGCGAAACCGGGGTGGGCAAAGAGTTGGTGGCCCAGGCTATTCACGCCGCATCGGCTCGTGCAGACAAACCCTTGATCAGCCTCAACTGCGCCGCCCTCCCGGAAACCTTGGTGGAAAGCGAGCTGTTCGGGCATGTGCGCGGCGCCTTCACCGGCGCACTGAACGAGCGCCGTGGCAAGTTCGAACTGGCCAATGGCGGCACCTTGTTTCTGGATGAAGTCGGTGAGTTGTCACTGACGGTGCAGGCCAAGCTGCTGCGCGTGCTGCAAAGTGGCCAGCTGCAGCGCCTGGGCTCGGACAAGGAGCATCAAGTGGACGTGCGCCTGATCGCCGCCACCAACCGCGACCTTGCCGAAGAGGTGCGCAACGGCCGCTACCGTGCCGACTTCTACCACCGCCTGAGCGTGTACCCGCTGCAAGTGCCGGCGCTGCGTGAGCGCGGCCGCGACGTGTTGTTGCTGGCGGGGTTCTTCCTCGAGCAGAACCGCTCACGCATGGGCTTAGGCAGCCTGCGCCTGACCAGCGATGCTCAGGCGGCACTGCTGGCCTACAACTGGCCGGGAAATGTGCGGGAGCTGGAACATTTGATCGGACGCAGCGCACTCAAAGCGCTGGGAAACTGTCGCGAACGTCCGAAAATTTTGAGTTTGAGCGCCCAAGACCTGGACTTACCCGACGCCAGCGCACCGCCGGTGACCGAAGCACCAGCCGACGCCCCCCCCATCGTCACCGGCGACCTGCGCCAGGCCACCGAGCACTACCAGCGCCAAGTCATCAGCGCCTGCCTGGAGCGCCACCAATACATCTGGGCCAGCGCCGCCCGCGAACTCGGGCTGGACCGCGCCAACCTCGGCCGCATGGCCAAACGCCTGGGCCTCAAATAACCCAACGGGCTTGCTAAGAGGTGGCAAACACCTCGGTCAATGAGGGAGCAAGCCCGCATACACTAGATTGCCTTCACCTTGAAGACCGGGTTCACAGGCTTAGCCTTTCTAAACACCAACACATTCCCCACCATCACCAACACCAACCCCATCAACGCTGGCGCGGTCCACTGATAGCCCTCGGCAAACGCCGACACATTCAGCGCCACCACCGGAAACAACACCGTGCAATACGCCGCGCGCTCCGGGCCCATGCGCCCAACCAGCGTGAGGTAGGCGGTGAACCCGATCACCGACCCCGCAATCACCAAGTACCACAGCGCCCCGACATACCGTGCGCTCCAATCCATGTCGAATGGAATGCCACGGACCGCGCAATACATCGCCAGCATCACCGAACCATACGCCATGCCCCAGGCATTGGTGGTCAACGGCTTGAGCCCGGCCTTCTGCTGCAGGCTCGAGAGCATATTGCCCGCCGAAAAACACATCGTCCCCAACAGCGCCAAGCCCAAGCCAAGCAAGGTCTGCGGGCTGGCGGTATGCCCGACCAACTCCGGCCAGAACAAGCACCCCAATCCCAGCAACCCAAGCGCGCCGCCCATCAATACGTTACGCGCGACCCGGTGGCCGAAAAACACCCGCGCATTGAGGGCGTTCCACAGCGTCGCCGTGGAAAACACCACCGCCACCAGCCCGCTGGGAATCCACTGGCTGGCCGTCAGAAAGCACATGAAGTTGACGCAAAACAGGCACAGCCCCTGGGCCAGGCAGATCAGGTGCCCGCGCCGGTTCATCACCTGCAACTTGCGGCTGAGCAGCAACAGCACAAACAGCACCAGCGCTGCCAAGCCAAAGCGATAGACGATCGACACGGGAATCGCGACGACGCCCAATTGCCATTTAAGCGCGATCCAGGTGGTGCCCCAGATCAGCACAGTGAGTAAATATAGGAAAAGGTTCATGGTGGGCTCCGGTGATTGAGCCACAGTGTCGCCCGCCGACCTGCGGGCGCTCTTGCATATTCTTGCGCTTTTGTCAGACGGTGGGCTCACAGCGCCAACCGTGCGGAGTAGGATGCAAGGCGTCGGAGAGAACAACCATGCCAGACCTGGAATCGCTGCAAGTCTTTCAAGCCCTTAACCGCTCGCCCAACGCGCGCCTTGAAGCCTGCGCCGAGCTCGGTGACGGCTTGTCTGCGGCATTGTGGAGCAACCATCATGATTCCCAGGACTATCAGGCGCCGACGCACCACACCTTGTCCTGCTACATCGGCGGCGGCACCGGCACCTTTCGCCGCGACCAGCCCGGCACCAAGGGTGGCCCCGACAAACTGTGCATCCTGCCGGCCGAACACCAATCAGCCTGGGTGATCAACGGTGAAATCCGTCTGGCCCATGTGTATTTCAGCCCGGAGCAATTCGCCCTCGGCTGCGTGACCCTGCTCGACCGCGAACCGCGTGAACTGCGATTGCGCGAAAGCACCTTTCTCGAAGATGCGAATCAAGCCCGACGCTTTCACCAATTGATCGCTCTCAACTGGCACGAACCCGCCGAGCGCTTGCTGACCAGCAGCCTGGCGCATGAAATGCTCAGTCATACCTTGCTCAGCCAAGTCGGTGCTCGCGACGGGCTGCGTTTGAAAGGCGGCTTGGCGGCGCATCAGCGGCGCCTGTTGGTCGACTACATCGACCATCACCTGGAAGACCCGATCAGCCTGGGGCAACTGGCCGGAATGTGCGCGCTATCGGAATACCACTTCGCACGGATGTTCCGCCAAAGCTTCGGCCTGCCGCCCCATCAATACCTGCTGGCGCGCCGCATCACACAGGCCCAAAGCCTGCTGCGCAACGGTGCCCTGCCCCTGGCTGAAATTGCCTGGCTGTGCGGCTTCTCCAGCGCCAGCCACTTCAGCCAACGCTTTCGCCAGGCCATGGGTGCAACACCCGGCGAATACCGCCAGGCGTTCTGCGTCAGAACGCAGACTCTGTAACCGCTGAGCTCGCCACAGGGAGTCGTTGTCGCGCTTAGCTGCGCCTACGCCATTAACCCCAACGTCTTGGCTTTCGCCACCGCCTGCGTTCGCCGCTCCACCCCAAGCTTGCTATGGATACGCCGAGCATGAGTCTTGACTGTGTGCAGCGAGATAAACAACCGATCAGCGATTTCCAGGTTGGAGTTGCCAAGGGCAATCAGTTGCAGCACCTCCAACTCGCGTTGGCTCAGGGGGTTTTCCGTCACGCCGCCCGGCGACGCCTGTGTCTCCAGGCCCAGCTCACTCAATAGCCCCGGCGAGCGCAAGCGCAGCTCACGAATCGCCTGCTGCACCTGGCAACGCGCGGCCAGCGCCAACCCGGCTTGCAGCGCACGACGGGCCACTGCAGTGTCACCGAGTTGCCAGGCCACCTCGCCGAGTACCAGCTGCAACTCGGTTTCCAGGCAAAGCATGCCGCGCTGCCGGGTGGTTTCAAGCAAGGCCGTCAGCCGCGCGATAGGTTGATCGGCACAGCCCAGCTTCACCTCAGCCAGCACCAGCAAGTATTCCAGGCGCGGGATCAGTTCCAGCGTGGCCGGCGGCGCCTGCTTGGCACATGGCCCACGAAAATGGCGCAGCACCCGGCGCATCGCTTCCAGCGTCAATTCGGCGCGACCTTGCTGCAACCAGAAGTGCCCACTGACCAGCAGCAGCACCGCGCGATACACCGTGTCCGGCACGTGGCGTTGCTGCATCAGGCGCTCAGCTTCGCGCAATTGAATGAAGGCCTGGGCATAATCGCCACGGTTCGCCGCCAACAGCGCCAGGCCGAGAAAGCCGTACAGCACGCGCTTGTCCTGGCTGTGCAGGCACATCGCCAAACCGGCCTGAAAACACTCGGCCGCCAGCGCATCCTGCCCTTGGCGCAGCGCCAGGTGCCCGCGCCGCAACGCGATGCGCCCCACCAACGGCCCGGCCTTGAGCCGCTGCCCCACCAACATCGCCTGCACCGTTTCCAACAGGCTTTGCGCCCGATACGGCGCGCCACGTTGCTCCAGCAATTGCGCGTGATCCAGCTCCAGCAAGGCCTCCAACACCAACGATCCATGGGCGCGGGCCAGGCACAGGGCTTCACGGTTCAGCGCTTGCCCCACTTCCAGCTCACCGCGCAGCAAGGCTTGCTGGGTGAGGCCCGAGAGGCACATCAGGCGCGACGTCCAGGCGCTGTCAGGTAAGGCTTGCAAAGCCTCCAGGAAATGCGCGCGCGAGCGCTCGGCATCGCCGCCTAAATGCAACAGCCAGCCCCATTGCGCCTGCCAGCGCGCCAATAGATAACGCTGTTGTGCCGCCGTCGGCTGCGGCGCGAACCGCGCCAACTGATCGATGCACACGCCCGCCTGGTCGAAGCGCCCGGCAAACAGCAATGCCGCCGTAACCAAGCCGACCAGTTGCGCCGAACCAAGCATTAATTCATCGCCATGCTGCTCGTGCAGACGCAATAAAAGCACCGCGTTCTGCTGACGAAACACGTCTTCGAAACTGAAGTGCTGCAACAGGCTCACCGCCACTTCGTAGGCTTCGGCCAGCAGCGCCTGTTCGAATGCGGCCTGCCAGTCCTGCTGCGTGGTGAACCATTGGCAGGCGCGCCGGTGCCAGGCGCGCTTGGCTGGCCAGGGCTCATCGCGCAGCAATTGCGCCAGCGGCGCAAACACGTGCAGCCAATCGGTGGTGTCTTCCCACGGCTGGATAAACGCACCCAGCGCCTGCAAATCACGCAGGTACTGATCGCCGTCGCCAAAACCGAACAGGTGCTCACACAAACCCGTGTTAAAGCGCGGCAGGTGCGCCAGTACGCGCCAAGCCTCAGCCAGTTCGGCGGGTAACGTGCTGAAGAGCTCGTGTTGCAGATACTCGAGCAGGGTCTTGTCCGGGTGACCGTCGCCCAGTAACGCGATGCGTACACCCGCGCACCAACCACCGCTGAATTGCATCACGCTGTCGAGGGTTTGCTGCGAGCCGAGCAGTTGCTGGACTTCCGCAAGGCTGAACATCAACTCATTGCATTCCATCAGCTCATCGTCGAGCAACAGACGCGGCCAGTTGCACAGCGGGCGTCGTCTCGCGCCCAGCCACCAGGTCAGCACCGGGCTGGCGGCGATGAGCAAGCGGTCGAGCAAGGCGTCCAGCTCGGGGGCGGGCAGCCGGCAGAAATCATCGAGGAATATCCACGCCGGGGTTTGCCAATGGCTGAGGTCGAGCAGCAATGTAGCTTCATCCACAAATGGCACGCCGAGGGTGTGCGCCAGCCGCCGGCAGAAATCCAAAGGGCTGAGCACGGCGCCATTGAGCGCCAGCCAATACACCTGGCGACCTACCGGCGCCTGCAACGCACATTCGGCGAGCAGCGCGCTCTTGCCACTGCCACCCGGTGCGCAGAGCAACTTCACCCTGACCTGCGCTGCGAGCAAAGGCTCGGCCAGGCGCGGGCGCAACAGATGGTGAGCGGACAGCCGTGGCATGAATCCAGGACGGTCCAGGCAGCGTGTCATGGCAGTCATTGCTGCATCCTGCTTTTTATTGTTATTCAACCTGGCGCCTACCCTAGTCCTGTGGTCGGCGGTTGTTGAAGAAGTATTCAGCGGGGTGATTGGTAGCCATGCACAAAACAAAGTGAGAGGGGGCTTGCTCCCGATGACGGAGTGTCAGTCAGCTTATAAATGACTGATCCACCGCTATCGGGAGCAAGCCCCCTCCCACATTTTTGTTCCCCGTTGAATCAGGGATCAGCGAACGCCCGCCGACCTCAACGCCGCCGGTGTGTAATCTGCCGCCTTGGCCGGGAAGCCGAACACGAAGCTGCTCTTCTCCTCGTTCTTCATCCCCAGCGCGATGTAGCGCCCGGCGATGATGTCGTACAGCGTTTCCACGGTGTAGGCCGGCACTTGGTGGTCGTAGTAGAACTGCGCATGGCCTTCGGCTACACGCCACAGTTGGCCACGGCCGTCATAGTGATCCACCAACGCGACCTGCCAGCTGTCTTCATCAATGTACATGTGCCGCTTGGCGTAGATGTGCCGTTCGCTCGGTTTGACCGTGCCGATCACTTCCCACACGCGGTGCAGTTCATAACGGGTCAGGTCCTGGTTAATGTGCCCGGCCTTGATGATGTCGTCGTACTTGAGAGTCGGCGAATCCAGCTTGTAGCTGTTGTAGGGAATGTACATCTCTTTTTTGCCGACCAGCTTCCAGTCGTAGCGGTCGGGCGCACCGGAGAACATGTCGAAATTGTCCGTAGTACGCAGGTCGTCGGAGGCGGTGCCTGGGCCGTCGTAGGACACTTGCGGCGCGCGTCGCACACGGCGCTGGCCGGCATTGTAGATCCAGGCCAGGCGTGGCTCCTTCACTTGGTCGAGGGTCTCGTGCACCAGCAGCACATTACCCGCCAGGCGTGCCGGCGCGGTGACCGACTGTTTGAAGAAACTCAGCACGTTGGCCGCCTTGGCCTGGTCGATATCAGGGATGGCTTGCGGCACCGCCACTTCTTCTTCGAAGCGGATCGGCGTGTAGCTGCCGTTCGTTTGCGGGGTGGCCTGGGTGATGATGCGCTTGAGGTTGCCGCCGTGGTAACGGGTAATGTGGTTCCAGAGCACCTCCACACCATTCTTCGGAATCGGGAACGCGTAGTAGCGGTTGCCGGTGAAGTTTTCCAGGCCGTTGCCGTCGTTGATCGCGTGCACGTTGAGCGCGCTGCGTTTGATCGACTCGTAGATGTCCGGTGGCAGGTTGACCGTACGGTGGGTCGGGTACACCGGGATCTTGTAGGTCTGGGGGTAACGCTTGAACATCGCCACCTGGCCGTCGGAGAGTTTGTCTTTGTACGTGTCTACCGTGGCGGCGGTGATCACGAACAGCGGTTTTTCATTGGCAAACGGATCGGCGAGAAAGCCTTTGCTGTCCACTGCACCTGCGTTTTTGGGGATGCCACCGGTCCAGGCTGGGATTGAGCCGTCGGCGTTGCCGGCTTTTTCGGCGCCGACCGGCGTCAGAGTGGTGCCGAGCTTGGCGGCCTCTTCGGGTGACACCGCCGCCATCACGTTAGCGGCCAGCAGACTCAGGGCCATCACTGCAAATATCTTACGCATAGGTTCTTGTCCTTCCTTAAACCAGATCAGAAGTTCACGCCGAAGCTGAGGGCGATAAAGTCGCGGTCGGTGAGGGTGTTGTAGTCGCCGCCAAAAAAATCGGTGTAGCTCAAGCTGGCGGTGTAGGTGTTGCGGTAGTCCGCATCCACGCCGACGCTGACCGCCTTGGCACCTTGGTTGAAAAGCCCGTTAGGCCCATAGCCGCTGACGTCGTGGGACCAGGACAGGTTGGGCTTGAGGTTCACCCCGGCAAACACGTTGCTGTAGTCCAGAATCGCGCGGGCGCGATAACCCCAGGAATTGGCGGTGACGAAGCCGTCGGTATCGCCTTGGAAACCGTAGGCGCCGAACACCGAGTCGCGGCCGTAGCGCAGCTTGGTTTTGGCTTCCAGCCCGCCGACGTGCACATAGGCCGCCTCGCCCACCAGGGTCAGGCGTTCGGCACCCAGCACCTGGTCGAAGAACTGGGTCATAGTGCTCTGGATCTGGGTGATTTCCTTGCGTCGATAACCGGCATTGTCGGAACCGAACGAGCTGCTGATCGGCGAGGCGGCATTGCCGGCAATCGGGTTGACCAAGGCCAGGGTCAGGTCGGTGGTGTTGAGTTGCACCGGGGCATTCGGGCGGTAGCTGATTTCGCCGGTCCAGGCCGTGCCGGTGGGCAAGGTGGTGGAGAAGCTGGCGCCGTAGAGGCGAATGTCTTCCGGATAATCGAGGTAGTACTGGCCACGGCCGAGCATGGTGCTCTGAGCCAGGCCCGCGCCGCTGCCGGGTGCGATGGCGTTGGCGGTCGCCGCGATGCGCCCGATAGTGGCCAGGTTGGTGTTGGCGGTCAGCGTGCCGACGGTGGGCGTGCGGCTGTGGTAGTTCATGAAGTACAGGCCGTACTCGGTGTCATCGCCAAGCCAGCGCAAGGCCGCGCCAAACTGGCCGCCATCGCGGGCTTCACGGTCGTTGGCGCGTTGCACCACCACGCCCTCGCGCGTGACTTGAAAGCCTTGGCCGAACGCAGCGGCCACCGGTTGCAGCGGCGCAATCGCCGGGCTGCCGACGGTGTAGTTGCTGTTGCAGCCGTGAGCCACCACGTCATTGCCGAAGAAGGTGCCGCAGTTATCCACCACGGTGTTTTCCCAGTTCAGTTGGTAGAAACCTTCCACCGACAGTTGGTTGGTAAGGCTCTGGGAGGCGAACAGCATATTCACCGGAATCAGGCCTTCCTTGATCTCCGCGCCGGGGCGGCGGAAAGCCGATACGTCGATGGGGTTGATGCTGTTGATCGAGTTACCGATAAACGTACTCTCGCCCCAACTCACGACCTGCTTGCCGACGCGCACGTTACCGGGCAGGTCACCGATGGAATAGTTGTGATAGACGAAGGCATCCAGCAGCTCATAACCGGAGGAGCGCGCGCCTTCGTCGCGGTGGTGGTTGCTGATCTGCTTGAACTCGCGGTCTTCGTCCTGCAGTTCGAAGTCGTACCAGTACTTGCCGCGCACGAACACGCCGCTGTCGCCGTATTTGAGCTCCAAGTCGTGGATGCCCTTGAATATCTTGGAGAAGGTCTCACCCTTCTTGAAGTTCAACCGCCCGTCATCACCGGTCGAAGCCTGCCCCGTGCCGCCATTGGGAACGCCCACCAGCTTTTTGTCGGCATCGCGCATGCCCCAGCTGGCGCCAACCGACAGCGAAGAATCGAATTGCCCTTCGATCTCGCCAATGTTGAACGAAACCGCCTGTGCCTGTGCGCAGCAGCCCAGTGCAACCGCCGTGGCCAGCGCCTGTGGCGTGAAGATGGCGCGCATTGTTGTTTTTGTCATGCGTCTTCCCCGGTGAGTGACAGAAGGTCTCACCCTACTGCCGCTCGTCAGGAGCGATAAGCGCACAAAAGGGGTATTCGTACTGTCGCTCGAAAGGATTAATAGGCGCTCTGGCTCGGGTTTGGGCACGGCCATGGATGCGGTAGATGACGCGCTATCAGAAAGATAAATAGGCCAAAGATCGAAGATCTTTCCCGCGCTCCGCGTGGAATGCCTCCTGGGAGGCTCCGCCTCCCGGCCCAGCGAACAGGCCTCAACCCTTGCATAGCGCGCGACGCAGAGCGTCACGCGTTGGCTTCCCACGCAGAGCGTTGGACCGATCGTTACTGGTTTGGTAACAGTCCTTGTCCTGAATCGGGATTACTCATTTTGTTACAGACGACTACTCTTAACGCACTTTCAGGGCAAATGGCCCGCTTGCTCCACAGCAAGAAAAGTCTTATTCCAATAGATTGTCCATCTGTATCAATCTATTACCGGTGTTCACTGACGTTGATTTGTCGCTCCTTGATCCAACGTCTTACTTCGGCCGCTGCCTTTGCAGCGGCCTTTTTTATGCCGCAATAAAACGGGGCGCCCTCAGCGCCCCGTCGTATTCAATAGTGTTCAAGCAACGATCAGAGGCTGAACTTCTGCAAGTTGGCCATCATCTCCTTCAATGCCTCGATATTGTCTTTGGGGTGAGCAGCGCCTTCAAAGTCACAAATCTGCGCCCAGTGTGCCGCCACGTCGTCCGGTGAGAACCCCGCTTCAGGATCAAAACCGACACCCAGGCTGCGCTCCCATCGAGTCTTGCCGATCCAGCCGCCGCCGACTTCAAACAGCCCCGAAGTTTCCTGGCACGCCTCGCTGCCCAGGTACACCACCAGCGGGCTGACCAGCTCCGGCTTGAGCCGCTCGAACACTTGCGGCGGGATCAGGCCTTCAGTCATGCGGGTGCCGCCAGTGGGCGCGATCGCGTTGACCAGAATGTTGTTCTTGCGCCCTTCCAGCGCCAGAGTGCGGGTCAGGCCATACAGACCCAGCTTGGCCATGCCGTAGTTGGATTGGCCGAAGTTGCCATAGATACCCGAGGTGGATGCAGTAAAGATCACACGCCCATAACCCTGCTCGCGCAAATACGGCCAGGCGGCGCGGGTGACTTTGTAGGCGCCTTCGACATGCACCCGGTAAACCAAGTCCCAGTCGCTGTCGTCCATTTTGTGGAAGGTCTTGTCGCGCAGGATACCGGCGTTGTTGACCACCACATCGATGCGGCCGAATGCGTCGAGCGCGTTCTGTACGATTTTTTCACCATCAGTGACGGAATCATGGTTGGCCTCGGCAATGCCACCGGCCTCGCGGATCTGCGCGACCACCCGGTCGGCGGCCGAGGCATTGGCGCCTTCGCCTTGGGTGGAACCACCGAGGTCATTGACCAGCACTTTGGCCCCGTGCTTGGCGAACAGCAGCGCATGAGCCCGCCCCAACCCGCCGCCGGCACCGGTAACAATCACGACCTTATCCTGGAACTGCACTGACTCACTCATACCGAACTCCGCTGGCGACACTGGGAAATGGGGTGAGTGTCAGGCACACAGCCTTTGGTCACAATAAAGTCGGCCGAGGCTGAATGGTGCGAGATAAGGCAGCAGGATGATTGCTCCATGGCGAGCTCGCCACAATAAGCCCACTCTACACAACGAGGGGCTCAGGAATAGGCGACTCGCGGCGCCGTCTGACCAATACGCTCGCGAAACGCCAGGTAATGCTTGAGCACCAGCACCGGCGCTTCGATCTGCGGGTAGTGGCCGATATTAGCCAGCAACACGCTGTCAGCGTGCGGCACCAACTGGTGATAACGCTCGACCATGTGTGCGCCGGAGATCGGGTCGCCTTCGCCGTCGATCACGCGCAATGGCACCTCGCCGCGCTGCATCGCATCCACCCACCGCTCACGCAGGCGACGGCGCTGGGGAATATAGGCAATCAGCTTGTGCAGGATGCGCGTACCGTCATTGCAATTGATCAGGCTCCAGAAATCATCCAGCGCACTTTCACTCGGCCGCGTATTCGGGCCGAATATCTGGCTGAAGCTGTTCGACAAGGCATTGCGCCCGAAGGCACGGCCTATCATCCAGCCGAGCGGGCTGAGCAACAATTTTTGCACCCGTGTCGGGCGATGGGTTTCCGGGAACAAGCCGCCGTTCAGGAACACACAACTGGCCATCTGAAAGCGGCCCTCGTAATAGCGGGCGAGCAACTCCTGGGCGACGCTGTCGCCATAGTCATGGGCCAGCACATGCACCGGTTGCTCTACGCGCAGGTAGTCGAGCAGCGCCTGCTGCAAGTCGGCCTGCTCCAACAGGCAATAGTCGTGATCCACCGGCTTGGCCGAGTCACCGAAACCGAGCATGTCGCAGGCGATCACCAGGTTGCGCTGGGCCAGCGGCTGCCACAGGTAGTGCCAGTCCCAGCTGGCCGTGGGGAAGCCATGAATCAACAGCAGCGGTTCGCCCTGCCCGGCCACCCAGTAACGGATCGTACGGCCACGAAAGACGAATTCCTGGCTACGTTTGCGCCAAGCTCTGAGCGGGATTTCGGCGAGTGGCATCAGCTTTTATACCCGGGATCTTGCAGGTCCAATTTACGCAGCAGCGCAGGCCAGGCCAGCGCACCTCCCATACCTTGGGCGCTCTTTGTGACAGCCGCCATCATCGCCTTGGCCCCCGCCAGAATCTGCGGTTCGATGGCTATCAATTCGGTGCCGCCATTTTGCGCCAGCACCTGGATATCGCAGGCGCGCTGGAAGGTAAACATCATCAGGAACGTATCGGCGATGGTGCCACCGCAGGTCAGCAGGCCGTGGTTGTGCAGCATCAGGAAATTGCTTTCGCCCAGGTCCGCCTGCAAGCGGGCCTTTTCTTCATGGTTCAGTGCCACACCTTCGTAGGCGTGATAGGCCAGGCTTGAGAGCACAAACAACGACTGCTGACTGATCGGTAACACGCCCTGCTTCTGCGCGCAAACAGCCACACCGGCGGGCGTGTGGGTGTGTATCACGCATGCCACGTCGTGGCGTACTTCATGGATGGCGCTGTGGATGGTGTAGCCCGCAGGGTTGATTTCGTAAGGGCTGTCCATCAGTTTGTTGCCGGCCTGGTCGACCTTGACCAGGCTTGACGCGGTGATTTCGTGGAACATCAGCCCGTAGGGGTTGATCAGGAAATCATCGGTGCCCGGCACCTTGGCGGAAATATGGGTGAAGATCAGATCATCCCAGCCATGCAAGGCGACCAGGCGATAACAGGCCGCCAAGTCGACACGGGCCTGCCATTCGGCAACGCTGACCTGATCTTGGACATTCTGTGGCGATAGAACGGGGGCTAGGCTCACGGCAACGACCTCCTTGGCGCACTTTTTTATTATTTTTTTGGTTGAAGGGCCAGTCTAATCAGACGCCGTGGCACAAGGAGTTGCCTTCGCAGCCAGCTTGATGACTGAGCGAGTCATCCAAGAGAATAGTCCAAGTTGCGTCAGAGAAGCACCGCCAATAAAGGCACGACGAACAGGTTGAGCCCCCGTCAACACCAGCCCCCCCACGACCGAGCCTTCTCGCCGCGCGCCGCCGGCGTACGCAGCGGCAACCAGGGGTGGCAGACGACCTGGTGTTATTGCCCGGAATGGTCGCCTGTGGGCTGGTGCGACCGGGCGTAGTACGCCTGATACTCAAGGCGCCCAGAGTTGGCTTGCGTTGCTGCGTGAGTTTTCGGTCAACCGCGCAGTGCAGTGACCAGCTCGGCCAGCCATGGCTCGGCGTCGGCTTCCGGGGTGACGCTTTCGCTGGCATCCAGGCGCAGCATCGGCAGTACTTCGCGTACGCCCAACTCGCCGAACAGCTCACGCATTTGCTCGCCACCGCCACAAAAGGTATCCCCGTAGCTCGCATCGCCCAGGCCGATCACCGCGCCGGGCAGGCCGCGCCAGGCAGCGGGCAGCTGGTCGCGAATGCTCGAATACAGCGGTTGCAGGTTGTCGGGCAGCTCGCCCATGCCGGTGGTCGACGTCACCGCCAAAAAGGCCTCAGGGGCAAAAGCCTGCACGTCGGCCAAGGTCGCGCGCGGGTTGTGCCAGGCGTCAAAACCGGCCGCGTTGAGGAGGCCAGCGGCGTGGCGGGCGACTTCTTCAGCGGTGCCGTAGACCGAGCCGGAAAGGATGGCGACTTTCATCAATCTGATCCTGTAGTTGAGCGAAAGCCTGGGATATTAACAGCTGGCGCAAATATTTCGGTGTAAGCGGCGCAACATCCAAGACATGTCATAAACTCCAGTCTTCAAAAACAAGGCATGGACCGCTCAATGATTAACGCCAAGCTGATGCAGATGGTCATCAACGCTTCCAACGACGGCATCGTCGTCGCCGAACGCGAAGGCGAAGACAAGCCACTGATCTACGTCAACCCTGCTTTTGAGCGAATGACCGGCTACACGCTGGACGAAATCCTGTATCAGGATTGCCGTTTTCTACAGGCCGGTGACCGCGACCAACCCGCCCTGATGGCCATTCGCGAAGCCCTCGACCACGACGGCGCCTGCCGGGAAATCCTGCGCAACTACCGCAAGGACGGCACGCCGTTCTGGAATGAGCTGTCGCTGTCCACGGTGTACAACGAGGCCGATAAGCAAACCTATTTCGTTGGTGTGCAAAAAGACGTCACCCCCCAGGTAAAAGCCCAGCAACGGGTGGCACAGCTGGAAGCGCAAGTGGCCGAACTCAAAGCACGCTTGGCGGCAGTTGAGGCGAGGAGCGGAATTAACAAGTTGCAGTAAATGCGGTCTTTAGAGCGATAATGGCCTTTTAATTCCTCACCCTTTGAGCTACATCAATGCAACGCGATGCGCTATTGACCCAGGATGAACTGGATTTTATCCAGGGAATGCAGCACAACCCGCAGCTCAACCTGCGGGATGCGTGGTCGAGCCTGACCGTTAACGGCGGTGCACAGGTTCGCGACTTGCTCACGCGGTTGGCCGCTCACGACCACGTCACCATCCAGGCGCAGTTCGATAACCAGCAACTCACCTTTCCCCTGCACCTGGTGGAGGATGAGTTTCATGCGGTGCATTTGCGCTTGGGCGTACCGAGTATTTTCGAAGACGGCCCGATGATCCGTCCATGGCGCCTGGCGCTTGAAACGCCGGTGGCGCTGGAGAACGTGCGAGGCAACCCGGGCGCCTTGCGGGTGCACGAGGTGTCATTCAAGGGCGTACTGGTGGAGATTCGTGGCCGGGTCAAACCGCCGAAAACCTTTTCACTGTGGTTTAGCCCGTCTGGCTACGAGCGGATCTCACTGCGTGGCACGCTGGAGCGCGAAACTGCCCGCGGCTTGTTTGCCTACCGCTTGAGCCAGAGCGATGCCGATGAAATCGAGCGCCTGCGCCAGTTCATCCTGCACCAGCACCGTTTGGTGCACCCGCACGTACACGCCTGATATCAGGTATCCAACTGCCCACTGAGAAACTGCTGCAAGCGGATCGGCATCAAGCGCCCTTCGCTGCCCAGACAACCGATGGCGGACCCGGCCAACTCTTTTTCGGCCAGGTCCGATGCGGCACCGGCCAGCAGCAGCGGGCAATCCAGGGTCATCGCCAAGCGAGTCAGGCGCCCAGCCAGGTCATGGTTATGTGAGTGGTTGGAGAAGAGGACGAGCGCCTGGGGACGCATTTTTTCACAGACCAGTGTCAACTCGTCCAAGGGTTGACCCATGCCAAGCACTTTCACCGGCCTGTCCTCGTGACTGAGCAACAGCGCCGCCACCATCAACTCCAATTTACGGCACTCGCCAGGCATGGCCGCCAGCAATACCCGTGGCGCAGTTGAGGTGCCCGCACGCCGCAGGTATTCGAAGGTCTGCATGCGCAGGAAGGTATCGTAGAAAATCCATTCACTCGCTTGGCCGAAGCGGCCTTGGTGGCGCAGCAGGTCGTTCCAGAGAGGTATCAGGATATTCTGGTACGCCACGCTGAGCGGGTAGATAGCCAGAACCTGAGCGTACAGGCTCTGCAGCTGACGATCATCAAACCCACTGACGGCCTGTACCAAGCGCACCCGCCACTGTGGCCATTCACTGTCACTGGCGGTGTCGCGCTCAGCACGAATCGCTTCCGCCTGCTGATCGTCGCGTGCGAGGATCTTGCCGACCTTGCTCACGGCTACGCCGCGTTCGATCCAATCGAGGATGCGATGGATGGTCAAAATATCGCCTTTGGAGTAAAGGCGATGCCCACTTTCGGTGCGCGTGGGCTGGATGAGACCATAACGCCGTTCCCATGCACGCAGGGTGACCGGGTTAATACCTGTCAATCTCGACACTTCGCGGATCGGGAATAGCGCATAAGGATCAGTGGAGTACCCCTCGGCAATTTCGCGAGTATGAGCAGTAATTTCGGGCATCTGCGGTTGAAAACGTCCTTATGAACTTGGATCCTATTTAACGCCTTTAAACTTGTCTTTTTCAAGGGCTGCTCCGTCAGACCAATGTCGCTGGCGTATTTTTGCAAAACAGGAATAATCCTTGCCTGTTTTTTCTACGTCGCTGCAC
Organism: Pseudomonas sp. 1152_12; assembly: GCF_052850675.1. Classification (NCBI taxonomy): domain Bacteria; kingdom Pseudomonadati; phylum Pseudomonadota; class Gammaproteobacteria; order Pseudomonadales; family Pseudomonadaceae; genus Pseudomonas; species Pseudomonas sp. 1152_12. The sequence goes on along the minus strand of NZ_VXCW01000009.1, from coordinate 3,160 downwards.
CACCCCGCAGCCTCGTTCGTGTGCCACCTACCCGGATCGGCGCACCCGTACATTTGGAGATACACAATGTCTACCTCACCCGTCACCTTGATGGTTGCGCGCCGCGTGGCCAAAGGGCGCTACGAAGACTTGATGGCTTGGCTGCGCGAAGGCGAGCAGTTGGCCACGGACTTCCCCGGTTACCTGGGTTCCGGCGTGCTCGCCCCCCCGCCCAATGACGATGAATTCCAGATTATCTTCCGTTTCGCCGACGAAAAAACCCTGCACGCCTGGGAGTTTTCCGCTTCGCGCAGCGCTTGGTTGAGCCGTGGCAGTGAACTGTTTGCCGACCCGTCCGAGCATCGCGTCAGTGGCATCGACGGCTGGTTCGGCGCCGTAGGTGCACGGCCACCACGCTGGAAACAGGCCGTGGCAATCTGGCTGGCGTTTTTCCCGGTGTCGCTGCTGTTCAACTTCGTCCTTGGTCCGCTGCTCAACGAACTGGACTTGGCCCCGCGCGTGCTGGTCAGCACCCTGGCGCTCACCCCATTGATGGTTTATTGGTTCATTCCGCTGTCGACCCACCTGCTGGCGAACTGGCTGCACCCTACACCGCCACCGCGCAAGGCTGCCGAAGCCGCCGCTTGAGTACAGGGGTGGCCGCTCGCTGGTATAGTTTCATCCTGCCAGCGACGCGAGCCTCCCATGACTGCAACAAACGCCCCGATCCTGATCACCGGTGCCGGCCAGCGTGTCGGCCTGCATTGCGCCGAGCGCCTGCTGGACGAGGGCCATCCGGTGATTTTCAGCTACCGCAGTGAACGCCCCGGTGTGCAGGCCTTGCGCGAGCGTGGCGCAGTCGGTGTGTTTGCCGACTTCTCCAGTGAAGCCGGGATTCTGGCCTTCATCACAACACTGAAGACCCACACCGACAGCCTGCGCGCGATCGTCCATAACGCCTCGGCGTGGGTCGCGGAAACGCCGGGCGACGAAAGCCGCGCATTTACCGACATGTTCAGCGTGCACATGCTTGCGCCGTACCTGATCAACCTGCATTGTTCACCTTTGCTGCAACGCTCAATACCTGCCGATATCGTGCATATCAGCGACGATGTGGTGCGCAAGGGCAGCCGCAAGCACATTGCCTATTGCGCCACCAAAGCGGGGCTCGACAGCCTCACGCTGTCGTTCGCTGCGCAGTTCGCGCCGCTGATCAAGGTCAACGGCATCGCGCCGGCGATGGTGATGTTCAACGAAGGCGACGACGCGGCCTACCGCGCCAGGGTCCTGGCCAAGTCCGCACTGGGACTCGAGCCTGGGCCCGAGGTGATCTACCAGAGTGTGCGTTACTTGCTGGACAACCCTTATGTCACCGGTACCACCCTGACCGTCAACGGCGGGCGGCATATCAAGTAAGCCGTTTGTGAGGATGTTGTATGACCCTGCCCCAACACTACCGCGAGATTCTCAAAGGCCTGGGTGAAGACCCGGAACGCGAAGGCTTGCTCGACACCCCCAAGCGCGCCGCCAAGGCCATGCAGTACCTGTGTCATGGCTACGAGCAGAACCTGGACGAAATCGTCAACGGCGCGCTGTTTGCATCCGACAATGACGAGATGGTGATCCTCAAGGACATCGAGCTGTATTCGCTGTGCGAGCACCACCTTCTGCCCTTTATCGGCAAGGCCCATGTGGCCTATATTCCGACCGGCAAGGTGCTGGGCCTGTCAAAGCTGGCGCGCATTGTCGACATGTACGCCCGGCGTCTGCAGATCCAGGAAAACCTCACGCGGCAAATCGCCGACGCCATCCAGCAAGTCACCCAGGCCGCAGGCGTAGCGGTGGTGATCGAAGCCAAGCACATGTGCATGATGATGCGCGGCGTGGAAAAACAGAATTCAACCATGAACACCTCGGTGATGCTCGGCGCCTTCCGCGAGTCGAACACCACCCGCATGGAGTTCCTGCAACTGATTGGACGGAGCAAGTAGCAATGCCACAACTTCAACCAGGCATGGCGCGCATCCGGGTCAAGGACTTGTGCCTGCGCACCTTTATCGGCATCAACGAGGACGAAATCCTCAACAAGCAGGACGTGCTGATCAACCTGACGATCCTGTATGCCGCTCAGGAAGCCGTGCGCGACAACGACATCGACCACGCGCTGAACTACCGCACCATTACCAAGGCCATCATCGCCCACGTCGAAGGCAACCGCTTCGCCCTGCTCGAGCGCCTGACCCAGGAACTGCTGGACTTGGTGATGAGCAACGAATCGGTGCTGTACGCCGAAGTCGAAGTGGACAAGCCTCATGCGCTGCGCTTTGCCGAGTCGGTTTCGATTACCCTGGCGGCCAGCCGCTAACCCCAGAATCTGCAGTGAGCCCTATGAACGATCAACAACGCCTCGAACTCGAAGCTGCCGCCTTCCGCCGACTGGTGGCGCACCTGGACAGCCGCAAGGATGTGCAAAACATTGACCTGATGAACCTCTCGGGCTTTTGCCGTAACTGCTTGTCCAAGTGGTACAAGGCCGAGGCCGACGAGCGCCACATCGAGCTGAGCTTGGATGACGCCCGTGAAGTGGTGTACGGCATGCCGTACGCCGAGTGGAAAGCCCAGTACCAGAAAGAAGCCAGCGCCGGCCAACAGGCGGCGTTTGCCAAAGGAAAAACCCATGATTGATTTGAACACCCTGCGCGCCAGCCTCAACAGCGGCGAACATGCGTTTGCCGACACCTTGGCGTTTGTTGCCGCCGGTTACGACTACCAGCCGCAAGCTTTCACCAACGGCAACGTGGAAAACGCCGCCGGGCAGAATGAAGGTTCGTGCAAGACCCTGGGCCTGGCGCTGCTGGAAGGCTTGAGCGATCAGGAAGCGCTGCTGGCGTTTGGTGAGCATTATCGGTCAGTGGTGGCGACGCCGCAGGGCAGTGATCACGGCAATATTCGGGCGTTGATTGCGCAGGGTTTGGCGGGTGTGAAATTCACCGCACAGCCGCTGAGCCGTAAATCCTGAGTCAAACATAGATCAAAATGTGGGAACGGGCTTGCTCGCGAAGGCGGTAGATCAGTCGATACATATGTTGCCTGACATACCGCTTTCGCGAGCAAGCCCGCTCCCACATTTGAACTGCGGTGATCATCAGATCGTGCGTATAAAAAAACCGGCCTCTCAGCC
>NZ_VXCW01000008.1:0-334282 GCF_052850675.1 Pseudomonas sp. 1152_12 | reverse complement strand
GCACTAATTACGTTTTTATTGCGGAAACTGGTTTTTTCGCGATAAGACGTGGAATCCGGCGCATGACAGGCGGAATCCGCAGGACCAAAAGCAGTACCCCTATAGATGCATAGATAGCCCACTCCTTTAGATCGGCCCGGACGATCCACAACATATGCAGCAAACCAAGCCCAACGATCACGTATACCAAGCGATGCAACTTCTTCCAACGACTACCCAGCCGACGCTGACTATAACGATTGGAGGTCACCGCCAGCACCAACAAACAAAGGAAGCCCAGCGCGCCGACAATAATGTAGGGCCGCTTGCGCAACTCCACCCCTAACTGCGACCAATCAAGCCCTAGGATGAATACGCAATACGCCACCAGATGCAGAACCACATACGCAAAACACCAGAGCCCTAACTGCCTGCGGACCGCAATCCACCCTGCCCATCCGCTAATCTTCTGCAGCGGCGTCATACCCAGCGTAATGAGCAACAAAATTAACGTGCCAAGCCCCAACCGATCCATCAACACTTTGCCGGGATCAGGTCCAAGCACAGAACTCCACGCCTCATACAGCCAGAAAAATGGACACACCGCAGCAGCTATGAAGACGCCAATGCGCCAGATCGGGTAGCGCATCAGTAGTTTTTCCGCAGATCGAGGCCGGTATAAAGAGAGGCAACCTCATCCGAGTAGCCATTGAACATTTGCGTGTCGCGCACATTCGGACTAAACAAACCACTCGGCAAGCGACGCTCCCGCGCCTGAGTCCAGCGAGGATGATCGACCGTGGGGTTCACGTTTGCGTAAAACCCATACTCATCCGCAGCAATACTTTGCCAAGTGGTTTTGGGCTGCTCACTCACCAGGCTGATCCGCACAATGGATTTCACACTCTTAAAGCCATACTTCCACGGCACCACCAAACGCAACGGTGCGCCATTCTGGTTAGGCAATTCCCGCCCATACATGCCTACTGCAAGGATTGCCAAAGGATTCATCGCCTCGTCCAGACGCAAACCTTCTACATAGGGCCAGTCAATCAAACCAAAACTCGAGCGTTGGCCCGGCATGCTTTTTGAGTCCTGCAGAGTTTCAAAGCGGATGTACTTGGCTTTGGAGGTCGGTTCAACCTGCTTGAGCAAGGCCGAGATCGGAAAGCCCATCCATGGAATGACCATCGACCACGCCTCAACACAGCGCAAACGGTAGATCCGCTCTTCCAACCGATAAGGCTTCATGAAGTCTTCCAAGGCATAGCGCCCCGGCTTCGCAACCTCCCCATCGATTACAACACTCCACGGCTCGGTTTTGAGTGATCCGGCATTCGTCGCCGGGTCGCCCTTGCCTGTACCGAACTCATAGAAGTTGTTGTAGTGGGTCGCGTCCTTGAAAGGCGTGATGGCCTCGTCCTTCACGGTAACTGCCTGCCATTGAGTACTTGGCAATTTCTCGGCAAACCAGTTCGGCGCCTTGCCCGGTTCAACATCGGCATAACGTGCAGCATTATCGGCATTGGCCCAGCGCGGCAAGGCGCTGGCAGCCACTCCGGCAAGTGCACCACCGAGTAGGCTACGGCGAGAGAGGTAGAAGGATTCAGGCGTGACATCCGATTCGTGACAATCGGACGCTTTGGGGATCTTGATTAACATGGCAACTCCGCAGCATTGGAGGACTGATGCACCAATAGACTGCGGAGTATGGGGAACATTACATTAAGGCAATGTTTTCTCCCGGCGCAGATGCAGCAGGTACTGAATCGGCCCCGAAGCGGCGTAGACCAAGAACGCCAGCAGGAGAATACGCGGCGGATCGCTGAATACGACTGCGAACACCAGCACCACCACCAGGATCGCCACGAAAGGCACGCGCCCCTTGAGGTCGAACTCTTTGAAGCTGTTGTACTTGATGTTGCTGACCATCAGCATGCCGGCGGCCGCCACCATCAACGCCACCAAGAACGACATCTTCGAACCCTGGATGCCATAGTCACTGAATGCCCAGACAATACCTGCGACTACGCCCGCAGCCGCCGGGCTGGCAAGACCAATGAAGTAACGCTTGTCAGCAGTACCTACCTGGGTGTTGAAGCGTGCCAGACGCAAAGCGGCACCGGCCACATAGATGAAGGCAACCATCCATCCCACCTTGCCCATATCACCCAGCGCCCAGGCAAACGCAAGCAGAGCAGGCGCAACACCAAAAGCAACCATGTCCGACAACGAGTCATACTCGGCACCGAAGGCACTCTGCGTGTTGGTCATGCGCGCCACACGACCATCCAGGCCGTCGAGCACCATGGCTACGAAAATCGCGATGGCAGCAAAGCCGAAATATTTGCTGGCGCTCGCCGCATCACCCGCCGCCAACGCACTTTGAGCGCTCATGGAATTGATGATGGAATAGAACCCGGCAAACAGGTTCGCCGTGGTAAACAGGTTGGGCAGAAGATAGATGCCACGATGCCGGACCTTGCGACCTTCCGCATCATGCCCTTCCTCGACATGCTCATCGATGGGTAGCAGGCTTTCGGCGTCAGAGGCCTGGTGTGGCTCGTCGGGACGTTCGCTCATGGACTTTACCTTGCAACGGTGTGAAAAAATTCGACAAATACTTGCGGCGAGTGTTCGCCCGCAAACGATGCAGCTTTATACCAGAACCTGCCTCCCAAACGAAAAAACGCGGCCTAAGCCGCGTTTTCTCTTGATGCGTACGACTTAGTTTTTGGCTTTGTCGACGATCTTGTTGGCACCGATCCACGGCATCATGGAGCGCAGTTGCTCGCCGATGATTTCGATACCGTGAGCGGCGTTGTTACGACGCTTGGCGGTCATCGAAGGGTAGCCGGTTGCGCCTTCGCTGATGAACATTTTGGCGTATTCGCCGTCCTGAATACGTTTCAGGGCGTTGCGCATAGCCTGACGGGACTCGGCGTTGATGACTTCCGGGCCAGTCACGTACTCGCCGTATTCGGCGTTGTTGGAGATCGAGTAGTTCATGTTGGCGATACCGCCTTCGTACATGAGGTCAACGATCAGCTTCAGTTCGTGCAGGCATTCGAAGTAGGCCATTTCCGGCGCGTAGCCAGCTTCAACCAGGGTTTCGAAACCGGCTTTAACCAGTTCAACGGTACCGCCGCACAGAACAGCTTGCTCGCCGAACAGGTCGGTTTCGGTCTCGTCCTTGAAGGTGGTTTCGATGATGCCGGTACGACCGCCACCAACACCCGCTGCGTAGGACAGTGCAACGTTTTTGGCGTTGCCCGAAGCGTCCTGGTAGATCGCGATCAGGTCAGGAATACCGCCGCCTTTGACGAACTCGGAGCGCACGGTGTGGCCCGGTGCTTTCGGCGCGATCATGATCACGTCGAGGTCGGCACGCGGCACAACCTGGTTGTAGTGAATCGCGAAGCCGTGGGAGAAGGCCAGGGTTGCGCCCTTCTTGATATTCGGCTCGATTTCGTTCTTGTACAGCGCGGACTGGAACTCGTCCGGGGTCAGGATCATGACCAGGTCGGCAGCAGCAACAGCGGAAGCAACGTCAGTCACTTTCAGGCCATGAGCTTCAGCCTTGGCAACAGTGGCCGAGCCTTTACGCAGGCCAACAGTCACGTCAACGCCGGAGTCTTTGAGGTTGCACGCTTGAGCGTGGCCTTGGGAACCGTAGCCGATGATGGCGACTTTTTTGCCCTGGATGATCGACAGATCACAATCTTTTTCGTAATAAACTTTCATGAGGTTCCTCTATATATCCAGGCCCTTAGGCCATTCACTAATTGGGTTAGACGCTGAGTACTTTGTCGCCACGAGCAATCCCGGTGACGCCACTGCGTACAGTTTCCAGAATCGAGGCCGTCCCGATCGACTGGATGAAGCTGTCCAGCTTGTCGCTCGTACCGGTCAGTTGAACGGTATAAACGCTGGCGCTCACATCGACGATCTGCCCGCGATAAATGTCGGTCGTGCGTTTGATCTCGGCGCGCTGGGCACCCGTGGCCTTGACCTTGACCAGCATCAGCTCGCGCTCGATGTGGGCACTTTCCGACAGGTCGACCAGCTTGACCACTTCGATCAGCTTGTTGAGGTTCTTGGTGATCTGCTCGATCACCTCATCGTGGCCCACGGTGGTCAACGTCAGGCGCGACAGGGTCGGGTCTTCGGTTGGGGCCACGGTCAGGCTTTCGATGTTGTAGTTGCGTTGCGAAAACAGGCCGACAACACGAGACAGAGCGCCGGGTTCGTTCTCCAGAAGCAGGGAGATAATGTGCCGCATGATTAAGTACGCTCCGTCTTGTTCAGCCACATGTCGCGCATAGAGCCGTCTTTGATCTGCATCGGGTAGACGTGCTCGCTGGTGTCCACTTGAATATCGAGGAACACCAGGCGGTCCTTCATGGCGAACGCCTCTTCCATCTTGGGCTTCAGATCTTTCAAATCGGTGATACGAATGCCGACGTGGCCATAGGCTTCAACCAACTTGACGAAATCAGGCAGCGATTCCATGTAGGAATGGGAGTGACGACTACCGTAGCTCATGTCCTGCCACTGACGAACCATGCCCAGTACGCCGTTGTTCAGGCAGACGATCTTCACGGGAAGGCCGTACTGCAGGCACGTCGAGAGTTCCTGGATGTTCATCTGGATGCTGCCTTCACCAGTGACGCATGCAACGTCAGCGTCCGGGAAGCTCAGCTTCACCCCCATGGCTGCTGGAAAACCAAAGCCCATCGTGCCCAGGCCACCGGAGTTGATCCAGCGGTTAGGCTTGTCGAACTTGTAGTATTGCGCGGCGAACATCTGGTGCTGGCCCACGTCGGAGGTCACAAAGGCGTCGCCCTTGGTCACTTCGCACAGGGTCTCGATCACGGTTTGTGGCTTGATGATGCTGCCGTCGCCCTTGTCGTAAGGGAACAGGCCGCGATCACCGCGCCATTCGTCGATCTGCTTCCACCAGCTAGCAACGGATTCCTTGTTCGGCGTTTCGCCGATGTCCTTGAGCGCCGCAACCATTTCGGTCAGTACGCTTTCTACAGGACCCACGATCGGCACGTCGGCCTTAATGGTCTTGGAGATGGACGCCGGATCGATGTCGATATGGATGATCTTGGCATTCGGACAAAACTTGCTCGCGCCGTTGATCACGCGGTCATCAAACCGCGCGCCCACCGCCAGGATCACATCAGCATGGTGCATGGCCAGGTTGGCGGTGTAGCTGCCGTGCATGCCGAGCATGCCGACGAACTGACGGTCCGAACCCGGGAACGCACCAAGGCCCATCAAGGTGTTGGTGACTGGCAGGTTGAGCATCTTGGCCAGTTCGGTGAGCGGCGCGGAACCGCCGCCCAGAATCACGCCACCACCCGAGTAGAGCACAGGGCGCTTGGCCGCGAGGAGCATTTCTGCCGCCTTGCGGATTTGCCCCGAGTGCCCACGGACGGCCGGGCTGTAGGAACGCAGCTTGGCTTTCTTCGGGAAAATGTATTCGAATTTTTCAGCCGGGTTAGTCATGTCTTTCGGGATATCGACCACAACAGGGCCTGGGCGACCGGACTGTGCGAGGTAGAAGGCCTTTTTCATGACTTCCGGGATTTCCGAGGCATGTTTGATCATGAAGCTGTGTTTCACGATCGGCCGGGAGATACCGATCATGTCGGTTTCCTGGAATGCATCGGTACCGACCATGGTGCTCGCCACCTGGCCAGAAATGATCACCATCGGGATGGAGTCCATATAAGCAGTCGCAATGCCGGTAATGGCATTGGTTGCGCCTGGGCCGGACGTTACCAGTACCACGCCGGCTTTACCGGTGGCACGGGCGTAACCGTCAGCCATATGGGTCGCGGCCTGTTCGTGGCGAACCAGGATGTGGGTAACAGCCGGTTCCTTGAACAGTGCGTCGTAGACATGCAGCAGAGCACCGCCAGGGTACCCGTAGATATAGTCGACGCCTTCGTCACGCAAAAAGCGGACGAGCATCTCACCGCCAGATAAAAGCTCCACGTTGTTCACCTCTAAAACGCCAGAATACCGTCCGTAAAAAACCGACGGGTCTTAATAGGTTTACTTCTCAACAGAGCATGAGCGACGGTGGTCGCCGACTACGTCAGCACTGACTGAGCAAGTATTGGGATCGTCCCAAGTGTTGCGGGCTTTTCCCACCCAGCGCGAGGTAACGCGTTGCGGGTGTTACAGGTCGGCGCGGATGTGCGCCTCATGATCTGCTGAGCGGGCCTGCTTCTGGCAGTCCCGATACAGCGGACTTTGGATTCTTCTGTTTCAGCCCTCTCAAGTCAAGCAATAATTGCGCTTTTTTCCAACTAAGCGCATGAGAACGCATAAGAAAGGTGTTTGAGAAGGGATAAAACTCGCCTGAATGTCGTCAAGCGGTAGAAATATGCGCAAGGCTGCCGGAAAAACCGACAGTCAGGCAATTAACGAGCGTCGACGATGAGTTGGTCGAACTTTTTCAGCGCATTACGCAAGCCAAGGCTCTCCAGCGGCCGATCGGCGTAAACCATTTCAGCCATCTCCATGATCCCCGATGCATTTGGCAACGGCAGATCCTGCTCAAGGATCTGCTTCATGCGCACCAGAAAGATCCATTGCAGCCACTGGTGGAAATCCAGGGTATCAACCGAAAAAGGCTCGACGCTGCTGAGCGCCTCAGCGCTGGGGGGCACCTCGTCCCACCAGCCTTGCACGCGCAACTCGCGCTCAATCAGCAATAGCTGTTCGGCAATCGCTGGGACGCGCGTATCCATCAGAGGCTGACCTTGGCTTTTTGCCGAGCCTGAGCGGCACCGGCAGCATCGCCTTGTGCCGCCCGCGCATCACCAATCAGAGCCCACAAGCTGGCTTGCAAGTCGGGGCGACCATTGGCCAAGCTCAGGCCACGACGGGCGAACTGCTCAGCTTGTGGCGCATCGCCCTGGGCCATGCGCACTTGGGCGAGTCGATACAACACTTGCGGCTCGCGTGGTGCAACGCGCTGGGCGCGCTCGAGGCTCGATGATGCACCGTTCAGGTCGCCACCAGCCTGTTGCTGCTGGGCGGTAGTCAGCAACGCGAGTACCGGCCCGTCTAACTGCTCATCCGCCGAAAGGCCGCCAGCGCTGGACGCCGATGGAATGCCGCTAGGCGTCGACGGCATGTTGTAGGTGCCCTGATTGACCGGCGCCGTCTGGATCGGCGCGGCATCAACCGGCCCCGACGTGCTTGGCCCTGGGGTCCATGGCTCGGCACTGATAGGCGCCGAGGTGGCAGCACCACCACCCGGCACCATCACCACCACCCCCGAATCTTGCGGGATAGATTGAGGCGTGGCTTGTGCAGGACGCTTGACCACGGTCTGGCGGAAACCGCCGTTGGCCGAGATGCGGTCGTTATTCGAGACTGCAGTGCTCGAGTCAACTACCGGAATTGAGCCGCGTTGCACGCTTGAGCAACCGCTGAGCACCGCTAGCGCTGTAATAGCTGGAATCAACCACTTGTTCACTTGAAACCCTCTTTGCTTAATTCATCCAGCCCTTGACCCAATCCATCACCGAGTCCGCGTCAGCGGGGGCACTGCCACCGCATGCGGCTCCGGGCGATGGCTCGCTGCCGCGAATATACGGCATCTGCACCGCGCCCGGACAGTTCGCATCGGAGCCCTGCCCCGTGTGCGGATCAATCCAGGCCTGCACGATGTTATCCGGCTGCGGCATGTTCAGCGGCAACGGGTCGGCCTTGCGCATGAAACTGGTCCAGACCTGCAGCGCACCGGTCGCACCGGTAAACGGCGTCTTGCCATTATCGTCACGCCCCAGCCACACCACGGCCAGTACATCCTGGCCGAAGCCAGCGAACCAACTGTCTCGCGAATCGTTACTGGTGCCGGTCTTGCCCGCCAGCGTCAGGTTCGACGGCAGCACGCTGTAGACCGAGCGCCCGGTACCTTCACGCATTACGCGCTGCATGGCGTTTTGGATCAGGTAGATGGAGCCCGCGTCGAAGCGCTGCTGAATCTGGAACGGATAACGCTTGAGCGGCTCGCCCTCGGCGGTCAGCACACTGCGAATGCCGCGCATCGGTGTATTGAAACCGCCGTTAGCGAGGGTCTGGTACATCGTCGCCACTTCCATCGGTGTCATGGCGCCAGCACCGAGCAGAATCGACGGGAAGGCCGGAAACTCACGAGTGACCCCCAGGCGCGCGATGGTTTTCAACACACTCGGCACACCCACTTCCAGCCCCAGACGTGAGGTGGAAATGTTATAGGAGTGCGCAATCCCCTGGTACAGGAACACCGTACCGTGGGAGCGACGATCAAAGTTCTGCGGCGTCCACACCTGGCCATTGGCGCCTTTGACCGACAGCGGGTCATCCGAAAGCCAACTGGTCAGTGTGTATTTGCTCGGTTTTTCCAAGGCCGTGAGATAAACCGCTGGTTTGACCAGCGAGCCAATCGGCCGCACCGCATCCAGCGCGCGGTTGAAACCGGCAAAACTGGCTTGGCGACTGCCGATCATGGCCTGAACCTCACCGGTCTCCGGGTTGGTCACGACCATGGCGGCTTCGACCTCATCCGAACCTTTACGGCCGCTCAGGCGCTTGAAGGTGTCGTTGACCGACGCCTCGGCTTTCATCTGCAAAATCGGGTCGAAGCTAGTGAAGATACGCAAGCCTTCTTCGGTCAAGTCTTCGTCGCGATAGTCTTCACGCAATTGGCGTTTGACCAGGTCAATAAAGCCCGGGAAGGAGCTGTCGGCAAGCTTGCCGCGGGTTGTCACACCCAGTGGCATTTTCTTCGCGGCAGCCACTTGTTCAGCACTAGCAACGCCTTGCTGCTCAAGGACATCAAGCACCAAGTTACGACGTTCGAGTGCACGCTCCGGGTTGCGACGCGGGTTGTAATAGGAAGGCCCCTTGACCATGCCTACCAGCAATGCGACCTGATGCAGCTTCAACTCGGACAATGGCTGACCGAAGAAGAACTGGCTGGCCAAGCCAAACCCGTGGACTGCGCGCTGGCCGTCCTGACCGACGAACACCTCGTTCAGGTACGCCTCAAGGATTTCCTGCTTGCTGTAATGCAGCTCCAGCAGCATCGCCATCATGGCTTCGGTGAGTTTACGGGTCAGGCTGCGCTCGTTGGTCAGGTAGAAGTTCTTGACCAATTGTTGCGTCAGCGTACTGCCGCCCTGAGTCATCTTGCCGCCGGAGGTGTTGACCCAAATGGCACGGGCAATCGACTTCGGCGAAATACCCCAATGGCTGTAGAAATCGCGGTCCTCTACGGCCACCAGCGTTTCGAGCAGATACGGCGGCACCTGATCGAGCTTGATCAGGATGCGGTCTTCAAGATTCTTCGGGTAAATGCCGCCGATCAGCAGCGGCTCCAGGCGTACCACTGGCAGCTTCGAACCGTTGAGCGACGAGAGCTCAGCGACGTAATCGCCGGAGAAGCGCACGCGTACCGGCTGGGCTTTTTCCAGGCCTTCATAGAACTGGAAGCCACGGGTATTCAAGTCGACCGTATTGCCACTGACAGCTGCGGCGCCCGGGCCGTTGCTCACAGGTTCGCGGCGGTAGCCCAAGGCATCGAGCTCGGTAAGGAAGTCATCCTTGCTCAACTTCTGGCCGGTGAACAGTTCCAACGGGCGGGCGTACACCTTGGCCGGAATGGTCCAGCGCTTGCCGGAGAACTTCTCCTGGACTACGGCGTCGAGGTATACCGCGAAGCCGGCGAGCACCACAAGGCCCACCAGGCTGAGCTTGAGCGCCCAGCCCAGCCATGGGCGCAGGCCGCGCGAAGGAGGTTTTTTACGGGAACGGGGAGATCGGGTTCGAGTCATGGCGGCGGATTATACGCACTTTATTGATGATCAACATGAGTCGGACAGCGGTTTGCACGACCAGCTGTAACCGCCATAATGCCCGCCATGATTTCCCCCAGACTTTGAAGGATCGCCCGTGAGCCAGTCCCTGATCGCTGCCCTGCAAAACCCGGCTTTGTATCCCCACCCGGTTGAAGCGTTTCAAGTTATCGAGACCCATATTTCCTGGGTCATCCTGACCGGCCCCTTCGCTTATAAACTGAAGAAACCGATGAACTTCGGCTTCCTGGACTTCACCCAGCTCAAGGACCGCGGCCACTTCTGCAACGAAGAGCTGCGCCTCAACCAACGCCTGACCGAAGATTTGTATCTTGAAGTGTTGCCGATTACCGGCACCGCCGAAGCCCCGCAATTGGGCGGCGAAGGCCCGGTGATCGAGTACGCGCTGAAAATGCGCCAATTCCCGCAAAGCCAACTGCTCAGCACCCTGCAAGCCAATGGCGAACTGACCAGCGCGCACATTGATGAAATGGCCAAGCAGATTGCGCATTTCCACCTCACTGCGCCAAAGGTTCCACAGGCGCATCCGGCCGGTACGCCGGATGAGGTGATGGCACCCGTACGCCAGAACTTCGAACAAATCCGTCCATTTCTCAGCGACAAAGCCGACCTCGCACAGCTGCAAGCTCTGCAAGCTTGGGCTGAAAGCAGCTTCGAACGCCTCAAGCCACTGCTGATACAGCGCAAGCTCGATGGCTTCACACGCGAATGTCACGGCGACATCCACCTGGGCAACGCCACGCTGATCAACGGCCAGGTGGTGATCTTCGACTGCATCGAGTTCAACGAGCCGTTCCGCTTCACCGATGTGTACGCCGACACCGGCTTCCTGGCGATGGACCTCGAAGACCGTGGCCTTAAATCCCTGGCACGCCGCTTTATCAGCCAGTACCTGGAATTGACCGGCGACTACCAAGGCCTTGAAGTGTTGAACTTCTATAAAGCCTACCGAGCACTGGTACGCGCCAAGATTGCGCTGTTCAGCATGCCGAGCGAAGCCAGCCCGGTGCAACGCGCCACCACGCTGCGCCAGTACCGCAACTACGCCAACCTGGCGGAAAGTTACAGCACCATTCCTTCGCGCTTCCTGGCAATTACCCACGGCGTATCGGCAGTCGGCAAAAGCCACGTTGCCATGCGCCTGGTGGAAGCATTGGGCGCTGTGCGCCTGCGTTCGGACGTGGAGCGCAAACGCCTGTTTGGCGAACAGCAGGTAGAGAACACGCCACAGGCCGGTATCTATGCGGCCGATGCCAGCGCAGCAACCTACGCTCGCCTGAATGAAATCGCCGATACCGTCTTGCGTGCCGGCTACCCGGTCGTGCTGGATGCGACCTTCTTGAAGCGTGAGCAGCGCGACGCAGCGGCCAAGATTGCCGAGGCCACCGGTGCGCCCTTCCTCATCCTGGACTGCAACGCACCGCAAGCCGTTATCGCAAGTTGGTTGGCACAACGTCAGGCGGACAAGAGCGATCCTTCCGACGCGACGCTGACCGTCATCGAAGAGCAGCAGGCCAATCGCGATCCATTGACAGCCGAAGAGCTGCTCCTCAGCAAGCGTGTAGAGACCAATGAGAGTGGGACGCTGGATGCTCTGGTGGCGCATATTCGCCAGCGCCTGCCTGGCCTGTAAGAAATATTTCTTGGTCGTGTCACCTATCTACGGTGCACGACCCTGCAATAGTGGCACTATACTGGCGTCATAATTCCAACAGGAGTCGCCGTCATGAGTCACCCCAAGCTTCTTGATACCCCGCTCTATGCGCTCCTGCATAAGGACGACATTCGAGGCTTCAACCAGGAACGCCCTAGAGACGGGGCTATCGACATGCGTGGTGGCGACTTCCGTGGGCTAGACCTGCGTGACCTGAACGCCACAGGTGTCGACTTCACCGACGCCTACTTCCGCTCTGCCGACCTGCGTGGCCTGGATTTACGTGAATGCTCATTGGAAGGCGCCAGCCTGGCCCATGCACAGATCTCGGGCACCTATTTCCCAACTGAACTGACGGCCGACGAAATCCTGATGTCCGTCAATTTCGGCACTCGCCTGCGCTACCGCACCAAGTGACGTCACACATCGGACCCGGCCGCGCGTCAAGCGTGCCGGGTGATTCACGCATGCCCGCCCTCAAACCTCCCAAACCGTTCTTATAAGCTTTTCAGCCGTTCCCCACCAAAGAACTACGCTTTTCCTACTGAGCGCTACACTCCTTTTCAGGCTTGCCTGGTCACGAAACCCACCGCACCCCGGCCGTCGCAAGGAGGCTTGATGAACGATGAGCTGCAACACCTGAGAAACCTTGGCAAGACGTCGGCACAGTGGCTGCACGCAGTGGGCATCCACAGCGCGTCCGACTTGCGTCGCTTGGGAGCGGTTGATGCCTACCGAGCCGTGCGGACTCGCGGGTTTCGTGCATCGAAAGTATTGCTGTATGCAATTGAAGGCGCGTTGATGGATGTGCATTGGAACGACATTCCCGCGGAGCGAAAGGAAGCCTTGAACCGACAGCTGGATGCTATTTCAGCACGGCCGAAGAATTAGTTAAGGGATCAAGCCCAGTGTATTCGGGCCTTTCAAACAAGCGTTCGAGAAAACCAGCAACACATCCAAAAACAAATGTTGACTCTCAAATGAGAATCGTTATGATTATCACAACTGGTCGCGAGATCAGCCGATAACTGAAAGACCATTGGTTCGGACTCTCAGATTATCTCCTCATCAGGCTAATCACGGTTATTTGACCCGGCTCTTGCCGGGTCTTTTTTTGCCGATAAAAAAGCTAACCTCAGCGCGTGATAATCAACGGATGCCCACGCTCCGGATGCGGTTGCACCAACACATCCAGACCAAACACAGCTTTGAGCGGCTCAGGTCGCAAGACTTCTGCAGGCGTATCCAAGGCATGTGGACGCCCATCCTCCAGTAACAGGATGCGGTCACAGTAGCGAGCTGCCAGATTCAGGTCATGGAGGATGACCAGCACCGCTGCGCCTCGATCAGCGAAGCTGCGGATGGCCTGCAAGGTTGTGTGCTGATGCAGCGGGTCAAGCATTGACGTTGGCTCATCCAACAGCAACGTCTGCCCCGCTTCACCTGGCCATAACTGCGCCAATACCCGTGCCAGGTGCACACGTTGGCGCTCGCCGCCAGACAACGCCAAATAATTGCGGCCACTCAAGTGCCCGACATCCGCCGCTTGCAACGCTGCGTTAACGATCTCGTCATCGCGCACTCGCCCAGTCTGATGCGGCAAACGTCCCATGCCGACGACCTCTTCGACCCGAAACGCAAAGTCCAGGGTCGACGTTTGCGGCAAGACCGCCAGGCGTTGTGCACGCTGCGAGCTGCTCCAGTCCTTCAGCTCTTGCTGATCAAGCCACACCTTGCCCTGGTCCGGATGCAACTCACCGCACAACGCGCCGAGCAAGGTACTTTTGCCAGCACCATTGGGCCCTAGCACACCGAGCACTTCGCCCGGCAAAAGGTCCAGGCTGACGTCGGCCAACACAGTCTTGCGCCCGCGCCGGATCTGCAGCGCTTCCACTCGCAGCATCAGGCACGCCCCCGCAACAAAAGATAGAGAAAAAATGGCGCACCGATAAACGCCGTCACGATGCCGATCGGCAATTCAGCCGGCGCCAGGGCCAAGCGCGCCACCAGGTCCGCAAATAACAGCAAACTCGCGCCCGCCAGCACCGAGGCTGGCAACAGTACCCGATGATCCGGCCCCGCCAGCAGTCGCACCAAATGCGGCACCACCAGCCCGACAAACCCAATCATCCCCGCCGCTGCTACCGCCGCACCCACGCCCAGGGCGGTGCAGAACACCAGCTCACGCTTGAGCCTCTCCACATCAACCCCAAGGTGACTGGCCTCGGACTCACCCAGCAACAATGCATTCAGCGCTTTGGCCCGGCGCGGCAACCACAGCGCCACACCGGCGCTCACCAGCAGCAGCGGCCACAAGCGCGAATAACTCGCGCCATTGAGGCTGCCCAGGTTCCAGAAAGTCAGAGTGCGCAAGGTGGCGTCGTCCGCCAGATAGGTAAACAACCCCACCGCCGAGCTGGCGAGGGCTGTAAGGGCGATGCCGGCGAGCAGCATCGTCGCGACATTAGTCTGGCCGTTACGGCGTCCCAGGCGATAGACCAGGGCCGTGACCCCCAAGCCGCCCAGAAAGGCACATAACGACAGTAAGTAAGGCCCAACCGCATCCGGCAGCCCGCCAAACAACGCCCCCCCCACGATCGCAACCGCCGCCCCCAGCGCCGCGCCGCTGGACACCCCGACCAACCCCGGATCAGCCAGCGGGTTACGAAACAATCCCTGCATCGCCACACCCGACAAGGCCAGCACGCCGCCGACCGCCAGGCCGAGCAATGTGCGCGGCAGGCGAATCTGCCCCAGGATCAATTCGGCCTGCTCCAGACCTTGGGCTTCAATTGGCACGCCCATCAAACGCAAGGCGGCCCGGAGCGTATCCAGCAATGGCAGACTGACCGGCCCCAGGGCCAATGAAAGCCAGGTTGCCAATACACACAACAGTGCCAGTCCGATAAATAGCGTTTTAGGTTTAACCAGAGTGGTCATGGGGCAGGCTTAGCCTGGGACGGATAAAACCCGGCAGACAGTTTCACCAGGCTTTGCGGCAAACGTGGCCCCAGGCCGCCAACCAGCAGGGTCGGGTCCAACTCAAATACGCGGCCATTCTTGGCCGCGGGGGTTGAGGCCAAAATCGGGTTTTCCTTGAACAAAGCCGCGCGTGCCGCATCACCGGTCAGGGCGCGGTCAGCAAACACCAGCACATCAGGACTCAACCCTGCCAACGATTCCACCGAAAACGGTTTATAGCCGGTGTGGGTTGCCAGATTGTGCCCACCCGCCTGTTGCAACATCCAATCGGCAGCGGTGTGTTTACCCGCAATCAGCGGCTTGCCGCCTGCATGGCCGAGCAACAACAGCACACCCGGCGCCTTTTGCATGGCCTGCGCCTTGGTGACCCAACGTTTCTGCTGCTTGAGCGCTTGTTCATATCCGGTAAACAATTCGTCGGCTTTCGCCTCATTGCCCAGCAACTTGCCTAAGTGCTGCAGATTACCTTCCAGAGTCACGAGATCCGGCTCGGCCGAAAACATCTCCACCTGCACGCCCGCGCCACGAATCTGCGCAAGCACCGGCGGCGGCCCCATCTCTTCGGTACCCACGAGTACTTGCGGGCGCAGGCTGAGGATACCTTCAGCCGATAGCTGCCGCTGGTAACCGATGCTCGGTAACGCCCTTAGAGATTGCGGATGCTGACTGGTGGTATCCACGCCCACCAACTTCGATTCACCGCCCAGCGCTGTCACCCACTCCGATAAAGCCCCACCCGCGCTGACCCAGCGTTGTGGCAGTTCAGAGGCTTGCGCCCCGTGGTTGACCAGCAGTGAGGCAACAAGCGCAATAGCTCTGGTACTCAGGCGCATAACAGGGTTTCCTTCCAAGGGCAGGGCCACTCAAACACTCATCGATGTGACAGATTAAGCCCGCCTGGCATCGTACTGAGCGCCCAATCAGCTAACGGGCGAAGCCGGCATTTGATAATTGTTTGCATTTGAACGTCAAGGCACTTAAGGATTGAAATGAAGTTTCTCTGCTCCTCCGCTACCCTCGCGCCCAACAGCAGCCTCGGCTTTGAGATCGACGGTTGCAAACTGTTGGCCGTACGCCGGGACGGCGTTGCCTACTTCTATATCAACCGCTGCCCCCATCGCGGTGTCCCGCTGGAATGGCAGCCCGACCAGTTCCTCGACACCAGCGCCAGCCTGATCCAGTGCGCCACCCACGGCGCATTATTCCTGATCGAGAGCGGCGAATGCATCGCCGGCCCTTGCGCGGGCCAAAGCCTCACCGCCCTGCCCGGCCGCGAAGACGCGCAGGGCTTGTGGGTGGAACTCTAGTCGCCGATCAGCACATCCAAGCGGCGGTCGACGTAAATTTCCTCAGCCGTGACCTGTACACCGTAGGCCAGCACCTCCACGCCAGCAGCCTTAGCCTCACGCAAGGCTGCCGCGTAACCGGCGTCGATTTCCACGGCCGGGCGCACCGCTTCGATCCCTGACAGGTTGACGCAATACAACTGCACCGCTCGCACGCCATCGCGCGCCAGGTGTGCCAGCTCACGCAAGTGCTTGGCGCCGCGCAGGGTCACAGCGTCGGGGAAAGCTGCCACCGCCGTGCCATCAAAGCCCAGAGTCACGCTTTTGACTTCGACATACGCAGCGCCTTGCGGGTAGTCCAGGCGAAAATCGATGCGGCTTTTCTCCTGACCGTAAGGCACTTCGCGCTTCAAGGCGGTAAAGCAGTTGAGCTCGGTGATGACCCCGGCATGCAATGCCTCCTCAACCAACTGATTGGCGCGCGCCGTGTTGACGCACGCCAGCCGGCCCTGGGGCGTTTCGGCAATCTCCCATGTGCCTGGCAATTTGCGCTTGGGGTCGGTGGAGCGACTGAACCAGACCTGGCCGCCCTCCACCATGCAATTGAGCATCGAACCGGTATTCGGGCAGTGAATAGTCAGCAACTCGCCGTTAACGGTTTCGATATCGGTGAGAAAACGCTTGTAGCGGCGAATCAGCCGCGCTTCTTCGAGAGGAGGATGAAATCGCATCAGCCTTGCCAGCTCCGCAAACCACGGGCGATGCGCTCCACCGCCTGCTGTAGCCGATCGAGGTTTTGCGTGTAGGCAAAACGCACATGGTGACCGGCTTGATAGCGGCCGAAATCCAGCCCCGGCGTGAAGGCTACATGTTCGGTTTCGAGGAAATGACCGCAGAACGCGAAGGCATCACCGCCGAACGCGCTGATATCGGCATACAAGTAGAACGCGCCTTCCGGCTCTACGGCAATGCCGAAGCCCAACTCGCGCAGGGCGGGCAGCAGGAAGTCGCGACGGCGGCCGAATTCGGCGCGGCGCTCTTCCAGAATGCTCAAGGTCTGTGGGGTAAAACAGGCCAACGCCGCGTACTGGGCCATGCTCGGCGCGCTGATGTAGAGGTTCTGCGCCAGCTTCTCCAATTCGCCTACGGCGTCAGGAGGCGCCACCAACCAACCGAGGCGCCAGCCGGTCATGCCGAAATACTTCGAAAAACTATTTAAGACGAACGCGTCGTCATCGACTTCCAGCACGCTGGCGGCGTCGGTGCCGTAAGTAAGGCCGTGATAGATCTCGTCTACCACCAAGTGACCGTTACGGGCCTTGATTGCGCTCGACAACCCCGCCAACTCGTCCCGCGTGAGAATGGTGCCAGTCGGGTTAGCCGGAGACGCGACCAGCGCGCCCACGCTGTCCTGGTCCCAATGCTTGGTCACCAGATCGGCGGTCAGTTGATAGCGTACTTCAGGGCCAACCGGCACCAGTTGCGCCGCGCCTTCCACCAAGCGCAGGAAATGCCGGTTGCAGGGGTAGCCTGGATCGGCGAGCAACCAATGTTTGCCGGGATCGACCAGCAAGCTGCTAGCCAGCAGCAAGGCGCCAGAGCCACCGGGCGTAATCAGGATGCGCCCAGGATCAATGCTCAGCCCATAGCGCTGCTGGTAAAACCCGCTGATGGCCTCGCGCAACTCGGGCAGCCCACGGGCCGCGGTGTAACGGGTTTTACCGCTGGCCAACGCCGCCTGGCCGGCCTGGATGATCGGCTCGGCGGTGGTGAAGTCCGGCTCACCGATCTCCAGATGGATCACATCATGGCCGGCTGCCTGCAGCTCATTGGCTCGCGCCAGCAACGCCATGACATGAAACGGTTCGATGGCGCGACTGCGCGCACTGTAGGGCTGAGCCATTAGCCTTCCTTAACGGTTAGGACAAAATTTGGATTCTACCGAACCCTCACGGTAAAACATGCTCTATTGCCTGCTCGGCCGTCCACGATGAACCCAGCACGCGCTTGCAAAACGACTAAAATCAACATTCGAGACGAGCTATACCCAGCCATGGCGGGCTGCTGCTGTTTGCAACCCCGCCGCGTTGGACCTCGACAACCGGGAGTGGCGCCCCCTGAATCTATCTGGTAAGTTCGCCCGCTTGCAGCCGCAGGGCCGGCAGGTGTCGGTGACGTTGCAATCCTGCGCAATGGATTAGAAGAGTGAGAGGCGGTCTATTCATGTCCACCCAAGCAAAGCAACAGCAGCAGAGCCTCAGTGGCTTCACACCTTACGTCGAAACGAAAGGTGAGGAATACATGGGCAAGCCCATGCGCCAGCACTTCACCAAGATCCTGCAAAAGTGGAAGCAGGACTTGATGCAAGAGGTCGACCGTACCGTTGACCACATGAAGGACGAAGCCGCCAACTTCCCGGACCCGGCAGACCGTGCCAGCCAGGAAGAGGAATTCGCCCTCGAACTGCGCGCCCGTGATCGTGAACGCAAGCTGATCAAGAAAATCGACAAAACGCTGCAACTGATCGAAGACGAGGAATATGGCTGGTGCGAATCCTGCGGCGTCGAGATTGGTATTCGCCGCCTGGAAGCCCGCCCAACCGCGGACCTATGCGTAGACTGCAAGACCTTGGCTGAAATCAAGGAAAAACAGGTCGGCAAGTAATCCTGCCGGGCTGAACGAATGGGGCGTGCAAACGCCCTATTTTTGTTTCTGGCGTTTACCGTTTTTCCAGTAGTATCCGGCCCATGACAGCCTCTACCTATATCGGGCGTTTCGCCCCAACGCCCAGCGGCCATTTGCATTTCGGCTCGCTGGTTGCCGCCCTCGCCTCCTACCTCGATGCCCGCGCCAACCACGGCCGCTGGCTGATGCGCATGGAAGACCTCGACCCACCCCGCGAAGAGCCCGGCGCCCAAGCAGCGATTCTGCACGCGCTGGAAAGCTACGGCTTCGAATGGGACGGCGAACGGGTCCGGCAAAGCGAGCGGCATGACGCGTACGCCAAAGTCCTCAACGACATGTTCAACCACGGCTTGGCCTACGCTTGCACCTGTTCGCGCAAACAACTGGAACCCTACCAGGGAATTTACCCGGGTTTGTGCCGCAACGCCGGGCATGACCAGCACGACGCAGCCATCCGCCTGCGCGTGCCTGAGCTGGAATATCACTTCACCGACCGCGTACAGGGCGAATTCCGGCAGCACTTGGGCCGTGATGTAGGCGATTTCGTCATCCGTCGCCGCGACGGCCTGTATGCCTATCAATTGGCCGTAGTGCTCGACGATGCCTGGCAAGGTGTGACCGATATCGTGCGCGGCGCCGACCTGCTCGATTCAACGCCGCGCCAGCTGTACCTTCAAGAACTGCTGGGCTTGCGCCAACCGCGCTATCTGCACGTGCCGCTGATCGTCCAGCCGGACGGTAACAAGCTGGGCAAAACCTACCGTTCACCGCCGTTGACACCTGACCAAGCCACGCCTTTGCTGTTAAGGGCATTGCGCGCACTCGGTCAATCGGGCGGTGCTGAACTGCTGTACGCCAGCCCGCGGGAACTGCTGGATTGGGGCATTGCGCACTGGGACGCCACCAGAATCCCGCGCACACTCACGCTGCCCGAAGCGCAATTGAGCTGAAGGCGCTTGCAGGTTGCCAGCCATCCGTTACCATCGCCGCAGTTTTTTAATCAGAGGCCAACATGTACATCTATCGATTGGTCCTGCTGCTGGTCGTCGGGATCTACCTGTTTTCCCCCGCCATCATGGATTGGTGGATAGACGCCACAGGCGCCTGGTATCGCCCTTATCTGCTGTGGCTGATCCTGATCGTCGTGACCTTCATCCTGCAGAGCCAAAAAGATGCCGATGAGCTTTAGCCTCACCCAGATGCTGCTGATCAGCGCCGCCTACCTGGCTGCACTGTTCGCCGTGGCCTGGATCAGTGAGCGCGGAATGATTCCGCGGGCGATCATTCGCCATCCGTTGACCTACACCTTGTCCTTGGGCGTCTACGCCAGCGCCTGGGCGTTTTATGGCACCGTCGGCCTGGCCTATCAGTACGGCTACGGCTTTCTTTCCAGTTACCTCGGGGTGTCCGGCGCATTCCTGCTGGCGCCGGTGTTGCTGTACCCGATCCTGAAAATCACCCGTACCTACCAGCTGTCATCCCTGGCAGACCTTTTTGCCTTCCGCTTTCGCAGCACCTGGGCCGGCGCGCTGACCACGATTTTCATGCTGCTCGGCGTGCTGCCGCTGCTGGCCTTGCAAATCCAGGCCGTGGCGGACTCCATCAGCATCCTCACCCGCGAGCCTGTGCAGCATCGCGTCGCGCTGGCCTTCTGCGCGTTGATCACGCTGTTCACGATTTTCTTCGGTTCACGCCATATCGCCACCCGTGAAAAACACGAAGGCCTGGTATTCGCGATTGCCTTCGAGTCGGTGATCAAGCTGATCGCCATCGGCGGTGTCGGCCTGTACGCACTCTACGGCGTGTTCGACGGTCCGCAACAGCTGGAACTGTGGCTGCTGCAAAACCAGACCGCCCTCGCCGCCCTGCACACACCGTTGCAGGAAGGCCCATGGCGCACGCTGTTGCTGGTGTTCTTCGCCTCGGCGATTGTGATGCCGCACATGTACCACATGACATTCACCGAGAATCTCAACCCGCGCTCACTGGTCAGCGCCAGCTGGGGCCTTCCGCTGTTCCTACTGCTGATGAGCCTGGCAGTGCCGTTGATCCTGTGGGCCGGCCTCAAGCTGGGAGCGACCACCAACCCGGAATACTTCACCCTCGGCGTCGGCATTGCCGCCAATAGCAAATCCCTGGCGTTGCTGGCTTACGTCGGCGGTTTGTCGGCAGCCAGTGGCTTGATCATCGTGACCACGCTGGCGCTGTCGGGCATGGCACTCAATCATCTAGTGCTGCCGCTGTATCAGCCGCCGGCTGAAGGCAATATCTACCGCTGGCTGAAATGGACGCGCCGCGCGCTGATCGTCGCGATCATCATGGCCGGCTATGGCTTCTACCTGCTGCTGGGCGCCGGGCAAGACTTGGCCAACCTCGGCATCGTCGCGTTCGTCGCCACCTTGCAGTTCTTACCGGGCGTGCTGTCGGTGCTGTACTGGCCGACCGCTAATCGGCGCGGCTTTATCGCCGGCCTGTTGGCGGGAATCCTGGTGTGGATGGTCACCATGCTGCTGCCGCTGGTCGGCAACTTACAGGGTTTCTACATCCCACTGCTGAACATGATTTACGTGCTGGACGACACCAGCTGGCACATGGCGGCCATTGCTTCACTGGCGGCCAACGTATTGATGTTCACCTTGATCTCGCTGTTCACCAACGCCAGCCCCGAAGAAACCAGCGCGGCCGAAGCCTGCGCGGTGGATAACGTGCGCCGCCCACAACGCCGCGAATTGCATGCCGCTTCGCCCCAGGAGTTCGCCACGCAACTGGCCAAGCCACTGGGTGCAAAAGCCGCGCAAAAGGAAGTCGAACAAGCGCTCCGCGACTTGTATTTGCCGTTCGACGAGCGCCGACCGTACGCGCTGCGCCGCTTGCGCGACCGTATCGAGGCCAACCTGTCCGGGTTGATGGGGCCGAGCGTGTCCCAAGACATGGTCGAAACGTTCTTGCCCTACAAGGCCGGCGGCGAGAACTATGTCACCGAAGACATCCATTTCATCGAGAGTCGGCTGGAGGACTACCACTCACGCCTCACCGGTCTTGCCGCCGAACTCGATGCATTGCGTCGCTACCATCGCCAGACCCTGCAGGAACTGCCGATGGGCGTGTGTTCCCTGGCCAAGGATCAAGAGATCCTAATGTGGAACAAAGCCATGGAAGAACTCACCGGCATTGCCGCCCAGCGGGTAGTGGGCTCGCGCCTGAATACCTTGGGCGATCCATGGAAAGAACTGCTGCAAGGCTTTATCAACCTGCCCGACGAGCATTTGCACAAACAACACCTGGCGCTCGACGGCCAGACCCGCTGGCTCAACCTGCACAAAGCTGCCATCGACGAGCCGTTGGCGCCCGGCAACAGCGGCCTGGTGCTGCTGGTCGAGGACTTGACCGACACGCAAATGCTCGAAGACAAACTGGTGCACTCCGAGCGTCTGGCCAGTATTGGCCGCCTGGCGGCGGGTGTGGCCCACGAGATTGGCAATCCGATCACCGGTATCGCGTGCCTGGCGCAGAACCTGCGCGAAGAGCGTGAAGAGGACGGCGAAATCACCGAAATCAGCGAGCAGATCCTTGAGCAGACCAAGCGCGTTTCACGCATCGTGCAGTCGTTGATGAGTTTCGCCCATGCCGGCGCTCACCAGAACCAGGACGAGGCCGTGTGCCTGGCCGAAGTCGCGCAGGATGCTATTGGGCTGCTGGCCTTGAACCGACGCAATTTCGAAGTACAGTTCTTCAATTTGTGCGACCCGGACCACTGGGTCGACGGCGACTCCCAACGCTTGGCGCAGGTGCTGATCAACCTGCTGTCCAACGCCCGCGACGCTTCCCCGCCGCACAGTGCGGTACGCGTCAAGAGCGAGGCTTTCGAGCACACGATCGATCTGATCGTGGAGGACGAAGGCAGCGGTATTCCACAGAACATCATGGACCGATTGTTCGAACCCTTCTTCACCACCAAGGACCCAGGCGAAGGTACTGGTCTGGGCCTTGCACTGGTCTATTCCATCGTTGAAGAGCATTATGGACAAATCACCATCGACAGCCCGGCTGACACCGAAAGCCAACGCGGCACCCGTATTCGGGTGACCTTGCCGCGTCATGTCGAAGCGACGTCCGCTGTGAACTGAGACCGTCGAGAGAGTTGAATCAATGCCGCACATTTTGATCGTCGAAGACGAAACAATTATCCGCTCTGCCTTGCGTCGCCTGCTTGAACGTAATCAGTACCAGGTCAGCGAAGCCGGCTCGGTGCAGGAAGCCCAAGAGCGATTCAGCATTCCCACGTTCGACCTGATTGTCAGCGACCTGCGCCTGCCGGGCGCGCCAGGCACTGAGCTGATTAAGCTTGGCCAGGGCACGCCGGTGCTGATCATGACCAGCTACGCCAGCCTGCGCTCAGCCGTGGACTCGATGAAGATGGGCGCGGTGGACTACATCGCCAAGCCTTTCGACCACGACGAGATGCTCCAGGCCGTGGCCCGTATCCTGCGCGACCATCAGTCAGCCAGAGGTGCGCCCGCCGAACAGCGGCCCGCCGGAAAGGCTGCCAACGGTGCGGATAAGCCAGGCGCTGACAACAGCAATGGCGAAATCGGCATCATCGGCTCCTGCCCACCCATGCAAGACCTGTACAGCAAAATCCGCAAAGTGGCGCCAACCGACTCCAATGTATTGATCCAAGGCGAGTCGGGCACCGGTAAAGAACTGGTGGCCCGCGCCCTGCACAACCTGTCCAAGCGCGCCAAGGCGCCAATGATTTCGGTGAACTGCGCGGCAATCCCTGAATCCCTGATCGAGTCCGAGCTGTTCGGCCACGAAAAAGGCGCGTTTACCGGCGCCAGCGCCGGGCGTGCGGGCCTGGTCGAAGCGGCGGACGGCGGCACCTTGTTCCTCGACGAAATCGGCGAACTGCCCCTGGAAGCCCAGGCACGTTTGCTGCGCGTGCTGCAGGAAGGCGAAATTCGCCGCGTAGGTTCGGTGCAATCGCAAAAGGTCGATGTTCGCTTGATCGCAGCGACCCACCGTGACCTGAAGAGCCTGGCTAAAATCGGCCAGTTCCGTGAAGACTTGTATTACCGCCTGCACGTGATTGCTCTCAAACTGCCGGCCCTGCGTGAGCGTGGCGCCGACGTCAACGAGATCGCCAGCGCCTTCCTGTTGCGCCAGAGCGCGCGCATCAACCGTACCGACCTCACGTTTGCCCCGGACGCCGAGCAGGCGATTCGGCACTACTCGTGGCCGGGCAACGTGCGAGAGCTGGAGAATGCGGTCGAGCGAGCGGTCATTCTGTCGGAGAGCGCGGAAATTTCCGCCGAACTGCTGGGCATCGACATTGAGCTCAGTGACCTGGAAGACGACGATTTCATCGGCTTGGCACCGCAACAGGGCGGCGCTAGCAATACCAGCCATGAGCCGACCGAGGACTTGTCACTGGAAGATTACTTCCAGCACTTCGTCCTTGAGCATCAGGACCACATGACCGAGACCGAGCTGGCCCGCAAACTAGGCGTGAGCCGCAAGTGCTTGTGGGAGCGTCGCCAACGTCTGGGTATTCCGCGACGCAAGACTGGGGTGACCAGCGAGAGTTGAGGGGGCGCCCCCACAGGTAACACCCTCAGATGTGAAAAAACTGTTACCGCAGCTTTTTCGCGTAACAAAAGCCGGGGCTTACGGTAACGAAGCCCCGGCTTTTTTTGGCCTCCAAAAAACCTGAAAGCGCTTCAACCTCCCGGTTTTGCTGGGCGGCACAAAAGTT
Organism: Pseudomonas sp. 1152_12; assembly: GCF_052850675.1. NCBI lineage: Bacteria > Pseudomonadati > Pseudomonadota > Gammaproteobacteria > Pseudomonadales > Pseudomonadaceae > Pseudomonas > Pseudomonas sp. 1152_12. Next base: position 310,054 of record NZ_VXCW01000008.1, on the reverse strand, counting down.
GGCACGCACCCTGCTATATGCTTAGTACAAAAACAATAACAAGCTTAGTACCAGACAATAAAAATAAGACGAATCGACTCACGCATAATAAAAACAACACGGCGGAGGCGCAGCTAATTGATTCTTTTGGAGAGGCGTTGCATCTTGGGCTTGCCCCGCAACCAGGCCGAGAACAACAAAAACTGTCCTAAGGCAGAGCCTGAACTGGTTGGATCGTAGATCAGCAACACAGCGACCAAAGCAATCCGTTTGCTCTTGACTCCCGATTGGGAGTGTCTTGAAGGTAAAGCTTCATGGCGAGGGCGATCAACAAAAACAAGAAGCCCGAAATCAATAATAAAAATAGAGCACGCAACTACTTCTGGGGGAGCTTCGGCTCCCCTTGTAGTTTCCGGGATTTGTCCAGCTCTTCGCTTCTTTTAAGCTTATGGCGCAATGCCTGCAGCTTGTTCCTACACCATCCCTCGACTAAATGCTAGAATCCCGGCCCATCATGCGGTCATTCTTCGTTATGGCCGAACATTCCTTCAAACAGTGCATCCCATGCTGAAGAAGTTGTTCCAGTCATTCCGTTCTCCCTTGCGTCGTACGCAACACATTCGCAGCACGCCTGAAGTGCTTAACAGCAATCAGCATTCATTGCAGCGTGCTCAATTCAGCCGTTATGCGGTGAACATCGTCGAACGTTTGCAGAACGCTGGCTACCAGGCTTATCTGGTGGGTGGCTGCGTACGTGACATGTTGCTCAATATCACACCTAAGGATTTCGACGTCGCCACCAGTGCCACGCCCGAGCAGGTGCGTGCCGAGTTTCGCAATGCGCGAATCATCGGTCGCCGCTTCAAATTGGTGCATATCCACTTCGGTCGCGAAATCATCGAGGTCGCGACCTTCCGCGCCGGCCACCCGCAAAACGATGAAGAGGAAGACACCAACCAGTCTTCCCGCAACGAGAGCGGCCGCATCCTGCGCGACAACGTCTACGGCACCCTGGAAGAAGACGCGCAACGTCGCGACTTCACCATCAATGCCTTGTATTACGACCCGGTCAGCGAGCGCATCCTCGATTACGCCAACGGCGTACACGACATTCGCAACAACCTGATCCGCTTGATCGGCGACCCGACCCAGCGCTACCAGGAAGACCCGGTGCGCATGCTGCGTGCGGTGCGCTTTGCCGCCAAGCTGAACTTCGGTATCGAGAAACACACCGCCGCACCGATTCGCGAACTGGCACCGATGCTGCGGGAGATTCCTTCGGCGCGCCTGTTTGAAGAAGTGCTCAAGCTATTCCTCTCGGGATATGCCGCCGATACCTTCGAAATGCTTGTCGACCTGCAGTTGTTCGACCCGTTGTTCCCGGCCAGCGCCGAGGCCCTGGAATACAACCCGACGTATACGCACACGCTGATCAGCGAAGCCTTGATCAACACGGACTTGCGCATCAAACAGAACAAACCGGTGACCCCGGCGTTCCTGTTCGCCGCCTTGTTGTGGCCAGCCCTGCCCAAGCGTGTACTGCGCTTACAAGACCGTGGCATGCCGCCGATTCCGGCCATGCAAGAGGCCGCTCACGAGCTGATCGCTGAACAGTGCCAGCGCATTGCTATTCCAAAACGCTTCACCATGCCGATCCGCGAGATTTGGGACATGCAGGAGCGCCTGCCACGGCGCAGCGGCAAACGCGCCGACCTGCTGCTGGACAACCCGCGCTTCCGTGCCGGCTACGATTTCCTGCTGCTGCGCGAAAGCGCGGGCGAGCAGACCGACGGCCTGGGTGAATGGTGGACCGATTACCAGGACGCCAATGACAGCCAACGCCGCGACATGATTCGTGACCTTGGCAGCAAAGGCGATGGCGCTGGCGATGGTCCCAAAAAGCGTCGTCGTAGCTCAAGCAAGCGTAAACGCACGTCTGCCGATGCCTCGGGCGCTGCGGGCGAATAAACGTGGAACGCATCTACATCGGCATGGGCAGCAACCTCGCGGCCCCCGACCAGCAATTGCGCAGCGCCGTCCAAGCGTTGGCGTTATTGCCAGGCACCACCCTCGTGGGCGTTTCCGCCTTCTATCAAAGTGATTCGCTGCTACCGGGCCAACCGCGCTACACCAACGCGGTCGCGGCCCTGGACAGCAGCCTCGCGCCACTGGAACTGCTCGATGCGCTGCAAGCCATCGAAAACGGCCAGGGCCGCGAGCGCCTTGAGCGTTGGGGCCCACGCACCCTGGACCTGGACATCCTGGTATTCGGCGACCGGCTGATCGATGAGCCGCGCCTGAAGGTGCCGCACTATCAAATGCACCTGCGTGCATTCGTGCTTTACCCGCTGGCAGAACTGGCTCCCGCCGGCCTGCAACTGGCCGATGGGCGCTTGCTGAGTGACCTGCTGGACGCGTGCCCGTTTGTTGGCCTGGAACGCCTGCCGTAGGCCTGACACGATGATGTGGGAGCTGCGGCGCCTTTGAATGCACCGGTGGACCTGCTGAATCGCATCAGTAACAGCGGTAACACCCCGACCGTAACAATGCGGTAACACATCCAATTGACTTACCGAGCCCTCATCACGACTATAGGCGTCCCGCTGCCGCCAACCGGCGCTGAAGGGCGCAATCCAGGCCTTATAAGCACTGCTCTCAAGACAGTGCGCCTGTATAAACGAAGACTCACGCGCGTTACTCGCTGTTTCCAAGCGCCTGAACGAGGACCCTTTTCATGCCAGACATTACCCTGACCACCTTGCAGAGCCTCAAGCTCAAAGGTGAAAAAATCGCCATGCTGACCTGCTATGACGCCACCTTCGCCCAGGCCTGTTGCCAGGCCGGCGTCGAGGTGCTGCTGGTGGGTGACTCCCTCGGCATGGTTTTGCAAGGGAATGACAGCACCCTGCCCGTCACCACTGATGAACTCGCCTACCACACGGCCAGCGTCAAGCGCGGTAACGACGGCGCCTTCATCATCGCTGACCTGCCGTTCATGGGTTACGCCACCCTCGAACAGACCTTTCAAAACGCCGGCAAACTGATGCAAGCCGGTGCGCACATGATCAAAGTCGAAGGTGCCGTGTGGCTCGCCGAGCCGATCCGTTTACTGGCTGAGCGCGGTGTGCCGGTGTGTGCGCACATGGGCCTGACACCGCAGTCGGTGAACATCCTCGGCGGCTACAAAGTACAAGGCCGTAATGAAGCCCAGGCGCGCCAGATGCGTGCGGATGCCATCGCCCTGGAACAAGCCGGGGCTGCGATGATCGTGCTGGAGTGCGTGCCGAGCGAACTGGCTGCTGAGATCACGCAGGCCGTCAAAGTGCCGGTGATCGGCATTGGCGCAGGTGCCGATACCGATGGCCAGGTTCTGGTGTTGCACGACATGCTCGGCTTGTCGCTGACCGGCCGTGCGCCGAAATTCGTGAAAAACTTCATGGCTGGCCAAGACAGCATCCAGGCTGCCTTGAGCGCTTACGTCAGCGAGGTCAAAGCCGTGACTTTCCCAGGCGCCGAACACGGATTTTCTGCATGAACACCGTTAAGACCGTACGAGAACTACGTTCCGCCGTCGCCCACGCACGCAGTGCCGGCAAACGCATAGGCTTTGTCCCCACCATGGGCAACCTGCACAGCGGCCACGCCACCCTGGTGACCAAGGCCGCGCAACAGTCAGATTTCGTGGTAGCGAGCATCTTCGTCAACCCGCTGCAATTCGGCGCAGGCGAAGATTTGGACAAGTACCCACGCACGCTGGCGGCCGATCAGGAAAAGCTGCTGCAAGCCGGTTGCAACCTGCTGTTCGCGCCGACCGTCGAAGAAATGTACCCCGGCGGCATGACCGGCCAGACCCGCGTCAGTGTTCCGCAACTGTCCGAAGGCCTATGCGGCGCCAGCCGCCCCGGGCACTTCGAAGGCGTGGCCACAGTGGTGAGCAAGCTGTTCAACATGGTCCAGCCGGACATGGCCGTGTTTGGCCAGAAGGATTACCAGCAACTGGCGGTGATCCGCGCCATGGTGCATGACCTGAACATGCCAATCCAGATCATCGGCGAGCCGACCGTACGTGCCGCTGACGGCCTCGCGCTGTCATCGCGCAACGGCTACCTCACCGACGAGCAGCGTGCCATCGCCCCGGTGCTGTACCGCAGCCTCAGCCAGATCGCCGCGGCGATCAAAGCCGGTGACCACGATTTCGCCAAGCTGCGTGCCGAGCAAATCCAGCACATCGAAGCCGCTGGCCTGCGCATGGATTACCTCGAAGTGCGCCAAGGCGTGCATTTGCGCCCGGCCACGGCTGAGGATCTCGACGTGGTGATCCTGGTTGCCGCGTATCTGGGGGCGACTCGCCTGATCGATAACCTGCACCTGAACCTGGCCTGACCCCCCGCCTTTCTCACTGAAAAAACACTGCACCTGTTGCCCTCCCCGCTGTGCCGGTATAAAAAAGTACCGGCCACAGCGCAGACAAAGCCAAGACATATCGACACGCTAGGTTTAATGTAAACGCCCTGCGCCATTGTTGGTGCTGACCGGAACCCAACGCTTGATCAAAGACTGGACGTTCCGGATTTAGAAGTGTCCTAAAGGCAAGTCCCCCGTAATAAAAAGGAAACCCGCAGCGATGGCGTATTACCGCACTCCTCATGACGTTACCGCTCTGCCCGCTTGGCAAGCGCTCAACAAACATCGCCAAGCCATGCAGGATTTCAGCATGCGCGAGGCGTTCAATGCCGATCCCCAGCGCTTTTCCGAGTTCACCTTGAGCAGTTGCGGGCTTTTCCTCGATTACTCGAAAAACCTGATCACCACCGAAACCCGCGACCTGCTGGTGGCGCTGGCCAAGGAAGTCGACCTTAAAGCCGCGATCGACGCGCTCTACGCCGGCGAACCGGTCAACTCCTCCGAAGGCCGCCCGGCTCTGCACACCGCCTTGCGCCGCCCCGTAGGTGACAAGCTATCGGTCAACGGCGTGAACATCATGCCGGACGTGCACAAAGTGCTGAACCAGATCACCGACCTCGTGGGCCGGATCCACGATGGCCTGTGGCGTGGCTACACCGAGAAGCCGATCACTGACGTGGTGAACATCGGCATCGGTGGTTCGTTCCTCGGCCCGGAGTTGGTCTCTGAGGCACTGTTGTCCTACGCCCATAAAGGCGTGCGCTGCCACTACTTGGCGAACATCGACGGCAGCGAATTCCACGAGCTGACCATGAAGCTGCGCGCCGAGACCACGCTGTTCATCGTCTCGTCGAAATCCTTCAACACCCTGGAAACCCTGAAAAACGCCCAGGCCGCGCGCGCTTGGTACTTGGCCCAGGGTGGCTCGGAAGCCGAACTGTACCGCCACTTTATCGCCGTCTCGAGCAACAACGCGGCGGCCGTGGCCTTCGGTATCCGCGAAGAAAACATCTTTCCGATGTGGGACTGGGTCGGCGGCCGTTACTCGCTGTGGTCGGCCATCGGCTTGCCAATCGCCCTGGCCATCGGCATGTCCAACTTCAAGGAACTGCTGTCCGGCGCCTACACCATGGACCAGCATTTCCAGAACGCTCCGTTCGAACAGAACATGCCTGTACTACTGGGCCTCTTGGGCGTGTGGTACGGCAACTTCTGGGGCGCGCAGAGCCATGCGATCCTGCCGTACGACCACTACCTGCGTAACATCACCAAACACTTGCAACAGCTGGACATGGAATCCAACGGCAAGAGCGTGCGCCAGGACGGCACGCCGGTTTCCACCGATACCGGCCCGGTTATCTGGGGCGGTGTAGGTTGCAACGGTCAGCACGCCTACCACCAGTTGCTGCACCAAGGGACCCAACTGATCCCGGCCGACTTCATCGTGCCGATCGTCAGCTTCAATCCGGTCTCCGACCACCACCAGTGGCTTTACGCAAACTGCCTGTCCCAAAGCCAGGCCCTGATGCTCGGCAAGACCCGCAGCGAAGCCGAAGCCGAACTGCGCGAGAAGGGCATGCCGGAAGCCGAGGTACAGAAGCTGGCACCGCACAAGGTGATCCCGGGCAACCGTCCGAGCAACACCCTGGTGGTGGAGCGCATCAGCCCACGTCGCCTCGGCGCGCTGGTGGCCATGTATGAGCACAAAGTGTTCGTGCAAAGTGTGATCTGGGGCATCAACGCCTTTGACCAATGGGGCGTGGAGCTGGGCAAGGAACTGGGCAAGGGCGTTTACAACCGCCTGACCGGCGCCGAAGAAACCCTGGCTGACGATGCGTCGACCCAAGGCCTGATCAACTACTTCCGCGGTCGTCACCGCGGCTGAAGCCGGTACACCAAGGCCAACGTCCGTTTGGACGTTGGCCTTGAACCCTCTCCCTACAGCGTGCATCTTTATGCCTTGTCCCGAAAACAAGAATAAGGACCGCTCATGTTCGATATCAGCACGTTTCCCGCCGCCGATGCCGTCCGTCTTGCCGCGCAGCTCAGTCAAACCGACTACCAGCGCCTCTATCGCCAATCCATTGAGCAGCCTGACACCTTCTGGGCCGAACAGGCCAAGGGCTTTCTCGACTGGATAACACCCTGGCACACCGTCCAGCAGTCAGACATCAAGACCGGCGCGGCCCAATGGTTTGCCGGCGGCCAACTGAATGTCAGCTACAACTGCATCGACCGGCACCTGACGCAACGCGCCGATCAGCCTGCCTTTATCTGGGAAAGCGATGATCCGGCAAAATCTTCCAAAATCACTTACCGCCAACTGCATCAAAACGTCAGCCGCCTGGCCAATGTGCTGAAAAGCCGTGGCGTGAGGAAAGGCGACCGGGTGTGCATCTATATGCCGATGATCCCGGAAGCGGCCTACGCAATGCTGGCCTGTACGCGCATTGGCGCGGTGCACTCGGTGGTGTTTGGTGGGTTCTCACCGGACGCCCTGCGCGACCGCATTCTCGACGCCGACTGCCGCACCGTGATCACGGCCGATGAAGGCGTGCGCGGCGGCAAGCCGGTGGCGTTGAAAAAGAACGTCGACAAGGCCTTGGCCAGTTGCCCGAACGTCAGCACGGTGTTGGTGGTGGAGCGTACAGGGGCCGATCTTATCTGGGTCAAAGACCGCGACCTCAAGTACCAGCAAGCCTTGGATGCCGCCAGCGACGACTGCAGGCCCGAGCCGATGGACGCAGAAGACCCGCTGTTCATCCTCTACACCTCGGGCAGCACCGGTAAACCCAAAGGCGTGCTGCACACCACCGGCGGCTATCTATTACAAGCGGCGATGACCTTCAAATACGTGCTCGATTACCGCGACGGCGAAGTGTTCTGGTGCACCGCCGACGTAGGCTGGGTTACCGGGCACAGCTACATCGTGTATGGCCCGCTGGCCAATGGCGCCACCTCGCTGATGTTCGAAGGCGTACCGAGCTACCCGGACAGCTCGCGCTTCTGGCAAGTGATCGACAAACATCAGGTGAATATCTTCTACACCGCGCCCACCGCGCTACGCGCCCTGATGCGTGAGGGCCACGGTCCATTGGAGACTACCTCCCGCGCCAGCTTGCGCCTGTTGGGCAGCGTCGGCGAGCCGATCAACCCGGAAGCCTGGGACTGGTACTTCAACGCCGTGGGCGGACAACGCTGCCCGGTTGTCGATACCTGGTGGCAGACCGAAACCGGCGGCATCATGCTCAGCCCATTGGTCAGCGCCCAGCGGATCAAGCCAGGTTGCGCGACCCAACCGATGTTTGGCGTACAGCCCGTGCTGCTGGATGAGCAAGGCAAAGAAATCAGTGGCGCCGGCAGTGGCGTACTGGCGATCAAAGCCAGCTGGCCCGGGCAGATTCGTAGCGTCTACGGCGACCCGCAACGCATGATCGACACCTATTTCAAACCCTACCCCGGCTATTACTTCACCGGCGACGGCGCACGCCGCGACGAAGACGGCGACTACTGGATTACCGGGCGCATCGATGACGTGATCAACGTGTCCGGCCACCGTATCGGCACCGCCGAAGTCGAAAGCGCCCTGGTGCTGCATGACCAAGTGGCCGAGGCCGCAGTGGTGGGTTACCCCCACGATGTCAAAGGCCAGGGGATTTATGCCTTCGTCACGCCAATGAATGGCGTCGAGCCCAGCGATGCATTGAAAAAGCACCTGCTGGACCTGGTCAGCAAGGAAATCGGCAGCTTTGCCAAACCGGAACTGATCCAATGGGCGCCGGCCCTTCCGAAAACCCGCTCCGGCAAGATCATGCGGCGAATTTTGCGCAAAATCGCCTGCAACGAACTGGACAGCTTGGGTGATACTTCAACCCTGGCCGACCCCAGCGTCGTCGACGGCCTGATCGACAAACGCCTGAACCGCTAGGAACACCGAGTCACCATGGAATTTATCCGCAGCCGTATTGAAACCCAGTTGATGAGCCTTACCGGCTTGTCACTGGGCCAGTTGGACCTGGAAAACCCCAAGGGCGATCCAGGCCTGTTCGGGCCGGACTCGGTCAGTTGGCAAGTGCATGGTGACTTCAGCAGCATGCTCATTGGCGGTATCAGCGCGTTGATGCTGCAAGCCTTGCACCCGCTGGCCCTGGCTGGCGTGTGGGACCACTCCAGCTTTCGCCAGGACATGCTCGGGCGCTTGCGGCGCACCTCGCAATTTATTTCCGGTACCACCTTCGGTTCGCGCAAAGACGCCGAATGGCTGATCGAAAAAGTGCGCACCATCCACCTGAAAGTGACGGGGCATGCCCCGGACGGACGGCCATACGCGGCCAGCGATCCGCAATTGCTGACGTGGGTGCATGTGGCGGAAGTCAGCAACTTCCTGGCGGCCCACCTTCGCTATCGCAACCCGAGCCTCTCGGGTCGGGACCAGGACCGTTATTACAGTGAAATCGCCTTGGTCGCCGAGCGCTTGGGCGCTCGGCATGTTCCGCGTTCACGGCAGGAAGTTTCGGATTACCTGGCACGCATTCGTCCGCAACTGCTGTGTGACGAGCGTAGTCGCGAGGTGCTGCGCCTGCTGGTCAATGCACCCGCACCCAGCACATTGGCCAAACCTTTTGGCAGCTTGATGATGCAGGCCGGCATAGACCTGCTGCCGGATTGGGCAAGCACCATGCTCGAACAACACCAAAGCCCGCTGCAGCGCCAGATGGTCCGCGCCGGGGTCAAACGCAGCGCGCCATTGCTGCGCTGGGCAATGCGCAATGGCTCGATGCAGCGCGCCCATCGGCGGATGGGGTTGATGTAGCCAGCGCCCCATAACTGTTAAACTCCGCGCCCATATTTACTCGCAAGCAAGGCGCGCTCCATGACTCCCTTGAATCAGGCGCTGCGCGCCGCCCTCAATCATCGCCAAGATTTGATCAACGAGCTGCATGCCCAGGGCACCGACTGCTACCGACTGTTCCACGGCAGCCAGGAAGGCGCCAGCGGCCTGACCATCGACCGTTACGGCCCGCAACTGCTGGTACAAAGCTTCCACCACTCGCTGGAAACAGCAGAGCTGCTGGAGTTGCACCAACAGATAAACCAGTTCGTGGGCCTGCAATTACTGCTGGTGTACAACGACCGCTCGCGTGGCAACTCACGGATCGACCGTGAAGACATCGTGTACCGCGCTGAACCGGAGGCACTGGAAGACTTGGTCGGCCACGAATGGGGCCTCAATTACCGCGTGCGCGGGCGCCATGCCGGGCAGGACCCGCTGCTGTTTCTCGACCTGCGCAACACCCGTGGCTGGGTCAGGGAACACAGCGCCGGCAAGCGTGTGCTCAACCTGTTTGCCTACACCTGTGGCGTAGGCCTGAGCGCGGCAGCCGGTGGCGCACGTGAGGTGTGCAACTTGGACTTTGCCGAGGGCAACCTAGCGGTAGGCCGCGAAAACGGCCTGCTCAATCCACACTTGCCGACCATGGATTTCGTGCAATCCGACTACTTTCCCGCGATTCGCCAACTGGCGGGCTTGCCAATCACCCAGCGCCGCGGCCAAAAGCTGCCGAGCTATCCGCGCCTTGAGCAATGCCAATATGATCTGGTGCTACTCGACCCACCGGCCTGGGCCAAGAGCGCGTTCGGCACCGTCGACCTACTGCGCGACTACCAGAGCCTGCTCAAGCCTGCGCTGCTGGCCACCGCCGACAGTGGCGTGCTGATCTGCTGCAACAACTTGGCGAAAGTCAGCATGGATGACTGGCGCGATCAGGTACTGCGTTGCGCGGAGAAAGCCGGCCGCCCAGTACGCGACTGGCAAATCATGACCCCGGGAGCCGACTTCCCTTCCCAGGACCAGCAGCCGCCGTTGAAAACCCTGATCCTCCAGCTGTAGTACTTTTCCCAAGCAGCCCGGTACTTCGGAACCGAAATCCCGTGCCATACTCCAAGGCACTCTTGTTCGATATAGATGGCGTTACTCATGCCCAAAGGATTGATCCGCGCCGCTGGCGCCTTGTTGACCGCCCTGGCTCTGTACAGCTTGCTGGGCTTTCTGATTCTGCCGGGCATCGCCCTTCGCATTGCCAACCAACAGTTGGCCAATTACGCCACGGTGCCGGCACGCATAGAGCGAATCGAGCTCAACCCTTTCAGCCTGGAAGTGACGGCATGGGGCTTGAAGATAGGCGAACCGGGCAAAGAACAAGTGGGTTTCGAGCGTCTCTACGCCAACCTGCAGATCGACAGCCTATGGACCCGCGCCCTGCACCTGGCCGATGTACAGTTGGACCTGCCCAAGACCGAGCTACGGTTCGATAAATCCGGCCAACTGAACCTGGCGCAGTTATTCAAACTGCCGCCAAGTGACCCCACGCCGACTGACCCCAACGCCAAGCCGTTCCCGTTGCGCATCGACAGCATCAAGCTCGCCGGCGGTTACGTGCATTTTCAAGATTTGCGCCCCAGCGAACCCATCGAATTCCTCTACGACAAACTCGACTTTGAGTTGAAAAACCTCAGCACGCTGCCAGAAGACAATGCCAACATGACGCTGGTGGCCGCCGGCCCTCAAGGTGGGCAGATCGACTGGAAAGGCAATTTCAGCCTGGTACCGATTACGTCCGAGGGCACGCTGAAAGTCACCGACGGCAAGATGAAAGCCTGGTGGCCGTATGTGCGGGACGCCGTGCCGTTGGTGCTTGAAGACGGTGTGCTGAATTTCAGCACCGACTACAAATTCAGCCTGGCCAAAGAAACCGAACTGAACCTGACCAACACCGCCGCCAGCATCGCGCCATTTGCAATCAAGGCACCGGACGGCCGCCCGTTGGTGCGCCTGGAACGCCTGGATGTCAGCGAAACCACGGTGGACCTGGCCAAGCAGCAGGTAGTAGTCGGTAAGATTCGCAGCAACAAGCTGGAAACCTGGGCTGCCCGCGAGGCCGATGGGCAGTTGGACTGGCAGAAACTGTTCGCCAGCCAACCGAGCAAGCCGGGCAAGGCGCCGGAACCTGCTACCGCGCCAGCCACCGCCGACTCCCCGAAAGCCCCTCCGGCAGCGCCAAGCAAACCTTGGCAGGTACTGCTCAAAGATGTGCAACTGCGTAACTATCAGGTGCACTTGGCCGACCGTCAGGTCAAACCTGCAGTGGCGTTAGAACTGGGCCCGTTGAATGTCGACGTGCAGAACTTCGACAGCCTCAACCAAAGCCCCTTTACCTTGAAGGTCGACACCGGCCTGGGCAAGCAAGGCAAGATCCAGGCAACCGGTCAGGTCAACCTCAATCCTGTCAGTGCAAAACTCAAAGTGAATACCCAGGACATCGACCTGCGGGTCGCTCAATCCTATATCAGCCCATTTATTCGCCTGGAACTGCGCAGCGGCATGCTCGGCAGTCACTTGGATGTGAACCTGAAAAGCACTGAGCCATTGGCGCTCCAGATCACCGGCCGCGCTCAGGTTGATCAATTGCACACCTTGGACACGCTCAAGACTCGTGACTTCCTCAAATGGCAGCGCCTGGTGCTCGAAGGCGTGAATTATCAACACGGCGACAGCTTGTCGATCGACAAGGTCAACCTGCTGCAGCCGTACGCGCGCTTTATGATCAACGATGACCGCACCACCAACATCGACGACTTGCTGATCCCACAGCCAGCCAATAGCGGTGCCAAGTCAGCAGCCACACCAGCGGCCAGCAAAGACAAGCCCCTGGGCATTCATATCGGCCAGATCGCTATCAACGACGGCTCGGCCAACTTCGCCGATTTCAGCCTAACACCGAACTTCGCCACGGCCATTCAACAGCTCAACGGGCAGATCGGCACCATTGACAGTCGCCAGGCCAAACCGGCCAGTGTCGACATCAAGGGCAAGGTGGATCGCTATGCGCCAGTGACCATTAAAGGCAGCGTAAACCCGTTTGATCCGATGGCGGCGCTGGATATCGCCACCAGCTTCAAACGCGTCGAGCTGACTACATTGACGCCATACTCCGGTAAGTTCGCCGGTTTCCGCATCCGCAAGGGCCGCCTTAACCTTGACCTGCACTATGTGATCACCAAAGGCCAGTTGAAGGCTGAAAACAAAGTGGTGGTTGAACAACTGCAACTGGGTGAGAAAGTCGACAGCGCCGACGCCGTGGATTTGCCGATTCGCCTGGCAATCGCCCTGCTCAAAGACTCCGACGGCAAGATCTCCATCGAGCTGCCCGTGACGGGCGACTTGAATAACCCGCAATTCAGTGTGATGCCAATCGTGTGGCAGACACTGCGTAATCTGGTCGTGCGCGCGGCGACTGCACCGTTCAAGTTCATCGGTGGTCTGGTGACTGGCGGAGGCTCGGAAGACCTCGGCAATGTATCGTTCGCCGCAGGCTCAAGCGAATTGAACAAAGATGCCGAAGGCGCCCTGAACACCTTAGCCAAAGCGCTGAAAGAGCGCCCAACCCTGCGCCTGGAAATCGAAGGCACGGCGGCTGCCAGCAGTGACGGGCCGTTCCTGGCCGCAGAGCGCCTGGAGCGTGAATACCAATACAACTACTACAAGATACTCCAGCGCCGGGGCGACAAGGTTCCGGCCCAGGCCTCCTTGCTGGTCGTACCAGAGAAGGAAAAGGCACCGTTGCTCGAGGGCATCTACCGCACCCGCCTGAAACAACAACCACCAGCCGAATGGAAAGACCTGAGCAGCGATGACCGCAGCGCCAAACTGCGCGATGGTTTGATCAAGTTTTGGGGCGCCAGTGACGTCTTGCTGCGCCAACTGGGGCAAGATCGTGCCAGTGCCATCAAGGACTACTTGGTGGACAAGGGCCAACTGGAAGATGACCGGGTGTACTTCATTGATGCCAACCTGGGGCAGGCGCAGAAGGATGGTCGGGTGGTGACGCCGATGCATCTGGATGCTGAGTAACGCCTGAGCGGCACCATGCAAATGTGGGAGCTGGCTTACCTGCGATGCAGACACCTCGGTCATTCAGTTGAGTCGAGGTGATGCTATCGCAGGCAAGCCAGCTCCCACTTTTGTTTTGGGTCGGCCTGGAGATTTTGTTTCTGCTCAGAATAGAACAGGCCCCGACACAAGTGCCGGGGCCTGTAATGACCACATCCGTGTGGTCGGTCGCATGAACTCCAGAGGTGCATCGGGTGGATATCTAACTCACCCTAAGCCGCCGCTTTCCAGTTCAGACGAAACGTTAAGCGTTACTCTGCTTTCAGGCCATCGGCCGATACAGCTTTAACGCCTTTGATTTTCTTGGTGATATTCACCGCGGTAGTTTTCTGTGCTTCGGTAACGGCTGCAGTCGAAGACAGGGAAACGACGCCCTTGTTAGTTTCGACTTTGATGTCGGTGCCAGGAATGCCTTTCTCGGTTACCAGGTCAGCTTTCACTTTGGTGGTAATCCAAGTGTCGGAAGTGGTCTCTTTGGCGTCGGCTGCGGCGCTTTTGGTTTTGTCGACGTTGTCTGCCTTAGTAGCACCGCCAGCCATCAGGCCGTCAGCGGAAACGGCAGTCACACCTTTAATTTTCTTGGTGATCGCTACAGCAGTGGCTTTCTGCGAGTCAGAGATAGCAACTGTCGAAGACAGGGAAACCACACCTTTGTTGGTTTCAACCTTGATGTCCGAACCAGGAATACCTTTTTCTGTCAGCAGGTCAGCTTTGACTTTGGTGGTGATCCAAGTATCCGAAGTGGATTCTTTAGCCTTGGTCATTTCGCCAGCGGCCAGCGTCATTGGAGCTTGGGAAGTCTGAGCAAAGGCCACGTTAGCACCCATGGCCAGGGTCAGAGCGGTAGCAGTAGCGAGAGCGAACTTCTTCATACGAGTAACTCCTGTTTTATTGAAAGTCTGCAGTGTGTGAACCTTGATGCTGCAGCGTTAACAGGGTTATTGCAGGCAGTGTGCCAAGTTTCTCAATCGGATAATATCCTTATAAAACAATAACTTATAAAAACATCCAATTTCCGAAATCGTGCAAGTTGCATGAAGCCGGCCGTATCTACGTGCAAGTTGCGGCTTTTGATATTTACTAAGCGACTGATTTACCGGCATTTTCCCATGTCCATAAAAAAAGGACTCCGAAGAGTCCTTTTTCAGCGTGACGCTTGCGGGTGATTAAACGCCCGAAGCCTTGGCGGCTGCTACATCCTTGATGGACAGCTTGATACGGCCGCGGTTATCCACGTCCAGTACCAGCACTTCCACTTCCTGGCCTTCTTTCAGAATGTCGGTCACTTTCTCAACGCGAGCATCGCTCAGCATGGAGATGTGTACCAGACCGTCTTTGCCCGGCAGAATGTTGACGAATGCGCCGAAGTCGACGATGCGCTCAACTTTACCGACGTAGATCTTGCCGATCTCGGCTTCAGCGGTGATGCCCAGAACGCGCTGACGCGCCGCTTCTGCTGCTTCTTTGGTTTCGCCGAAGATCTTGATCGAGCCGTCGTCTTCGATATCGATCGAAGCCTTGGTCTCTTCACAGATCGCACGAATGGTCGCGCCGCCTTTACCGATGACATCACGGATTTTGTCGGTGTCGATTTTCATCGCGATCATGGTCGGAGCATTTTCCGACAGTTCAGTACGGGACTGACCAATGATCTGGTTCATCTGGCCGAGGATGTTCAGGCGCGCTTCCAGGGCTTGGCCCAGAGCGATTTCCATGATCTCTTCGGTGATGCCCTTGATCTTGATGTCCATCTGCAGCGCGGTAACACCTTTAGCGGTACCAGCTACTTTGAAGTCCATGTCGCCCAGGTGGTCTTCGTCACCCAGGATGTCGGTCAGGATGGCGAATTTCTCGCCTTCTTTAACCAGACCCATGGCGATACCGGCAACCGGTGCCTTCATCGGGACACCAGCATCCATCAGCGCCAGGGAAGCACCGCAGACCGAAGCCATGGAGCTGGAGCCGTTGGACTCAGTGATTTCCGACACAACACGGATGGTGTAAGGGAACACGTCAGCAGCAGGCAGCATGGCTGCAATCGAACGACGAGCCAGACGGCCGTGACCGATTTCGCGACGACCAGCACCACCCATGCGACCACACTCACCAACCGAGAACGGAGGGAAGTTGTAGTGCAGCATGAACGGGTCTTTTTTCTCGCCTTCCAGGGTGTCCAGCAGCTGTGCGTCACGGGCAGTACCCAGGGTTGCGACGACCAGGGCCTGAGTTTCACCACGGGTGAACAGCGCCGAACCGTGAGTCTTCGGCAGAACACCCACTTCGATGTTCAGCGGACGTACAGTGCGAGTGTCGCGGCCGTCGATACGTGGCTTGCCGTTAACGATGTTTTCGCGAACGGTGCGGTATTCGATTTCACCGAATGCAGCTTTGACGTCGCTGGAGGAAGGCTGGCCTTCTTCACCGGACAGCTTGGCCACAACCTGATCCTTCAGCTCGCCCAGGCGAGCATAACGGTCGGCCTTGACGGTGATGGTGTAGGCATCGGAGATCGCTGCGCCGAACTCGGAGCGGATAGCGCCCAGCAGTTCAGTCGCTTCAGCTTGTGGGGCCCAGGTCCAGGTTGGCTTGGCAGCTTCAGCAGCCAGTTCTTTAACAGCGTTGATCACAACCTGGAACTCGTCATGAGCAAACAGTACCGCACCCAGCATCTGGTCTTCGGTCAGCTCTTTGGCTTCCGATTCAACCATCAACACGGCTTCCGAAGTACCGGCAACGACCATGTCCAGGCTCGACGCTTTCTGTTGCTCGTAAGTCGGGTTCAGCAGGTAGCCGGTGCTTTCGTGGAACGCAACACGGGCAGCGCCAATTGGACCATCGAAAGGAATACCGGAGATGGCCAGGGCAGCCGAGGTACCGATCATCGCAGCGATGTCCGGATCGGTCTTTTTGCTGGTGGAAACGACGGTGCAGACAACCTGCACTTCGTTCATGAAGCCTTCTGGGAACAGCGGACGGATCGGACGGTCGATCAGTCGGGAAGTCAGGGTTTCTTTTTCGGAAGGACGGCCTTCACGCTTGAAGAAGCCGCCAGGGATCTTACCGGCAGCGTAAGTCTTTTCCTGGTAGTGAACGGAAAGAGGGAAGAAGCCTTTGCTTGGGTCAGCGGTCTTGGCGCCAACGACGGTCACCAATACGGTGACGTCATCGTCAACGGTAACCAGCACTGCGCCGGAGGCTTGACGGGCGATACGGCCTGTCTCGAGGGTAACGGTCGACTGACCGAACTGGAATTTTTTGATAACCGGGTTCACGGTGTCCTACCTTCTTTGTGGCTCTTGGGGAACGTGTCTTCTTGCGAAATTCTTGGGCAATGTCGGGAATCGGCCCGAGCCTAGTCCAGGGTAAAACGTGTATCCAGATAAAACTTGAGGCTGGGAGCCTGCAATGGGCCAGCGGGAATCCCACTGGCACACGGCAGACAACCAACCTCTAGCGCAATCGCTTATTAGCGACGCAGACCCAGGCGACCGATCAGAGTCTGATAACGACCCAGATCCTTGCCTTTCAGGTAGTCCAGCAGCTTACGGCGCTGGTTTACCATGCGGATCAGACCACGACGGGAGTGGTGATCTTTACCGTTGGCCTTGAAGTGACCTTGCAGCTTGTTGATGTTGTGGGTCAGCAGTGCAACTTGCACTTCTGGCGAACCAGTGTCACCAACAGCTTGCTGATAGTCAGCTACGATTTGTGCTTTTTCTTGAACGTCGAGAGCCATGAGGCAATCCTTTTTTCAGGAAACCACCCAAAGGGCGATTTCAACAGGCCAGGGACAAATCCCTGTATCTAAAAATGAGTGTTGACCGTGCCTGTTAACAGCCACACTCGTCCGGTCATTCTGACCGAATCAGTCGACGCGGCGCGATGCGCCCGTCTTCGCTCACTTCACCGATACCGATAAAGCGACCGTTATGATCCTGTACCCGCACCATACCGAACTTCGGAGCGTCCGGGGCACGTACCGGCTGGCCATTGAGCCAGTAGAACGCGCTGTGCTCCGAAAAGTGCAGCAATGGCCAATCAAGCAAACCGCTGTCCGATGGCATAAGGAAGCGATCTACCGCTTCATTGCCGCCTTCGGCATGTACCGCTTCCAACTCTTCCAGCGTAACCGTCTGGGCCAGGCTGAAAGGCCCGGCCTGGGTGCGCCGCAGTTCTGCAACGTACGCGCCGCAACCGAGCTTTTCACCAATATCTTCCACCAGGGTACGGATATAGGTGCCTTTGCTGCAGTCCACGGCCAGTCGGGCAGTGTCGCCTTCACAGGCGAGCAATTCCAAGCGCGCAATAGTAACAGAACGCGGTTCGCGCTCCACTACTTCGCCCGCACGTGCCAGCTTGTATAGAGGCTGGCCATCACGCTTGAGCGCCGAGTACATCGGCGGTATCTGACTGATTTCCCCACGAAAACCGGGCAAAGCAGCTTCAATATCAGCACGACCAACGGTCACGTCACGAACCTGCAAAACGTCACCTTCGGCATCGGCCGTGGTGGTGGTCTTGCCAAGCTGCATCAGGGTTTCGTAACCCTTGTCGGAATCGAGCAGGTATTGCGAGAACTTGGTCGCCTCACCAAAGCACAGCGGCAGCACGCCGGTGGCCAACGGGTCGAGGCTGCCGGTATGCCCGGCCTTCTCGGCATTGAGCAGCCAGCGGACTTTCTGCAACGCGGCATTGGAGGTAAAACCAATGGGCTTGTCGAGCAGAATGATGCCGCTGACGTTGCGACGGATACGTTTGACCTGAGCCACCGCTTACTCCTTGGCGTCTTCAGGTGTGGACGGGTGCTGGCTGTCTTCAGCCACAGCGCGCTCGATCAGCGCCGACAGGTGCGCACCACGCACGACGCTTTCGTCGTAGTGGAAGTGCAACTGAGGCACGCTGCGCAACTTCATTTCACGAGCCAATTGCATACGCAGGAAACCTGCGGCCGCATTCAGCACCTTGATGCTTTGCGCGATTTCTTCGCTGCTGTCCTGCCCCATCACGGTGATGAAGATCTTCGCGTGACCAACGTCGCGGCTCACTTCAACGGCGGTGATGGTGACCAGGCCAACACGGGGATCTTTGACTTCGCGACGGATCAGTTGGGCCAGCTCGCGCTGCATCTGATCGCCGATACGTTGGGTACGGCTGTATTCTTTTGCCATGTCTTGTTACCTGTTACTGCCACACGGTGAAACCCGTGGGGTCTGAAAGCGGCAAACGCCCGGCCTGACAAAAGCCAGACCGGGCGTTGCGTTTAGAGTCCGTACGCTACGCGGGGCATTTGCATGCCCACACGTCGCGTGGCTCCGGAAGTACGCGAGTTAGAGGCTGCGAGCAACCTGAACCTTCTCGTAGACTTCGATCTTGTCGCCAGCCTTGACGTCGTTGTAGCTCTTGACGCCGATACCGCACTCCATGCCAGCACGTACTTCAGAAGCGTCATCCTTGAAGCGGCGCAGGGATTCCAGCTCGCCTTCGAAGATAACGATGTCTTCACGCAGTACACGGATTGGACGGTTACGGTGCACAACACCTTCGATAACCATGCAACCGGCGATCGCGCCGAACTTCGGCGAACGGAACACGTCACGCACCTCGGCAACACCCAGGATGTTCTCCCGGACGTCACTGCCAAGCATGCCGGTAAGGGCTTTCTTGACGTCTTCGATGATGTCGTAAATGACGTTGTAGTAACGCATGTCCAGGCCTTCCTGCTCGACGATCTTGCGAGCGCCAGCATCGGCACGCACGTTGAAGCCGAACAGTACAGCGTTGGAAGCCAGTGCCAGGTTGGCGTCGGACTCAGTGATACCACCGACACCGCCACCGACAACACGCACTTGCACTTCGTCGTTACCCAGGCCATTCAAGGCGCCGTTCAACGCTTCGAGGGAACCACGGACGTCAGATTTGAGGACGATGTTAAGCGTCTTCTTCTCTGCCTGGCCCATGTTCTCGAAGATGTTCTCCAGCTTGCCAGCGTGAGCACGGGCCAGTTTGACTTCGCGAAACTTGCCTTGACGGAACAGAGCCACTTCACGGGCTTTCTTCTCGTCGGCAACCACGCTCATCTCGTCGCCAGCGTCCGGGGTGCCGTCCAGGCCGAGAATCTCGACAGGGATGGAAGGACCGGCTTCTTTGATTGGCTTGCCGTTCTCATCAAGCATGGCACGTACACGGCCATAGTTTGAACCGACCAGCACCATGTCGCCTTGACGCAGGGTACCGTCTTGAACCAGGACGGTTGCAACCGGGCCACGACCTTTGTCGAGACGCGATTCAACCACAACACCGCGCCCAGGAGCCGATGGTGTTGCTTTCAGTTCGAGTACTTCAGCTTGCAGCAGAACCGCTTCGAGCAGTTCGTCTACACCGGTACCGACTTTCGCCGAAACCGAAACGAACGGCGTATCACCGCCCCACTCTTCGGAAGTCACGCCGTGAACCGACAGCTCGCTACGGATGCGATCGAGATCAGCGCCCGGCTTGTCGATTTTGTTCACTGCAACAACCAGTGGAACACCAGCGGCCTTGGCGTGCTGGACAGCTTCAATGGTCTGCGGCATCACGCCGTCGTCCGCTGCAACTACCAGGATCACGATGTCAGTCGCCTTGGCACCACGGGCACGCATTGCGGTAAACGCGGCGTGACCTGGGGTGTCGAGGAAGGTGACCATGCCGCGTTCGGTTTCAACGTGGTAGGCACCGATGTGCTGGGTGATACCGCCGGCTTCGCCAGCAGCTACCTTGGCACGACGGATGTAGTCGAGCAGGGAAGTCTTACCATGGTCAACGTGACCCATTACGGTCACAACTGGCGCACGGGAGAAGGTTTCACCTTCAAACTTCAGGGACTCGGCCAGGGAATCTTCCAAGGCAGTGTCGCTGACCAGGGTCACTTTATGGCCCAACTCTTCAGCCACAAGCTGAGCAGTTTCCTGATCAAGCACCTGGTTGATGGTCGCTGGAGTACCCAGTTTGAACATGAACTTGATGATTTCAGCAGCCTTCACCGACATCTGATTGGCGAGATCGCCAACAGAAATGGTCTCGCCGATCTGCACATCACGCACGACAGGACCGGTTGGGCTCTGGAAACCGTGGGCGTTGCGTTTTTTCAGCTTGGCCTTGCCGCGACCACCACGACGGAAGCTATCGCTTTCTTCGTCAGTAGTACGAGGGGCAACGCGAGGAGCAGGCGCTTTCTCTTTGACCGAGGCGCGGTGTGGCGCGTTTTTACGCTCGCCATCGCCACCACCACCGCGACGATTGTTATCGTCGGCACGTGGTTTGTCCGGACGCCGAGGTTCGTCGCGCTTACGAGCGTCTGCTGCAGGAGCAGGTGCGGCGGCAACCGGAGCAGCCTCACGCACAGCTTCAACAGGTGCGCTAGGCGCGGCGACCGCTTCTGTACCAGCAGGTTGCGCAGCAGCAGGCTGGCGACGCGCTTCTTCTTCGGCGCGACGCTTGGCTTCTTCTTCAGCCTTCTGACGAGCAGCATTTTCTACTGCGCGACGTTCTTCCAGTTCGCGTTTGCGCTCGGCTTCGATTTCTTCCGGGCTGCGCTGTACGAAGACTTTCTTCTTGCGTACTTCAACGCTAATGCTCTTGCTACCAGCAACACGCAGGGTGCTGGTGGTTTTGCGCTGCAATGTAATCTTGCGCGGTTCTTCCACTTTCGCCTTGTGGCTGCTCTTCAAGTGAGTCAGCAAAGACTGCTTCTCACTGTCGCTCACACCTTCATCGGCGGCGGTGTGCGGCAGACCTGCCTCACGCATCTGCTGCAACAGGCGCTCTACCGGTGTTTTGACCTCATCGGCCAGTTGTTTCACCGTGACTTGCGTCATGCACTTCTCTCCTCAGGCCGCGCCTAGTTACTCGAACCAATGGGCTCGGGCGGCCATGATCAACTTGCCGGCACGATCATCGTCAATGCCGTCGATGTCGAGCAGATCGTCAATAGACTGCTCGGCCAGGTCTTCGCGGGTAATTACGCCGCGCACCGCCAGTTCCATCGCCAAATCCTTGTCCATACCCTCAAGCGAGAGCAGGTCTTCGGCCGGATGGGCGTCTGCCAGCTTTTCCTCAGTAGCGATGGCTTTAGTCAACAAACGATCCTTGGCGCGAGCGCGAAGCTCGTTGACGGTGTCTTCGTCAAAGCCGTCGATGTTGAGCATTTCTTCCAACGGTACGTAGGCAATCTCTTCCAGGCTGGTGAAGCCTTCATCTACCAGCACCTGTGCCAGGTCTTCGTCGACTTCCAGCTCGTCGATGAAGTTGCGCAGGATGTCACCGGTTTCAGCTTGCTGCTTAGCCTGGATGTCCGATTCGGTCATCACGTTCAGGGTCCAACCGGTCAGTTGGCTGGCCAGACGCACGTTCTGACCACCACGACCAATGGCCTGAGCCAGATTGTCTGCGCCAACGGCGATGTCCATTGCATGGGCATCTTCGTCGACGATAATTGCCGCCACTTCAGCCGGCGACATGGCGTTGATCACAAACTGCGCAGGGTTATCGTCCCACAGGACGATGTCCACACGCTCGCCGCCCAATTCGCCCGACACTGCCTGGACGCGCGAACCACGCATACCAATGCAAGCGCCCTGCGGGTCGATACGTTTATCCTTGGAACGGACCGCGATCTTGGCGCGCGAACCCGGGTCCCGGGACGCTGCCATGACCTCGATCAGGCCTTCGGCGATTTCCGGCACTTCGATACGGAACAGCTCAATCAGCATTTCCGGCGCGGTACGCGACAGGATCAACTGAGGGCCGCGGTTCTCGGTGCGGATTTCCTTAAGCAGCGCACGCAAACGCACGCCGACACGGAAGGTTTCGCGAGAGATGATGTCTTCGCGAGCCAGCAACGCTTCAGCGTTGTTGCCCAAGTCGACGATCACGTTGTCGCGGGTAACTTTTTTCACGGTGCCGGAGATGATTTCACCCAGGCGCTCGCGATAAGCGTCAACGACCTGAGCGCGTTCGGCTTCGCGAACCTTCTGCACGATGACCTGCTTGGCAGTCTGTGCAGCAATACGGCCGAATTCGATCGATTCGATCTTTTCTTCGACAACATCACCGACATTGGCGCCAGGGTGCGTTTGCGCAACCTTGCTTGGCCAGGTTTCGATGGCCGGATCATCAAGATCGGCTTCTTCAACGACCGTCCAGCGACGGAAAGTCTCATAGGCACCGGTGTGGCGGTTGATTTCCACACGCAGATCAACTTCGTCTTCAAAACGCTTTTTGGTAGCAGTGGCCAGGGCCAGCTCCAGCGCTTCAAAAATCACGTTTGCCGGTACGCCCTTTTCATTGGATACCGACTCAACAACCAGCAGTACTTCTTTGCTCATCGTACGCCTCGCCTTTCGCAAGCCATTGGATCCGCGGGATCCGCGTCTCAGTCAAAACTGGGAATAATGTTGGCCTTGTCGATCATATCGATCGGCAACAGGAACTCATGGTCTTCTACCTGCACCACGACATCCTGCTCTTCTACACCGCGCAGAAGGCCCTGAAAGTTGCGTCGCCCCTCAAAGGGAGAGCGCAGCTTGATCTTCACTTGTTCACCGGCAAATTTTGCAAACTGATCAATAGTGAACAGTGGGCGTTCCATGCCAGGCGAGGAAACTTCGAGGGTGTATTCAACAGAGATCGGATCTTCAACATCCAGCACACCGCTGATCTGACGGCTGACAATGGCACAATCGTCCACCAGCACGCCGCCCTCTTTATCGATATAAACGCGCAACATTGAGTGGCGACCTTGAGCCGAAAACTCAATACCCCAGCATTCATAGCCTAGGGCCACGACCACCGGGGCCAACAAGGCCTGCAACTCTTCTAGCTTGCTCGACACCTGAACCCCCTCGTGCATGTATGTGCATGCTGTGCAAAATAAAAAAATGGGCGAAACGCCCATCCTTGAAACGCCGTCGAACAGCGGCGTTGAAAGTGTCCAGCTAACAAAAAGCCCCTTAAAAGGGGCTCCGCTAAAACTGGTTGCGGGGGCCGGATTTGAACCGACGACCTTCGGGTTATGAGCCCGACGAGCTACCAGACTGCTCCACCCCGCGACAAAGCTGGGGCGGAAGTATACGACCGATCCCTTACAGGGTCAATGTAACCTTCCACCTACAAGAAAGCCCGCAACAGCGGGCTCTCCTGACAATTGGTACCGAGAAGGGGACTCGAACCCCTACACCCTATGGGCACAACCACCTCAAGGTTGCGTGTCTACCAATTCCACCACCTCGGCAATACAGCGATTACAACTCTTCTTACTTTTGCTCTTGAGCTGGAGGCACGTCAGTCGCTGGAGTAGCCGACTTTTGCTCTTGAAGCACCGGAACATCATCAGAAGCCGGTTTTGCTTTTGGCACTTCCAACACTGCTGGGTTTGGGAGACCTACTTGAGTCAGCACATGAGCTTTCTCTTTAGCATAGTAACCTAACCCCAAGCTGGTTATGAAGAAACCGGCGGCAAGTATAGCAGTAAACTTACTAAGAAAGGTAGAGGAACCTTGGCTTCCGAATACAGTATTTGAAGCACCTGCACCGAAAGACGCACCAGCATCCGCACCTTTACCCTGTTGCAACAAAACCAAGGCAATTACGCCCAGGGCAGCCAACAGATGAAAAACGACTACGACTGTTTCCAGCATTTTTTCAGTTTCCCGCGGCGCGACAGATCGCACCGAACTCATCTGCATTCAGGGAAGCTCCACCAATGAGCCCCCCATCGATATCCGGCATGCCGAACAGTTCGACCGCATTGGCCGCCTTCACGCTGCCGCCGTATAGAAGCCGCACACCTTGCGCGACTTCAGAATTCTCTGCCGCCAACTGTGCGCGGATGGCTGCGTGCACATCCTGCGCCTGTTGCGGCGTAGCAGTCAGCCCAGTGCCAATGGCCCAGACCGGCTCGTAAGCAATTACTGCCTTTGCAAATGCACCAACACCCAGCTCCTCAATGATGCTGCCCAACTGACGCGAGACAACTTCCAGAGTCTTGCCCGATTCACGCTGCTCAAGGGTCTCCCCTATGCACAACACCGGAATCAAGCCACAAGCCTGTGCTGCTGCGAACTTGCGATTGAGCGTCACATCACGCTCGCCCATCATCTGACGGCGCTCAGAGTGCCCGACAAGCACATAGGAACAACCCGCATCGACCAGCTGACTCGGCGAGATTTCACCGGTCAACGCACCTTGCATGGGCTCCACCGCAGAGTTCTGCGCGCCGACCTGAATCGACTTACCCTTCAAGCCATCAACTACCTGGTTGATATGCAAGCAAGGCGGGAAAACCGCAACATCAACACCGCTAGGCAAGGCCAAGTGACGAAGGCCATTGATCAGCTCAGCGACACTGGCGCGGGTACCGTGCATCTTCCAGTTACCAGCAACCATAGTGCGACGCATGCTGTACCTCGTCGGTCAAAGTGGGCGCAGATGTTACCCAACCACATCATCACTGGCAAGCCGAATTCAGGCGCAAATTTCAGTTACCAGTTTTGCCAGGTCTTCGGCATGCCCGCGAACCTGTGCTTCGTCTTCACCTTCGACCATGACGCGCACCAGAGGCTCTGTGCCGGACTTGCGCAGTAACACCCGCCCACGCCCCGCCATTGCCAGGGTCACACGCTCACAGGCGTCTTTGACAGCAGGGTGCTCAATCGGATTTTCACCACCGGCAAAACGCACATTGAGCAGAACTTGCGGGCACTTGCGCAGTGCCTGACGCGCCTGCGCGAGACTCTCTTCGCGACGACGCAAGGACAACAACACCTGCAACGCAGCAATAATCGCATCGCCAGTGGTGGTGTGCTGGAAGCAGACAACATGCCCGGAGTTCTCACCACCTACCTGCCAGTTGCGCTCCAGCAGCTCAGCGATTACATAGCGGTCACCGACATTGGCGCGAACAAATGGGATCCCCAGCTCTGCCAAGGCCAGCTCAAGCCCTAGATTGCTCATCAACGTACCGACAACGCCACCTTGCAGCTTGTTACGCTCATGCAGGTCGCGGGCAATGATAAACAGCAGGTCATCGCCATCAACGACGGTACCGGTGTGATCCACCATCAACACGCGATCACCGTCGCCATCAAAGGCAATACCCAAGTCAGCATGCTCAGCCAGAACCGCCGCCTGCAGCTGCTCCATGTGGGTAGAGCCACAGTTATCGTTGATATTCAAACCATTCGGCTGGGCCGACAGCACTGTCACGTCGGCGCCCAGCTCTTTGAATACACTCGGGGCGACCTTGTAGGTTGCACCGTGCGCACAATCGACAACGATCTTCAGCCCGGCAAAATTGGTACTGGTCGGCACGCTGCTTTTGCAGAATTCGATATAGCGACCAGAGGCGTCATTGATGCGCGAGACCTTGCCCAGCTTGCTGGACTCGACCACCGTCATCGGTGCGTCCAACAGTTCTTCAATCATCAGCTCGATCTCGTCCGGCAGCTTGGTGCCCTGGCCCGAAAAGAACTTGATGCCGTTGTCATCATGGGGATTGTGCGAGGCACTGATCACGATACCGGCTTCAGCGTGAAAGGTACGCGTCAGGTAGGCGATCGCCGGTGTCGGCATAGGACCCAGCAGCATTACATCAGCACCGGCTGCGGACAAACCCGCCTCCAGCGCTGACTCAAACATATACCCCGAAATTCGGGTGTCTTTGCCCACGAGGATGCGGCACGCGCCCATGCTGCGGAACGCCATGCCTGCCGCCCACCCCAGCTTGAGCATGAAATCAGGAGTAATCGGGAATTCGCCGACCCGACCACGAATACCGTCGGTGCCAAAATATTTTTTAGTCATAAGTGCTCCATCATTCTTATTCGGCTGATTCTACAGCAGCAAGCATACGCACCACATCGACCGTCTCGGCGACGTCATGCACACGCAAAATACGCGCACCCCTGGTCACAGCAAGCGCTGCCAGCGCCAGCCCACCGTAAAGTCGCTCGCCTACAGGACGGTTCAAGGCCAGCCCTATCATGCTCTTGCGCGAAACGCCGACCAACAAGGGCCGACCAAGGGCATGCAAGGCTTGCATATGCTTGAACAGGCTTAAATTGTGCTGAAGGGTCTTGGCGAAACCAAACCCAGGATCAAGGATGATCTTGTCGGCAGCGATACCCGCACTGACGCACTGAGCGAGCCTTTCTGCAAGGAACCCACCCACTTCGCCAACGAGGTCGTCATAGTGCGGGCTGTCCTGCATGTTGCCGGGCTCTCCCTGCATGTGCATAAGGCACACTGGCAGACCGGTTGCCGCCGCAGCATCCAAGGCACCGTCGCGCTGCAGCGAGCGCACATCATTGATCAGCCCTGCCCCCAGGCGCGCCGTCTCACGCATTACCGCTGGTGTCGATGTATCAACCGAGATGATCACATCCAACTCACGGGCGATACGCTCGACAATCGGCGCCACACGCTCCAGCTCCTCCAAAGGAGAAACAACACGAGCGCCAGGGCGAGTCGACTCGCCACCGACATCAATCAATGTCGCGCCAGCCGCCACCATTCCCTCAGCATGACGCAATGCGGTATCCAGCTGGCTGAAACGGCCACCGTCGGAAAAGGAGTCGGGGGTTACATTAAGAATGCCCATGACATGTGTATGGGCCAAATCAAGAACCCGGTTGCCGCAAGGCAACCGGGTGGAGGACAACGCAGAAGTCATTTCAAACCTTAGAGGTCAGCTGCCGGGCCGCCGATCGGGGTCTCAGGGCGTTCGTTCTGAACTACTGGCGGAGTGCCTGAAGTACCTGAACCGCCTTCCCAATCGCGAGGCTCACGAGGCGTACGACCCGCCATGATGTCGTCGATTTGGTCGGCATCGATGGTCTCGTACTTCATCAGCGCATCAGCCATGGCATCCAGCTTGTCGCGGTTGTCGGTCAGGATCTGCTTGGCCGTGCCGTAGCACTGGTCAATGATGCTGCGCACCTCGGAGTCGATCAGCTTGGCTGTCTCACCGGAGAAGCTGGCGCTTTGGCCGCCACCGCCACGACCCAGGAACACTTCACCCTCTTCCTCGGCGTACATCAACGGGCCGAGTTTTTCCGACAAGCCCCACTTGGTCACCATGTTCCGTGCAATCTGGCTGGCACGCATGATGTCGTTGGAGGCTCCGGTGGTTACACCATCAAAGCCCAGGGTCATTTCTTCAGCAATTCGACCACCGTACAGAGAGCAGATCTGGCTGATCAGCGCGCGCTTGGAGAGGCTGTAACGATCCTCTTCCGGCAAGAACATGGTGACACCCAACGCCCGACCACGAGGAATGATCGACACTTTGTAAACCGGGTCATGCTCAGGCACAACGCGACCCACAATGGCGTGTCCAGCTTCGTGATAAGCGGTGTTCTGCTTCTCTTTCTCGGACATAACCATCGATTTGCGCTCGGCGCCCATCATGATCTTGTCTTTCGCCAGCTCGAACTCTTTCATTTCAACGATGCGCTTGCCGGTACGGGCCGCAAACAACGAAGCCTCGTTCACCAGGTTAGCCAAGTCAGCACCGGAAAAGCCTGGAGTACCACGGGCAATCACAGCCGGAGCCACGTCGTCGCCCATTGGCACTTTGCGCATGTGCACTTTCAAAATCTGTTCGCGACCACGGATGTCCGGCAGCCCCACCACAACCTGGCGGTCGAAACGGCCTGGACGCAGCAGCGCAGGGTCCAGTACGTCCGGACGGTTGGTGGCGGCGATGACGATAATGCCGTCATTCATCTCGAAGCCGTCCATCTCCACCAGCAACTGGTTGAGGGTCTGCTCACGCTCATCGTGACCACCACCCATGCCAGCACCACGATGGCGACCAACAGCGTCGATTTCGTCGATAAATATGATGCATGGCGCGTGCTTCTTAGCCTGTTCGAACATATCGCGAACGCGGCTGGCACCCACACCGACAAACATCTCGACGAAGTCAGAACCGGAAATGGTGAAGAAAGGGACTTTGGCTTCGCCAGCAATGGCCTTGGCCAGCAAGGTTTTACCGGTACCCGGAGGACCAACCATCAGTACGCCGCGAGGAATACGGCCACCCAGACGCTGGAATTTGCCCGGATCACGCAGGAACTCAACCAGTTCGCCCACTTCTTCCTTGGCTTCGTCGCAACCTGCGACGTCAGCCAGGGTGGTCTTCACCTGATCCTCGGACAGCAGCCGCGCCTTGCTCTTGCCGAAGCTCATCGGCCCGCCCTTGCCTCCCGCACCGCCTTGCATCTGGCGCATGAAGAACATAAACACGGCGATGATCACCAGGATCGGGAAGCTGGCCACCAGGAGTTGAGTCCAGATGCTCTGCTGCTCAGGCTGTTTGCCTTCAACGACCACGTGGTTATCCACCAAGTCGCCGATCAGACCGTTGTCCTGGATTGCCGGACGAATGGTCTTGAAGCTGTCGCCATCGTTGCGTTTGCCGGTGATTACGTAGCCATCAACCGCTACGCGCTCGACCTTGCCATCCTTAACTTGCTGGATGAAGTCGGAATAGTTGAGGGTCTGCGGCTCGTTAGGGCTGGAGAAGTTGTTCATCACCGTCACCAGGACAGCCGCGATGATCAACCACAGGATCAGATTCTTTGCCATATCGTTCAATTAACTACCCTCTGAAGCAAGCTCCGCTACTGGCGCGCGCTTCGCATGATATTCACCGGCCTAACTTACTACATTACCTACAACTCTGGCAGGCGCCGTCTGTAACCCTTTGTGAAACTTTGACTACACAATATTCGTAAAGCTTCGTGACGAAAGCGACATAAAAAAACCTATCGCCCTCTTCGAATTCCTCAAAAACGCTCTTCACTCTCTGCGCCTTCAACACCACGGAAGCCGCGGCACAGCAGGTATTGCTCTCGCGAACGGTCCCGTGAAGAGTCCGGCTTGCGCGTCTGCACCTTGTCGAACAGCTTGCGGATGTTCTTGTGGTACTCGTCGAAACCTTCACCCTGGAAGACTTTCACCAGGAAATCACCACCAGGACGCAAAACCCGACCCGCCAGATCCAGCGCCAATTCACAGAGGAACATCGCTCGCGGCATATCGACGGCCGGTAATCCACTCATATTGGGGGCCATGTCGGAAATCACAAGGTCTACCTGCGAATTTCCCACAGCTTCCAGGATTTCAGCGAGCACAGTGTCTTGGGTAAAGTCACCGTGAACAAAGGTCACATCCGGGATGCTATCCATCTCCAGGATGTCGGAAGCGATCAAGCGGCCCTGCCCACCAATCAGACGACTGGTCACCTGGGACCAACCACCAGGGGCTGCGCCCAGGTCAATAACGCTCATGCCTGGACGGATCAATTTGTCCTTGTCCTGGATCTCCAGCAGCTTGTAGCTGGCCCGGGAACGGTAGCCGTCCTTTTGCGCCTTTTTGACGTAAGGATCGTTGAAATGCTCTTGCAGCCACTTAAGGCTAGTTTTGGAACGGGCCACGGGCCACCTCGAAAAATAAAACGGGTCGTGATTAACTGGGCGGTCCCGGACTCGCTCGGGTAAACTGGCCGCCGCTTTTTACAAGATCAGACGCAGGGGTCAGATTATGCCGCTCACTCAAGAGCAGAAGAAACAGTACAAATCCATTGGCCACCATCTGAAACCAGTTCTGATTGTGGCAGACAACGGTTTGACTGAAGGTGTGTTAGCCGAACTTGAACGCGCATTGGGCGATCACGAACTGATCAAGATCAAGGTCAACATCCTTGACCGCGAAGCGCGTTTGGCCGCCATCGCAGAACTGTGCAAGGTCGGCAAAGCGGATCTGGTTCAGGTCATCGGCAAGATGGCGCTGCTGTATCGCAAGAACTTCAGCGTCAACAAGCAACTGTCGAACGTACACCGCTTCAAGTAGCCTTCAAATGACAACAAGGGTCACGGGCGTGCTTCGCGCGCCCCGCCACTCCATCCCGGTGCCGGCTGTATAACCAGCACCAGGCCGGAGAACCCTAGCACAAGATAGCTGAATAGCTGCCAGCGCAACGCTTCCGGCAACCACACATGCACCACGCAAAACATTGCGCATGCATACAGCGCCATCAACAGCAGTTGGCCGCGAATATCCCGCCACAAACTCCCCAAGCCTTCGGCCTTGATCAGCACCAGCACTTGGAGCGTCACACACGCCGCCGCAAAACCTACCAGCAGCGCACTTAGCAATCCGTCGATCTCATCGATCAGCAACGGCGCCAGGCCAATCAGGCCCAGCGTCGGCAATATACCAATGTGCAGCAACCACACGCCGCCCACCCAAAGCATCTGGGCAAGTTGCCAAAGCATGGCGCCCGCATGAAGCGGGCGCCATCCTTCAGATGTGACGAACTTCGACAATCTCGTACTCGATAACGCCGCCGGGCGTTTTCACAGCCACCACGTCACCCTCTTCCTTGGCAATCAAGGCACGGGCGAGTGGGGAACCAACAGAGATCTTGCCGAGTTTGAAGTCGGCTTCGTCTTCACCCACGATGTGGTAAACAACGCGCTCATCAGTCTCGACGTTGGCGATTTCCACGGTGGTGCCGAAAATCACTTTGCCAGTGTGCGCAATGGTCGTGACGTCGATGATTACCGCATTCTGCATGCGGCCTTCAATGTCACGGATCCGCGCCTCGACCATACCCTGCTGCTCGCGAGCAGCATGGTATTCAGCGTTTTCCTTCAAATCACCCAGCTCGCGGGCCGTACCGATGTCCTGGCTCAGCTTTGGACGGACGACTTTGGTCAGATGGGCGTGTTCTTCTTCCAGGGCCTTGGCGCCCTGGACGGTCATTGGGTATTTGATCATGCCTTCAATCCTGCGTGTAGATCCTGCAAGCGACGCACGGTCTTTTCCGGACCGAACTTGAGCGCTTCGCAGATGGCTTCGCCAGCAGCAATGGTGGTGGTGCAGTAGATCTTGTGCTGCAAGGCATTACGACGAATGGAGTAGGAATCCGCGATCGACTGGCGACCTTCGGTGGTGTTGATGATCAGGGTGACTTCGTCATTCTTGATCATGTCGACCACGTGCGGACGACCTTCCGTCACCTTGTTCACGCGACGCACTTTCAGGCCCGCAGCTTCGATCAGCTTGGCGGTCCCCGCGGTGGCCACGACTTCAAAGCCCAAGTTGATCAGATCACGGGCGACACCTGCAACCAGCGGTTTGTCATCATCACGCACACTGATAAACGCGGTACCGCCAGTCGGCAGCACTTCGCTGGCACCCATCTGGGCCTTGGCGAACGCTTCACCAAAGGTATCGCCCACGCCCATCACTTCACCGGTGGACTTCATTTCTGGGCCCAGGATCGGGTCCACACCAGGGAACTTGGCGAATGGGAACACCGCCTCTTTCACGCTGTAGAAGTTAGGAATGATTTCCTTGGTGAAACCAATTTCCTTCAGAGTCTTACCCGCCATCACGCGGGCAGCGATCATGGCCAGCGATACACCGATGCACTTAGAAACAAATGGCACGGTACGCGAAGCACGCGGGTTCACTTCAATGACGTAGATGTCTTCGCCTTGCAGCGCCAACTGAACGTTCATCAGGCCGACAACACCCAACTCGAGGGCCATTTTCTTGACCTGCTCACGCATCTCATCCTGGATGTGCGCCGGCAGCGAGTACGGCGGCAGCGAGCACGCGGAGTCACCGGAGTGAACGCCTGCCTGCTCGATGTGCTGCATGATTGCGCCTATCACTACGTCGGTGCCGTCACAAACAGCATCTACATCCATTTCGATGGCGCAGTTGAGGAAGTGGTCCAGCAGCACCGGGCTGTCGTTGGATACTTTCACTGCATCACGCAGGTAACGCTTGAGTTCTTCTTCTTCGTAGACGATTTCCATCGCTCGGCCGCCCAGTACGTAGGACGGACGCACCACCAGCGGGTAGCCGATCTTGCTGGCTGCACGGATGGCTTCGTCCTCGCTGCGCACAGTGGCGTTCGGCGGCTGACGCAGGTTCAGACGCTCAACCATTTGCTGGAAACGCTCACGATCTTCGGCACGGTCGATGGCATCAGGGCTGGTGCCGATGATCGGTACCCCAGCGGCTTCCAGAGCGCGAGCCAGTTTCAGCGGGGTTTGGCCGCCGTACTGGACGATCACGCCTTTCGGCTTCTCGACGCGGCAGATTTCCAGCACGTCTTCCAGCGTTACCGGCTCGAAGTACAGACGGTCGGAAGTATCGTAGTCAGTCGAAACGGTTTCCGGATTGCAGTTGACCATGATGGTCTCGTACCCGTCTTCGCGCAGCGCGAGGGCGGCGTGTACGCAGCAGTAGTCGAATTCAATGCCCTGGCCGATACGGTTTGGACCGCCCCCCAGGATAATGATCTTGTCACGGCCCGACGGCGCAGCCTCGCACTCTTCCTCGTAGGTTGAGTACAGGTAGGCGGTGTCGGTTGCGAACTCGGCGGCGCAGGTGTCAACACGCTTGTAGACCGGGAAGATCTCCAGCTTGTGGCGATGGGTGCGCAGGTTCTTCTCGGTCACACCCAGCAGCTTGGCCAAGCGCATGTCGGAGAAACCTTTGCGCTTGAGGCGGAACATCAGGTCGCGGTCGATAGAGGACAGACCGAGGGTCTTGACCTTCTCTTCTTCCTTGATCAGATCTTCGATCTGCACCAGGAACCACGGATCGATCATGTTCATGCCGAAGATTTGTTCGACGGTCATGCCGGCGCGGAAAGCATCAGCCACATACCAGATGCGTTCGGCGCCCGGCACGGTCAGCTCGCGCTTGAGCACGCTCATGCTTTCCGGGTTACTCAGATCGAGCTTTTCGTCCAAGCCGCAAACACCCACTTCCAGACCGCGAAGGGCTTTCTGCAGGGATTCCTGGAAGGTCCGGCCGATAGCCATGACTTCACCCACGGACTTCATCTGAGTGGTCAGACGAGCGTCAGCCTTGGCGAATTTTTCAAAGGCAAACCGTGGCAGCTTGGTCACGACATAGTCGATAGACGGCTCGAAGGACGCTGGCGTAGCGCCGCCAGTGATTTCGTTTTGCAACTCATCCAAGGTGTAACCGATCGCCAGCTTGGCAGCGATGCGCGCAATCGGGAAACCGGTAGCTTTCGATGCCAGCGCCGAAGAGCGCGAGACACGCGGGTTCATCTCGATCACGACCATGCGGCCTGTGTCCGGGCAGATACCGAACTGAACGTTGGAACCGCCGGTTTCAACGCCGATCTCACGCAGTACCGCCAACGAGGCGTTACGCATGATCTGATATTCCTTGTCCGTCAGGGTCTGCGCCGGGGCAACGGTGATCGAGTCGCCGGTGTGCACGCCCATCGGGTCGAAGTTTTCGATCGAGCAGACGATGATGCAGTTGTCCTTTTTGTCGCGAACAACCTCCATCTCGTATTCTTTCCAGCCAATCAGTGATTCGTCGATCAGCAGCTCTTTGGTCGGCGACAGGTCCAGACCACGAGCGCAGATTTCTTCGAACTCTTCACGGTTGTAAGCGATACCGCCACCCGTGCCGCCCATGGTGAAGGACGGACGGATGATGCACGGGAAGCCCAGCTTTTCGAGGACTGCATTGGCCTCTTCCATGCTGTGGGCAATACCAGAGCGCGGGCAGTCAAGGCCGATGGACTTCATGGCCTTGTCGAAACGCGAACGGTCTTCAGCCTTATCGATGGTGTCGGCATTCGCGCCGATCATCTCTACGCCGAATTTTTCCAGGACGCCTTCGCGCTCCAGGTCCAGGGCGCAGTTCAGTGCAGTCTGGCCGCCCATGGTCGGCAGCAGTGCGTCCGGACGCTCCTTCTCGATGATCTTGGCAACGGTCTGCCACTTGATCGGTTCGATGTAGGTGGCGTCGGCCATGTCCGGGTCGGTCATGATGGTGGCCGGGTTGGAGTTCACCAGGATGACGCGGTAGCCCTCCTCGCGCAGAGCCTTACAGGCCTGGGCGCCGGAGTAGTCAAATTCGCAGGCCTGGCCGATAACGATCGGGCCAGCGCCGAGAATCAGGATGCTTTTTATGTCTGTACGTTTTGGCATGGGTTTGTCACTCAAATCCGCAGGTCAGTCGGCAAGCCGTCTTGAACACTCTTTGAAGAGCCCGCGGGGGCCACCGACATTCGGGGCCGCCCGCAAGCCACTCAGTCAGCGTCGCTTGGCCATCTCATTGATGAAACGGTCGAACAGCGGCGCTACGTCGTTCGGGCCCGGACTTGCTTCAGGGTGGCCCTGGAAGCTGAACGCGCTCTTGTCAGTGCGTTCGATGCCTTGCAGGGAGCCGTCGAACAACGATTTGTGAATCGCGCGAACATTGGCTGGCAAGGTCGCCTCATCCACAGCAAAGCCGTGGTTCTGGCTGGTGATCATCACGACACCCGTGTCCAGATCCTGCACAGGGTGGTTGGCACCGTGGTGGCCGTGGCCCATCTTCAGGGTCTTGGCGCCGGAGGCCAGGGCCAGCAGTTGGTGACCGAGGCAAATACCGAAGACCGGGATCTCGGTTTCCAGCACTTCCTTGATCGCCTTGATGGCGTAGTCGCAAGGCTCCGGGTCACCCGGGCCGTTGGACAGGAACACACCGTCCGGCTGCAGGGCCAGCACGTCGCTGGCCGGGGTTTGCGCCGGCACCACGGTTACGCGGCAACCACGCTCGACCAGCATGCGCAGGATGTTGTACTTGATGCCGTAGTCGTAGGCGACTACGTGGTATTGCAGGTCAGCTGCAGCGATGGTCGCGTGGCTGTCGGTCTTCAAGTCCCAGACAGTGGAGCGCCACTCGTACTGCTCTTTAGTGCTGACTTCTTTCGCCAGGTCCATGCCTTTCAGGCCAGGGAAGCCTTGCGCTGCGGCAATCGCCGCTGCTTCGGAAATATTGTCACCCGCCATGATGCAGCCGTTCTGCGAGCCTTTTTCACGCAAGATGCGTGTCAGCCGGCGCGTATCGATACCGGCGATTGCCACAACGTCGTTGGCTTTCAGGTAATCGGACAGCGACATCGTGTTACGCCAGTTGCTCGCAACCAGGGGCAGGTCACGAATGACCAGACCGGCCGACCAGACACGATCAGACTCAACATCTTCCGGTGTAGTACCGGTATTGCCGATGTGCGGATAGGTCAGGGTAACGATCTGTTGGGCATAGGAAGGATCGGTAAGGATTTCCTGATAGCCGGTCATGGCAGTGTTAAACACTACCTCTCCAACGGTTTGACCGTCGGCTCCAATGGCTTCGCCGCGAAAAATGCTGCCATCAGCAAGGGCGAGTATGGCTGGCTTAGTCAAGAAGACCTCCCGTAAATAAAGCCTGAAAGGGCGATCGCAGGTTGTAAAAAAGCGGAGTGACGTATGGACACGTCACCCCGCTTCTTCACTGAATTATTCTGCGCGCTTTTAGTGGACACACTAAAGCTGTAGCTTACAGAAAAAGGCTTTTTTGGTCCACCGCTAATGAGCCTTAAAGGCAGGAGAATGCGACAGGACATCGCTTAGCGGGTAAAAACGGTGGCTCAGAATAATCCTGAGCCACCGTTTTAGCTACCGATTAGTGCAGATCCAGCACGTCACGCATGTCATACAGCGAAGGCTCGCGACCTTCCAACCAGAGCGCAGCACGCACGGCCCCCTTGGCGAACGTCATGCGACTGGACGCCTTGTGCGTAATCTCCAGTCGCTCGCCTTCGGAGGCGAACAACACGGTGTGATCACCCACGACATCACCACCGCGTACGGTAGCGAAGCCGATGGTGTCACGCGCACGCGCACCGGTATGCCCTTCGCGACCGTACACTGCGACTTTCGACAGATCACGCCCCAACGCATCAGCAATCGCCTCACCCATGCGCAACGCGGTACCCGACGGCGCGTCGATCTTGTGCCGGTGATGGGTCTCGATAATCTCGATATCCGCCTCATCACCCAGCACACGCGCCGCCAGATCCAGTAACTTGAGCGACAGGTTCACGCCGACACTGAAGTTAGCCGCGAAGACAATCGGAATGTCTTTGCCCGCCTCAACCAGCAACTGCTTTTGCTCAACACTCAAGCCCGTGGTACCGATCACCATGGCCTTGCCTGCCTTACGGCAGAACGCCAGGTTTTTCAGCATCACCTCCGGCAATGTGAAGTCGATCAGCACATCGAACTCATCAGCCACCTGCTCAAGGTTGCCCGACAACGAAACGCCAATGCGACCCAACGAGGCCAGCTCACCCGCATCCGCACCGATCAACGTGCTGCCCGGGCGAACGATCGCTGCCGTTAACCCGGAGGCCGGCGAGCGCTGCTGCACCGCCTCGACCAAGGTCTTGCCCATGCGCCCGGCAGCACCCATTACGGCTATACGTCGCATACTCACTTCCTTACAGGTCGCCGAAGAAGCGCTTCACGCCATCGAAAAAGCCGGTGGTTTTCGGCGAGTGAGAGTCATCACCTTCCAACGAGCTGCGGAACTCTTCCAGCAGTTCGCGCTGACGACGACCGAGGTTGACCGGTGTTTCCACCGCGACGCGACACATCAGGTCGCCAGCACCACCACCGCGCACTGGCGCAACGCCTTTGCCACGGATACGGAACTGCTTGCCGGTCTGCGTGCCCTCAGGAATCTTCAGCTTGACCCGACCGTCCAGCGTCGGAATCTCCAACTCGCCACCCAGGGCCGCATCGACAAAACTGATCGGCACTTCACAAAACAGGTGCTTGCCGTCGCGCTGGAAGATCGAGTGCTCACGCACGTTGATCACCACATACAGGTCGCCCGTAGGCCCACCCTGAGCCCCCGCCTCGCCTTCGCCCGACAAGCGAATGCGATCACCAGTATCCACACCCGCCGGCACTTTCACTGAGAGCGTTTTGTATTCTTCGACGCGGCCTTCGCCGTGGCAGGAGTCGCACGGATCGGAAATGATCTTGCCCTGACCATGGCAACGCGGGCAGGTCTGCTGCACTGAGAAGAAGCCTTGCTGCATCCGCACCTGACCGATACCGCCACAGGTTGGGCACGTGATCGGCGAGGAACCTTTCTTGGCGCCTGAACCGTCGCACGGTTTGCAATTGACCAGCGTCGGCACACGGATATTGACGCTGGTGCCGCGCACGGCTTCTTCCAGGTTCAATTCCAGGGTGTAGCGCAGGTCGCTGCCGCGCTGAGCGCCGCCACGCTGGCCGCCACGACCACCGCCGAAGAAGTCACTGAAAACGTCGCCGAAAATGTCAGAGAAGTTCTGACCGCCAAAACCGGCACCGCCGCCGCCCATGCTCGGATCAACGCCGGCATGACCGTACTGATCGTAGGCCGCACGCCTGTTTGGATCACTCAGGCATTCGTAGGCCTCGTTGGCCTCCTTGAACATTTCTTCGGATTCTTTGCTATCCGGATTACGGTCCGGGTGGTGCTTCATCGCCAGGCGACGGTAAGCCTTTTTCAGGTCCGCCTCGCTGGAGCCGCGCTCCACACCCAACACTTCGTAATAGTCACGCTTTGCCATAAGTCTTTGCACTCTTAAGGACGTTCGGCGAGACCCTCCTGAGCCTTACCAAACTCGTTGAGCCCCAATACAGGCCCGGACCCAACTCACGTCAATTCAACGATCCTGGTCATTACTGCTTTTAGCCAGGGACCCGGCCAAAAAACGCGGTGACCGTCCGCCAGGAAGCAGGAGCATTCCCAGTCACACCGCCAACATTCGACTTTGTCGCATGCTGTAAAAATTCGCATACCCCAGACACGCCAACGCGGGAGCAAGCTCCCGCGCGGCGACATCCTACCAGTCACCGCTTGATAGCGGTCAACCGTACAACCAACTTACTTGTGTTCTTTGACTTCTTCGAACTCGGCATCGACAACGTCGTCGTGCTTGGCTTCAGGCTCTGCGTGCTGCTCACCGCCTTCTGCCGGCTGGCCTTGCTCGGCATACATTTTCTGAGCAACCGGTGCGGAGACTTTCGACAACTCCTCAACCTTGGCTTCGATGGCAGCCTTGTCGTCGCCTTTAATGGCGACTTCCAAGGCAACCACTGCCGCTTCGATCGCGGTTTTCTCTTCAGCGGTCACTTTATCACCTGCTTCGGAGACCATTTTGCGCGTCGAGTGAACCAGGGCATCGCCTTGGTTACGGGCGCCGGCCAGCTCAGCAAACTTGGCATCAGCGTCAGCGTTGGCTTCAGCATCACGAATCATCTGTTGAATTTCTTCATCAGACAGACCGGAGTTGGCCTTGATGGTGATCTTCTGCTCTTTGCCAGTGGCTTTATCTTTAGCACCTACGTGCAAAATACCGTTGGCGTCGATGTCGAAGGTCACTTCAATTTGTGGCACACCACGTGGTGCTGGTGGAATCTCAGCCAGGTCGAACTTGCCCAGGGACTTGTTCTGAGCCGCTTGCTTACGCTCACCTTGCAGTACGTGAATAGTCACAGCGCCTTGATTGTCGTCAGCAGTCGAGAATACTTGCGATTTCTTGGTAGGAATCGTGGTGTTCTTCTCGATCAGCGCGGTCATCACGCCACCCATGGTTTCGATACCCAGGGTCAGCGGGCTGACGTCCAGCAGCAGCACGTCTTTCACGTCGCCGGCCAGTACCGCACCCTGGATAGCAGCACCCATGGCAACGGCTTCGTCCGGGTTCACGTCTTTACGGGCTTCTTTGCCGAAGAACTCAGTAACCAGTTTCTGAACCAATGGCATACGGGTCTGACCGCCAACCAGGATCACGTCGTTGATCGAGCCAACGTCGATACCGGAGTCTTTCAGGGCGATGCGGCAAGGCTCGATGGTGCGTTGAACCAAGTCCTCAACCAGCGCTTCCAGCTTGGAGCGCGAGATTTTCACGTTCAAGTGCTTAGGACCGGTCGCGTCTGCAGTGATGTACGGCAGGTTGACGTCGGTCGACTGAGCGGAAGACAACTCGATCTTGGCTTTTTCAGCGGCTTCTTTCAGGCGCTGCATGGCCAGCGGGTCACCCTTAAGGTTCATGCCGCTTTCTTTCTTGAATTCGTCAACGAGGTAGTCGATCAGACGAATATCAAAGTCCTCACCACCCAGGAAGGTGTCACCGTTGGTGGCCAACACTTCAAACTGGTGCTCCCCGTCAACTTCGGCGATCTCGATTACGGAGACGTCGAAAGTACCACCACCCAAGTCGTAAACGATCACAGTGTGGTCGCCCTTGGCCTTGTCCATACCGTAAGCCAGAGCGGCTGCGGTGGGTTCGTTGATGATACGTTTTACATCCAGGCCCGCAATGCGGCCGGCATCTTTGGTCGCCTGGCGCTGGCTGTCGTTGAAGTAGGCCGGAACGGTGATCACCGCTTCAGTTACCGCTTCACCGAGGTAGTCTTCGGCGGTCTTCTTCATCTTTTTCAAGATTTCAGCCGAGATTTGTGGCGGCGACATTTTCTGGCCGTTTACTTCAACCCAGGCGTCACCGTTGTCAGCCTTAGCGATTTTGTAAGGGACCATCTTGATGTCTTTTTGGACGACTTCTTCGTCGAACTTACGACCGATCAAACGCTTCACCGCGTACAGGGTGTTATGCGGATTGGTCACAGCCTGACGCTTGGCCGACTGACCGACGAGGATTTCACCGTCGTTGGCGTAAGCAATGATCGACGGCGTGGTACGCGCGCCTTCGGCGTTTTCGATAACTTTAGCAACACCGTTTTCCAGCACGGAGACGCAGGAGTTGGTAGTCCCCAGGTCGATACCGATAATTTTGCCCATGATTTACTCTCCCGAAACTTTAATTTGGATGCCGCAGCAGTGGTGGCTAACTGCGGTAGCACTTAAACGCTTGACTTATAAATGGGGGCCTTGCGGCGGATTTCAAGCCTGCTCATCAATAGAAGGTGCAACAGGTGCAGGAGCCTTGCTCACCACCACCATTGCCGGGCGCAGCAAGCGACCGTTGAGCTGATAACCCTTCTGGAATACTTTCAAAACACTGTTCGGCTCCAGGTCATGGCTTTCCTGCATGGCCATGGCTTGGTGATGCTCTGCATTGAACGGCTCGCCACCTTGCGGATCGATGGCCTCCAACTGATAACGCTTCAGGGTGTCCTGGAACATTTTCAGGGTCAGCTCGATCCCTTCGCGCATCGGGCGGATGTTTTCGTCGGCCGGGTTGGACAATTCAAGGCCACGTTCCAGGCTGTCGATAATCGGCAGCAGGTCATTGGCGAATTTTTCCAACGCGAATTTGTGAGCCTTTTCGACATCCTGCTCGGCGCGGCGGCGGACGTTCTGCAGATCGGCAGCAACACGCAAAGACTGATCCTGCGCAGCGGCCAATTGCTCTTCGAGCACTTGCACACGAGTTGCCAGTTCATCACCGGCAGCCGAATTGGCGTCTGGAGTTTGCGTATCCTGCGTCTGTTCGTCAGCCATAGATTTCTCCTTTCAAAATCATGCGCGAACTAAACTCGCGCTTCTGTTCCGGTATATGGGGCCACAATTTCCAGGTTCAAGGGCGCAGGCGCTTCCAAAAGCCTTTCACTTGCGCCAGATCAATTTCTGAGCAGTCATTCCCAATTGCGCTAATAAAGTCATTCGATCAAGCAAATTGAGCTAAGCGCCAGGATTGTCAGCCCTAAACAAAACACTGTATAAATAACCAGACCTAACGCCTGGGAGCGGCCGTCATGCTCGTGCACCTGTCTGTACATAACTACGCCATCGTTGAACATCTGGATCTCGAACTGGATCGCGGAATGAGCGTAATCACAGGCGAAACCGGCGCCGGTAAATCGATCATGCTCGACGCCTTGGGCCTGACCCTTGGCGACCGTGCCGATAGCGGCGTGGTGCGCCCAGGCGCGGACAAGGCCGATATCCTGGCCACCTTTGACCTGGCAGACATTCCCGAAGCCGAAGCCTGGCTGGCCGAGCGCGACCTTAATAATGAAGGCCCATGCATCCTGCGCCGAGTCATCACGGCCGAAGGACGCTCACGCGGCTACATCAACGGCACGCCCTGTCCTCTTGGCGACCTGAAAGCCCTGGGCGAACTGCTGATCGATATCCACAGCCAGCATGAACACCAATCCCTGCTGAAAACCGACACCCACCGCCGTTTGCTCGATGAGTACGCCGGTGCCACCGA
Source organism: Pseudomonas sp. 1152_12 (assembly GCF_052850675.1). NCBI lineage: Bacteria > Pseudomonadati > Pseudomonadota > Gammaproteobacteria > Pseudomonadales > Pseudomonadaceae > Pseudomonas > Pseudomonas sp. 1152_12. The sequence continues at coordinate 268,628 of NZ_VXCW01000008.1, read as the reverse complement.
TCTGGCCCGACAAGTACAACTTGCCGCCCAGCGCTGGAGACAGACGCGCCAGGAGCTGGAGCGGCTCTCCAACTCCGGCGACGAACAACGCGCTCGTCACCAGTTGCTCAGCTATCAGCTCGAAGAACTCGAAAGCCTGGGCCTGGGAGAAACCGAGCTGGAGCAGTTGGAACAGGAACACAAGAACCTGACCAACGCCGAAACCCTGCTGGGTATCTGCCGGCAAGTGGTGGAGCAATGCAGCGAAAGCGATTCCGGCAACGTGCTCAATGCACTGACCGCCAGCCTCAATCGCCTGTCCAGCGTGAACAATGCATCCGGCTCGCTGAACGAAGCCACAACGTTACTGACCAGCGCACAGATCCAGGTTGAAGAAGCAGTGGGAGAGCTCAACCGCTTTCTCGACCACTTCGATGCCGATCCAGCCCGCTTGCAGGAAATAGAGGAGCGCCTGGATACCATCTACACCCTGGCGCGCAAACATCGCATCCAGCCGACCGAAGTGGCGACGATGCAGCAAAAACTACTGGATGAAATCGAAACCCTCAACGCCAACGACGAATCCATTGAGCGACTGGGCGACGAACTCGCCTCTTTCGCCCGACATTACCAAGAAAAGGCCCGCGAGCTGAGCGACCTGCGCCAGCAAGCAGCCACAAGCCTGGCCAGCGCCGTAGAGCAGGAAATTCAGCGCCTTGGCATGCCTGGCGGGCGCTTTACCATCGAACTGCGCACCAACACCAGCAACGAGCTACAACCCCACGGCCTGGAACAGGTGGAACTGCTGGTGAGTGCCAACCCTGGGCAGCCGCTCAAGGCGCTGGCGAAAGTGGCGTCCGGTGGCGAGCTGTCGCGGATCAGCCTGGCGATCCAGGTGATTACTGCCCAGACCTCACGGGTACCCACGCTGGTGTTCGATGAAGTCGACGTGGGTATCGGCGGGCCGACTGCCGAGATTGTTGGTCAATTACTGCGTCGCCTGGGGGATCGCGGCCAGGTACTTACGGTGACTCACTTGCCGCAAGTGGCTGCCCAAGGACATCAGCATTTGTTTGTACATAAAGTACGCGCAAGCGATGCGACGCACACAGCCGTGTCCAAGCTGAGCAAATCGGAACGCGTGGAGGAAGTGGCACGGATGTTGGGCGGTATCGATCTGACGAAAGAGTCCTTGGCTCACGCGAAGAAAATGGTCGTGGCCGCCAAAGCCTGAATCGAGCATTTTTTCTACCTTATAGAAAGCACGAAGGCGACCCTAGGGTCGCCTTCTATCGTTTCACAGAGCGAATCTGTGTCGATTTTTACTTTTTCTTACGGATGTAAAGAACCAAATTATGGTCCACCAAATCGAAACCATGCTCCTCAGCAATCTGGTGCTGGAGCTTCTCGATTTCCGGACTGGTGAACTCGATAACCTCATTGGTATCCAGGTCAACCATGTGATCGTGATGACCACCGTCAGCCAATTCGAACACTGCATGACCGCCGTCGAAATTATGACGAACCACCAGCCCTGCGGCTTCAAACTGGGTCAGCACACGGTAAACCGTGGCCAGGCCAACGTCCTCGTTAGACTCCATCAGTGCCTTGTAAACATCTTCGGCACTCATGTGGCGCTGCTCAGCAGAATCGAGCATTTGTAGAATCTTGACTCGTGGCAGAGTCACTTTAAGACCGGCTTTGCGTAGTTCGCTATTTTCAACCATGGTTAGCTTTCTCGCGGATGCTGCTTCGCAGCTTCTCTTAATACGGGTATGATCGGCGTTTACGTTGTCCCAGCCAAGATAGTGGAAGTCGCCCACCGATGCAAAACACCAAGCTCTTGCTAACCAGTTTCACCCTTGTGGGACTGCTCGCACTCGCCGGTTGTTCATTCCCCGGGGTTTACAAAATCGACATCCAGCAGGGCAATGTCGTCACGCAGGACATGATAGACCAGTTACGTCCGGGAATGACCCGACGGCAAGTACGGTTTATTATGGGCAACCCCCTGCTGACCGACACTTTTCATGCCGATCGCTGGGATTATCTCTATAGCATCCAGCCAGGTGGCGGTGAACGCCAGCAGGAGCGCGTCAGCGTCATCTTCAATGGCAATGACCAGCTTGTCAGCCTGTCCGGTGACTTCATGCCCGGCGTAAGCCGCGATGAAGCCTTGCTGGGCAAGGACAACGGCACCAACGTGACTGCGCCTGCGCAGGAAGCGGAGAAACCGAGGTCCGAGGTACCGGCCAAGCCTGGCTCCTTGCTGGATCAGATCCAGAAGGACGTCGACGGCGTGCAAACCGTTCCAGTCCCGACGCCTCAGCCTCTGGACACCAGCCCGCAGTAATTTTGCGGCGCTTGATGAAAAGCCCGGCAAGCCGGGCTTTTTGTTGCCTGCCGTTTGGCCGACTTATGAGTTGCGTTGCTTGGCCATTGCAGCCTTGACCGCTCGCAGCCTGCGCACCTCTTTCGGGTCTGCCAGCAAGGGCCGATAAATCTCAATACGATCACCCGACTGCACCGCACGCACATCCGCGTCGACAACCACTTTACCGAATATACCCAAAGGGCAATCGGCCAGTGCGAGCTCCGGAAAGCGCACTGCAATCCCCGACGCCTGCACCGCCGCCCTCAGGCTTGTACCCGTCGGCACCGTCACCGCCAGCAGGGCTTGGCGATCCGCGGTGGCATACACCACTTCAATCTCAACCATGCAGTTGTTTGGCCCGCTGGCAGAATGCGTCCACCAGGGTATTAGCCGCCTGATTGAACAAAGGTCCCAACGTCGCACGCACTATCGGCCCTGCGTAATCAAAGGACAGGTCCAAACTGATCTTGCAGGCTTTGTCAGTCAGCGCCTTGAAGACCCACACCCCATGTAGCTGGGTGAACGGCCCTTCCTGCAGATTCATTTCGATAGATTGCCCAGGCACCAGCACATTGCGCGTCACAAAATGCTGACTAAGCCCCCCCTTAGCCACCCCGACACTGGCAACCATGTGCTCATCACTGCTCTCCAGCACCTCAGCGGTGTTACACCACGGCAAGAATTCCGGGTAACGCGCCACGTCGTTGACCAGGTCATAGAGCGCCTGCGCCGGATAAGGCAATAAAGCCGAACGTTGAATATGCGTCGTCATGTGAGCGTTACTTCCACTGCTGAGGCAAACATCGCGAAAGAACAGCCCGATCCGCGAGAGAAAAAAACCAAAGAACTGCCGGTATTGTCCGGGATTCGTCCAACACGCTCAAGCACGCAGGTTGACCGTAGCCGACACGCTCGCAACTCCCTATAATGCCGCCCCTATGGCTAAACAAAAGAAACACCCCACAGGGACCATCGCGCAAAATAAAAAGGCGCGACACGATTACTTCATCGAACATCGGTTCGAGGCTGGTCTGGTCCTGGCCGGCTGGGAAGTAAAAAGTCTGCGTGCCAGCAAACTGCAATTGGTCGACAGCTACGTATTGCTCAAAGATGGCGAGGCATGGCTGCTCGGCAGCCATATCACCCCGCTGACCACCGCGAGTACTCACGTGATTGCCGACCCGGTGCGCACGCGCAAGTTGTTGCTCAATGCTCGCGAACTGGAAAAGCTCGCCGCCGCCGTACAGCAGAAAGGCTATGCCTGCATCTGCCTGTCCTGGTACTGGAGCAAGCACCTGGTCAAGTGCGAGATCGCATTGGGCAAGGGTAAAAAGGAATACGACAAGCGTGATACCGAACGCGAACGCGATTCCAACCGTGAACTGCATCGCGCTGTGCGCAACAAGGGCAAGGAAGACTAAGCCTTGTGATGTAGCCTTGGTGACTCACCCAGGCTACATGCCTTTACGTCGCTCCGCCCGGGCCACGCGCTGAACCTCCTGACGCACCTCCTCCAACACCTCCTGCACATACAACAGGTGACGTGTTGAGACTTCGCGCGCCTGCTCGGCCCGCCCCTCGATAATCGCCAAGTACAAATCCCGGTGCTGACTGATCAGCATGTCGCGGGTTTCCATTCGCTGCTGGTACATGCCACCGATGTTGGTCACCACGTTCCGCTTGAGCAGATCGAACAGGCCGCGAATGGTGTGCAGCAACACGGCGTTATGGCTGGCCTCGGCAATGGCTAAGTGAAACCGCGCATCCGCCGCCCCCTCTTCCGCCCGACTCACCTCATCAACACGCGTATAGCAATCCTGTAACGCTTCAAAAGCTGCGGTAAGCCGCTCACGATCGACCTCGGTGGCGCGCTGCGCGGCGTAATAAGCACACGAAGCCTCAAGGGTCTGGCGAAACTCCAGCAGATCACGCTGGGCCTCAGGGTTATTCTCCAGCAGGTGCAGCAGCGGATCACTGAACGTCGACCCCAAGGATTCCGCCACATAGTTGCCGCCACCCTGGCGACTGACCAGCAGCCCCTTGGCCGCCAGTTTCTGGATCGCCTCGCGCAATGACGGGCGCGACACGCCAAACTGCTCAGCCAAAGCACGCTCGGCCGGCAAGCGCTCGCCCGACTTCAGCGTGCCCTCAAGGATCATGCCCTCAAGCTGCTCGACGATGTCATCAGACAAACGGCGCTGACGCACCTGATCAAACCCCATAACTCACTCTCCACAATCCCGACCACTCGCCGGGCGCTCTATTCTCGCCTATCGCCGCGCTTGCAGCACCTATCAGAACAGCTTCGATTGATCGGACCAGAACACCCTGAGCACGCCCTAAGACCAAAGTTTAGCGAGCGGCAAATTGACACACCCCATCCGAGGCTTTTACTCTAGCCGACAGCGGCTGTAAATTGGTATTACCAATTATCCAAGCCGACTAAACAACAACAATCAGGGGCCACCCCATATGCAAACCTGGCAACAGCTCTACAACCCTCTCGGAAGTCTCGGCCTGTCCGCACTGGCCGCCGTTATTCCGATCGTATTCTTCTTCCTCGCTCTGGCCGTGTTTCGCCTGAAAGGTCACGTCGCCGGGAGTATCACCTTGGGGCTGTCGATCCTGGTGGCGATCTTTGCTTTCCAGATGCCCATGGATATGGCGCTGGCCGCTGCCGGTTATGGCTTTGCCTACGGCCTCTGGCCAATCGCGTGGATCATTGTCGCCGCGGTATTCCTCTACAAACTGACGGTCAAGAGCGGGCAGTTCGAGATCATTCGCAGCTCGGTCCTGTCGATCACCGACGACCAGCGCCTGCAAGTGTTGCTGATCGGCTTCTGCTTCGGCGCCTTCCTGGAAGGTGCCGCCGGTTTCGGTGCACCCGTGGCAATCACCGCCGCATTGCTGGTTGGCCTGGGTTTCAACCCGCTGTACGCCGCTGGCCTGTGCCTGATCGCCAACACCGCGCCCGTCGCCTTCGGCGCACTGGGTATTCCGATCATCGTTGCCGGGCAAGTCACCGGCATTGACGCATTCAAGATCGGCGCGATGACCGGCCGCCAGCTACCACTGTTGTCGCTGTTCGTACCTTTCTGGCTTGTATTCATGATGGACGGCCTGCGCGGTGTTCGCGAAACCTGGCCAGCAGCACTGGTGGCAGGCCTGAGTTTTGCCATCACCCAGTACTTCACCTCCAACTTCATCGGCCCGGAACTGCCGGATATCACCTCGGCCCTTGTCAGCCTGATCGCCCTGACCCTGTTCCTGAAAGTCTGGCAGCCCAAGCGCACCGCTGGCGCACAAATTGCCGGCGCCACCTCCAGCGCAGTAGTTACCGCCAGTGTCGGCGGCTTCGGTCAACCACGCCAAACCGTCGCTTCGCCCTACAGCCTGGGGCGGATTTTCAAAGCCTGGTCTCCGTTCCTGATCCTGACCGTACTGGTTACCATCTGGACCCTCAAACCGTTCAAAGCGATGTTTGCGGCGGGCGGCTCGATGTACAGCTGGGTGTTCAACTTCGCGATACCGCACTTGGACCAGTTGGTGATCAAGGTCGCCCCCATCGTCACCCAACCAACGGCGATTCCGGCCGTGTTCAAGCTGGACCCGATTTCAGCCACCGGCACCGCGATTTTCTTCTCCGCTCTCGTATCGATGCTGGTACTGAAGATCGACGTAAAAACTGGTCTTACCACTTTAAGAGAAACCTTTTACGAGCTGCGCTGGCCGATTCTATCCATCGGCATGGTGCTGGCGTTCGCGTTTGTCACCAACTACTCCGGCATGTCCTCGACCATGGCGCTAGTATTGGCTGGCACGGGTGCAGCCTTCCCGTTCTTCTCGCCTTTCCTAGGCTGGCTGGGGGTGTTTCTGACAGGCTCGGACACATCGTCCAACGCCTTGTTCAGCTCGCTGCAAGCCACTACCGCTCACCAGATCGGCGTCAACGACGTGCTGTTGGTCGCCGCCAATACCAGCGGCGGCGTAACCGGCAAGATGATCTCGCCGCAGTCGATCGCCGTGGCTTGCGCTGCCACTGGCCTGGTGGGCAAGGAGTCCGACTTGTTCCGCTTTACCCTCAAGCACAGCCTGTTTTTTGCCACTATCGTCGGGTTGATCACGCTGGCGCAGGCCTACTGGTTCACCGGTATGCTGGTGCACTGAAACCTGCACGCAATAGGGTAAAAATCGACGCCGGACAACCACGCCGGCGTCAGCTATTTCTGGAGGACCGATGAGCCTGCCTGCTGCTTTTTTCAGCGACGTCGCACAACTGATCCCGAAAGATCGTCGCTTCGACGATCCACTTTCCACCCTCGCCTTCGGCACCGACGCCAGCTTTTACCGACTGATCCCACAGCTGGTGGTTCGCGTGGAGTCGGAAGATGAAGTGATAGCGCTGCTGCAACTGGCCCAGCGTGACCGCGTGCCGGTGACCTTCCGTGCAGCCGGCACCAGCTTGTCTGGCCAAGCCATCAGCGACTCGGTGCTGATCGTGCTGGGTGACAATTGGAATGGCCGTGAGATTCGCGGGCAAGGCACTCAGATCCGCCTGCAGCCCGGCGTGATCGGCGCACAAGCCAATGCGTGGCTCGCACCGTTCGGGCGCAAGATCGGGCCAGACCCGGCGTCGATCAATGCCTGCAAAATCGGCGGCATCGTCGCCAACAATGCCAGCGGCATGTGCTGCGGCACGGCACAAAACACTTATCACACCCTGGCAGGCATTCGTTTGGTACTGGCGGACGGCAGCCGCCTCGATACCGAAGATACCGCCAGCGTCGCGGCATTTCGTGAACAGCACGGCGAGCTGCTTGAACGCCTGGCGACACTGGGACGCGAGACACGGGCAAACGCTGAATTGGCCGCCAAAATTCGCCATAAATACCGCCTGAAAAATACCACCGGCCTATCACTCAATGCCCTGGTGGATTTCGATGAACCGCTGGAAATCCTCAGCCATTTGTTGGTGGGTTCTGAAGGCACCCTAGGCTTTATCAGCGCAGTGACTTACGACACGGTGATTGACCACCCGAACAAGGCGTCAGCACTGATCGTGTTCCCGGATGTCGAGACCTGCTGCAACGCGGTAACGGTGCTGAAAACGCAGCCGGTCTCGGCCGTCGAATTGCTGGACCGGCGCAGCATGCGTTCGGTCCAGGACAAGCCGGGCATGCCAGCTTTCGTACAGCAGTTATCGGAAAATGCCTGCGCGCTATTGATCGAATCCCGCGCCGCCTCACCGTCGTTGCTGCACGAGCAGTTGGCGCTGATCATGGCGGCCCTGGCGCCCTTCCCCGTGGAAAGACAGGTCGATTTCACCGAAGACCCGATCGAGAACGCGCGCCTGTGGGCCATCCGCAAAGACACCTTCCCCGCCGTCGGCGCCGTGCGTAGAACCGGCACCACGGTGATCATCGAAGACGTGACCTTCCCGGTCGAACAACTGGCCATCGGCGTGAACCGCTTGATCGGGTTATTCGACAAACACCACTACGACGAAGCCATCCTCTTCGGACACGCCCTGGAAGGCAATCTGCACTTTGTATTCACTCAAGGCTTCAACAGCAGCGAAGAAATCGCACGCTATCAAGCGTTCATGGACGACGTCGCGCAACTGGTGGCGGTGGAGTTCGGTGGCTCGCTGAAAGCCGAACACGGCACTGGCCGCAATATGGCGCCGTTCGTTGAGCTGGAATGGGGCAGCGATGCCTATCAGTTGATGTGGCAGCTCAAACGCCTGCTCGACCCAAACGGCATTCTCAACCCCGACGTGGTGCTCAGCGAAGATCCGCAAATCCACCTCAAGCACCTCAAGCCATTGCCTGCCGCCGACGAGCTTGTGGATAAGTGCATCGAGTGCGGCTTCTGCGAGCCGGTGTGCCCCTCCAAGGGCCTGACCTTGAGCCCACGCCAGCGCATTGTGATCTGGCGCGACATCCAGGCGAAAAAACGCGCGGGCGTCGACACCACCCAACTGGAAGCGGCTTACCACTATCAAGGCATCGATACCTGCGCCGCAACCGGGCTATGCGCGCAGCGCTGCCCTGTAGGCATCAATACCGGCGACCTGGTGAAAAAGCTGCGCGCACGTGACGCCGACAGTAAGAAAACTGCCGACTGGCTGGCTAGCCATTTCGCCACTGCACTGCAAGGTGCGCGCTTTACCCTACATGTCGCCAACGGCGCGCGCATGCTTCTGGGCGCGCCGCGCCTGGCCAAGCTGTCAGCTACGGTGACCAAGCTGTCCAAAGGGCAAATCCCCCAATGGACCAGCGCCATGCCACAGCCGGAGAAAGCCATCCGCTTCAGTCCAGCAGTGACGGACACGCGACCACGTGTGGTCTACCTGGCGGCCTGCGTCTCACGCGCCATGGGCCCGGCGGCGGGAGATAAAGAGCAAATGTCGCTGTACGACAAAACGCGCGACCTGCTGGAAAAAGCTGGTTACCAAGTTGTCTTCCCCGACAACCAAGACAGCCTATGCTGCGGCCAGCCCTTCGCCTCCAAAGGCTATGCCGAACAGGCCGAACACAAACGCCAGGAATTGATCGGCTCACTGCTCCACGCCAGCCGTGGCGGCCTCGACCCGATCTATTGCGACACCAGCCCGTGTACCCTACGGCTGGTACAAGACCTCGGCGAAACACGCCTGGACCTCTACGACCCGGTACGGTTTATCCGCACCCACCTGATGGACCGCCTCGACTTCACACCGCAGGAAGCGCCCATCGCCGTGCACGTCACCTGCAGCACCCAGCATCTGGGCGAAAGCCAGGCCTTGATTGACCTGGCGAGACGCTGCTCAAAAACCGTGGTGATCCCGGAAGGCATCCATTGCTGCGGCTTCGCCGGCGACAAAGGCTTTACCACGCCAGAACTCAACGCCCACTCGCTACGCTCGCTCAAGGACGCCGTGCAATATTGCAGCGAAGGCATTTCCACCAGCCGCACCTGCGAGATCGGCCTGAGCCAGCATGGAGGCATTGATTATCACGGATTGGTGTACTTAGTGGACCGCGTCACCCAGGCGCGGAGGCATTAATCCGCCAACAAAACCGAACCCCTGCACGCCAGCGTAGTCATCTGCATAGGCCTCGGTGAACGAGGCTCATCAGTGATGTCGCTGGCAGGCCTTGAACGCCAGTAGCGTCGAGCCCTTTTTCGCAAGGAGATACCCTATGAAGCGTTCCGCTCTTGCTGGCTTGTTTATTACCGCTGCGATGATGGCCTCACCGGTTTTTGCAGCTGGAAAAACAGATGACCTTTGCCAGATAAACCTGGACAAAATCAACAACGGCAAAGCCCTGCTGGCCACCGACACCAGTGGCAAAAGCGGCGAAATCGACACCGCAGTCTCCCAGGCTAAGGCTGCCCACGCGGCTGGCGATGACAAGAAGTGCATCGAGATCACCTCCAAAGCCATCCAGGACTTGCAGAACAGCGAGAAAGGCGGCCAGTAGCCCCTGACGCGCTCGCGGCCAACCTTCGGGTTGGCCTTCTGCGAACGTTTGGCGTACACTGCACAGGCTTGTCACTCACTATGAAACAACGAGTTACAAGCACGGGGCCGTTTAGGATTCGACGCCGGTCGCGAAACTTTAGGTGCATGCCGAGTTGGTAACAGAACTCGTAAATCCACTGTTGCAACTTCTTATAGTTGCCAATGACGAAAACTACGGCCAGGAATTCGCTCTCGCTGCGTAAGCAGCCTTAGCCCTGAGCTTCTGGTACCTTCGGGTCCAGCAATCACCAGGGGATGTCTGTAAACCCAAAGTGATTGTCATATAGAACAGAATCGCCGTGCAGTACGTTGTGGACGAAGCGGCTAAAACTTACACAACTCGCCCAAAGCACCCTGCCCTTCGGGTCGCTGAGGGTTAACTTAATAGAAACGGCTACGCATGTAGTACCGACAGCGGAGTACTGGCGGACGGGGGTTCAAATCCCCCCGGCTCCACCATTTCATCATCTAAAGACGTCCACGGACGTCTTTTTTTGTGCCTGAAAGCCAGTAAATACTGGGGTTTCAGGGCCACATGAGGCTTTCCAGGCTTTGTGAGTTCCAGGCAATTTGGTATTCCCAATGGTATTCCCGGCTACCCGGCGCTAATCTTGGGAATACCAAAAGGTGTCATGGAGTACTTCTCATGTGCGCTCAAACCACCCGCCTCTCCGACCGCCAGCTCAAGGCGGTCAAACCGAAAGACAAGGATTACGTCCTCACGGATGGCGACGGGCTCCAACTGCGAGTCAGGGTCAATCGCTCGATGCAGTGGAATTTCAACTACCGGCATCCCGTCACCAAAAATCGAATCAACATGGCACTCGGCTCTTATCCCGAGGTTTCTCTCGCGCAAGCGAGGAAGAAAACCGTTGAGGCCAGAGAGCTGCTTGCACAGGGCATCGATCCAAAAGCTCAGCGTAATGAGCTACAGGAAGCCAAACGAGCGGAAACGGAACACACCTTCGAGAACGTGGCCACCGCCTGGTTCGAGCTGAAGAAGGATTCCGTCACGCCGGCGTATGCCGAAGACATTTGGCGGTCCCTCACACTGCATGTTTTTCCGAGCATGAAATCAACGCCTCTCTCCGAAGTCAGCGCCCCAATGGTCATCAAGCTCCTTCGTCCGATTGAGGCCAAAGGCAGCCTCGAGACAGTTAAGCGAGTGAGCCAGCGCCTTAACGAGATCATGACTTACGGGGTCAATTCCGGAATGATCTTTGCCAACCCTCTCAGCGGCATTCGAGCGGTGTTCAAGAAACCTAAGAAAGAGAACATGGCAGCGCTACCACCAGATGAGCTTCCGGAGCTCATGATGGAAATCGCGAACGCCAGCATTAAGCGGACGACCCGCTGCCTGATCGAATGGCAGCTACACACTATGACCCGCCCTGCCGAAGCGGCGACTACCCGATGGGCAGACATCGACTTCGAAAAACGCATCTGGACCATCCCTCCGGAGCGAATGAAAAAGCGTCGTCCGCACACAATCCCGCTGACCGAACATGCACTCTCGTTATTGGAGACGCTTAAGCCCCATAGCGGCCATAGGGAATATGTGTTCCCGTCAGATAGAAATCCGCGCACCCACGCGAATAGCCAGACAGCCAACATGGCATTGAAACGAATGGGCTTTCAGGACCGCTTAGTCAGCCACGGCATGCGCTCCATGGCCAGCACAATTCTGAATGAGCATGGATGGGATCCGGAGCTAATCGAAGTCGCGCTGGCGCATGTCGATAAAGACGAAGTTCGAAGCGCCTACAACCGGGCGGATTACATCGAACGCCGGCGTCCGATGATGGCCTGGTGGAGTGAACATATCCAGAAGGCAGCCACCGGCAGCCTGTCGGCATCCGCCATCAATCAAAACAGGGACCGTAACGTCGTGCCGATACGCTGAGCAAGCGACAATTCGTGCCGTGCAGCAGGGCGACTGAAGTGGCGACTGTCGCTAAATCAGCCGCATGCCTGCGCTTCTTCGGCCAAGCCCCTAAGTATGGGAAGGCTCCGCATTCCCATACTTAGGGGCTCACGCTTAAAGATCTATCAGACAACCACGATTTGCGCCTTTCTGCGGCGGATCAGACCTGCTGTTAACTGATAGTAATAGATGGTCGCTGGTGCTGAGCTACGCAGGTAGTGCTCTAAAAACCATCTGGTGTGCTTTTCCTTCCAGGACCAAGGGGTCGCACAACTCCAGCGTTCACGAATCGCCTCGTGCATCCTTTCTGCCTGCCTGATATGCCGCTGCCGCGTGGCATGCGCACCTTTGAGCACGGGGCTCAGAAACAACGCCATATCGAACTCGGACTTCATCGACGACCTCCGATGTAGGCACTCACCACGTCGATGCGGTTATGCCCCAACTCGTGGCTGATCTGCTGACGTGCACGCTGATCGAGTGCTCGATCCTCTCGTTGACCACGACCGCCCTTGATGGGCGCGGAGAAGCCGGTCAGTTGTTCATAGCGCTCACAGGCGTAAGCCGCTCGCAGTTCATGAAAGCCTTTCAATCCATGCTCATGCATGATGTCCCGCGCCGGTCGTACGATTGTCTGTAAGAAATTTTTGTAGCTTTCATCAGGTGTTAGCAGATTCCGACTGCCCTTGGGTGAGGCCTCGCTGGCCCTGTCGAGGGCGCCACGAACTTGATCCGTGACCGCAATCCAACGCGGTGCCGATGCGCCTGATCGACCGCCTTTGGTGCCGTCCTGGATATTGATCTTGCCCAGTTGCCGAGCCTCACGTTGCAGCCGGGGCAAGTCCGCCAAGATCGCTTCACGCAGGCGCATGCCGGTCTCCCGAGCGAGGAGCACGATGGCACTCACCCTCAGTTGCTGTCGCTCTGACAGCGCTTGCGCAATCAGCCTGACCTGCACACGGTCTTGGCCTTGTGGCGCCTCACTACGCACGCTTGAGCGCTGCAAGCCAAGCGCCTTACTTGGACTCGGGATTTTGACGTATTGATCACCGCGCAGCGCAGCCATCGTTCGGTTCACGCTGGACAGTCGGTTCTGCGCGGTGGCAATGCCGACGTTGCCCTGATCAACCTGCTCCCGCACGTGGACGGCGTACCGCATTAGGACTTCGCGGTCGATCTGTCGCGCATCATTGAACCTCGGCCCTTCCTCGGATAGACACCAACGCACGAAGGCCTGCCAGCGATCACTATGGGCTTTGACGGTAGCAAAATGGCCGTCGCCAAACAGGTCTTTCAGTGCTTGCGGTCCGGCATAGCTGAGCTGGCGACCGAAGCCGAAATTGCGCCCTGCTCGCTTACCGACCCGAGCCATTTTTCTGTTCCTGATCGGCTGCTGCGAGATCATGCAAAAGGGCTCGCCAGTGCGCACTTACAATCGCGAACTGAGCCCAATCAGTCGGGCGAAAACACAGCGTGTTGTCGGTGACGTAAAGATGCGCGCCCTGCTCTTCCAACCATTGGATAATGGAGGTCGTCGAGGTGATAGTTCGATGGAGGGTTGCGACACCGGCGACAGCGGCGACAACCCTTGCCTTGCCTGCCTTTGAGCGTGGCGACAAAGTGGCGACAGTGCCGGCGACAAATCGCACTTTCGGCTCCTTTTGGCGTTGAGCCAGATGGTTGCGCAGCGCTTCATCAAGATTGAACATGACGCACCTCGAAGGTGTGGCCGTCGGAGATCAACCACTGATGATCAATCAACTCGACCAGCAGCTTTGCGGCATGACGACTGCTCTTGCGGGCAAAGCGGGGACCGTTGCGATTCAGATCTCGAATACTGAAGCGCTTCCAATCCTTGACCTGCAGCCAGCGCAATAGCCGGTCCGCCTCTTCTTTTACCCTGCACACCGGCTCCTGCTCGGTCAGGCGCTGGATCTCGGTGAGGTAGTAGCCAACTAAGGCCGAGGCCCGTTGGATATGGTCGACCTCCACGACACTGCTCTCCTCCACAACGGCCAAAATGCCGGCGACGCGCAACAGGTTGTCGGCGGCCTTCGAACCGCTGGGCCGCACGCTGGCCAGCTCACCAAACTCACCCAGTTGAGCTTCGATGGCATCATGCAAATCAATCCAGCGACGGCGGGCTAACGGACTGAGTGTCAGCGGTGATAGCTGCAGAGCACCATCAGGGGAAAGTGACCAAGGCTGATGAAACAGGGCAGAGAGGCGATGGTGATAGCGCTTCAGGTCGCCGTCTTTCAACAAGTCGACAGCCTGGTAGCTCCGTTGTCCTGCCAGGCTGGAGGGCCAGGTCATCAGACAGCGACCGAGAATGCCCTGCCCCTGCAGCAACGGGTCACTGAGTAACTGCATGGCTAAATAGGGTTGCAGCATCAGATGCAGGCTCAAACGTCGGTCATAGGCTCGTAGGCTTTCACCAACCATGGAGCGCGCGCGATCTATCGGGCTGCCATCCCAAAGTGACGACAAGGTCGTGACCGCTTTCAAACGGTTATCCCGACTCATGGTGCTGCTGCCGAGGAACTGTCCGCCTTCGTCACAGAACAGGCCCATGCTAGGCAAGTCATGACAGAGCCCTTTGATCAGGGCTTCGATAGTCGGGTCTGTGGTGATCAGCCGGGGTGCCGAGGGCTCCGCTTCGAGCGGCAGGCCGTTTGCGGAGTCGGGATCGGCGGGGTTGATACGCTGCGCCTGTCGCTGTGCGGCACGGTACCGGGAAAGTTGTTCGCGGTAGCGCTGCCACTGCTCACGCTCCCATTCTCGTGCAGGCAGCAATGCACATCGATCTGCTGCCGTTTTACGATCCCCAGACGCGGCCACGGTGATCAAGTACAGCGACAGGGGATAATTTCTCCCGTCGAGCTGTAAGCCCGCATGACCTTGGGTCGCCAGCGCCGAGGCAGCCAACACCGATTGCGCGGCAAGCGCCTGGGGCACGCCGATGACCTCGGCCATGCGCTCCGCCGCAGGCCCCAGAATCCCACCCAGTGCCTGCACCGGATAAGGCTGGGCCACGGGATTCGACTCAATCAGCGGTCGAGGCGGTCGCGGTAGTTCAAGCTTCGGATCTAACTGCTGCATGGGCCCTCTCCTCGTACATTGATGGTTGTCCTCACGTAGCCCCGCCACGGCTGTTGAGTGTTATCAGGGATCAAGGCCCCTGCGGCCTGTGAGGTGTTCACTGACGCGGAACGAACGGCTCCTTACGACCGGGAGCAAGGGCATAAACCCATGAATCTGGCCTCCTTAGACGCATCCGAAGATGCGGACGGGTGGAGGCTGTACCGACTGACGAGTTCGGCACCTGGAGATCCTGAGTGGGAGAAAGCAGCGACCTGGACACCTGGGGCATGCCTGACTGTCAGTCAGGTGCAGCCTGTCCATGGGCTGCGGCACCGGTGCCAATGTCGTTGCGGACGGCGACGAATCGGATTTGTCAGGACGATTGTCACGAGGAGAGTTGCGGCAATGCCTTGTACAACGTGGCTTGCAGCAGTGATACGAGCGCCCGTCTCTTTCCAAGAGAAAGAGACGGGCGCGGTTTGGCGCAGCGAAGTGCGTCGAGAGGTGAGGTTGCTGCAACGCAGCGAGGTAGGTCCATCCTCTGCCGTAGTGAGCAGATAAGTCGAGTAGGCATCCATCACCCTTGGGGAGTGAACGTGCGAGCCGCCGGACGCTAATCGCACTTCGGAAGAACCACCACGCTAATGGCGTAGCCTTAAAGGTTCTGGCTACCTGGGCTGGTGCTGTCAACGACAGCGGTCCTTGCGCCAATTTTTATACCCACTCGAAAAAGTGGTCAAGCGTCACGACCAAGGTATACAAAAAGTGGCGACTGTCGCCAGTTTTGTCGCCACGCTCCAAGCCCCGTTCGGCATAGGTTGTCGCCGATGTCGCCGGTGTCGCCACTCCTCCATCTATGGCTCCTGACACTGGAGCCACTTCGCTAGATAGAGATCGCAGGCAATTTACCGACGTGTAAACGACGGCGTGGCGCCAATTGAAATTTAAAATAGGGTGATGGAATGAGGTGGCGTTGAAAAGGGCTAGTGAACCCTCTGATCGGCGCGATCAAAGATCGCTGGATCGGAGGGTTTGGCGGAAAAAGCAAATCTCAAACGTCAAGTACGGCCTCAAGCATCAAAGCTGATTGATTGGGAAGTGGGGGCTTCGCACCGCATGCTCAGCGTCTGCGGCAACCGCAGCAAAAAACCAGCTTCGAACGCATCTTGGGGATCACCTGGGCGATGACGTTTTCGGCTCTGCGCCAGCACCCACCATAGCGGTAGCGATGAGCGATCAAGCCAGGTCTGAGCACAGAGAACGCCGTCCTCAATCATAGGACCGAATTCATTTTGTATTTTCAGCCGCAGTCTACGTAATAGCGTTCGTCGCCTTAAGAAAACAATATTCATGGCTCTAAGTATTTCACTGACACTTGATCGGTCTAAGAGCCGACCTTGTTGAACAGATATCACAGTCATGATCAACATCTCTTTGGTCGTAGAAAATTTTGCATGTCTGGCTACGCCGAATTTTTTACTTGCAGTGGCACAGTGATATCGGTGAGTCTACGGGGGACCCGTTTCTGGGTAAAGCGCGATGACCGCGTTTCAAAACATTCCAAGGAGAGGTTATGGCCACTGCCGATACAATTCGTCTTGCTGTACTGATTGATGCTGATAACGCTTCATCTTCGGTAGTGAAGGAACTCTTGGAAGAAGTGTCGAATTACGGCACCGCCACGATAAAGAGAGCATATGGAGACTGGACCACTCCGAATCTCGGTGGTTGGAAAAATCACTTACATAAACATGCCATTCAGCCAGTCCAGCAGTTTGCATATACGCAAGGCAAAAACGCCACTGACCTCGCTTGTGTTATCGATGCAATGGACCTGCTCTACTCTGGAAATGTGGACGGTTTCTGTATTGTTTCCAGCGACAGCGACTTTACCCGTTTAGCCACAAGACTGCGTGAATCTGGAAAGCTAGTTTATGGCTTGGGAGAGAGGAAGACCCCAGAGGCGTTCATCGCAGCTTGTGACAAATTTATTTTCTTTGAAGTACTTAAAAAGCCTGTAGCTCAGGCTGCTCATGTAGAAATAGCAGATCTTCCTGATCTTCGTGAAATATTAAGCCGAGCGATAGAGGAAAAAGCCCGTGATTATGGGTGGGCTCCACTGTCTGCTGTAGGTACCTATATGACAAAAAACAATGCATCTTTTGATGCGCGCAACTATGGGTTTGCAAGATTGGGTGCATTAGTACGTGCTCAGCCCTATGTTGAAGTTAAAGAAGTTACTGGAGCCGGAGAGATTAGTCATATTCATGTTCGTCTGATAGGTGGAGACTGTTCTACTAATTAAAATTCTGACGAGATGTTTTGGGGGATTTTGTCTGTCAAACATAGAGATGCTGCACCTTGAGGGGCTATTCATTTTTATATCGGAGTTGACTTCTTCAGGTATAGTTTTTCAGTCTCTATTTTTAGGTTTTGGGAAGAAGCAAGTCATGCGCTTGCGATAATACATATTTGGAGCGGATATGAGTGTAGTTTTTTCTTTTGTATGTCCCGACACGTCTCCTGAGGCGTCCCCGGAAGCATTGTGGGCTTTGCAACTTAAGTTAGATGATTGCGCTCAAAAACTCTTTGGCCCTAGAAATCCAAGTAAGAAACTTTATCAGCCGACCTTTGAAGCTGGCGGGCCTAATGTAAGAAATACAGAAAATCAAGATGGGGGTTTTGCAGAGCTGAGCCTGACGGCCGCAAAAAATTGGCCAGCGGCAATACATGAGTTAGCTCATGAAACGATCCATTTACTCGATCCGAGGCCCGGCTATCCGATAGGCGACGGAGCCAGTTGGCTTGAAGAAGGGCTTGCTGTTAATTTTTCGCTTGCTATTTCAAGTGCAGTAGGCAATCAAGGGAAAGTCTCTCTTAAGAAATACCGTCTCGCGAATGGATTGGTGAATAGATTAGGTGGTGATTTATTTAGGAAGGTTAGTGATATAAGAAAGAAATGCGGGCATTTTAGTGATGCTACAGTTTTGGATATTTTGGAAGTCGCACCCAATCTTCCCAAGCATGTTGCTGAAAAGCTATGCATGAGTTTTTATAAGTAGCAAAACTGGCAGACTTGTTGTACATACTAGCTGTTTTCTTTGGTGGAAGTTATGACTTTAGTTGCTGCTTGGGTTCGACATCATAAGGAAGTTCAAGAGCTATACGTGGCAAGTGATTCACGTTTAAGCGGGGGGCGAGCTTGGGATATAGGTACAAAAGTTTTGGATTTAGGGCGTGGGGACGCAGTTATAGCCTTCGCGGGGACTACTGCTAATGCGTATCCTCTAATGTTGCAGCTACAAACAGCTGTGAATATGCATCCCAAAACGCGCTCTAGAGCTTATGATTTGACTTCATTGAAGGGATATGTGCTCAGGATTTTCAATGCGATGTGGAAAGGGATCACTTGTCTTCCCGTTGGCCAGAGCATTCCGGATCCGGCTGAAGTTAGTTTTATTTTGGCGGGGTACTCATGGAAGCTTAAATCTTTTAAAATTTGGGCGCTGCATTTTGATAACGAGACTAATGAGTTTTCCTTTCGTGAGGCTTCTAAGCATATAAAGAAAGGAGGAGGCAACAAATATTTTGCTTTTATTGGTGATGATTGCTCTCAAGCCAATGAGCGGGTTTATGATTTATTAAAGGAGACGAATAGAGTAAAAGAGACTGGCATGATAATGGAGCCTTTTTCTGTGCTGATTGAATTTATTCGTGATAATAAAAGACCATACATTGGTGGCTGCCCTCAATTATTCAAAGTTTACTCTCACTTGAATACCCTCCCTTACAATGTTTATTGGCCCTGTAAAGCCTCAGGCACCATAGCTTTTGGGGGGCGGGCTTTGTTAGCGTATGAGCGAAATGAGTTTTTGGCTATTGACCCTGACACTTTTGTGGTGGCTTCTCCGGAATGGCCAGACGTCTCCTTCCAAAGCCCAACCTCAGACTTATGTTAGGGTAATCCGGGCTTGGGTTGCGCTTCATCGAGCGTAGCGCAATGACGGGTTACATTCGAAATTGGTCGCAGTATCGGCGTAGCGCCTCGGCATCGTAGCCCTTGTCGGCAAACCATCTGCAGCGTTTACGCGGGCGTCCGCGTTGGCTCGATAGAATGCTGACCTGGTCTAAGAGGCGACTGGGTGTAGCTGATGTCACTGGCTTGATCGCCAGATAAGAGGAAACGCAACGGTGGCCCGTTGGCGTCGCAGAGGATGTGGATTTTAGTGGTCAGGCCACCGCGACTGCGGCCTAGAGCGTATTCGGAAGGATCGTTAGGCACCCTTTGTTCCCTGCGCCAGATGAAGCTCGGGTTGCGCGTACAGCGGTTGAGTCGAGCATCCAGGTCTGCAAATCGATCAGGCCTTGTTCATTCAGTCTCAGGTACAAGAAGCGTTTGAGCATCTGGTCGAAGGCCCCCTGGTTTCGCCAACCTCGAAACCGTGGTACACCGTTGACCACGGGCCGAAGCGTTCCGGCAATCTCGCCACGCAGCAAGCACCCGAGCGGAGCACCCGGAGCATGCCATCGAGCATCAGGCGGTCGCTCAGGCGGGGTCGACCCCGGCCATGGGTTTCGGTGAAGAGATCGACAACCACAGTCCAGATCTCATCCGAGAGTTCGTAACGCTTTGCCATCACAGAATTCCTTTCCGTAGATGGCCGCAGATTCTAGGGAGTCTGAGCTTCCGAGGGGCGGCGATTGGGTTTCTCGGGATTTCGTACAGAGCCTAGCAGCTCGTGTTGATTGAGGCGTCAAACTTTAATTACGGTGGCTGTTCGCAGGCTTTAACACCAACTGCATGGCGCAGTCAGAGCGGTAGTAATATGCGCCAGGTCGATCCTACGGAAGGAATGGCCTGGATCGATGTGTTGAGTGCTAATAATAGTTTTATGTGTTTGGCTAAGCTTCCATTACTGCAAAGTTTGGGAAATATCGATACATTTTGCTAAATTTTTCTGCATCTGATACTGGAATTGAGCCGAGAGAAAGCGCAACACCCTCAGCACTCGGCAATTGCTGTTCGATTCTACGAAGTTCTCTAACTGTTAGCTTGGGCATTTCTATACGAATGGCTTTATTTTCCTGAGGTATAAAGTCCAACTTGTTAAAAGCGCACGATTCATAACGAGGCATGTCTTCCGGCGTAACAAACACACCAACTATAGTCGTCATACGTGCGTCGTCTTGATATTCAATTTCACATATAGGTAGAAAGCGCATCGCTGTTTCGGGGGCGGTGTTTCTATCCGATAGAGCCAGCTCTATTTCGGTCGCTAACATTTTTCTGCACAGCGCACCGTATGGCCAGCCGGCTAAGTCTTCATCACGGGCTTCGTCTGGAATGCGCTCCCTACCAAAAGTTTGGCGAAACCTTTCAATCGCGCTTGCTTTTGAAGGATCATTTTCTTCATGATATTCAATAAGAGCTTTAGCTTTTGTACACTGCACAGACACCGCTAATATAGAGCCCGACAACGCTCGTGAAGCAACTGATCGCACATCCTGCAGCATTGAAGTCACTAAGGTGTCATCGTAGTCTAACCAAGCAATAGTTCGTTGAGTCCAGTCTAGTTTTGGTAGAGCCTCTGACGAGGTTGAAAACTCCATCCTAATTTGAAACGGTCTATTTTCCTCAAACCTTGCACGTGCAGCCTCCGACTTCTCTATGGAGACCATGTTCTTGATGCCGAGTATTTTATGGAATAATACAAAGTCAGAAAACCATACCGATCCAAATCCAACATAGTTGTAATCTTCAACCGGTTGAAATGGTGTCAATCGGCGAAAAACATCAACAAGCATTTTTCGCTCTGCATATTTGGCAGGACGCAAAGAATAGTCAATTTTTCGAAAACTAGCTGCCATCAGTCGCGCTGCCTCTTCAGAATCATATCAAAACAAGCTTCACCGACAGCTTTAGCCGATCCAAGACCTAGTGCATCTTGTAGGAAGTCGACATCATCAACTGTGCGAGAATATTGAATTTTTATCATTTTAGGGCCCTTAACTATCGACCCACGTGCTGGAGCGGTAAAGTTTGTTTTTACCAAAAAAGATTCTGGGCGGCGAGGTGAGGCATTGGTCACGAAGTCTAACAAAGCGCTTTTTTCACGGGTATTTTCATCTATATCTGCATCAAGATCATTGAGGAAGTCAATTACTGGCCGCATCATTTCCAACATTCTCTGGAATGTTTGCCTCCATACAATGCTGTCTTGGTCAACATCAGTTTTTGTTGTGTTCCACGGAATTCTAGAGGAATCATCGGAATCAAAGGATACAATGCCACGAAAACGTGCAAATTGATTATGAAAGCTGGGAATCAGAGTTCTCCCTGCTTCTTCTTCAAGCAATCCCCAACCTGTCACACTACGCCTATCAGCCTCTAAGATAACGCGGCCGTTACAGATAACATTCCAGCCTGCTTCTTTAGGAGTAGATGGGCCAACACCAACGATTATCTTTGCAACTACAGGAGCGGAGTCTTCACTTTCAAACGTGATAATGTCGGTTCCTGGTGCAAAACCTTCTCCCACCAAAAGATATATATTCGTAGCATCGATGCGCGTCTCGTTTACCGCTATTTGCAATCCATCCGATATGAATTGTCGGTGCTTCGATTTTATAAGTCCAATTATGGAGTTTACAAACCAGGCCGTGCCAAACTTTAAGGATACCTCTGGCCTCAAATTAGTTACTTTAATATCTGTGCCAGGCTTCTCGGTTGATATTTTTTCACTATTAAATTCGGCCCATGGAAAGCTCCAGCCTTGCTCCGCCTCCCATTCCTCCACGTTGACATCGACAGCCCAGGACTCGTCTGGCGTAGCTGATTGAACATTAAAGTGGCGGCCGAACTTGAATAGCGCACGCTTCATGCCCACGCCAAATTGTCCAATCGAATGGGAAGTCGCTTTCGCACCGGACGGGCGTCCAAACCGGAAGGCATACTCCCGTGCTGTTTCCACGTCGAAGCCTCCGCAGTTATCCAAGATGCGGAATTGCGTTTGATCAATAGTGATTTCCACTGAACAACCCTCATAGGGTCGCTCAGCTTGCGTGGCCAGCCTTTTTGCGCCATCGACACAGTTGTCAACGAGGTCAAGCACTGCTTGCTCGAGTGGGATATCTCGTACCAGCATATCCACGAAGAACGCCTTTGTAGGCTCTGCGCTGATGTTGTCTCTGACCTTAGAGTCCGCTTCCGTCATAGATCTCTCCCTCGAATGATCATGATAATGCAGCGTCTGTAGTCAGTACGCTACCCCATTGGCCAGCAAAACGTCATCACTTCCTGTATCGTGAATGCATAGGTGTGCATCCAAAGGCCATTTTGTCGGAGCTGCGCGATCTCTAAGCATGCTCAGATCGGAGGGGCTGGATGGCAAGGACCGCCCGATAGCTGCACAGCTAGACATTGCCGAAACACAAACACGGGTCTTGGTATATCTGCCTCCTCGCTGCAGGCTAAATGTCAATTTAGCGTGGGCGTAATCGGGGCTGTTTCAGGATATCGATTGGCAGGAGAAAGGCACTGAAAAGCCAGCGATCGACAAAAAATCCATTTCATGACATCCTCTCCGCAATTCGCCTATAGGGGACATGCCATGGCAGATTCAAAACCTCTTATTATTGATTTGTTCTCTGGCTGTGGGGGGCTCGGACTGGGCGCCGCGTTGGCTGGATTTCATTCACTGGCGGCGGTGGACATCGACAAAGACCTTCAGTCTGCTTACGGTCTAAATTTTCCTCTGACACAAACCATCAATATGGATTTGGCGCTCATAACTCCGAGTATGTGGAAGAGCATACTGAAAGGGCGGAAAGTTGATGGTATTGTTGGTGGCCCGCCCTGCCAAGGATTTAGTCGCATAGGGCTCCGCAAGACGGATGACCCAAGAAATGCTTTGCTTGGTCAATATTTTAAACAAGTGCGTGAACTCAAGCCTAGATTTTTCTTGATGGAAAATGTTGAAGGAATTTTAGACGAGAAAAATAAGCCGGTTTTAGAGGCCGCACTTAATTTAATTCCGAAAAACTACCATGTTGTCGGTCCACTGAAGGTTAACGCCCTTGATTGTGGCGCAGCCACGTCTCGTAAGAGGGTTGTGATAATTGGGGTTGATCGGTCATCTATGGATCAAGTTTCCGAGCAAGAAATTATTGCCAGCTTGATTAAGAGCCCTGTTACTGTGAGGGATGCTATCAGTGATCTCCCTTCTCCTTATGAAGACGAACTGAAGTCCTCAAAGCTTTTTGGTTGGGCCCGCTATAAGTCTTCAGCCTGCGATATTTCAGACTACGCTTTAAAGATGCGTGCTATGCCGCCTAAAGGACTTGGTTCAAAGCTGTCGTTAGATCACCTAATACATGGTGAAATATCGGGAGTAATAAATACAAAGCATACTCAACCTGTTATTGAGCGATTCAGTGAAACTCGCCCTGGTGAAGTGGAATCGATAAGTCGTTACCCAAGATTGTCTTGGGGGGGGCACTGCCCTACGCTACGAGCAGGCACGGGTAGTGATAAGGGTAGCTTTCAGGCTATGAGACCCATCCATCCTTCGGAACCTAGGGTGATAACTGTTCGGGAAGCAGCCAGGTTGCAGGGGTTTCCTGATTGGTTCCTATTCCATCCTACAATCTGGCACTCCTTCCGTATGATAGGAAACAGCGTTTCCCCATTTATGTCTTATCATTTGATGAACATTCTTGCTACTAAATTAGAAAATAGAGCGGTTGCCTAGGAGGAAATATGGCAGTTACTAAGGAAAGTATAGAGGTTAGTTTTAATTCAGATGCCGACTATTTGATCCAAGGATTAACTGCTGATGTGAGCACTATTGAATGCATATATGACCTTGTGGATAATTCAATAGATGCAGCGCGCTCTAAAATTCTAAATGGTACGAAGCCTACAAAAAAGGACGCCTTTGGGCTGCCAGCCTCTTATAAGGGATTTAAGATAGATCTAAAAATTTCGGCAAGCGCTGTATCTATTCTAGATAATTGCACAGGTCTAGAAGAGAGCACATTGTCAGAAAAGGTTTTTACTATAGGTAAAAAATCGAAGCACGCTTTTGGTATAGGCCACTATGGGGTAGGGCTAAATCGAGCAATTTTTAAGCTGGGGAGTTCTGTCCAGCTTAAGACCGACAATGGGAAACATGCTTTTTCGCTCGAATTTACAGAAGACGATGTGCGTTCAGCGGTAGAGAGTAAGTCGACCATCAAAGCCCAAAGACAACCCACTGCTAATAGTAATTACTACCGACTGGAAATAGGAGGGATTAAGCGAGATGTGCTGGGTGATCTAGGTTCTGAAACTTGGGAGGACTCTCTGCGAGAGCAGATCAGAATTAGATATGCCATTTTTTGTAAGAAGGGAATTCTGATCACCGTCAATGGTAAGAAATGTGGTGAGTTTGGTCCCGAAATACGTAACCCAGGTTTTTTGAAAAAAAGAACCAAGAATTTGATGTCGCAAAATGGCGTCTCAATATATCTAGAGGCAGGGCTTCATGAGAACTATCGAATTGCCAAAATTGATAGCGACTATACTCAGTTAAAGCCGACAATCAAAAATCTAACTCCTGAATATGGCTGGTATATTGTTTGTAATGATAGAATAATTTTGGTTGCCGATAAAAGTAAAACTACAGGCTGGACGACTAGTTGGCACAATGAGTATCATGGCTTTTTAGGGTGGGCTCATTATGTGAGTGAAGATCCTTCTTTGCTGCCATGGGATACCAAAAAAACCGGTATCAACACTAATCATCAGACGCATGTTGAGGTTTTAAGTTCTCTCAAAGAACTGGCTGATGATTATCGAACTAGAAATAGGCAGTTGAGAAAAAGCAAGTCTGGAGGCGGCGTTGCTTCTGCGCCGGCTAAACCTGGAGCTGTAGGAACTGGAGGATCAAGTGGAGGCGTTGGTGCCAGTAAGGCAATCCATACGAAAGATATGGATATGCTTATATATGATATTTCTGCAAAATCAAATTCGCCACGAATTGCATCTTTCCTCCATGAAGCTAAAGAGATTTCAATTAAAGAACATCCTTATACTGCGATGATATTGCTTCGTGTCTTATTTGAAGCCGCACTTCGCGATTATTTGTTGAGGCACAAACACTATCAAAAAGTAAAGGATTTCGTTTTTCAGGAACAGGCAGCTCAAGGTCGTAGCTTTACGGCAAGACAGAAAAACGATTTTACTCCTGCACTGTCTAGTATGTTGTCTTGGTCGGCAAAAAATACGGAGATATTTGATTCTGATGTCAGACGGGGAACCAAGACTTCAATAGATAGTTTTATAAAAGATGTATCTCGCTTAAATGGCATTGTTCATGAGGACGGCGTGTTAACTGATTTTTCCGAAGCTAAACAAATAAGAAATAATGCTTATAAAGCTTTGCAGACTTTATTGGAAGGCTGAACTTTTATAGTCCTGATATTTTTGCTGATGGAGCTATAAAGTCTACCCGCGCCCCATATTGTTTAAGAATTCTCAATCAATATGGGGTGTTGATGTGTCTTATTTTAGACTCCATTTCTTAGCCCCAAACAACTCTACAGGCGAGGTACTCACCTAGCACGATACGGACATCAATCCCAGCCTGCCAGTCAATTGCGTATCGATAACGGACAGGTTGTATGATCATCCAGTCTCCGGTCTTGGCCGGGAAAATGGTTTTTCCTGATATGCGTAAAAATGCCCGGCTTCCTATTTCGGGCCACAGATATTGAAACTCATCTCCAATTTTTTCGAAGTCCTGCTTTTCCTCTGTACTCATCGTAGGGATTGCATGAACTGAATAGACATCAGGCTTATCATCCAAGGATTCGGCTAACTCATAGGCTGCATGTCCCTGTGCTAATTTAATGACGATATTTCGCACCCGTGCGTCTTCAGGCTCCCACCATATTTGTCCTGCATCGTCAACTTTTCGGCATTTGTCTAACTGGAGCTTCAATCGGGTGTTTCTGGAAAGTGACCGTTTGATCTTCTCTCTTGTGATTCCTTGGACCTCCGTTGTCCCTGTCATAACGCACTCTAGCAAACATGCGAGATACTCCTCGTCATACGAGAATCCCGCGTTGCACTTCTGGCAAGCTTCGACTACTGGAAGGTTTTCTGGAAGTGGATTGTCTAAAAACACACGTGACGGCACATGCTCGACAGTTTCTGGAGGGCCACCACAGTAAATGCATTTACCTTTCAATCGCTCATCAATGAAAAGATGTTTGGGGTCCATGCCGTGAGCTCCATTCAATTGCACGTTGCTGTGCAGTAATTACCGGTCTAATAGATGTAGAGCTGGGTAGCTCCAAATGCATTATTGTAGGACGTAGGTCTCTCGGAGGGGACATGTGTTTCTGAAATTTAGCAAAGTGTTAACAAAATCTCGAAAACAGGATGAGTTGTTTACGGTTCTCTCCTCCCTAATTCAATTAAATGCGTATCTTCATGATTTTAAAGGAAGACGGTATGGGTCACGAGACGTTCTTGTACAGAACCACTCTACCGAATGTACGCTTACGGGGCAGAGCAAATGTTGACCAGCGACTGAATGCTCCTGGCCGGTTCTGCTTGTCACCACCTTCAGCCTCTTATCGAACGTAGCCTGTGTCCCCACAGCACCAGAAAATCACCGCTCATGATCGGGCGAAGCAAGGTTGTCAGATCGATACAAGCATTGGGTAATGGCATTGCTATCTGGTGAGGTATTCCAATTGGTATTCCAAGCAAAATACCAAACTAGCATTATTCATAATAATCAATCACATAAAATACTAATTCAGATTACCCCGGCCCACCAATTCGAAGCACCGACAGAACCCGCCTAGTGCGGGTTTTGTTGTTTCTGAGGTTCAATGTTGCGGGACATAAAAAGGCGAGCCGCTTCACAACGCCTCGCCCGCTGGAATCCCCCCACGCTTCCCATTACCCTGACGGCCTTTATCAGACAACCGGAAGTCAGATACCCGTGCTCAAGCCCCTCGCTGTCATTACCCTCGCCTTCACGCCCTTGCTCGCCTCCGCCGCCGACCTCGCGGGCGTCTGGCAGGGCACGCTGGGTAAATCCGCTGTCACCGCCTGTTTCAACGGCGCCGATGCCGAGCATGGCAGTTACTACTACCAGCGCATCCTCACGCCGATTCAACTGACCCAAGCCAGCGATAACGCGCCGTGGGTGGAGGAAGGCAACACCGGTTTCTGGGCATTGCAGAACCCCCAGGGCGATACGCTCTCAGGTGGCTGGAGCAAAACCAAGGGCGGCAAGCCGTTGCCACTCAGCTTGCAACGCATCAGCACCGACGGCTGTGGCAGCGATGCCTATAACGCGCCCTTGGAGGCCGCGCCTCTGCCGGTGAAGACCGAGAAGAAAAGTTTCGAAAACCACGCGTATCACCTCAAGACCCAAGGTGCCCAGGTTACGCTCAAGCTGGAAGGTGACGGCGCTGCCATTCAGAAGATCAACCGGCAACTCGCCGCACTGGCCGTCAACGATGAGGATCAGGCTGACTACTTTCACGAACGCCGCGAATACCTCGGTCGAAACGGCTCAGCTAATACCAGCGAAATCGATGTGGAACCCACGTATTGGTCGTCGCAATTTATTACCGTCAAGTTTTACCGCTGGGCCGCCGGCACTGGCGCCAGGGGCATCAGCTGGGGCCTGCACTCCTGGAACCTGCAAACCGGCGACAGCGTTGACCCGTGGACATGGCTCGGCGGCAATCAAGAATGGTATGACGCCTATTCCGGCCACGTGAAGCTGCCCGTCCAGTTCAGTGCCTGGCTGGCCAAGCAAACCAGCACCGACGAAGGCTGCCCGGCGATCACTGAGTACGACAGCTTCGACCTGAGTTTCAACACCCAAGGCTTGCAACTTTCCACGCGCGCCACGGGCGACGGTTGCGACAACGACTTGTCCTTCACCTGGGCGCAATTGCAGCCGGTGTTGACTGAGCAAGGCAAGGCGGCGCTGCCCAGCCTGAAACAGCCCTGAATAACGGGTTTGGCGGCCTTACAAAAAACCCACACTCATTCACGAAACGTTAAGAAACGGATACATATACTGACTGATTAACATGCCCGCTCCTCCGAGCGGTCCCCTGCCCGGTAGCCTGAATCCATGACGCGCCCCGTTTCTCTGCTGCTCCTTCTCGTTGCAGTGTTGTTCTTCTTCGCCCTGGGCAGCCACGAGCTGCAAGGCTCCACCGAAGCCCGTGTAGCCGGGATCGCCATGGCCATGCACTTGGATAATGATTGGGTAATCCCGCGCCTGTTTCGAGAACCCTTCCTGGAAAAACCGCCCCTGAGCCTGTGGCTGGACGCCGGTGCGATTCGGCTGTTTGGCGGCACCACCTGGGCCGTGCGCCTGGCGTCGGCGTTTGCCGGGTTGTTCAGCGTGATGCTGTTTTACGGGATGTTGCGCAAGTTCGGGCGGCCGCAGACGATGGCGTTCGGCGCCGCGTTGATCCTGGCGACCATGGCCAGTTACTGGGGCAACGTGCGCGGCGTGGGTGAGGACTCGCTGCTCAGCCTTGGCGTGACCGCCGCGCTGCTCGGGTTTTACCAGGCTGTGCGGCTCGACCGCGAGGGCTCCAATACATGGGCCTGGGCTTTGTTTACCGCAGGCATGGTCATCGCGACCTTGAGCAAAGGCGTACTCGGCCTGGCGATGCCGGGCATTGTGATCTTCGTTTACCTGGCCGCCACCAGCCTGATGGATAAACGCCTGCGCATCGGCGACTGGCTCAAGCCGGCGCTGTTCACGCTGTTGGCCCTGGTGCCACTGATGATCTGGCTGGGCTTTCTGTTTCATCGCGGCGGCATGCAGGCGGTGGCCGAAGTACTGTGGACCAACAGCGTCGGGCGGTTCAGCGGTTCGTTTGTCGAGGCCGGGCATTACGAACCCTTCTACTACTACATCGCCAAATTGCCCGAGGCCTTCCTGCCCTGGAACATCCTGGTGTACCTGGGCCTGTGGCACTTTCGCAAAAGCCTGGTGCGTAACCGCTACCGCCTGTTCTTCAGCGTGTGGCTGGTGGCGCAGTTCACATTACTGACTCTGGCTTCGAGCAAGCGCACCGTTTATTTGATGGCACTCACGCCCGCTGCTGCCGTGCTCGCAGCAGAATACGCCGGGGTGTTGCTGGCGTGGCTCAAAACGAATAAACCGGTGCTGCACCGTTATCACCGCGGCGTAATCGCTGGCGTGTTCACGCTACTGATCGCCAGTTACCTGACAGCCGCCTTCTGGTTTGCGCCAAAAGCCGACTTACGTGAGTCTTTCGTACCGGTGATCAGCCAGGCGAAGGCGTATCAAACCGAAGACAAAGAGGTGGTGCTGTTCCAACCCAACGAGCGCATCGCCGGAGCCAGCGTGTTCTATCTGCAGGCCTATTTGCCGATACTGCAAAGCGAAGAGGAGCTGCGCAGCTTTCTCGCGGCCAAGCCCGGCAACATGGCGCTGCTGGATCGCCCCAACGACCTGGCTAAGAAGGTCACCGTGATCAAGCAGATGGCAATCGGTCGCCAGCCTTACTACTTCGTCGAGCAGTAAGGCCGGCATGGGGCATCAGTGCTTGGTGAGCTTGTCCAGGTAACCCATGGCGAACGCCGAGATCACGAAGGTCATGTGGATGATCACGTACCACATCAAATGCTGCGGATCGACGTTCTTGGCATCCATGAAGATGCGCAGCAGGTGGATAGACGAAATCGCCACGATGGAGGCGGCCACTTTCATCTTCAGCGATGAAGAGTCCATGGTGCCCAACCAGTTGAGCTTTTCCTTGCTCTCATCGATATCCAGCTGTGAGACGAAGTTCTCGTAGCCGGATATCATCACCATCACCAACAAGCCGCCGACCAGTGCCATGTCGATCAACGACAGCAGCACCAGGATCAGTTCGGACTCGGCCATCGAGAACACGCTCGGCAGCAAGTGAATCACTTCCTGGAAGAACTTCAGCGCCAGCGCCAGCAACCCCAGGGACAAGCCGAAATAAATCGGCGCCAGCAGCCATCGCGAGGCGTACATGGCATTTTCGATAAAGCGTTCCATTGAATCTCACACAGCGTGGTTAAAAATGGCCGCGAGTATACCAGTCACGTCCAATCACCTGTCACCGCGAGAAAACTGACTTGGGCGGCATCTGTAAGAGAGTTTTTCTGCTAGTGTCGAGCCCAGCAAATCGGCTCGATGCTGACGAACAGGAAGACTCAGATAATGGATGTGCGATCCCCTTTGGCCACGTTCGGCCTGTGTGCGGTGTTGCTGATGGCCAGCGGCTGCTCCCCTAAAGAAGAGCAGAAGCAGGCTACCCTCGAAGAGAAAACCGCCAAGTTCGAACAATCACTGGACACCATTCAAGACCCCAAGCTCAGAGAGGCCATCGCCGACCTAGGCGGCTCGCTGCTGTTGCTGGAGCGCGCGCAAGCCAAGCTTGCCACCAAGCCCATCGAAGCCGAATACGGCGAAGACACCCTGGCCTTGCTCAAGCACTACCCCACGCCCCAAGCCTTGGTGGACACCTACATCAATGGCCTGTTCGTGCTGCGCAAAGCCTCACACTCCGACTACCTGACGGATTTGCAGCCGGTGTTCCCGTTCAACTTCAACACCCCGGACCAGTTCCCCTTCCCCCACGGCCTGGAATGGCAGTCGGTGACCTTGAGCAACAATAAAGTCATCCCCTTTCAGCCGGAATGGTCGGAGACCGACCCAGGTATCCAACTGAGCCCGAGCAGTTCCAGCCTCACCAACCCCGATGACCTGACCGTGACTTACCCGTTCATCGAGGGTATCGAGACCGACAACAAGAGCCAACCGCAGCCCGTCAGCCTCAAGGGCGCGGTGGAAGTGGTCGCACCGGGCAAGGTGCTGACGTTCGATTTGTCGAAAAAAGACGTGGGTCACAAACGCACCGAGGGCAATATCACCCTCAACCTGCTGCGGCTTGAGAAAAACTACGCCGAGATCGAGCTGACCAACAGCGAGCCGCTGGCGCCGGAGGTCGGCGACGAGTCGCCTAACCCCTTGCTGGTGCAAGCCCGCGACAGCACCGGGCAATTTCTCACCCGCGCGGGCTCAATCAATGAAAACGCCGCACAAGTGGCGTTCTACGAGAAACAACTGGCCGAGATGCAAAAACAGAAGGCCTGGTCGGATGCCTTTGAAAAGAAATTGATCGAAGAGCAGAAAGCCTTCGAACATAAACAGAGCAGCCATTACGCCAAGGTCTATTTCAATGGTTTGATCGAAAACCTGAAGGTCAATGTGCTGGACTTCTCCAAGGCCACACTCACCCACAAAAACCTTGAGCTGCCAGTGCTGCGCTTCGACAAGAACAGCCTGCAAAAGACCGTGCAAGCCTTGCCGATGCCGGTCACAGTTTATGACGACAGCGCCCCTAGCTGGCTCAAAGACGCGTCAATGACCGAGGATCAGTTGAAAAAAAGCGTCACGATCAGCCAGTCGACTGAAGACACCAGCGCCGCAAAGATCGTGTTTGACCACCCCTTCACGTTCAACGACGACTTGGTAGGCGCCGAGCGCAACAACAGCGATGCGCCCATCACCTTCTTCACGGCGGATGACAAAGGCGAACGCGGCGAGCCCATCGAACTGCCGACAGAGGCTTTCGAGCTGAACGCGGGAAGCAGCACGCTCACGTACGACCTTAACCTGTTCCCGGAAACCCCGGCATTTGCAGTGGGCTCGGTGCCGCTGTTCCTGGCTACCATCGAGAAGGCCACGATTGACGTGGCCAAGCTGCCCAAAGGCCTGTCCCTCAAGGACAACGCGCTGATTATTGATCAAAAAGAGTTCCCCGCCGACAGCTGGCGCTTCTACGCCAAGGACGCGAGCGGCAACTACCTCAAAGAAATCCTCAGCGTGAGCCACCGCGCCGAAGAATACGGCACGGCGTTGTTTGACGTGCATTATTTCTACGGCCAGCCAACCAGTCTGGAAAGCTACCAACGCACTGACCTCGACACCGTGCAATACGGCTTTGAGGTCAAGTTGGACGCGCCGCAGAGCAAATAACCCCAGCCGATCGCTGCCCGCTCTGCGTGGCAGCGATCAATCACAAGGCCAGGCGCTCATGCCCGCCATTGAGCTGGCGCAGATGGGCCTGCATATGCAGGCACCATATCTGCGGGTCGCCCGCCAGCTCGTAGCCGTGCAGCATCAGGCTTTCGACGATTGATCTCAGAATGGTTTCTGCCACGAAAGGCCCATGAAAAGGGCCTTGAGACTTGATGGTGGAAGGCTGTTCACCGGTCATTCCGGCCGCAAACAACAGCGTCCACATCCCGTTATCCCCCGCAAGAGGGCGAATGGAGCATTCGATACGGGTGACCAGGCCCAGGCATTGGCGGGTAAGGCAAAGGTTGCGCGGCATGGCGGCGACCCTCGGTAGATCGGTGTTCAACCTCGCGCGTGGCGAAGCTGTCTCTGTCCAGCGACTCCTGTAGATATCCCTTAAGCTCAGAATAGAATAAAACCAGTACAAACCAAGGCTGTAGGGACCAACGGGCGTTGGTCCCTGAGAATGGAGTCAATTTAGTGGCGAATTCACCGCCGCTTCCAAATACTTCGCTGATCCAATGTGGGAGCGGGCTTGCTCGCTCCCACACTGACCGCGTCACGACAATCAGCTCGGCTTGGCTTGCGCCAACGCCTGCTGCGCCAGCTCCTTCTCCGCCTCTTTCAAATCATCCTCGCTGATCATCTCGGCAATCGCGCGCAAACGCTCAACCACGCGCGCATTCACGCTGCCTTCCGGGAATTGCCCTTCCTCATCCGGCTCACCGGCAGGCTCGCCCACCAACAAGCTCAACGCCTCGTCCGCCTGACGCACAGCATAGATGTGGAACTGCCCGTCGCGCACGGCCTTCAGCACCTTCTCATCGAGCATCAGCGTGGCGACGTTGGCTTGCGGAATGATCGCCCCCTGCTCGCCGGTCAAGCCGCGTGCTTCGCAGAGGCGGAAGAAGCCTTCGATTTTCTCGTTGACCCCGCCCACCGCCTGCACTTCACCAAACTGGTTGATCGAGCCGGTGATCGCAAAGCACTGTTTAAGCGGCGTTTTCGACAGCGCCGAAATCAAGGTGCACGCCTCGCCCAGGGACGCGCTGTCACCATCCACGTAACCGTAAGACTGCTCCAGCGCGATACTGGCCGAGATCGCCAGCGGGAATTCCTGGGCATAACGGCTGCCCAGGTAACCGGTGAGGATCATCACACCCTTGGAGTGAATCGGCTGGCCGAGGTTAACTTCGCGCTCGATGTCGACAATGCCACTGCCGCCTGGGTACACCGTGGCGGAAATCCGCGCCGGCACGCCGAAGGCCGAATCACCGACTTCCAGCACCGTCAGCCCGTTGCATTTGCCCACCGCCGCGCCGGCGGTGTCGATCAGGATCACCCCAGCGAGCATGTCGTCGAGAATCCGCGCCGACACCCGCCCGGTACGCGTGGCCTTGGCCTTGAGCGCCCGTTCGATATGGCCGGCATCGGTCATCTCATCGCCAGCCAGGTGGCGAATGAAATCCGCCTCGCTCACCAGCTGGAACAAATCGCCGATACGCGCCGACAAACGCCCCTGGTGTTCCGCCAGGCGTGCGCTGTAGGTCGCCAGACGCGCCACTGCGTCCGACGTCAGCGGCGCCATGCCTTCTTCCGAAGTGCGGGTCTTGAGCAACTGGGCGAACTGCTCCAGGCTTTCGTCGACCATCGGGATGTCTTCGTCGAAGTCCACCAGGACGCGGAACATCTCCTGGAAGTCCGGATCGGCATCCTGCAACGCGTAGTACAGCTGGCGCGAGCCGATGATGATGACCTTGACCTGCAACGGGATCATTTGCGGGTTGAGGGTCACGGTGGCCAGGCGCCCCAGCTCACCCAGCGGCGATTCCATCTTCAGCTTGCGCGACTGCAGGGAGCGCTTGAGGGCGTCCCACACGAAGGGCTCGCTGAGCATTTTTTCGGCTTCAAGAATCAGGAAACCGCCATTGGCACGGTGCAACGCGCCCGGGCGCAACTGGCGATACGTGGTGTAGAGCGCGCCTTGATCGGTGCTGTATTCGATACGGCCGAACAGGTTGTCGTAAGTCGGGTGCGGCTCAAACACCACCGGCGCGCCGCCGTTGACCGAGTGGCCCACCACCAGGCTCGGGCAGTATTGCTCTTCGAGCAGCTTGCGCGCCTGGGCGTCGGTCTTGGCGTCGTCGACAAACTGCTCGACCACGGATTTGAGCAAATACACCTGCATGGCCTGCAGGTAACCGCAGACAGCCGCGTTTTCCGCGTACTTTTCCGACAGCGGCGCCAGCAAAGGCTGCAGGGCCAGGGTGATGGTTTCTTCGTTGAACTGGCGCAGTTGGTTATTCGACTCGCGCTTCCACTGCGGCAGGCTGGCCAACTCTTCGTTGAGGCGCTCTTCCAGCTCGGAAATATCCGTGTGGAAGCGCTCGCGGTCAGCCTCCGGCAGTTGCGAGAACTCCGCCTCGTCCAGCGCCTTGCCGTCGAGCATCGGCGTGAACGCAATGTTGGAGCTGTCGCGGTACAACGCCACGTCCTTTTCCAGGGCAAGGCGTTCAATCACGTCCAAGGCCTTGTCGTAACGCTGGTTGAAGGCGCGGTCGATGGCGCTTTTGCGCTGTTGATAAGTCGGGTGTTCAAACACCGCCGGGAAGGTGGCGACCAGATTGTCGACCAAACCGTTGATATCGGCGATGAACGCCGCCGCGCCGCCGCCCGGCAACTCCAAGGCACGCGGCTCACGTGGCTCATCAAAATTATTCACATAGACCCAGTCCGCCGGGGTCTGCAGGCGTTTTCCTTCAGCTTTCAAGTAGCGTTTGACGAACGAAAAACGGCCAGTACCCGGCTCGCCCATGACAAACACGTTGTAACCGGGGCGTGGCATGGCCACACCGAACTGCAAGGCTTCAACCGCACGTTCCTGGCCAAGCACGCCGCGAAAGGGCTCCAAATCATTGGTGGTCGAGAAGCTGAACTGTTCAGCGGAGAAAGGGCGAGTCAGCGCGTCGGGCGCTAGACGCAGGCTGGCAGCAACAGGATCAGGCATCGGGCTTCCTTACATCAGGCGGGGCAGATGACGGCATTCTGGCTCCCGGTTACGCGCTCTGGCAAGGCGCGACTTTGGGAAAGCATAGCCAGGGGACACGTCTTACAAAAAAATCGCGGCAACACTGATTGTTTTATAAAAAATCACGGAACCCTAGGAACGTGCCTAAACTCCAAACTGCGCGGGTTGGACTAATAACTGGCCCCTAGGGCGCTGCGATGCGCCTGAACCCTTGTCCATTGGTTTGCACACAAAGAGAACAAAGCTATGAAACGGATCCTTCTTGGTACTCTCTTCACCGTCGTCTCCCTCAATGCAATGGCAGAAGCACCAGGTGGCCCGAACTGCGGTTGGGGCAACATGTTGTTTGAAGGCCAGCGCGGTACGCCAGCGCATTTCCTCGCATCCACCACCAACGGCACCTCGGGTAACGCCACCTTCGGTATGACCTCAGGCACCAACGGTTGCAGCACCAACAGCGCCCTGACCTACGGCGGCAAGTCCTGGATTGCCATGAATGGCATGATGAACGAGCTGTCCGAAGACATGGCCAAAGGCAACGGCGAAGCACTGACCACCTACGCGGTGGTACTGGGCGTTGCACCGGAAGATCGCGATCACTTCGCGGCCGTGACCCACGAGCACTTCCAGCAGATCTTCAGCAAAGCTGACGTGACCGCTGACGACGTGCACAACAACACCCTGGCTGTACTGAAAAGCGATGCCCGCCTGGCCAAATACGCGACCCAGGCTTAAGCTCGACCCGCCCGCGTCTTTCGAGGCGCGGGCTTTATTTTGGACCCGCCTCCCCTTTGGGTCTCACTATTTCCGACTTAAGTTGCCCCTATGCTCAAACGCTTTGCCTGGTTGGCACTCTTCGCCTGCGCCCCGCTGTACGCGGCCCCGCATATTGATGATCAACGTTTGCAGCAATTGGCCAACGATCCGTTCTGGCTGTCTTTGGGCCATTACGAAGCCGGCAAGATCAGTGGCTGGCGCAGCTATGTCAGCGACAAGAAATTCTTCCTCGCCCCCGATGGCGCGCACCACCCGGACCAAGAGCTGAGGGCGACCGTAGAGGCGCTGTATGCCCCGGCAAGCCTCGGCGAAAAACACGCCCAGTGCGTTTACCCCGCCCGTACCCGTTGGCTCAAAGATCAGTTGCACCTGGCCGACCTGCCCGCCTTGGACTGCAAAGAATTCACCCAATGGTTCAAGGACGTCGCCCCTCACAGCGCGGTGATGATCTTCCCGGCGGCCTACCTCAACAGCCCGTCGTCGATGTTCGGTCACACCCTGCTGCGTATCGACCAGGCTGACGTGCAGAGAGACAAGACCGCCCTGCTCAGCTATGCGATCAACTTCGGCGCCTATATTGAAGGCTCCGACAACAGCATTCTTTACGCCTGGAAAGGTCTGATGGGCGGCTATCCCGGCCTATTCGCCCTGGTGCCGTATCAGGAAAAACTCTCGGAATACCGTAGCCTTGAGAACCGCGACCTGTGGGAATACCGCCTGAATCTCACTCAAGTCGAGACCGAGCGCATGGTCCGGCACGTGTGGGAGCTCAAGCAAATCCAGTTCGACTACTTCTTCTTCGACGAAAACTGCTCCTATCGCCTGCTGGAACTGCTGCAAGTGGCCCGCCCGAGCCTGCGCCTGACCGAGCAGTTCCCGCTGACCGCGATCCCCACCGACACGGTCAAAGCGGTGAAAGAGGCAGACCTGGTCGAGAAGATCGACTACCGCCCCTCCCGTGAGCGCGAACTGCTGGAACGCGCCAAGCCGCTGGATGGCGACGAGCAACAATGGGTGCTGAAAATCAGCGATGACCAGAAGCAATTGCAGGAGCCAACGTTCAAAGCCCTGCCACGCGACCGCCAAGCCCTGATCATCGACGCCGCCTATCGCCTGGGCCGCTACCGCGCCAATGGCCTGGAACGCGACACCGAACGTTCGCAACGCAGCTTCGAACTGCTGCGCGCGATCAACCAGAACCCAGCGCCCGACCTCCAAGTCGAACGCCCGGGCCTGCCCGAGAACGGCCATGAATCACGCACCTGGCAAGCCGGCATCGGCACCCGTGGCAGCAAGACATTCGGCGAATACGGCCTGCGCATGGCCTACCACGATCTCAACGACAACGCCGAAGGCTTCCCGCTGGGTGCGCAGATTGAAATCCTGCAGATGAAACTGCGCCAGTACGAAGGCAACCACTGGCAGCTGCAGCAACTGGACCTGGCGACCATCCGCTCCCTGACCCCACGCAACGCCCTGTTGCAGCCGTGGTCATGGCAAGTGACCGGCGGCCTGGAGCGCGTACCAGGCAAACACGACGACGAAACCTTGGTGGCCCACGTCAACGGCGGCGCGGGCGGCACCTGGCAACTCACCGACGACATGCTCGGCTTCGCCCTCGGCACCGTGCGCGTTGAGCACAACAACGACTTCAGCGAAGCCATCTCCCCGGCTGCCGGGTTCAACACCGGCGTACTGTGGAAAAACCCGCTGGGGAATTTGAGTTTGGAGGCCAAGGGCGACTTCTTCACCAATGGGGAAGTGCGGCGCAGTATCAGCCTGAACCAGCAGTGGGAATTGTCGCGCAACCTCGGGTTACGCCTGAGTGCCCAGCGTGAGTACAGCCATCTGTCCACGCCCGTGAATGAAGTGATGCTCGAAGTGAAGTGGTATCACTACTAACCAAAGCCAGACAAAGATCAAAATGTGGGAGCGGGCTTGCTCGCGAAGTCGGTGGATCAGTAACAGCCAGGCTGGCTGCCCCACCGCCATCGCAGGCAAGCCAGCTCCCACATTTGCCTCGCGTATATTCAGACACATCGCATTGCCCACCCAATCAGGAGCTCCATCAACATGGCCGTTAACTGCACCACCCTTGAAGAAGTCCGCGAAAACATCGACCGCCTCGACCAACAAATCGTCGCCCTGCTGGCTGAACGCGGCCACTACGTTTCCCAGGCCGCTCGCTTCAAAAAAGACTCGGACGGCGTCAAGGCGCCGCAACGGGTTGAACAGGTGATCGCCAAGGTGCGGCGGTTATCCGAGGCGGTGGGCGCCAACCCTGAGGTTACTGAGCAGGTGTATCGCGCCATGATTGCGGCGTTTATTGAGCAGGAATTGGCTGAACATGCCGCGCTGACGAATAACCAGACGGCATAACCCCCTTTGTGGCGAGCAGGCTTGCCCCGCTCGCCACAGAAGCAGGATTTGCCTGCTAAGCTGTGGGTGTCATCGCTTGGGTCAGGTCATCCACGACGGCCTTGCCCATCTCACACAGATAATGCGCGGCCCAGGCGTATTGTTCGCCGCGCACATCCATGGCGGCTTCCATGGGGAGTTTCTTTGAGTAGAAAAGCAAGGTGGAGGCGTGTTCCAGCGCTTGATCAATCGGCATGCCGGCATTGACGCGGAACAGTGGTTTTTGGTTTTCGCCGTAGTCGCCAAAGGTGACGACGCCTAGGGTGGTAATTGAAGACAGGGGTGGATCAGGGACGACTTTAGACATGGTGTACCTACTAAGTGAGATAAAGGACCACCACAACACGTCGCTAAACATAAAGGGGTGGCAGCTGTACGCAGGTTAGCGAACCGGTCACCTAGACACCCGGCAGATCCGAAGATCTCCCGCGCACAGCCGCCATAACACGATATCGACAAGCACAAAACCGCCTGCCAAGTGTGTAAAGAGGATGAGTCTTAGTGATTCGGGTCGCTAAACCCGGTCGCTGCTTTCACAGCGAAGCCAGGAGACTAGTGACCCAAACCCTAAGGCGCAATACACCAAGGATTCTCTAGGAAACGTCCTGCAATTTAAAGAGAATCGTCGTTGATGGCCCTTTAACCCGACACCTTTCTCACCTCGCTTTCACACCTCCCCGACAAATCCCTGACTAGACTGCCCCTATCAGCCGTGAAACGGCCAGGGAGTACGTAATGTTGCGGTACGCGTTAATGCTGTTCGCGGTAGTGGGGCTGTCGGGTTGCCAGTCAACCCATCAGGATTTACTCGCCAAAGGTTATCCACCGGCTTTTGCCGATGGCTTTGATGACGGTTGCAGCAGCGGTCGCCAGGCCGCAGGGGTGATCAGCGGGGAGTTTCGCAAGAACGTACCGCGCTATCTGAAGGACCGCGAATACGCCGAAGGCTGGGAAGATGGCTTTCGCCAGTGCAAGGCCATGCGCGAGAACGAGGAGTTGCGCGACTACAAGGACAATCACTGGGATGACCGTGAACGCGCCTGGCAGCATGAGAAAGACCGCGACGCCGGCAGGGCTTATCGCGCGCAATAGGTCGCTTTCAGACATCCAGCGAAACTAAAGCCCGGCGACCATGGCCCAAACTCCATAGAGGGAGAATGTCATGAGCCGAGCTTTTGTTAACGAGGACAACGCCGCCCAGGCCGATCAGCCGGTGGAGCGCCAGGTCAGTGAGCAACCCAATCGCCTGACCGCAAAAGGGTTGGCGCAGTTGCAGGCCAAGGTCGCGCAGTTACAGCAGGAATACAGCGTGGAGTCCGCCAAAGGCGAAACAGCCGATAAGCAGCGCCAAGCGGATCTTGAGCGGGATTTACGCTACTTCAACCAGCGCGTGCAAAGCGCCCAAGTCGTGGCGCCGGCCACCTCCACCGACAAGGTGCAGATCGGCAGTTGGGTCACTTTCGCCAACGAGCAGGACGAGCAGCAGCGCATTCAATTGGTGGGGGAAGACCAGGCCGATGCCCACGCTAACCTCATCAATTGGGGCTCGCCTTTAGGCCGCGCATTGCTGGGCGCCCAGGTGGGCGACGAGGTGCTGTGGAAACGCCCCGTCGGCGATCAAATAATTGAAGTGCTGCAGGTCGAACCCGAGACTTAAACGATACCTTGCGCCAGCATCGCGTCAGCCACCTTCACAAAGCCTGCGATGTTCGCGCCCTTCACATAATTGACCCGGCCGTTTTCTTCACCGTAATGCACGCAGGCATGGTGGATCGACTGCATGATGCTGTGCAGCTTGCTGTCCACCTCGCCTGCCGTCCACAGCAGGCGCATGGCGTTCTGCGACATTTCCAGGCCACTCACGGCCACGCCGCCGGCATTGGATGCCTTGCCCGGCGCGAACAGAATGCCCGCCTCGGTAAAGATATCCACAGCCGCAAGCGTGGTCGGCATATTGGCGCCTTCGGCCACGCAGATGCAGCCGTTGCGCAGTAACGTGCGGGCGGCGTCGGCGTCAAGTTCGTTCTGGGTGGCGCACGGCAGCGCGATGTCGCAGGCCAACTCCCAAGGGGCTTTGCCTTTGCGGAACTCCAGGCCAAAACGCTCGGCCAATTCGCTGATGCGACCGCGCTGCACGTTTTTCAACGCCAGCAGGGCCGACCATTGCTCCTCGGTCAAACCGCTTTCGGCGTACAGGGTGCCTTCGGAGTCGGACAGGGAAATCACCTTACCGCCCAGGTCCATCACCTTGCGTGCCGCGTATTGCGCGACGTTGCCTGAGCCGGAAACAGCCACGCGCTTACCTTCAACCCGCTGGCCGTCGCGCTTGAGCATTTCTTCGGCGAAGTACACACAGCCGAAACCGGTGGCTTCGGGGCGGATCAGACTGCCGCCGTAAGTCATGCCTTTGCCGGTCAGCACGGAGGTGAATTGGTTGCTGAGGCGCTTGTACTGGCCAAACAGGAAGCCGATTTCGCGGGCGCCCACGCCGATATCACCGGCCGGTACGTCCACGTCCGCACCAATGTGGCGGTACAACTCGCTCATGAACGCCTGGCAGAAGCGCATGACTTCGGCGTCGCTTTTGCCCTTGGGGTCGAAGTCCGCGCCGCCTTTGCCGCCGCCCATGGGCAGCGAGGTCAGGGAGTTCTTGAAGGTCTGCTCAAAGGCGAGGAATTTCAACACGCCCAGGTTCACCGACGGGTGGAAGCGCAGGCCGCCTTTGTAGGGGCCTATGGCGCTGTTCATCTGGATACGGAAGCCGCGATTGACCTGGACCTTGCCGTGATCATCCACCCACGACACCCGGAAAGTAATCGCGCGTTCCGGCTCGCAGATGCGCTCCAGGATGCCCGAGGTC
Source organism: Pseudomonas sp. 1152_12 (assembly GCF_052850675.1). Lineage (NCBI taxonomy): Bacteria > Pseudomonadati > Pseudomonadota > Gammaproteobacteria > Pseudomonadales > Pseudomonadaceae > Pseudomonas > Pseudomonas sp. 1152_12. The sequence continues at coordinate 227,563 of NZ_VXCW01000008.1, read as the reverse complement.
AAGTAGTGGGTGTTGGCTTCTAGAAACGGCCACAAGCTGCGTAGGACCTCCTCTACAGCTTGGTGGAATTCCGGCTGGTCGGGGTCGCGTTTCTTGAGGCGGGCGAGGAAGGATTCGACAGATTCGATCATGGAAACGTCTCGGCAAATTGATTGTTTTTAAAGGAGATTGAGCCGGACCTTAGCAATTCATGTTGCACCTGAAAAGTGCAAAATGTCGCCTTTGTGAATTTAAATGGTGCATTAGATATAAATTATTGTGTTTTTTTGCACCATGAGAGGGATTTCAACTTAGAGCATGCACCAGCAGTTAAACCGCCTTCGCGAGCAAGCCCGCTCCCAGATTTGATCGGGTTGCCACTTTGGAATGCGGTCGAATGCGGGAGCGGGCTTGCTCGCGAATGAATTCAACGCGGTCCACCTGAATAACGCGCGCAAAAAAAAACGGAGCCCGAAGGCTCCGCTTTTTCAAACCCACCCGAATCAGGCCAGTTTTTTGTGCCGTACACGGTGCGGCTGGGCAGCTGCTTCGCCCAAGCGCACTTTACGGTCCGCTTCGTACTCGGTGTAGTTACCTTCGAAGAACACTGCTTGCGAGTCGTCTTCGTACGCCAGGATATGGGTCGCGACGCGGTCAAGGAACCACCGATCGTGAGAGATCACAATGGCGGCGCCCGGGAAGTCCAGCAGGGCTTCTTCCAGGGAACGCAGGGTTTCAACGTCGAGGTCGTTGGACGGTTCGTCGAGCAGCAACACGTTGCCGCCCTCTTTCAGGGTCAGGGCCAGGTGCAAGCGGCCACGCTCACCACCGGACAGGTCCTTGACGAACTTCTGCTGGTCGCCGCCCTTGAAGTTGAAACGGCCGACGTAGGTACGCGACGGGATTTCATAGTTGCCGATGCGGATCTGGTCGGAACCGTCAGAGATTTGCTGGAACACAGTCTTGCTGCCATCCAGGTCTTCGCGGCTTTGGTCGACACAGGCCAACTGCACGGTTTCACCGACTTCGATGGTGCCCGAATCCGGAGTTTCCTTGCCCATCAGCATGCGGAACAGCGTGGATTTACCCGCACCGTTACCACCAATAACGCCGACGATCGCGCCTTTTGGCATGGAGAACGACAGGTTGTCGATCAACACACGGTCGCCATAGCCTTTGCTGACGTTCTTGAACTCGATGACCTTGTCACCCAAGCGTGGGCCGGCCGGGATGTAGATCTCGTTGGTTTCGCTGCGCTTCTGGAATTCCTGCGACTGCATTTCTTCAAAGCGTTGCAGACGTGCCTTGGATTTGGACTGGCGGGCCTTGGCGCCTTTGCGCACCCACTCCAGTTCTTCCTTCATGGCTTTTTCGTGAGCCGATTGCTGCTTGGATTCGGCAGCCAGACGGTCGGACTTGGCTTCCAGCCAACCGGAGTAGTTGCCCTCATAAGGGATACCGGCGCCACGGTCGAGCTCAAGGATCCAGCCAGCTACGTTGTCCAGGAAGTAGCGGTCGTGCGTGATCGCAACCACGGTGCCCGAGAAATCGTGCAGGAAGTGTTCCAGCCAGGCGACGGAATCGGCGTCCAAGTGGTTGGTCGGTTCGTCGAGCAGCAGCATGTCGGGGGCCGACAGCAGCAGGCGGCAAAGGGCCACGCGACGTTTTTCACCACCGGACAGGAATTCGATCTTGGCGTCCCACGCCGGCAGGCGCAGCGCATCGGCGGCGACTTCCAGCTGGCGCTCCAGGTTGTGACCGTCGCTGGCCTGCAAGATGGCTTCGAGCTTGGCCTGTTCGGCGGCGAGCTTGTCGAAGTCAGCATCTTCTTCGGCGTAGGCGGCGTAGACCTCGTCCAGGCGCGCCTGGGCGTTCTTGATCACGGCCACGGCTTCTTCGACCACTTCGCGCACGGTCTTGGTCGGGTCCAGGATCGGCTCTTGCGGCAGGTAGCCGATGTTCAGTTCGGGCATCGGGCGGGCTTCGCCTTCGAACTCAGTGTCAACGCCAGCCATGATTTTCAGCAGCGTGGACTTACCCGAACCGTTAAGGCCAAGCACGCCGATCTTGGCGCCTGGGAAGAAGGACAGCGAAATGTTTTTCAGGATTTCCCGCTTCGGCGGAACAACTTTTCCCAGCCGATGCATGGTGAAGACGTACGAACCTGTCTGCCCGTGTTTGTCACCTTTTGCCATTTTTAATTACACCTATGGGTCGGAGATTGCTCGGCTTTTTAGTATTTTGAGCACGAGATACAAAAATCAAAAAAGTCGTGCTTCTGACTCAGCCAAACTCGATTCGTCACTATACGTTGAAAACGTTGAGTGTTGGGGCCGACTCGTGGGGTCATCAGAGGATAGAAATAAGCATCAATGTTGCTAGAAGAAAAGTGTTGGTGCAAGCGCACTGGCCTGTTGACTACCCGAACCTTCAGGTGACCTGGGAGCAGTCGAGGCGGGCATCAAAACTTCGAGCCTGGATCTATACATTCGCGAGTAAAGCAAGAACCGAATCAAGCGTTCTCTCGGCACTCCCATTCCTGTCGAGTGTCGTGAGAGTGCAGGGTCTCGCGGCATCACCAACCCAAGTTTTTTGCAGCCCCCTTGATAGCCTCAAGGGTTAGTTTTCGGTCAGCGGCAACTACTCGTTTCAGCCAAGTCTTCCCTCCATATGCCGAACGTCTCGGTGTATTCGATGCACTCCTTCATGGAAAGCGAATATGAGCGTTATGGAATATCCCACTCAGGAATATTTACGATGGGTTGAGTTGGGCTCTTTCGATTTTTTACACCAAAAACAACAGGCGCAATGCTGGCCTATCGCTTGACGTTAACCCTCGCTGTCGTAGACTCCGCTCATCCGTCAGGGAGTAGCGGTTATGCAGCGTTTTCGTGGTTGGGTTTTTGGATTGACCTTTATAACGTGTGCAGTTCAGGCGCAAACGCCCGGGCTAGGCGATCCGCTGCTGGATAGCCCAGCGGTCGGGGCGGGTGCCGCAAGCAGTGAGGCGCGGGGTGTGCTTCGCGCTCGAGATCAGGCGGTTCTGGCCAGTGAGCTGTCCGGGCGGATTGTCGAGTTGCCGTTCAGTGAGGGCGAGTCGTTCAAGAAGGGCGACGTGCTGGCGCGGTTCGATTGCTCGGCCTATCAGGCGCAACTCAATGCCGCGCAGGCGGCTGGCCGCGGCGCCGGTGAAGAGCTGGCGCACAACAAACAATTGGCCGCACTCAATTCCGTCGGGCGTTTCGAAGTGGCGCGGGCTGAGGCCAAGGTCAGCGAAGTCCAGGCGCAGTCTCAGGTTTATAAGGTGCAGGTCAAACGCTGCAGCGTGATCGCGCCGTTCGACGGGCAAGTGGTCGAACGCAAGGTCAAACGCTATGAGAGCGTGCCGGCTGGTGCGCCGCTGCTGGACGTGGTTGACAACCGCACGTTGGAAATCCATCTACTGGTGCCGTCGCGCTGGATGGCCAAACTCAAGCCAGGCCAGACGTTTTCCTTTATTCCTGATGAAACCGGTCAACCGATCAAAGCCACGGTCAAACGCCTCGGCGCGCGAATCGACGAGGGCAGTCAGACCCTGTTGCTGGTCGCCTCACTCCCAGAAGCCAAAGGCCTGCTGGCCGGCATGAGCGGCACGGCGCATTTTCCGGAGTTTGATTGAACGCCCCCGTCGGTGGCGGCGCCGAGCAGGTGTTTGCGCGTTTTCTTGACCTCGAACGCCAGACCCGTGCTGCGCGCGACGCCGCGCAACTGGCCTACAGCCTGGTCAATGACGGCCAGTCGCTGTTCGGTTTTCGCCACGCAGCGTTGTTGATCGCTGGCAAGGTGCAAGCGGTGACCGGCGTCAGCGCGGTTGAGCCCAACGCGCCGTTCGTGGCGTTTGTCGAGCATGCCGTGGCGCAGTTGTTCAAGCAGGATGTGCTGCAGCAGGCGCGGGTGATTGCGCCGCAGTCGCTCGGCGAATCGATCCAGGCCGATTGGCGCAGTTTGTCCGCCGCACAAGTGTTCTGGCTGCCGTTGATTGATCGGGATGGACAGGTGTTCGGCGGTTTGTGGCTGGCCCGCGATGTGCCGTGGAATCCTTCCGAACACGTTTTGCTCTCGCAACTGGGCGACACCTACAGCCACGCCTGGCTGGCGCTGCAGCCACGCAAACCCTGGCGGTTGCGCTGGACGCGTAAACGTCAGGTGGCACTGGTCGCGGCGCTGTTGCTCGGGCTGTTCATTCCGGTGCGTCAATCGGTGCTGGCACCGGCCGAAGTGGTGCCGCTGGGCGGCCGTGTGGTGGCGGCGCCGCTGGACGGGGTGATCGCCGAGTTTCTGGTCAAACCCAATCAGACGGTGAAAACCGGCGAACTGTTGCTGCGCTTCGAAAGCACCACCCTCACGGCTCAGGCCGATGTGGCCGAACGGGCATTGGATGTGGCCGAAGCCGAACTCAAATCCAATTCCCAGCGCTCGTTCACCGATGCCGAATCCAACTCGCGGATGGACTTGCTGGCCGCGCGCGTCGAGCAAAAACGCGCCGAACGCGACTACGCACGCGAACTGCTCAACCGCAGCGAAGTGCGTGCCGAACGCGATGGCATCGCGGTGTTCGCCGATGCCGAACGCTTGACCGGCAAACCCGTGCAGACCGGCGAACGCCTGATGGAAATTGCCGACCCGACCCAGGCCGAACTGCGTATCGAACTGGCCGTGGGCGACGCGATAGCCTTAGAGCCCGGTGCCGAGATCGCATTGTTTCTCGACAGCGATCCCTTGAAGCGCCACCTCGCGACGCTGGAGCGCTCGGCCTACGAAGCACAACCGACGGCTGGCGGGCAACTGGCGTATCGGCTCGACGCCAATTTCGTCGACGCACCGCCGCGCATCGGCCTGCGCGGTACGGCGAAAATCTTCGGTGACCGTGCGCCGCTGGCGCTGTATCTGTTGCGTCGCCCATTGGCCGGTCTGCGCCAGAGCGTGGGCCTGTAAATGAACCTGCCGAGCCTACGTGCCGACCTGCAACTGTCGCCCGCAGCGCCAGCATTGGATGGCTCGCCACGCTGGACCCTGGCCGACCCGGTGCGCGGGCGTTATTTCAAACTGGGCGCGGCGGCGATGCGCCTGTTGCGCCACTGGGCGCTGGGCGATACCGAGCAGGTCCTGCGTGCGGCCAATCGTGAGCCGGGCCTGCCGCTGGACGGCACCGAGCTTGAGCAATTGCTGGAGTTTCTCCGTGGGCACGATTTGATCAGTGCCCTCGACGATCAACAGCGCGCCAGTTACCGGCTCAAGGCCTTGGCGCAGAAACAGAGCCTGTGGCAAATCCTTCTGCATCAGTACCTGTTTTTCCGCATACCGCTGTGGCGTCCGGACGCCTTTCTCAATCGCGCCTGGCCGTGGCTGGAACGCTTCGGCCCACGCGTGTTGCGCTACGGCTTGCCGGCAACGTTGGCGCTCGGGGTGTTTCTGGTCTCGCGGGACTGGCAGCGGTTTGTCGGCACTTTTCCGCACCTGTTCAGCCTCGGCGGCGCATTGGCGTTCGCCGTGGCGCTGTTCTTTGCCAAGCTGTGTCACGAGTTCGGCCACGCGTTCATGGCCAAGCGCGCCGGGTGCCGGGTGCAGAGCATGGGCGTGGCGTTCATGGTGCTGCTGCCGATGTTCTACACCGATGTCAGCGATGCCTGGCGCGTCAATGATCGTCGTGCACGGTTGTTGATTGGCGCCGGTGGCGTGCTGGCTGAGTTGCTGTTGGCGTGCATCGCACTGCTGGCATGGTCGTTGTTGCCTGATGGCCCGGGACGCACGGCTGCGTTCATGCTCGCCAGCGCCACCTGGATTACCACGCTGGTGGTCAATCTCAATCCCTTCATGCGTTTTGACGGCTACTTTCTGATCAGCGATTTGTGGCAAGTCGACAACCTTCAGGGCCGTGCGTTTGCCTTGTGTCGCTGGCGCTTGCGCGAGTTTTTGTTCGGTTATGGCGCGCCCGCGCCGGAACCTTGGTCGCCGAAAATGCAACGGCGTTTGCTGATCTGGGGGTATGGCTCGTGGTTATGGCGTGCGGCGTTGTTCTTCGGGATCGCGCTGGCGGTCTATCACCTGTTCTTCAAGGTGCTGGGGATCTTCCTGATGCTGGTGGAACTGGTGTGGTTCATCTTTCTGCCGATCATGCGTGAATGGCGCCAGTGGTGGAGCCGCCGTGAGCAGGCGTATGGCCCCCGCGTGGTGCTCTTCAGTCTGGCATTGCTGGGGTTGATGCTAGTGCTGATTGTGCCTTGGCGCAGCGCCGTGGAGCTGCCGACGATGTTAGAGGCCGGACGCGCAAGCGCTCTGTATGCACCCACTGCGGCGCGGGTCAAAGCGGTGAAAGTGCAGGACGGCCAGAAGGTCGCCCAAGGGGATGTGCTGATCGAACTGGAATCTCCGGATCTCGATTCGAAGCGCGCCATCGTGCGGCGGGAGATCCAGATCCAGCAGTTGCTGATGCGCCGACAGGCTGGCCGCAGTGAAACAGCGGCAGACGCCGGTGTCGTTGAGCAAAAACTGGCCGAAGCGGTGGCCGAATACCGCGGGCTCACGGCCCGCCGTGAACGCCTGTTGCTACGCGCGCCGCACGCCGGACATGTGCGTGATTTGCTGCCAAACCTGAGCGTCGGGCGCTGGATTTCGAGCAAGGATGCACTGGCCCGGGTCGTCGAAGACGGCATACGCCTGCGTGGATATTTGGCCGAAGCGCAGTTGTGGCGGGTCGAGCCCGGCGCCAGCGGCCGGTTCATTGCCGACGACCCGATGCACCCGGCGCTCGCGGTGCAACTGGACGAAGTCGACACCAACGGCGTTGCCTACGTCGATCAGGAAGCACTGACGTCCGATCACCATGGGCCGATTGCCGTGCGCCGCGGTCAACAGCAACGCGCGGAACCGGTGCAGGCGCAGTACGGCGCGCGCTTGAGTGTGCTCGATAACGCGCCGACGCCGCTGCAACCGTTGCGCGGCGTGGTCGTGTTGCAGGGGCGCGGCGAGTCGTTGCTGGGTGTGGCATGGCGGCGGATGGCGGCACTGGGGGTCAGGGAAAGCGGTTTTTAACGGAGAGCGGCGATGACGAATAACGCAGCAGTGGCAGCAGAGGGATTGGTAGTGCGGCCTTCGCGGGCAACCGACGGGCCATTTCTGCAAAGCCTTTATCAAACGGCGCGACCGGATCTGCAATGGATCGACGGCGAGCCGGAACAGGTGCAGCAAATAGCCGCCCAGCAGTTTCAGGTGCAGGAACAGGGCATGGGGGATAACTACCCCAACGCCATGCACTACGTGGTGGAAAAACTCGGTACGGCTATCGGTGCCTTGAGCACCGATTTTGGCGCAAACGAAATTCGCGTGTTGTATCTGGCGTTCATCCCGCCGGCGCGTGGCCAGGGTTTTGGCCGCGCCGTGCTGCAAGGCGTGCAGAAAGCCGCGCAACAGATTCGCTGCCCGGTGGCGACGGTGGTGTGGAGCAGCAATCGCCAGGCACGCCGGCACTATTTGGCACTGGGATTTGCCGTGGAAGAAAGTAATCCGGCCGCCGAAAGACTTGTCTGGTATCCCCAATAAACTGATAGGGGCTCTTCATAAGCGCGCTCGCGCCTACAGGGGGGATGTTTGTTGAGTCAGTTGAAGGCAATGTGGAAGTAGCCCAACTGCGGATCCCGTCCCATCGGCGGCACCCGGGAAACAAAGATGCCCTGCACCTGCCCGAGCTCTGGCAGTTGCAGCGCACACAATCCATCGACAAATTCAGTCGGCTCCAGACTTCTCAATTCGACACTGAATGGCATCCGCTCGCTGTAGCGCATTTTCGCGGCGGGCTGCTCTTCAACATATTCGATATGGATTTGCAGTGCACTGCCATCAGGCAAGTGCAGGATGCCGCTCCGGCCCAGCAGCTCCTGGAAATGTTGGCTTTGAATCGCCTGCAACATAGTTTCGCTCCAGCCAAGTAGGAAGCCGGGGGACGGCCCCCCGGCAGTCGTTCAGTTGCGTGCAGGGAAAATGCCTTGCAGCGCGATGCTGAAGTTGAGCACCAGATACGGGTTCATGATCGCCATCGACTGGCCGTTGCCCGTGGGGGTGATAGTGCCGCTGATCGCGGTCTGCGCACCTTTGAGGGGGACAGGCGAAGCGCCTTGTGCGTCCGAGAAGATATTCGCCAGACCTGGCCCTGTGCCCGAAGCACCGATATAGGCGTTGGTGGCGGTCGGGGCGCCCAACGGGTTGCTCGCCGGGTTGGCCAGTTGCACGGTGGTGGTGGCCGTGAGGCCGGCCAGTGTGTGAGTGTGGGTTGGCAGATTATTGAGGGTTGGAATCACCTCTTCAGTGCCGGCAACTTCACCCATTACGCGAGTCGACAGGCCCTGACCTGTGCCCTGGCAGATCGGCATTCGACTCTGCAGATTGGGCAGTCCGAACGTCTGGACACCGTTGCCGCCATAGTTGATGCCCAGCAACGCAAACAGCGCGCTGTATTGCGAAACACTCATCATCTGACCGTTGCAAAAAGCCCAGCCGCTGGGCGCGTAGTTGAAGGCAAACGTCATAACTGTGCCCATGTAAACGTCCATAAATTCCTCATCCCTTCTGATTGATTGTCGGCGGGCCGCGAGTGGGTTCAGGCTTGTGCTTTTGCTTGGGCACTCCGTGGCCAGGTCACGCCACGCCACAGCGTAGACCGCGATCGGCGAGGTTGCCGGATGTCGTGGAACAGCGAACGGCATCGACGCTCATCAACGCGCCTGCCCTCAAGTGCTACAGGCTCAAACGTAGTGGGCGCTGTGAGACGACGAGAGCAAGCAATGGCGGTAAACGGAGTTAAGCCGGTATTCATCAAGCGGTAGCTGACGGCGTTTGCGTTGGGCTCGCCGATGCTCGCGTCGTTGGCCATCGCCCGTTTGTAAACTCGTGTACGGGTGTGGGTGTCGCTGGTCGGGACCGAACTGACGGGTAATCGCCAAGTCTCGTTGGCGGCAGCGCTTGATGGGCCTGGCGAATGCATGGCGTTTGCGGCGACTTGGCAAGTTCGCGCAGGTGGAGCCCAAGCGCGAGTCTTCGTCGCGAAGCTGGCGGTTAAATCAGTCCTGCGCGGACCTAATCGTTTCACCTTTTATTTAGCGATAAAAAATAAGTTTATTATTTCTTTTTGCTCTTAGCTGATATCAAAACACTACTAGTCGTGGGGTCAATGTTGAACTACCCTTCGTCGAACAAAAGGACTTCCGATTACGGTGAATGGATTGCAGCAGTTCCACTTTGTCGCCGGTTTGCCACGCTCAGGCTCGACCCTGCTTTCTGCGATCCTTTTGCAGAATCCGCGGTTTCACGCCGGTATGACCAGCCCGGTTGGCGCTCTTTTTTCCAGCGTGCTCGAACAGTGCAGCGCCGGCAGTGAGTTCGGCGCGGTGATCGACACCCAGACGCGCCGCCGTCTGCTGCGTGGTCTTTTCGATTCCTACTACGCCGACAAGACCGACAAACCGGTGGTGTTTGACACCAACCGTCAATGGAGCTCGCGGCTGCCCGCGCTCAACGACCTGTTCCCCAACGCCAAAATCATCGCTTGCGTACGCAACGTTGCGTGGGTGATGGACAGCCTTGAACGCCTCTACCGCGCCAACCCTTACGAAAACACCAAGCTGTTCGGCGACGCCGTTGAGCGCAACACGGTCTACAGCCGCTGCGAAACCCTGGCTCAGCGTAACCGGCTGGTGGGTTTTGCCTGGGCGGCGCTCAAGGAAGCCTATTACGGCGAGCACGCCGACTCGCTGCTGATCATCGATTACGACTTGCTGACCCAGGCCCCGGAGCGGGTACTGCGGCTGGTCTACGATTTTATCGGCGAGCCATGGTTCGAACACGATTTTGACCATCTGGAGTACGACGCGCCGCAATTCGATCAAGCCCTTGGTGTTGCCGGCCTGCACAAGGTCAAACCCAAGGTTGCTCTGCAGTCACGGCGCACGATTCTGCCGCCGGACCTGTTCAAGCAATACGCTGACTTGTCTTTTTGGCTTGATGGCTCAGCCAGCGCTGCCAATGTCATTCGTATGAAGTCCGACGCCGCGGTCAACTGATCGCGGCGTTTTTCATTGATGCGTCAACAACTGTGTTCGAATCCGGGTGAGCAGCATGTGGTGGAGCAAGCAGAAGTCGCGAGTAACCGAATGTCAGCAGACGCTTGCCGCGCCGATGATCATGTCGCTGGAGCCGCGCATGCTGTTCGACGGAGCCGTTGCGGCGACGGTCGCCGATACCGCTGCCCAGGCTGACAGCCACGCCACGGCGGAAGCCGCGAAAACGCCGACGGCCGATCATCCGGTGGCCAGTAAGGACACCCACGGTCAGGCCGATGCGACACCGGCCGTCAGCCCCGTCGCAGTGCCGGGGCAGAGCGTGGTATTCGTCGATTCACGGGTCAAGGACGCCGACAGCCTGCTCCAGGGCATTGCTCCCGGCACTCAGGTGGTGAAACTCAACGCGACCCAGGACGGCTTGCAGCAGATCGCCGATTATCTCGATCAGCATCAAGGCGTCAGCTCGGTGCAGATTATTGCGCATGGCAACGCTGGCGATCTGTGGCTGGGCAACAGTTATCTGTCTGCCGACAACGTCGCGCAGCGCAGCGCAATCCTCGGCGAAATCGGCAAGGACATGAACGTTGGCGGCGACATCCTGATTTACGGCTGCTACACCGCCGAGGGTGATCGCGGCTTGAATTTCGTCGACTCACTGGCGCAGCTGACCGGCCGGGATGTGGCCGCTTCGAACAACCGCACCGGTATCGGCGGCGACTGGGATCTGGAAATTGCCACCGGCACCATCGAAAGCGCCAACGTCCTGTCGACCAAGGCCATGAGCGAATATCAGTGGGGCCTGGCCACCTGGACCGCAACTAACAACCTCGACTCGGGTGTCGGCTCGTTGCGTACGGCACTGGCGTCTGCGCAAAACGGCGACATTGTCACGTTCAACGCCGGCATGACCGTGCAGCTCAACTCCGAGTTGTTGATCAACAAGAACATCACCGTCGATGGCGATTTGAATAACGACGGCGTGGCTGACGTGACCCTCGATGGGCAATACAAGACCCGTGTGGTGGAAGTCACTTCCGGCAGTACCGTGACACTGGACGGGCTGGTGATTACCAAGGGATTGGTGGCCGGCAACGGCGGTAACGGTGGCGCGGCAGCGGCGGGCGCCATGGGTGGCGGGATTTTCAACGCCGGTATTCTTACGCTCAATAACGTGACGGTGACTGCCAACGCCGCTTCCGGTGGCGGCGGCGGTGGTGGCGTGTCCGGTGGATACTCCGGTGGCGGCGGCGGTGGCGGCGGTGGGATCGGTGGCGGTAAAGGTGGCCATGGCGGTTCGACAGGCCCAGGCAACTTGAGCTATGCCGGTGGGGCCGGCACTGCCAATACCGGTGGTTATGGCGGCGGCTACACCCAGAACGACATGGGCGGGCGCGGCGGTACCAGCATTGGCGGCGTCGGCGGCAATGGCGCCTCCGGCTACAGTCACGGCGGCAACGGCGGCTCCGCGACCAATAGCACGCTGTCCATTGGTGGCGGCGGTGGTGGTTCGGGCTGGAACGCGGTCGGCGGCGTTGGTGGCAGCGCGGCCGGCGGTATTTACAACGCCTCGACCGGCACCTTGAAAGTCATCGGCACGTCAGTCATCAGCAACAACCTCGCGGCGGGTGGCGGCGGCGGTGGGGGTGGCAGCGGCGGCAACTTTGCCAACGGCGGTGATGGTGGCCGTGGCGTCGGGGCCATCTGGAACAACGGCGGTACGGTATTGATCACCGCTGCCAACGTCGCCGCCATGACCGGCAACGCGGCGGCCAGTGGTGCTGGCGGTCCTTCAAACGGCGGCTCGCCAGGCGCTTCGCCCATTTTCACGGCTGCGGTTTACAGTACCGGCGGCACGTATAACCCAAACTACGTCGAGCCTCCGACCGCGACCATCGTACTCGCGGACAGCGCCTTGAAAATTGGCGAAACCTCGCTGGTGACCATCACCTTCAACGCGCCAGTCAGTGGTTTCACCAATGCCGACCTGACCATCGCCAACGGCACGTTGACGGCCGTGAGCAGCAGCGACGGCGGGATCACCTGGACCGCGACTTTCACGCCGACCAACGGCATTACCGACACCACCAACGTCATCACCCTGGACAACACCGGTGTGGCGGCCGTCTCTGACGGTACCGTGGGTATCGGAACCACTAATTCCAGCAACTATGTGATCGATACCCAGCGCCCGACAGCCACTGTCGTTGTCGCTGACACGGCCCTGAAAATCGGTGAAACGTCGCTGGTGACCATCACCTTCACTGAAGCAGTCAGCGGTTTCAGCAACGCCGACCTGACCATCGCCAACGGTACGTTGTCCGCCGTGAGCAGCAGCGACGGAGGTATTACCTGGACGGCGACGTTTACGCCGAGCGGCGGTGTCACCGACACCACTAACGTGGTCACGCTGGATAACACCGGGATCGCTGATCTGGCCGGTAACGCCGGCAGCGGTACGACCGATTCCAACAATTACGCCATCGACACTGTGCGCCCGACGGCCACCCTTGTCGTCGCGGACACCGCGCTCAAGGCTGGGGAAACCTCGCAGGTCACCATCACGTTCAGCGAGGCTGTGACCGGTTTCACCACCGCCGATCTGTCCGTGGCCAACGGCAGCGTGAGCGGTTTGAGCAGCAGCGACGGCGGGATCACCTGGACGGCGACTTTCACGCCAACCAATAACGTCAGCGATACCACCAACCTGATCACCCTGGACAACACCGGTATCTCCGATCTGTCCGGCAATGCCGGCAGCGGCACCACCGACTCGAACAACTACGCCATCGACACGCAGCGTCCGACCGCGACCATCGTCGTCGCCGACAACGCCTTGAGAATCGGCGAAACCTCGTTGGTGACCATCACCTTCTCTGAAGCCGTGACGGGTTTCAGTAATGCCGACCTGACCATCGCCAATGGCACGCTGAGCGCCGTGAGCAGCAGCGATGGGGGGATCACCTGGACGGCAACCTTCACGCCGACCGCCAACATTACCGATGCCACCAACCTGATCACCCTGGACAACACCGGTATCTCCGATCTGTCCGGCAATGCCGGCAGCGGCACCACCGACTCCAACAACTACGCCATCGACAACCAGCGCCCGACGGCCACCGTCGTGTTCACCGACACTGCCTTGAAAATCGGCGACACATCGTTGGTGACCATCACCTTCTCCGAAGCGGTGAACGGGTTCAGCAACGCCGATCTGACCATCGCCAATGGCACGCTGACGGCCGTGAGCAGCAGCGATGGCGGTGTCACCTGGACGGCAACGTTCACCCCGACCAGCAATATCACCGGCACCACCAACCTGGTGACCCTGGACAACACCGGCATCGCTGACCTGGCCGGTAACGCCGGCAGCGGCACCACCGATTCGAACAACTACGCCATCGACACGCAACGCCCGACCGCGACCATCGTGCTGGCCGATACCAGCCTCAGTGCCGGTGAAACCTCGCTGGTGACCATCACCTTTTCCGAGGCCGTGACAGGCTTCACCAACGCCGATCTGAACATTCCCAATGGCACGTTGACCGCCGTGAGCAGCAGCGATGGCGGCATCACCTGGACGGCGACGTACACGCCCACACTCGGGGTCAACGATACGAGCAACGTTATAGGCCTGAACAACACCGGCATCGCTGACCTGGCCGGTAACGCCGGCACCGGCGTCACCAACTCCGGCAATTTCGTGATCGACACGATGGTGCCGACGGCCACGATCGTGGTCGCCGACAACAGCCTGAGCATCGGCGAGACCACCACGGTGACGATCACCTTCTCCGAGGCCGTGATGGGCTTCAGTAATGCCGACCTGACCATCGCCAACGGCACGCTGAGCGCCGTGAGCAGCAGCGACGGCGGCATTACCTGGACGGCGACCTTTACCCCGAGCGCCAATATCACCGACGCGACCAACCTGATTACCCTGGACAATACCGGGGTGCAGAGCGGGTCTGGCAACGTGGGGGTCGGCACCACTGATTCGAATAATTACGCCATCGACACCCAGCGCCCAACCGCCACCATTGTGGTAGCCGATACGGCGCTGGGCATTGGCCAGGCCACCACGGTCACTGTCACCTTCAGCGAGGCGGTGAGCGGTTTCACCCTGGCTGACCTGACCGCCGAAAACGGCACACTTTCCGGGCTGAGCACCTCGGACAACATCACTTATACCGCGACGTTTACCCCTGCGGCCGGCATCACCGACACCAGCAACCTGATCACCCTGGACAACACCGGTGTCGTTGACGGGGCAGGCAATGCCGGGAGCGGCACCAGCGATTCGAACAACTACGCCGTCGACAGTCAGCGTCCGACCGCGACCATCGTCGTGAGCGACAACGATCTGCGCCCCGGTGAAACAGCGACCGTGACCATCACCTTCAGCGAAGCGGTGACCGGTTTCGACAATTCCGACCTGAGCGTCGCCAATGGCACGCTGAGCAACGTGTCGTCGAGCGACGGCGGTGTCACCTGGACGGCTACGTTTACCCCGACCATTGGCGTCAGCGACTTCACCAACCTGATCACCCTGAACAATACCGGCATCAGCGATCTGGCCGGTAATGCCGGCACCGGCTCCACCAACTCGGGCAATTACGCGGTGCAGACCGAAGTGCCGACCGCAACCATTGTTGTCGCAGACACCGCGCTCAAGGCCGGGGAAACCTCGACGGTGACCATTACCTTCAGCGAGGCCGTCGCAGACTTCAATAACGCTGATCTGACCATCGTCAATGGCGCCCTGAGCAACATCGTGAGCATTGACGGCGGCATTACCTGGACGGCGACGTTCACACCCACCGGCAATATCACTGACACGACCAACGTCATCACCCTCGACAACAGCGGTGTGGTCAATATATCGGGCAACAGCGGCGTGGGCACCACGGACTCGAATAATTTCGCGATCGACACCGCACTGCCCACCGCCACGATCGTGGTGGCCGACAATCGCCTGGGCATCGGCGAAACCACCACCGTGACGATCACCTTCAGTGAAGCGGTGAGCGGCTTTGACCTGTCGGACATCAGCGTCGCCAACGGCACGCTGTCGAACCTGAGCAGCAGCGATGGCGGCATCACCTGGATCGCCACGCTGACGCCGACTGCCAACGTCAACGATGCGACCAACCTGATCGTGATCGACACTGCCGGCGTGCAGGACCTGGCCGGCAACCTCGGTGCGAGCATCGCCATCTCCAATAATTACGCGCTCGACGCGACCCGGCCAACGGTGAGCATCGTGGTCGCCAACCCGAATATGGGTATCGGCCAGACCACCACCGTGACGTTCACCTTCAGCGAGGCGGTGAGCAACTTCGACCTGTCCGACCTGAGCGTGACCAACGGCGATTTGAGCAACCTGAGCAGCAATGACGGCGGCAACACCTGGACCGCCACGTTCACGCCAACCGCCAATGTGACCGACCCGAGCAATTTCATCGCGCTCGACACGAGCAACGTCACGGATCTGGCGGGCAATGCCGGCAGCATCGTGGCGGTGTCGAACAACTATGCCCTGGACAGTGAGCGGCCGACCGCCACTGTGGTGGTTGCCAATCCGAACCTGGGTGTTGGCCAGACCTCGCAGGTGACGATCACCTTCAATGAGGTGGTCAGCGGTTTTGATCTCTCTGACATCAGTGTCGCCAATGGCACCTTGTCCAACCTGAGCAGCAATGACGGCGGCAAGACCTGGACCGCGACCCTGACGCCAAGCGCCAATGTCAGCAGCGCCAGTAACGCAATCACCGTCAACCGGGGCGGCGTCAGTGACCTGGCGGGCAATAGTGGCACCGGTGTGAGCCAGTCCGACAATTACGTGGTGAACACGGCCGCTACGCCGACCTTCGTAGTCACACCGAATCCGCAGTTCCGCAGCAGTGATCCGGTGACGTTCCCCGATGTGCCTTACACCGCGCTGCAACCGATAGTGTTCAGCGCACCGACGGGCGACCTTGGCTCACCGCTGACCTTTACGCCGTTGTTCGAACAACGGGTGATTGGCAACGGCATCCGTCCCTTGGGCGACATATTCATGAACCATGGTGCCCTGAGCCCGAGTTTCCTTGCTCAGGTGTTCACCAGCAGTGACAGCACGGGTGACGGCGCCGGGCATGGTTTTCTTGGCTTTGGCGGCGGCGATGGTGGGGTGTTCGGCACCAGTACGCTCTCCAGTCTGTTCAATCAGAACAGCGACGCCGCGCGTGATTCGCTGAATGCCTTCGGCAGCCATTCGATCAAGGCCGGCGATGTTTCCCAAGGGCTGCGCGGCGTGTTTGGCGCCCCGTCCCTGGTTGAGCAATTGCAGCAACTCAAAGACAGCGAGCAGCACCGGGTCGACAACTTGGCGTCCGCTCTGCAACAGGCCGGCATCAGCGAAATGTCGGCCTGATAACACACAACTCATTAACACTGAGCGGGACCTAGGGGCGATCCAGGGATGAATAAGAGTCAAAAGTTGTTCGGCGCCAGCCTGCTGGCGCTAGCGATCAGCGGGTGCGCAGTCACCAGCGAACCGATTGAGCGCAGCGTCAGTGAACAGCGGGCCAGAACCGACCTGCAAAACATGTACAAGGATCAGGAGCCGCTGCGCGGCCCCCTGACGCTGCATCAGGCCATGGCCCGCGCAGTGAAGTACAACCTTGAAGGCCGCTTGAAGATCATGGAGGAAGCGCTGGCCAAGCGGCAGCTCGACCTGGCCAGCTTCGACATGCTGCCGCGCATGGCGCTGGATGCCGGGTATGTGGGGCGTAACAACGTCAGTGCTTCCAGTAGCCAGAGCGTGCGCACCGGCACCCAGTCGCTGGAACCGTCGACCTCGCAGGATCGCGACCGCGAAGTGGCGGATCTGACCATGGTCTGGAACGTCCTAGACTTCGGCGTCAGCTATATCAGCGCCAAACAACAGGGTGACCAGCGCCTGATCGTGCAGGAACGTCGGCGCAAGGTGATCAACACCATCGTCCAGGATGTGCGCTCGGCGTACTGGCGAGCGATGGCCGCCGAACGTTTGCTCAAGCAGATCGACAGCTTGATGGTACGGGTCGACACTGCCCGAAAAAACAGCCAGAGCATGAGCGAACAACGTATCGGCGACCCGGTTCAGGCCTTGGGTTATCAGCGATCACTCATCGAAGCCACGCGTCAATTGGAGGAGCAGCGCCGCGCGCTGTCACTGGCGAAAACCGAACTGGCCACCCTGATCAATCTGCCGCTGGGTACAAATCTCACGTTGGCCACTGATGATGGTTATCAGGTTCCCGAACTCAAGGTCGATCTGGCAAAGCTCGAACAGGAGGCTTTGACCAGCCGTCCGGAACTGCGCGAGCAGGATTACCAGACGCGCATCAGCGCCGCCGAAACCCGCAAAGCCATGCTGCGTTTGCTGCCAGGCCTGGAGTTTTCGGCCGGCGGGCATTACGACAGCAACTCGTTCCTCGTGGAGCAAGGCTGGGCCGACTACGGCGTGAAAATCACCTGGAACCTGTTCAACGTGATCTCAGCTCCGGCGGCGATCAACGTCGCCAAGGCTGGCGAAGAAGTCGCCGCTGCACGGCGTGAGGCGATGTCGATTGCAGTGCTGGCGCAGCTTTATGTGGCCAACGCCAACTATCAAGAGGCGTTACGCCAGTTCAAGACCAGCCAGCAGTTGTCCGACATTGACGGGCAAATCGTTGGCCAGTTGCGCAATCGTCATCAGGCCGCAGGCATTGGTGAACTGGAGTTGATTCAGGGTGAGCTGAACAACCTGCAAGCCGACCTGCGTCGTGATCTTTCTTACGCCGATCTGCGCAATGCCTACGGCCAGATTTTCGCCAGTGCCGGGCTCGATCCGCTGCCGGATCAAGTGCAGTCCACGGACGTGCAGGCGATCGCGAACGCACTGGCCAAGCGTGAGTCGGCGTGGGCGGCGGGGGATATTTCGTTGCCCGTGGTGGCGAATGCCTCGGTGCAATGACGTGCTGGCTCCGAGCGCCACCATCAGCCGTATGCAACGCGAGGTCCGCAATGGTCATCGCGGTGCGGCCATTTTGCTGACCGGTTTGCCGGCGGCGGGCAAATCAACGCTGGCTCAAGCGCTGCACGCCACGTTGTTCGGGTGTGGTTGGCAAACGGTGGTGCTTGATGGCGATAGCTTGCGTATCGGGCTCAGTCGGGATTTGGGATTCAGTGACGCGGATCGCCAGGAAAACATTCGCCGCGCCAGCGAACTCGCCGCTCTGCTGGTGGAAAATGGTCAGCTCGTGATTCTGGCAATGATTGCGCCATTGGCCGAACTGCGCGAAGTCTTTGCCCAACGTTTGGGCGAGGACTATCGCGAGGTCTGGTGCAGCGCTTCATTGGCGGTGTGCGAGCAGCGTGATCCGAAAGGGCATTACGCTCGGGCGCGACGAGGTGAGTTAGCCGGATTTACCGGGGTCTCGGCGCCGTATGAGCCACCGTTGCAGGCCTCGTTGGTGCTCGATACGGGTACGCAGACAGTGGAGGCCTGTCTTGATCGTCTGGTGACCTGGCTCGGCGAGTGCTCGGTGCTGCGTAAGACATGAGCTGTGCGGCGTATTCACGACTGCCGGTGCCGGTAGATTTGCCACGGTTGTTGCAGGCGTTGGCGTCGATTGCCGAAGACGCCTGGCTCAGTCACTTCAACACGCAATATTTCTCGAGGGGCTGGATAGGCATGGCGCTGATGACGACAACCGACAAGCCAATCTATGTGAGGCCATTCAGTCAAAAACAAGACGTCACTAAAACTTTATAGGATAGGCAGGCGTATTGTGCCTTGGTGAACCTTGCGTCAGCGACTGATCAATTGAGCGGGCCAAGCCCGTGCAAGCCATGCGCCGCGCGGGCCGTTGACGGTGATCAATGCCTGCGTGCGCAAAAAGCCTGAATGTCTGGGGCTCGAACGCCCTCGCGTAACCGGCAAAGCGACTTGAATGCGCTTGGGCAGTCCAGCCAGGCGGGACTGGCACTTTGCCACAACTCAAGGCATGCTAGCCGCCCTCCGGGCGTCCGGCTTATAGTGCACGTCGCGCGCCAATCCAGCCAAACCGCAGGATCACAGCTTGTCCAAAGTCACGCCGCCCACTCCCCTGCGCGCCGCTCATATAGCGCCGGGAGCGCCCCTGCACGGCACCCTCAAAGGCGCATTGGCGACGCTTGTCCTGATGCTGCTCGCGTTATTGTTCTGGCAACTGCTGGACCAATTGCAGCAAAACCAGAAGGACCAGCAGCAATACACCATCGACTACAGCGCCGACCTGGCTGAACAGATCAGCCTGAACATGGCCCTGAGTGCAAAAATCGCCCTGAATTTGCTGCCGATGGTCGAGCCGCCGCGCAACGACGAACAACAGCAAGCGCTGATGCGCACCTTGCAACGCTCGCTGCCGGAGCTGCGCAGTTTCGCCTTGCTGGCGCCAAGCGGCGCATTGATCAGTGACAGCGCCAAAGACAGCCAGGACCGCGCCTGGCTTGAAGAGCTGGTACAGCGCAGCCACTCGCAACCTTATTACCTGAGTAACAATGCCGACGGCACCCTCATTTATCTGTTGCTGCAACAGCCCAGTGGCGGCTCAAAAATGTACTGGGCCCTGCGCCTGGCGCCCAGCTACCTGAGCAACCTGACCCGCCAGGATGGCCAGGGCCAACGCCCAATGTGGGCCATCGAGAATCGCTTGAACCACCGCGTGGTCAGCCGCGATTCCGGCATGCCGGCACAGTGGGCGTCTGCGCTGACGCCGGACGAGCTGAATAAAAGCGTGCTGGTCACGCCCCTGAGCAAAAGCGACTGGCAGTTGCGCGGGCTGTTCAACCGCAGCGCCGTACTGGAACAGTTGCTACCAGCGTTTATCGGCAAATGCCTGCTGGGCCTGGCCTTCTCGCTGATCCCAGTGATCGTGCTGCTGAACATGCGCCGCCGCCAGCGCCAGGTGCATGAAGGCCGCCGCCGCTATCAAGATATTTTCGAAGGCACAGGGGTGGCGCTGTGCGTGCTCGATCTGTCCGGGTTGAAAGCGTTCTTCGACAAAGCCCATGGACAAACCCGCGAGCAATTACAGGCTTGGCTGCACAACAACATTGAAGAGCGCCAGCAACTGCTCAAGGAGTTACGCATCACCGAGGTCAACCAGGTGGCTGTGCGCCTGTTGAACGTCAGTTCTTGCGAGCAAGCCTGGGAGCGGCTGATCGATGATTGCCCGCGCAACGCCACGGCCATCGGTTACCAGGTGCTGGAGGCGGTCCTGACCCAGCAAAAACAGCTGGAGCTGGAAATTCAACTCAACGACGTCGCCGGCAATGACCAATACCTGTGGCTGGTGATGCGCCTGCCGGAGCAGCAGGACGACTTCAACGCGGTGATCCTAAGCATCAGCGACATCACCAGCCGCAAGTTGATCGAGCTGTCGCTGGTGGAGCGCGAAAGCTTCTGGTCGGACGTGGTGCGCACCGTGCCGGATCACCTGTATGTGCAGGACGTGATCAGCCAGCGGATGATCTTCAGCAACCACCATTTGGGCCACACCCTGGGCTACAACAGGGAAGAATTACAGCAAATGGGCGAGTATTTCTGGGAAATCCTGCTGCACCCAGAAGACGCCGAGTATTACCACGACTTACGCCAACAGCAACGCGATGACGGTTACACCACTCAGTTGCAATGTCAGTTGCGCTTTCGGCACCGCAATAACCAATGGCGGCGCTTCGATATCCGCGAGCAAGCACTGGCACGCGACAAGGCAGCAGTGGTCACGCGGATCATCGGCGTGGCCAAGGACATCACCGACCAGATCGAAGCCAGCGAATCGCTGCGTGACAGCGAGCAGCGCTACCGCATGCTGGCTGAAAGTATCAGCGACGTGATCTGCTCCACCGACAGCCAGTTGGCCCTCAACTACATCAGCCCGTCGGTCAGTGCAGTGCTCGGTTATGACGTGGATTGGGTGTTCAAGAATGGCTGGCAGTCGATCATTGCCAACCCGCAACAATTGACCGGCATTTACACTCTGGTGGAACAGGTCAGCCGTTCGCTGGGCGACCTTGCGGCATTGAATAAGCTACGCGATGACGTGCAAACCCAGTTGTTCTTATTCGACTGCCTGCGCGCCGATGGGCGCAAAGTGCCGATTGAGCTGCGCCTGGTGCTGGTGTGGGACGAGCACGGCGCATTTGAAGGCATCCTCGGTGTGGGCCGCGATATCAGCCAGCAACGCCGCGCCGAGAAAGACCTGCGCATGGCCGCCACGGTGTTCGAACATTCCACCTCGGCGATTCTGATCACCGACCCGGCGGGCTACATCGTGCAGGCCAACGAGGCGTTCAGCCGTGTCAGCGGTTATGCCGTGGCGGATGTGCTCGACCAGTTGCCGAACATGCTCACCGTCGACGAACAGCAGGAAGCACACCTGCGTTATGTGCTCAAGCAACTGCATCAGCACAGCACCTGGGAAGGTGAAGTGTGGCTCAAGCGGCGCAATGGCGAACATTACCCGGCATGGGTCGGCATTACGGCCGTGTTCGATGACGAAGGCGACCTGGCCAGCTATGTGTGCTTCTTCAGCGATATCAGCGAGCGCAAGGCCAGCGAACAGCGCATCCACCGCCTGGCCTACTACGACGCCCTGACCCACCTGCCCAACCGCACCCTATTCCAGGATCGCCTGCACACCGCCTTGCAGGCGGCGGATCGGCAGAAGTCGTGGGTGGTGCTGATGTTCCTCGACCTCGACCGCTTCAAGCCGATCAACGACTCCCTGGGCCACGCCGCTGGCGACCGCATGCTCAAGGAAATGGCCACCCGCCTGCTGGGCTGCGTGGCCGAAGACGACACCGTGGCACGCATGGGCGGCGACGAATTCACTTTGCTGCTGCAACCGCGAGCCAGCCGAGACATGGCGCTGAACCGCGCAATCACCGTGGCCGAGCAAATTCTGGCGAGCCTGGTGAAGCCGTTCGTCCTCGAAGGCCGCGAATTCTTCGTGACCGCGAGTATCGGCATCGCTTTGAGCCCGCAGGACGGCAACGAGCTGAGCCAGTTGATGAAAAATGCCGACACCGCGATGTACCACGCCAAGGAGCGCGGCAAGAACAACTTCCAGTTCTACCAGGCGGATATGAACGCCAGCGCGCTTGAGCGTCTGGAGTTGGAAAGCGACCTGCGCCACGCCTTGGAGCAGAACGAATTCGTGCTGTATTACCAACCGCAGTTCAGCGGCGATGGCAAACGTTTGACCGGCGCCGAAGCGCTGCTGCGCTGGCGCCACCCACGCCGTGGGCTGGTGCCGCCGGGTGACTTTATTCCGGTGCTGGAAGAGTTGGGGCTGGTGGTGGACGTGGGCGATTGGGTGTTGGCGGAAGCCTGCCGCCAACTCAAGACCTGGCACCAGAACAAGGTGCGGGTGCCGAAAGTATCGGTGAACATCTCGGCGCGGCAATTCTCGGATGGCCAACTGGGCGAGCGTATCGCTACCATCCTCAGGGACACCGGCCTGCCGCCGGCGTGCCTGGAATTGGAGCTGACCGAAAGTATCCTGATGCGTGAGGTCAACGAGGCCATGCAGATCCTCGCCAGCCTGAAAAACCTCGGCCTGAGCATCGCGGTAGACGATTTCGGCACGGGTTATTCGTCGCTGAACTACCTCAAGCAATTCCCCATCGACGTGTTGAAGATCGACCGCACCTTTGTCGATGGCCTGCCGTCCGGCGAACAGGACGCGCAGATTGCCCGGGCGATTATCGCCATGGCCCACAGCCTCAACCTGGCGGTGATCGCCGAGGGTGTGGAAACCCATGAGCAACTGGATTTCCTGCGTGAACATGGTTGCGATGAAGTGCAGGGCTATCTGTTCGGTCGGCCGATGCCGGCGAATCGGTTTGAGGCGCAGTTCAGTAACGACGCGCTGTTCATGTTCGACTGAGGTTTTGCAGCGCTTTGGATGGCCTCTTCGCGAGCAAGCCCGCTCCCACATTCGAGCGCATTTCAAAGAGGGAACTCGGTCAAGTGTGGGAGCGGGCTTGCTCGCGAAGAGGGCCGCACAGACACCGCCCATCCCTGGATGAGCCCCACTTGTCCGCGACATGATGTCCTTTCATATGCCATCTAAAACCCATTGGGTTAGAATGCCCTCCTTTTCTGCCCCCGATCCTTGAGGACCGCCATGTTCAGCCGTGATTTGACTATTGCCAAGTACGACGCCGATCTCTTCGCCGCCATGGAGCAAGAAGCCGTGCGCCAGGAAGAGCACATTGAGCTGATCGCTTCGGAAAACTACACCAGCCCTGCGGTCATGGAGGCTCAAGGTTCGGTTCTGACCAACAAGTACGCCGAAGGCTACCCAGGCAAGCGCTACTACGGTGGTTGCGAGTACGTCGACGTGGTTGAACAGCTGGCCATCGACCGTGCCAAGGAACTGTTCGGCGCCGATTACGCCAACGTCCAGCCACACGCCGGCTCCCAAGCCAACAGCGCCGTGTACCTGGCCCTGCTGCAAGGCGGCGACACCATCTTGGGCATGAGCCTGGCTCACGGCGGTCACCTGACCCACGGTGCCAGCGTTTCCTCCTCCGGCAAGCTGTACAACGCCGTTCAATACGGTATCGATGCCAACGGCCTGATCGACTACGACGAAGTCGAGCGCCTGGCGGTTGAACACAAGCCGAAAATGATCGTGGCCGGTTTCTCTGCCTACTCACAGATCCTGGATTTCCCACGCTTTCGCGAGATCGCTGACAAAGTCGGCGCTTACCTGTTCGTCGACATGGCTCACGTAGCCGGTCTGGTCGCCGCTGGCGTCTACCCGAACCCGGTGCCTTTCGCTGACGTCGTGACCACCACCACCCACAAGACCCTGCGCGGTCCACGTGGCGGCCTGATCCTGGCGCGCGCCAACGCCGAGATCGAGAAAAAGCTGAACTCTGCCGTATTCCCAGGCGCCCAAGGCGGCCCGCTGGAGCACGTGATCGCGGCTAAAGCGATCTGCTTCAAAGAAGCCCTGCAGCCTGAATTCAAGACTTACCAGCAGCAAGTCGTGAAAAACGCCAAGGCCATGGCCGGTGTGTTCATCGAACGCGGCTACGACGTGGTCTCCGGCGGTACTGAAAACCACCTGTTCCTGCTGTCGCTGATCAAGCAGGACATCTCCGGTAAAGACGCTGACGCCGCCCTGGGCAAAGCCTTCATCACCGTGAACAAAAACTCCGTACCGAACGACCCACGTTCGCCGTTCGTCACTTCCGGCCTGCGCTTCGGTACTCCGGCTGTGACCACGCGTGGCTTCAAGGAAGCAGAGTGCAAGGAACTGGCTGGCTGGATCTGCGACATCCTGGCGGACCTGAACAACGAAGCCGTGATCGACGCGGTGCGTGAGAAGGTCAAGGCCATCTGCAAAAAGCTGCCGGTATACGGCGCTTGATTGCAGTTGCTTGAACAAAAAGCCCGGCTTAGAGCCGGGCTTTTTATGCCTGAAATCACTGATCGCATTTCAAATCAAAATTGGTAGACCTTCGCAAAGCCCTCGCGAATCTTGTCTTCTGGCAGTTCGTCAGCAATAAACACAATCACACTTTCGCGCGCCTCACCCTCGGCCCATTCGGTATCCCAATCAAAGCCGTAGAGCTTGAGCACGCCTTGGAACACCATGCGCCGGTCTTCCCCGGCAATGTTCAGCACGCCCTTGTAGCGCAGCAGTTGCTTGCCGTGGTCTTCCAGCAACGCGTTCATGAACTCACTGAGGCGGTCGATATCCAGCGGCTGGTCGGTGCGCAGCACCAGGCTGGAAATGCGGTCGATGGACGGCGCGGCACTCACCGGGCGCAGCGTCATCCCGGCATTGAGGTTGAAGCCGCGCACATCGAGCAGTTCAGCCAGGTCGATGGCGCCATGCTCAACCACACGAATCGGCGCGCGCCGGTTTATGCGGGCCAGACGCTGGCTGAGGGCGTCGAACGTCGCCTCGTCCACCAGGTCGCGCTTACTCACCAGCAGGCGGTCGGCGAAACCGATCTGGGCCTGGGCGATAGTCTGAGTCAGGTGGTGTTCGGCGTGGGCCGCGTCCACCAAAGTGATAATGCCGTCGAGGATGTAGCGCTCGCGCAG
Source organism: Pseudomonas sp. 1152_12 (assembly GCF_052850675.1). Lineage (NCBI taxonomy): Bacteria > Pseudomonadati > Pseudomonadota > Gammaproteobacteria > Pseudomonadales > Pseudomonadaceae > Pseudomonas > Pseudomonas sp. 1152_12. Next base: position 202,378 of record NZ_VXCW01000008.1, on the reverse strand, counting down.
CTCTTCATCGATGAAAAAGGTTTGAGCCACCGGCGCCGGATCGGCCAAGCCGGTGCACTCGATCACCAGGCGGTCGAAGGCGATCTCGCCACTGTCCAAGCGTTCCAGCAGCAGGTACAGGGCTTTGGTCAGGTCGGTGTGGATGGTGCAACACACGCAGCCATTGGACAGGGTCATGACTTGCACTGGTTCGGCGCCCAGCAATTGGGTGTCGATACCGGCATCACTGAATTCGTTTTCGATCACTGCGATTTTCAGGCCGTGTTCGACCTTGAGCAGGTGGCGCAGCAAGGTGGTTTTACCTGCGCCGAGGAAGCCGCTGAGGATGGTGACGGGGATGGGAGAGGACAAAATATTCTCCTTGATGAAACACAGAAACAAATGGGGGAGCAGGCCCATGTGGGAGCTGGCTTGCCCGTGATGCAGACACCACGGTGTATCAACTACACCGCGGTGATGCTATCGCAGGCAAGCCAGCTCTCACACAAGCCGCTCCCACCAGTCATTCACAACCAGCCCGAATACCGGGCTAGCAGCACTTAGGCCCACCCTTGCCACCGTAACGGGCTTCCTGGCGTTCCCGGAAGAATGCCTTGTAGTCCATCATCGGTTTGTCCGGGTGTTTGGTTTGCATATGCTCGACGTACGTATCGTAGTCGGGCATGCCGACCATCAGGCGTGCGGCCTGACCGAGGTATTTACCGAGGCGACTGATGTCATTGAACATGCTTGCAATCCTCGATTACGCGTCCGGAACAGCCTGAAACGGGGCTTCTTTATCCGTACGTTCTTTGTTGCCCCAGGCGGCGACGCCAACCTTGAGCGCATAGAACAGGATGCTGAACACCACGAACAGGAACAGCGCCGTGAGCGTTGCGTTGGTGTAGGCGTTCCAGATCACATGCTGCATCTGGTCGATGTTCTTGGCCGGCGCGAGGATCTGGCCGTTGGCCAGGGCATCGCTGTACTTCTTGGCCAGCGACAGGAAGCCGATCGCCGGGTTCGCGTCGAACAGCTTGATGAAGCCTGCGGTGGTGGTGCAGATCAGCAGCCAAACCGCTGGCAGCATGGTCACCCAGATGTAGCGCTGGCGTTTCATTTTGATCAGCACAACGGTGGCGAGCATCAGCGCGATACCGGCGAGCATCTGGTTGGAGATACCGAACAGCGGCCACAAGGTGTTGATACCGCCCAGAGGGTCGATCACGCCTTGGTACAGCAGGTAACCCCACATCGCCACACAACCTGCGGTCGCAATCAGGTTGGCGGTCCAGGATTCGGTACGTTTGAGCGACGGCACGAAGGAGCCGAGCAAGTCCTGCAACATGAAGCGCCCGGCACGGGTGCCGGCGTCGACTGCGGTCAGGATGAACAGCGCTTCAAACAGGATCGCGAAGTGGTACCAGAACGCCATGGTGTTTTCACCCGGCAACACACTGTGCAGGATCTGCGCGATACCCACCGCCAGGGTCGGCGCACCGCCGGCACGTGCCAGGATGGTGGTTTCGCCGATGTCATGGGCCACGGCTTGCAACGCTTCCGGAGTAATTGCAAAACCCCAGCTACTGACGGTTTGCGCCACGGTCATTACGTCACCGCCAACCACAGCGGCCGGGCTGTTCATGGCGAAGTACACACCTGGCTCGATTACCGACGCAGCAACCATCGCCATGATGGCCACGAACGACTCCATCAGCATCGCGCCGTAACCGATGTAACGCGAGTTGACTTCGTTATCCAGCAGTTTGGGCGTGGTGCCCGAGGAAATCAGCGCATGGAAACCCGAGACCGCGCCACAGGCAATGGTGATGAACAGGAACGGGAACAAACCGCCCTTCCACACCGGGCCAGTGCCGTCGATGAATTGGGTCAGAGCCGGCATTTTCAACTCTGGCATGGTGACCAGGATGCCGATCGCCAAGGCGATGATGGTGCCGATTTTGAGGAAGGTGGAGAGGTAGTCACGCGGCGCCAGGATCAGCCACACCGGCAGTACCGCGGCGACGAAACCGTAGCCGATCAGCATCCAGGTGATCTGGATTCCAGTGAACGAGAAGGCTTTGGCCCAAAACGGGTCAGCAGCGATCTGCCCGCCCAGCCAGATTGAACCCAGCAGCAAGAGCACGCCAATGACCGAGATTTCCCCAATCCGGCCCGGGCGGATGTAGCGCATGTACACGCCCATGAACATCGCGATCGGGATAGTCGCCATTACGGTGAAAATGCCCCACGGGCTCTCGGCCAGGGCCTTGACCACGATCAGCGCCAGCACCGCGAGGATGATGATCATGATCAGGAAGCAGCCGAACAGCGCGATGGTGCCGGGGATGCGCCCCATCTCTTCGCGAACCATGTCCCCAAGGGAACGGCCGTTACGACGGGTGGACAGGAACAAGACCATGAAGTCTTGCACCGCACCGGCCAGCACCACACCGGCAATCAGCCACAGGGTGCCGGGCAGGTAGCCCATTTGCGCCGCCAATACCGGGCCGACCAGCGGGCCGGCACCGGCAATCGCCGCAAAGTGGTGACCAAAAAGGATGTGTTTGTTGGTCGGCACATAGTCCAGACCGTCATTATTGAGCACTGCGGGGGTGGCCCGCCGTGGATCGAGTTGCATCACGTTGTTAGCGATGAACAGACTGTAGTAACGGTACGCAACCAAGTAGATGGCCACAGCAGCGACCACAATCCACAAGGCGTTGATCGCCTCGCCGCGGCGCAAGGCCACTACGCCTAGGGCGCACGCACCTACGATTGCCAGCACCAGCCAGGGTAAGTGGCGTAGCAGGCTATTATTATTTTTCATTTTTATATTCCAGCCAGGGTGGACAGAAAGGACAGCCTGTCCGAGTTTAGCGCTACTGGCCTTAAAGGCCACCCCCCTACGTTGGTCTAGAGCCTTGCAACGGTAAAAAAAGCAGAAATAAAAGCCCGTTGATCGCTCGCAGCTACAATCATTCTATCCATAGAGGATTTGAGCATGAGCGAACAGCCGTCTGATCGACGCCGTTTTCGGCGTATCGCCTTCGATGCACGAACGAACATTACGCAAAACGGCTGGAATTGGCCGGTGATATTGCTGGATTTGTCGCTGAAAGGCTTGTTAGTACAGCGACCGGATGACTGGCAGGGCAATCGCGCAGAGTCATTCGACGTGGATATCCGCCTGGACCCAGAGGCGCGTATAAGGATGCAAGTGAGGCTGGCCCATGACGACCATGGGCAATTGGGGTTTGTGTGTGAGCATATTGACTTGGAGTCGATCAGCCATCTAAGGCGCCTGATCGAACTGAATTTGGGCGACGAGGAAGAATTGCACCGCGAGTTGACGGCATTGCTGGAAATCTAACCACCAACACAAATCAAAATGTGGGGGTCGGTTTGCCTGCTCCCACATGAGTCTTGCGGCGGTGCTGATTACTCAAACAGCGCATCCAAAGCCTGCTCCAGTCGGGTTACACCGATCACCTTCAACCCTGCCGGCATTTCCTTCGGTGCATTGCCCTTGGGCACGATCGCACGTTTGAAGCCGTGCTTGGCGGCCTCCTTCAGCCTTTCCTGACCACTTGGCACGGGTCGCACTTCACCCGACAAGCCCACCTCACCAAACACCAGCAGATCGTGTGGCAGCGGTTTATTGCGCAGGCTGGACATCACCGCCGCCATCAGTGCCAGGTCCGACGCGGTTTCCAGCACCTTGACCCCGCCGACCACGTTGAGGAACACGTCCTGGTCGTGGGTAGGAATGCCACCGTGACGGTGCAGCACCGCAAGCAGCATCGCCAGGCGGTTCTGATCCAGGCCGAGAGTGACCCGGCGCGGGTTGGCCAAGTGGCTGTCATCCACCAGTGCCTGCACTTCCACCAGCATTGGCCGGGTGCCTTCCCACGTGGCCATCACCACACTGCCTGGGACTTCTTCCTGGGCGCGCGTCAGAAAGATCGCGGACGGGTTGGAGACTTCTTTCAGCCCGCGGTCGGTCATGGCGAACACACCCAGTTCGTTGACCGCGCCGAAGCGGTTCTTCACCGCCCGCAGCAAGCGCAGTCGGCCATCGGATTCGCCTTCGAAGTACAGCACGGTGTCGACCATGTGCTCCAGCACTCGTGGCCCGGCCAGCGCGCCCTCTTTGGTCACGTGGCCGACCAGGAAGATCGCCGTGCCGCTCTGCTTGGCATACCGCACCAGCAGTGCCGCACTTTCGCGCACCTGGGACACGCCACCCGGTGCCGATTGCAGTTGCTCGGTGAAGATCGTCTGGATCGAGTCGATCACCATGACCTTGGGCTTTTCGATCCGCGCAGTGGCGATGATGCTTTCGATGCAGGTTTCAGTCATCACCCGCAGTTGGTCCTGGGGCAAACCCAGGCGACGGGCGCGCATGGCCACTTGCTGCTGGGATTCTTCACCGGTGACGTACAGCGCCGGCATGCGGCTGGCAATGCTGCACAGGGTTTGCAGCAGGATGGTCGATTTACCGATGCCGGGGTCGCCGCCGATCAACACCACAGAGCCGTCCACCAAGCCGCCGCCGAGCACGCGGTCCAGCTCACCGGACGCGGTGGAAAACCGTGGAATTTCTTCGACGCTGACTTCGGCCAGGGTCTTGATCTGCGCCTGTTGCCCAGTCCAGCCAGCGCGGCCGGTGGGGGCCGCAGCGCCGCCGCTTTCGATCATGGTTTCAGTCAGGGTGTTCCACGCGCCGCACTCGGTGCATTGGCCGGCCCACTTGGGAAAGGTCGCGCCGCACTCGGTGCAGCCGTACATGCGCTTGGCCTTTGCCATTTGAGAACCTCCAACTGAAAAACCGCGATGATAGCTCAGCGCGGTGCCGGGGTCCGAATTTCACCACTGGCTAATCGTGAAGCACTGTTGCCGATCGGGTCTTCGGCGTTGAGGTCGGCGCCTTTGGCCTTGAGCTCATCGAGCAGTTCGACGCGCTTGAACAGCCCGGCGTACATCGCCGCCGTCTGCCCGGCGCCATTGCGTTGGTCGGGGTTGCAGTCGGTGGCGAGCAGACGCTGGGCGATTTTCAGCTCGCCCTTGAAGATCGCGCCCATCAGCGCAGTATTGCCGCGCTTGTCCTGCACACAGGCGTCGGCGCCAGCGTTGAGCAAGCGCTCCACAAAGGAGCCCTGGCCGTGATAAGCGGCGAGGATCAGCGCGGTGTAGCCCTTGTCGTCCTGGGTGTTGAGGCTGTAGCCGGAGTCGATGAAGGTGTTGAGCATGTCGATATCGCCACGGCGGGCGGCGTCGAAATAGTAGTCCTGCAACTGCGCCTTGAGCGCGACCGGGTCGGGCGACTCGGCATGGGCGACAAAAGCCAGCATCGCCATCAATAAACCAACCGAAATACGCATGGGGTGTTCTCCTGCCAGGGGTCGACGCCCGTGCAAGGGCGCCGACCGGAACCAACGTCAGTCAGTGAGTTTTTCTGCCAGCGCTTTCACGCGAGCCAAATCACCCTTGGCGACCTTGGTCACGCCGGTGCCGTACTCTGGGTCCGCTTTGTAGAGGAACGACAGGATGATGTGCTTGCTCTCATCGTCGGTCGTCGCCAGCGAGCCACCGAAGTTGTCGATCAGGTCCTGGCGTTCTTTCTTGTTGTAGGAGCGGTACAGATCACCGGCCTGCTTGAAGTTCTGCTCACGCTGGATCTTCGCTTGCTGGGTGCTGCCCGACAGCGCCGACTGGCTGTAACGCGCGGTTTGCGGCTCTTCGCGTGGCAACAGGCGGCTTGGCTGGTAGTTCACACCGGTGCTGGTTTTGCCGACGTTCATCGCGCCGTCCTGGTTACCGTTGTTGACGGTGACGCGCGGTGCGTTGATCGGCAGTTGCAGGGCATTCGGCCCCAGGCGATACATCTGCGTGTCGGCGTAGGAGAACACGCGGCCTTGCAGCAGGCGGTCTTCCGACGGTTCAATGCCCGGCACCAGGTTGGCCGGGGCCATGGCCACTTGCTCGGTTTCCTGGAAGACATTCGCCGGGTTACGGTTCAACACCATCTGCCCGACTTTGCGCTCAGGTACGTTCGGCCAGATTTTAGTGGCGTCCAGCGGGTCGAAATCGAACGTGGCCAAGTCCTCAGGCTTGAGCACTTGCACGTACAGGTCCCACTTGGGGAAGTCGCCCTTGTTGATGTGGGTAACCAAGTCATTGGTCATGTGGCTGTAGTCACGCCCTTGCACGTCGGTGACTTGCTTGGGGTCGAGGTTCTTGATGCCTTGCAGGCTCTTCCAGTGGAACTTGACGTAGTGCACGTCGCCCTTGGCGTTGATCAACTTGTAAGCGTGCACGCCGTTGCCGTCCATTTCCCGGTAACTGGCCGGCGTGCCGGAGTCGGAGTACAACTCGGTCAGCGTGCGAGTGGACTCTGGAACATGGGAGAAGAAGTCGAAACGGCGAGAGTCGTCGTCCAAGTTGGTGCGTGGGTCGGGCTTGAACGCATGAACCATGTCCGGAAACTTAATAGCGTCACGGATAAAGAACGTCGGGAAGTTATTGCCGACCAAGTCCCAGTTGCCTTCGGCGGTATAGAACTTGGTGGCGAAGCCACGTGGGTCACGCAGGGTTTCCGGGGAATGGTTGCCGTGAACCACGGCTGAGAAGCGCACGAACACTGGGGTGGCCTCGCCAGCGGCGAAAACCTTGGCCTTGGTCAAGTCGCTAAGGTTGTCGGTGACGGTAAAGGTGCCGTGGGCGCCGGTGCCACGGGCGTGCACCACACGCTCGGGGATGCGCTCACGGTCGAAACGTTGCAGCTTCTGGATCAGTTGCACGTCTTGCAGCAACACCGGGCCGTTGGCGCCGGCGGTTTGCGAGTTCTGGTTGTCGCCAACGGCGGCGCCGTTATCGCGGGTCAGGTTGGCGGCGTGTACGGACAGCGAAAGCAGGCTGGCGCTCGCCAGTATCAGCGCATGTCGCGCGATAACCGGGCCGCGCTGCATTGGATTGTTCATCGAGGGTTCCTCTGGTTTTTTTAGTGCACATTCAGTTGTGCTTGCCAGAGGCTAGTGACCCGCGAGTCAGAAGATAAATAGAAAAACACCACCAGGCCGATTGAGAAAATAGTGTGGTAACCCACTGAAATGGCGAGTAATCCGCGCGCGAATAGTGGCATTGTGCAAACTATTTGCGATTTAATGTGTCGATAAAAACTGACAGTGTTAACGGTTGTGTCGCGCAAGCCTTCTACGACTGACTTACACTGACAGCCACCCTTCTTATCTGTAACAAGGAATACCCTATGGGCGTGATCAGTGAGTTCAAGGCCTTCGCGGTCAAAGGCAATGTGGTCGATATGGCCGTCGGCATCATCATCGGCGCCGCCTTCGGCAAAATTGTTTCCTCGTTTGTAGGCGACGTGGTGATGCCGCCTATCGGTCTATTGATCGGTGGTGTGGACTTTGCGGACCTGGCGATAACGCTCAAGGCAGCGCAGGGTGATGTGCCAGCCGTTGTCCTGGCTTACGGCAAGTTCATCCAGAGCGTGATCGACTTCGTGATCGTGGCCTTTGCAATCTTCATGGGCGTGAAGGCGATCAACCGCCTGAAGCGCGAAGAAGCTGTGGCACCCAGCTTACCGCCGACCCCGACCAAGGAAGAGGTGTTGCTGGGCGAGATCCGCGATCTGCTCAAGGCACAGAACGACAAGCCGCTTTGAACACTCCGGTTTTTGCAAGACAGGCGCCTATTCCAGGCGCCTTTTTTATTACCAGTAATTTTCCACTGCCACCTGGCCAGGGCGCCGGCTCAGGCTCAACTGCATGTCGCGCTGCTTGAGCAATTGGCGTGTGTCATCGACCATCTGTGGGTTGCCGCAAATCAGTACGCGGGAGTGTTCCGGGGTCAGCGCAGCGCCAGCAACGCGCTCCAGCTCACCATTCTCGATCAACGTGGTGATGCGCCCGTTCAACGCGCCGGGGTGCTGTTCCCGTGTAACGGTGGGGATATAGATGAGTTTGTGAGCGTATTCGGCCAGATACTCACGCTCTCCCAGTTCCTTGATCAGCGACTGATAGGCCAGTTCTTTGGCCTCGCGTGCGCTGTACACCAGAACAATGCGCTCGAATTTTTCCCACACCTCGAAGTCCTGCAAAATCGACAGGAACGGCGCTACTCCAGTCCCCGTGCCCAGCAGCCACAGATCACGCCCATCCACAAACCGGTTTAGAGTCAGGAAACCAGTGGCTTGGCGCTCCACCATCAGCGTATCGCCCACCTGCAGGCGGCTCAATTCACTGGTGAATTCGCCACCCGGTACGACAATAGAGAAGAAGTCGAGGTGTTCGTCAAACGGCGAAGACACGATGGAGTAGGCCCGCCATACGGTGCTGCCGTCGGGCTTGTTCACGCCCAGGCGCACGAACTGGCCTGCGGTAAATCGAAAACCAGGGTCCCGAGTGGTACGCAGGGTAAACAGGCTAGGGGTCAGCGATTGCACATCGAGCAAGGTCTGGCGGGTAAATTTCTCAGCACTGGCCGTCATGGGGGGCTCCGTTGAACAGGTGCCCTAGTGTCCCTCAAAGTCACGCGGCGAAACACCGTTGGTTTGTACTGGCATTGGCATTGCGCCACACGCTTGCAGGCCGGGGTGAGCTTAGGGTTTTCACGTACTTTTAACCTTTGTACCTTGCAGTCTCCCTCTAGCTCGAACTAATCATTTAGCTATTTCATTCCTTAGTTAACCTCACTAGATGATGGGAGACACTTAAAACGCCATTAATTTAATATTGCAGATAGGACATTGAAAACAATCGCATTCTGCAATCCAGAACAACCTATGTACAGACAGAGACTCTTTGTACAAATTAGCTAAAATTAAATACGCATAGCGAGCAAATTTTTTTCACACAAAGAATGTAGGACTTGTCCTACACTCATGCCCGTGCAGCATTGGGAGCTAGGACGTCCCCAAGTCACATTAATACCTATGGAGAGTTCCCGATGGTTAACTGGCGCAACACAAGGCTCCCCAAACTGGAAGGTGAGAACAAGATCACCACTGTTTACGAAATGGTCATCAACCACACCTATCAGCTCGGATTTGAATACTGTTCTTTCACGATGAGTTCCCAAACACCAACTAACCAAACAAAGCCCGTAAACCTGAACAACTATCCGAATGAATGGAACGCCCTTTATAACCAAGCGCATTTCTTTGACGTAGATCCCGTAGTAGCCCACTGCAAACGTAGTGTATTGCCGATTGTGTGGGAGGAAAAAACGTTCAACGCCTCTCCGGACTTATGGGCGTTGGCCCGATCGTTCGGCGTGCACTTGGGATGGAGTCAGGCAGTGCATGACTTCCAAGGGGTGTTCAGCATGTTGACCCTGGGCCGACGTACCGGCGAAGTCAGCCCTGAAGAGCTTTACGAGAAAGCCGGCCAAGTGCTGTGGCTCTGTCATGCGATGCACGCGGTGATGGCACAAAAGTATGCCGACACGCCGGGCATCGCGCCCCCTTGCAAGTTGACACCACGGGAAACAGAAGTCCTCAGATGGTCAGCCATGGGCAAGACTGCCTCGGACATTGCCACGATCCTGTGTCTGTCAGAGCGCACGGTGGGCTTCCATATCAGCAGTTGCCTCAAGAAGCTGGGGGTCAATAACAAGATCGCTGCCGTGCTCTGTGCCTCGAAAGCGGGGTTGTTTTAGCTAGCCTCGAATCACTGCATGTAATCCCACCTAAAAAAAAGTAACATTTACGCCCGATTCTGAGTGTTGATGCGCCCCACAGGGAGTGCCTCGCAGTTCGCTCAGATGGTTGCGCCGGTTGCCAGCACCCGTGCAACACCCATCGATGACCCAGAGCCTGCCCCGCCATGCCCCTGCTTGACAGCCCCTTCGCCCAACTCGATCTTATCCGCCAGCCAGAGCAACACAACGACCCGCTGCAGGCTTTCGATGCCGCCGACGAGTACCTGCTCAGCCATTTGGCCAGCCAACAACCCACCACCTCTACCCGCGTACTGGTGCTCAATGACAGCTTTGGCGCGCTGGCGGCCAGCCTCGAAGGCCAGGTGCAACTCACCTCCAGTGGCGATTCGTTTCTCGCAGCCCTTGGCCTGGAGAAAAACCTGGTACGCAACGGCAAGGCGTTTGATGCACTAGCGTTTGTACCTGCCAGCCAGGTGCCGGTGGGCCCGTTTGACCGCGTACTGATCCGCGTACCCAAAACCCTGGCGCTGCTGGAAGAGCAGTTGATACGTCTGCAAGGGCAATTGGCACCGGGCGCCGAAGTGATCGCCGGCGCGATGGTCAAGCATCTGCCACGGGCGGCAGGCGAGTTGCTGGAGCGTTACATCGGGCCGATGCACGCGTCTCTCGCGGTAAAAAAAGCCCGCCTGCTGATCGCGACCGTAGCGACTCGCCCAACCGCCGTATCGCCCTACCCCACCCGTTACACCCTGGACACGCCGAGCATCGAATTGCTCAACCACGCCAACGTGTTCTGCCGCGAAGGCCTGGACATTGGCACCCGCGCCTTCCTCCCGCACTTGCCGAAAAACCTGGGCAGCGCCCGCGTGGCGGACTTGGGCTGCGGTAACGGTGTACTGGCGATCGCCAGCGCAATGCAAAACCCAGACGCGCAGTACACACTGGTGGATGAGTCCTACATGGCGGTGCAATCGGCGCTTGAAAACTGGCAAGCCACGCTCGGCGGGCGCGAAGTGACCGTACGCGCCGACGATGGCCTGGCTGGGCAAGAAGCACACTCGTTGGACGTGGTGCTGTGCAACCCGCCATTCCACCAGCAACAGGTGGTCGGCGACTTCCTAGCCTGGCGCATGTTCCAACAGGCGCGCGAAGCGCTGGTGGTTGGCGGCGCCCTTTATATAGTCGGCAACCGTCACTTGGGTTATCACACCAAGCTGGCGCGGTTATTCCGGGGTGTCGAGCAAGTCGCTACCACGCCGAAATTCGTGATACTCAAAGCGCGAAAATAAAAAACCCTGCCGCTCTTACGAGTGACAGGGCTGGAAAGCCGGGCCGCGAGGCCCGGATTGGGATGTCAGTGGGTGGTCAGGCCGGCCGCACTCATAAACATGCGCATCAAGCTGGCTACGACGAACAGGGCCAGCACGCTGCCGGTCCAGATCATCGCCAGCCACCCAAGGCGGCGCCACAACGGCTGTTTCTCGGCCTGTTCAATCTCATGCAACGACGGTTTGCCGGACATACAACAACCCTCCTAGTGATAACCGTCTTCGTGGGTGACCTTGCCGCGGAACACGTAGTAGCTCCAGAAGGTGTAGCCCAGGATGAACGGGATAATGAACAACGTCCCGACCAGCATGAAGCCCTGGCTTTGCGGCGGCGCTGCGGCGTCCCAGATGGAAACCGACGGCGGGATGATGTTCGGCCACAGACTGATGCCTAGGCCGCTGTAGCCGAGGAAGATCAGCACCAGCGTCAACAGGAACGGCGTGTAGTGCGCATTACGTGCCACCGCGCGGATCAAACCGTACATGGTCACCAGCACCAGAATCGGCACCGGCAGGAACCAGAACAGGTTGGGCAGGGTGAACCAGCGCGAAGCGATTTCCGGGTGCGCCAGCGGCGTCCACAGGCTGACGATACCGATCACCGCCAACACCACGAAGGCCAAAGGCCGCGCCAGGTTGTGCATCTGCTCCTGCAACTTGCCTTCGGTCTTCATGATCAGCCACGTGCAGCCGAGCAAGGCATAGGCGATGACCAACGCCACGCCGCAGAACATCGTGAACGGCGTGGCCCAGTCGAGCGAGCCACCGGCAAACTGGCGGTTGACCACCGGAATGCCGTCGATAAACGCCCCCAGCGCCACGCCCTGGAAGAACGTCGCCGCGACAGAGCCGCCGATAAACGCCTTGTCCCAAAGGTGACGCTTTTCGTCCTTGGCTTTGAAGCGAAACTCGAAGGCCACGCCACGAAAGATCAGCCCGACCAGCATCAGGATGAGCGGCAGGTACAACGCCGACAACACCACCGAATAGGCCAGCGGGAACGCGCCGAACAACGCCGCGCCACCCAGTACCAGCCAAGTTTCGTTGCCGTCCCAGACCGGGGCGACAGTGTTCATCATCACGTCACGGTCGACTTTGCCCGGAATAAACGGAAAGAGAATGCCGATACCCAGGTCAAAGCCGTCCATGACCACGTACATCATGATGCCGAAGATGATGATCACAGCCCAGATCAGCGGAAGATCAATACCCATCTCAATTCCCCTTGTGCTGGATGTGGGTGTGGTCGTCATCGCTGCCGTCATCGGCGGCGGACAACGGACGCGCCGGTGTGCGTTTCTGACCAGGCCCACCGTGGGTCGGCTCGCTGCCTTCGTGAGTCTGCGGCCCTTTGCGCACCAGGCGCATCATGTAGCCCAGCCCTGCGCCAAACAGCGCGAAGTACACCACCACAAACAACACCAGCGTGATCGTCATCTGCGCCAAGCTATGCCCGGACGAAGCATCCGCCGTGCGCATCAGCCCATAGACCACCCACGGCTGACGGCCGATTTCGGTGGTGAACCAACCGGCGAGAATCGCGATAAGGCCGGACGGCCCCATCCACAGCGCCAGGTACAGGAACGGCCTGGACGTGTACATCTTGTCGCCGCGGCGCAGCCACAGGCTGAAAATGCCGGTGAAGATCATCAGGAAACCCAGGCCGACCATGACCCGGAACGACCAGAACACAATGGTCGAGTTGGGGCGGTCTTCAGGCGGAAACTCCTTGAGCGCCGGCACCTGTTTATCCAGAGAGTGAGTGAGGATCAGGCTGCCGAGGTACGGGATCTCGACCGCGTATTTGGTTTTTTCGGCTTTCATGTCGGGCCAGCCGAACAGGATCAGCGGCGTCGGTTCGTTGCCGATATTTTCCCAGTGACCTTCAATCGCGGCGATTTTCGCCGGCTGGTGCTTGAGCGTGTTCAGGCCGTGGAAGTCACCGATCACCGCTTGGATAGGCGCCACGATCAGGGCCATCCACATCGCCATCGACAACATGGTGCGGATCGCTGGGTTGTCCTTGCCGCGCAACAAGTGCCAGGCCGCCGAGGAACCGACGAAGAACGCGGTGGCCACGAATGCCGCCGTGGCCATGTGCGCCAGCCGATACGGGAATGACGGGTTGAAGACCACGGCAAACCAATCCGTCGGTATCACCCGGCCGTCAACGATTTCAAAGCCCTGGGGCGTCTGCATCCAGCTGTTGGACGACAGAATCCAGAAAGTCGAGATCAACGTACCGACAGCGACCATCACGGTGGAGAAAAAGTGCAGCTTGCGCCCCACCTTGTTCCAGCCGAACAGCATTACCCCGAGGAAACCTGCCTCGAGGAAGAAGGCCGTGAGCACTTCGTACGTCAGCAACGGCCCGGTAACGGCGCCGGCGAAGTCCGAGAAACGACTCCAGTTGGTGCCGAACTGGTAGGCCATGACCAAGCCCGAAACCACGCCCATACCGAAGTTGACGGCAAATATCTTCGACCAGAAGTGGTAGAGATCACGGTAGGTGTCGTTGTGGGTCTTCAGCCACAGGCCTTCCAGCACAGCAAGGTAACTGGCCAGGCCGATGGTGATCGCCGGGAACAGGATGTGGAATGAGATGGTGAACGCGAATTGAATTCGGGCGAGATCTAGCGCCTCCAAACCGAACATAAGTCTTCCTCTGTCAGGTAATACCGGCTGCTGGCTGGGAGCCTGCACCCACTGCCCCCACGTATATGGAGTGTGGCGAATTTCAATTCGTTTCTTTTTTAACCAAACACGTAGGGAATCCGGCCTTTCGGCCGCCAGAACAATCCCGGGGCTGGTTTTGATCTGGATCAAGCATTGCAGGAAGAGTAGTCCTATTTTGGCTGTAGGAAGGCGTGGTCTTTTGACGCGTGACAGCTTGCCTCAGCCAGGCCCCCAGCAAACCCTTGCAACTATTTGTTACAGCTTGATGCTAATCTCGCCATTCCCTCCGCACCTGATCTCCATTGCCGATGCCCAGTGAGCCTACGTTGCTGTTACGTCACCACCGCCCTTTCATCGCGTTCTGGCTGGCGCGGATCTTTACTGCCAGCGGCTTCCAGATGCTCACCGTGGCGATCGGCTGGAACCTCTACCAACTGACAGGTAATGTGCTGGACCTGGGCTTGGTCGGTCTGGTGGAATTCATACCGCGCGTGCTGTTCATGCTGCACACCGGGCATGTGGCCGACCGCTATGAGCGGCGCAAGGTCGCCGCCATCTGCCAGACCGTGCAGGCACTGATTGCCCTGTCCCTGGCCGTCGGCGGTCTGAGCGGCAACGTGACCCGCGAGATGATCTTTATCCTCGCCTTCCTGCTGGGTGCCGCGCGCTCGTTTGAAATGCCCACCACTCAGGCGCTGCTGCCGAGCATCGTGCCCAGCGCGCTGTTCCCAAGGGCTGTGGCCTCCTCGCAGTCGGCGCAACAACTGGCGACCATCGTCGCACCGGCACTAGGTGGCTTGCTGTATGCATTGGGCAGCGTGTGGGTGTATGGCCCAACAGTGGCGCTGTACCTGATCGCCTGCGTGCTGACCCTTAATCTGCCCGCCCGCCAGACCCCGCTGAACAAAGCCAAGGCAACTATGGATTCGCTGCTGGCCGGGATTCGCTTTATCCGCAGCCGCCCGGACATCCTCGGCGCGATCTCCCTGGACCTGTTCGCCGTGCTGCTGGGCGGTGCTACCGCGTTACTGCCGGTATTCGCCAAAGACATTTTGCTGACCGGCGCCTGGGGCCTGGGCCTGCTACGCTCGGCGCCGGCGGTAGGCGCTTTGTTGATGTCGTTGTGGCTGGCACGGTTCTCTGTGGACCGCAAGGTCGGCCGCGTGATGTTCACGGCCGTCGGGGTGTTCGGCGTGGCGACCATCGCCTTCGGCCTGTCGACATCGTTCTGGTTCTCGCTGGCGGTGCTGGTAGTGCTGGGTGCGGCGGACATGATCAGCATGGTGATCCGTGCGTCGTTCGTGCAGTTGGAAACCCCGGATGAAATGCGTGGCCGGGTGAGTGCGGTCAACGGCCTGTTTATCGGCGCCTCCAATCAGTTAGGCGAGTTCGAATCGGGCATCACTGCCCACTGGTTCGGCACCGTGCCCGCCGTGGTCATGGGCGGGATCGGCACGCTGCTGGTGACGGGGGTGTGGATAAAACTGTTCCCTACCCTGGCCAACCGCGACCGCATGCATGTGCCGGTGGAAGAGGCCAAAGCCTAAGCTCCGCCACCTAGCCCAATGTTGGAATACAATAAATATGGGAGCTGGTTAGCCTGCGATAGCGGTGGGGTCAGCACCGGATTGATGGCTGACACACCGCTATCGCGGGCAAGCCCGGCTCCCACATGGGTTAACCATCGCTTTTAAGGTTTGCGCTACAGCACCTTATCCAGGGTGATGGGAAAGTCGCGTACCCGCTTGCCGGTGGCGTGATAGATCGCGTTCGCCACCGCCGCCGCCACGCCGACAATGCCAATCTCGCCTACGCCCTTGGAACCCAAGGCGTTGACGATCGCGTCATGTTCTTCGACAAAAATCACCTCAATGTCGCCGATGTCGGCATTTACCGGGATGTGGTACTCAGCCAGGCTGTGGTTCATGTAGCGCCCCAGTTGATGGTCGATCTGGGTTTCTTCATGCAGCGCCATGCCAATGCCCCACACCACGCCGCCGAGAATCTGGCTACGGGCCATCTTAGGATTGACTACGCGCCCGGCCGCAATCGCGCTGACCACCCGGCTGACCTTGATGGTGCCTAGGTCCTCGTCAACACGAACTTCCACAAACACCGCCGAGTGCGTCGCCGAGGCGTAACCCTCGCGCTGCTTGTCCGGCTCGCTGTCAACCTGCACTTGCAAGGTGTCTTGGCCGCTGTCTTTAACCAGTTGCGCCAGCGATACACACACGTCACCGCTATGCAGTTGGCCGTCTTCAAAGCGCACCGCTTCAGCGTCCTTGAATACCGGATAAGTCTGCCGGGCGACTTTCAGCAGCTTGGCATTCAGTGCCTCGCACGCCTGCTGCACGGCGGTGCCGACCGACGACACGGTAAACGATCCTCCCTGCAACGGCGCCGTGGGCAATGACGAGTCACCGAGCAAAAAGCTGATATCGGCCATCGGCACGCCGCTGGCTTGGGCGGCAATCTGGGTCATTACCGTGTAAGTGCCGGTGCCGATGTCGGTGGTGGCGCTGCTCACCGTCAATTTGCCCTCGGCGTCGATCTGCGCCTTGGCGCTGGCCTTCATCTGTAACGCCTCCCACACGCCACCGGCCATGCCCCAGCCGATCAACTGGTTGCCGTCACGCATGCTGCGTGGCTCCGGGTTGCGCTGGCCCCAGCCGAAACGTTCGGCGCCTTCGCTGTAACACTCGCGCAGGGCTTTGCTCGACCAGGGTTTGTCTTCGTTCTGGTTACGCTCGGCGTAGTTGATCAGACGCAATTGCACCGGGTCCATGCCGAGGGCACAGGCCAGTTCATCCATGGCGCACTCCAGGCCAATGACACCGAGCGCCGCACCCGGTGCGCGCATGTCCAGCGGCGTAAATACATCCAGCGGCACCAAGTTGTAGGTCAACTGCACGTTGTCGCAGTGATAGAGCATGCCGCTCCATTCCACCACGTGCTCACTGAAATCTTCGAAGCGTGAGGTCTGGCCAATTGCGGTGTGCCCCAATGCCAGCAGGCGACCGTTGGCGGCGGCGCCCATCTGCAAGCGCTGCAAGGTACGCGGGCGGTAGCCGAAGGTGAACATCTGTTGGCGCGTCAGGGTCACGCGCACCGAACGCTTGAGCGCCAGCGCGGCCATCACTGCCAGGGGCAATTGATACTGCGGGCGCAGGCCCGAGCCGAAGGCGCCACCGACGAACGCGGCAAAAATCCGCACCTGACTTTTATCCAGACCGAAGACGTTCTGCACATAGGCCTGGCAGTTCTGCGGGCCTTGGGTCTTGTCGTGGATGTGCAGGGTGCCGTCCGGCTGATACAGCACGGTGCTGGCGTGGGGCTCCATCGGGTTATGGTGTTCGATCGGCGTGCTGTAGTGAGCGTCGAGGCTGACGGCGGCAGCGGCCCACTCGCCCTGGAAGTTACCGCGTGGCTTGGGGGGTGTTTGCGGCGATGGATACGCCTGCTCCTGCATGGCCACCAAGTCGGTTTCAAAGGCGTCGCTTGCGTACTCGATCTCGACCAGAGAGCCAGCATGCCGCGCCAGTTCCAGATTATCGGCGATCACCAGGGCCAAGGGTTGGCCGCTATAAAGGACGCGGTCGTTATACAGCGGGCGGAACGGCGCGCCATCCGCCGCATCGGCGTCAGCGAAAGCGTCATCGTAGCTGGCGAGTGTGGGCCGGTTGAGATGATCAAGCACCATGACCACGCCCGGCAGTGCCAGCGCTTTGGAGGTATCGATCTTGACCACCCGGCCCCTGGCGATGGTGCTGGAGACCACGCTGCCATGCAGCAAGTCTTCGCCTGGAAACTCACCGGCATAACGCGCCTGTCCAGTCACTTTGAGCAGGCCGTCGACGCGGTCCATGGGTTTGCCGATAGCGGTCATGGGCGCTCTCCAGCAGTCGCGGCATCGCTCAGGGCGCGGATAATCCCGCGGCGCGCCAGCTTGATCTTGAAGCCGTTGTGTTCCAGCGACTCGGCGTCTTGCAGCAAGGCGTCGGCAGCGTTGCTGAACGTTTCGCGGCTCACCGTCTGGCCAATCAGTGAGGCTTCCACTGCACGGTCACGCCAAGGTTTGTGCGCCACGCCGCCCAGGGCCAGGCGGGCGTCGATGATTTGGTCGCCGTTCAGTTCGAGGGCGGCGGCGACGGAGACCAAGGCGAAAGCGTAAGAGGCACGGTCGCGGATTTTCAGGTAATGGCTGTGACTGGCCAACTGATCGGCGGGCAGTTCGATGGCGGTGATCAACTCATCATCAGCCAGCAGGTTGTCGCGCTGCGGCGTATCGCCGGGCAGTCGATGGAAATCAGCAAATTCAATGACCCGCGCGCCACCCCGACCTTCTACGTGTACCCGCGCCTCCAGCGCCGCCAGTGCCACGCACATGTCCGAGGGATGCGTAGCGACGCAGTGTTCGCTGGCGCCGAGGATCGCGTGAATGCGGTTCAAGCCGGTGCGCGCCGGGCAGCCGCTGCCGGGTTCGCGCTTGTTGCAGGGCACGCTGGCGTCATAGAAGTAGTAGCAACGGGTGCGCTGCAACAAGTTGCCGCCAGTACTGGCCATGTTGCGCAGTTGCGGCGAGGCGCCGGCCAGGATTGCCTGGGACAATAACGGGTAACGCTGTTCGATCAACGGGTGCCAGGCCAGGTCGGCGTTGCTGACCAAGGCGCCGATGCGTAGGCCGCCCTCGGCAGTTTCTTCAATCTCATGCAACGGCAGACCGGTGATATCGATCAGGCGTTCCGGGCGGCTGATGTTCTCTTTCATCAGGTCCAGCAGGTTGGTGCCACCGGCGATAAAGCACGACGCGGCGCTGCTCAGGTGCACAGCCTCGTGTACATCAGCCGGCTTGCTGTATTGGAAGGGGTTCATTGTTCACCTCCCTGGGCACGACAGGCCGGCAAGGCCTCTTCGATGGCATCACGGATGTTGGTATAGGCGCCGCAGCGGCACAGGTTGCCGCTCATCAACTCTTGGATTTGTGCGGCGTCGTGAGCGCGACCCTCATTAGCTAAGCCGACTGCGGAGCAGATCTGGCCGGGGGTGCAGTACCCGCACTGGAAGGCGTCATGCTTGATGAAGGCCTGCTGCATCGGGTGCAACATGTCGCCGTCGGCCAAGCCTTCAATGGTGGTCAGTTCGGCGCCGTCGCACATCACCGCCAGGGTCAGGCAGGCGTTCACGCGCTTGCCATCGCGCAATACGGTGCAGGCGCCGCATTGGCCGTGGTCGCAGCCTTTTTTGCTGCCGACCAGGTCGAGTTGTTCGCGCAGAAGGTCGAGCAAGGTGGTCCAGGGCAACACCTCCAGTTGGCGGTCTTGGCCATTCAGGGTCAAGCGTATCGGGTGACTGGCGAACGGCTTAGCCGCCGCGCCATTGGGGGTTGCGCTCATAAACACCTCACGGGTTGGTATCCATCCGCGGCGTTCAGGAAAGTCGCCGTCTCAAGGGGTACGACTTCCCGGGGTTTTGAGCGTTCAAGGCAATTGATCAGCGGATATTGAGCAGCGTTTTCAGGATGTTTTGCGGACCATTGATCGAGGCATTGCTGTATTCGAACCAGCCCGGCGCTTGGACATTCAGGTCGAAGACATAGATATAGCCCATCACGGTGCCGGCGCCGTTACACACTTCGCTGATGGTGCCGACCTGGCACACAGGCGTGCGCTGCCCGTTCAACTCCGCGCCATCGAAACGGCCCATCGGGCTTTCGCCCAATCCGACTTCCATCACTGAAACCTGGGTTGGTCCACGGTGCGTGCACATCTGGGTACTGCTCGCCCTTTCAGGAATGGTTTCCGTGCAAGCGGCCGACTCAACCTTGAATACGCGCACCTCGCTCAACGGCGGTGCAGTCGCGCCCCAAGCCGGTGCCACCAGCCCCAGGCCGATAACGGCGAACAGAGCTAGACTGCTGGCGTTGGCTTTTTTCATGCTGTTATCGACCCTGTATTAAACGTCGGCGCAGTATGCCTCAAGGCCATGCACCATCAAAACCACGCCTATGCGCCACTGGCCGTCGGCTGCTGGTATGATGCGCCGCTTTTTCCGATCCTCTCTGAAACCACAGGCGCTTGGCGCAGTTTGTGCTTTGACTTAGAGGTCAACAAATAACGACGCAAAAAAGCGTCACAGGGAGCCGGCATGCTGGAAAAGCTGTTTCAACTCAAGGCACACAACACCAATGTGCGCACCGAGATCCTCGCGGGGATCACGACCTTTTTGGCCATGGCCTACATTCTGTTCGTGAACCCGAGCATCCTCGGCGAGACCGGCATGGACAAGGGCGCGGTGTTCGTCGCGACCTGCTTGGCCGCAGCCATCGGTTCGACCGTAATGGGCCTGATCGCCAACTACCCGATCGCACTCGCACCGGGCATGGGCCTCAACGCCTTCTTTACCTACACCGTGGTCCTGCACATGGGGCACACCTGGCAGGTGGCACTGGGCGCGGTATTCATTTCGGCGGTGCTGTTCTTCCTCCTGTCGATCTTCCGCATCCGTGAGTGGATCATCAACAGCATTCCTCTGCCCCTGCGTTCGGCGATTGCGGCCGGTATCGGCCTGTTCCTGGCGCTGATCGCCCTGCACAACGCCGGAATCGTGGTCGGCAACCCGAACACTCTGGTCGGCCTGGGCGACCTGAAAAAACCGGCGCCGATCCTGGCCACCTTTGGTTTTATCCTCATCGTGGCACTGGAAGCGTTGGCCGTACGCGGTGCGGTGCTGATCGGCATCCTGGCAGTGACCATCGTGTCGATCCTGTTGAACGTCACCCCGTTCGGCGGCGTGATCTCTATGCCGCCATCCCTGGCCCCGACCTTCCTGCAGTTAGATATCAAAGGCGCGCTGGATATCGGCCTGGTCAGCGTGATCTTCGCGTTCTTGTTCGTTGACCTGTTCGACAACTCCGGCACCCTGATCGGCGTCGCCAAGCGCGCCGGCCTGATGGGCAAGGACGGCCACATGCCGAAAATGGGCCGTGCCCTGATCGCCGACAGCACCGCCGCCATGGCCGGTTCCTTGCTGGGCACCTCGACCACCACCAGCTACATCGAATCCGCTGCGGGTGTGAGTGCCGGTGGCCGTACTGGTTTGACCGCCGTTGTGGTCGCGATCCTGTTCCTGTTGGCGCTGTTCTTCTCGCCACTGGCCGCCAGCGTTCCAGCCTTCGCCACTGCGCCGGCGCTGCTGTTCGTGGCCGTGCTGATGACCTCCGGCCTGGCCGAAATCGACTGGGACGACATTACGGTTGCAGCGCCGGTGGTGATCACCGCCCTGGCGATGCCCTTCACTTACTCCATCGCCAACGGCATCGCCTTCGGTTTCATCGCCTGGACCGCCATCAAGCTGCTTTCGGGCCGCTACCGTGAGCTGAACCCGGCACTGGTAATCCTGTCGATTCTGTTTGTGATCAAGCTGGGCTGGTTCAACGCATGACTTTTGACGCCGCAAGCTACACCGCTCAACTGCAAGACAAGGTCACGCGCTTGCGTGACCTGCTGGCACCGTTCGACGCACCTGAGCCACAGGTCTTCGACTCGCCGCTGCAGAACTTCCGCCTGCGCGCGGAGTTCCGCCTGTGGCGCGAAGGCGGCGAGCGCCACTACGCGATGTTTTCCCAGGACGACAAGCGCACGCCAATTTTGATCGAAGAATTCCCCATCGCCAGCGCACGCATCAACCAGTTGATGCCGCAACTCAAGGCCGCCTGGCAAGCCAGTGCCGCCCTGAGCCATAAGCTGTTCCAGGTGGAGTTCCTCACCACCTTGGCCGGCGACGCGATGATCACCCTGTGTTATCACCGCCCACTGGATGAGCATTGGCACACCGCTGCGAACAAGCTCGCTGCCGACTTGAATGTCAGCATCATCGGCCGCTCCAAGGGCAAGCGCGATGTGATCGGCCACGACTACGTGGTGGAAAAACTCGAAGTGGGTGGGCGCACGTTCAGCTATCGCCAACCCGAAGGCGCGTTTACCCAGCCCAACGGCACGGTGAACCAAAAGATGCTCAACTGGGCATATGAAGCCTTGGGCAATCGTCCGGATGATTTACTCGAGCTGTACTGCGGCAACGGTAACTTCACCCTGCCTTTGGCGACCCGCGTGCGCAGAGTGCTGGCGACCGAGATCAGCAAGACCTCGGTTAATGCTGCGCTGAGCAACCTCGATGAAAACGCCGTGGATAACGTAACCTTGGTGCGCTTGTCTGCCGAAGAACTCACCGAGGCACTCAACGAAGTGCGCCCGTTCCGCCGCCTGCACGGCATCGACCTGAAAAGCTACGCGTTCGGTAGCGTCTTCGTCGACCCGCCGCGTGCCGGCATGGACCCGGACACCTGCGAACTGACCCGGCGCTTCGATAACATCCTGTACATCTCCTGCAACCCGGAGACGTTGGCGGCGAACATTGCGCAGTTGCATGACACGCACACGATTACTCAGTGTGCGATGTTTGACCAGTTCCCGTGGACGCACCATATGGAATCCGGGGTGTTATTGACCCGGCGGTAATTCAACGCTCTCTTCCTCCTTGTTGCGTGGTCGACCGCCCTTCTTGCGTTGGCTTGGGCGGCCGCCGACTTGGCGGCGCTGCTTTTGCGACCGTTGCGTGAGGCTAACAGGGCCAGGTCCATCAAGGGCTGGCTTGTGGCGATCAGGCCAGTGATCGAAACATCCAGATTTCAGGAATGATTCTTCCGGCAAACCGTGCATCCCATGCCTTACCCCTGTCATGCACGTGAGGCGGGCAATGCTCCCCCATTTGAAACACCGAAATCACGTAGGCCGCGCATTCGCCAGATCACGACGGGTGACGGCGATTTGCACGTCCTACTCATAGTGAACGTGGGAAAAAGGGGTCGCCGCCGCCCTGTTCGAGATTTCGATTAACGGTTCGATAATCGAACACATCCGCCATCATCAATTGACCTAATTAACCATCCAGTACATTTTATCTCCACAACCAATAAGAACGGTGGAGTCCCCCTAAATGCTGCCTATCGTGCTGGTGCTAAACGGCCCCAACCTCAACCTGCTCGGCACACGCGAGCCCGCCACTTACGGGCATGAAACCCTCGCTGAAATCGCTGCCCTGTGTGGCCGCAGCGCCGAAAACTTCGGGCTGAAAATTGAATTTCGTCAGACTAACCACGAAGGCGAGTTACTCGACTGGATCCACGGCGCCCGCGCCCGGTGCGCCGGTATCGTGATCAACCCGGCAGCCTGGACCCACACCTCGGTAGCGATTCGCGACGCACTGGTAGCCAGTGAAGTGCCGGTGATCGAAGTGCATTTATCCAATGTGCACGCACGTGAGGCGTTCAGGCATCACTCCTTTGTGTCACCCATCGCCAAGGCGGTACTCGCCGGGTTTGGTAGCCACGGCTACCACCTGGCCCTGGAACACCTCAGCCACACCTTGAAGGGATGAGCCCGATGAAACCGCGCATCCTCGCTGGCCTGATCGGTTCGGGTATCCAAGCCTCCCGCACTCCCGCCCTGCATGAGCAGGAAGGTGACGCTCAAGGCCTGCGTTATTTGTATCGCCTGATCGATCTGGAACCGCTGCAACTGAACATCAACGCCCTGCCCGACCTGCTGGACGCCGCCGAGATGATGCAGTTCACCGGCTTGAACATTACCTACCCGTGCAAGCAAGCCGTCCTGGCATTGCTCGATGAGTTGTCCGACGAAGCCCGAGGCATAGGCGCGGTCAACACCGTGGTGTTCAAGGGCGGCAAACGTATCGGCCACAACACCGATTGCCTGGGCTTCGCCGAAGGCTTTCGGCGCAATTTGAATGACGTCGCCCGCCAACGTGTCGTGCAGATGGGCGCCGGCGGCGCGGGCGCGGCGGTGGCCCACGCGCTGCTGGCGGAGGGCGTAGGACACTTGAGTATTTTTGACGTGGACGTGGCCCGCGCCGGGGACCTTGTGGATAATCTGGCGCAGCGTTTCGGCGCCGGTCGCGCCCAGGTCGGCAACTACCTGGAAAGCGCGATGGCCGAGGCAGATGGGCTGGTCAACACCACGCCGATGGGCATGGCCAAGCTGCCCGGCACGCCGGTGCCGCCGGCCTTGTTGCGGGCGCAATTATGGGTCGCTGAAATCGTGTATTTCCCGCTGGAAACCGAGCTGCTGCGCAATGCCCGCGCCTTGGGTTGCCGCACGCTGGACGGTGGCAATATGGCAGTATTTCAAGCCGTGAAGGCGTTTGAGTTGTTCAGTGGACAAGCGCCGGATGCACAAAGGATGTTGGCGCACTTCCAGAGCATGAATACTTAACTGTAGAAAACCGATCCAAGAGATGTGGGAGCTGGCTTGCCTGCTCCCACAGGATTAGGCCTGCAGGTAACGCATCACCGACTCACAAATCATCTCCCGATGCCGCTGTTTAACCGCCTCATCCGACAGTTCAATCTGAAAAATCTCACTGAACGTATGGCGGTTAGACACCCGGTAAAAGCTGAATGAGTTGATTAGCAGGTGCACGTCCAACGGGTTCAACCCTTGGCGAAACACCCCCATCTCAGCGCCGCGCCGCAACGTGGCACCCAGCCCTTCGAGAATATTGCTGTTCATCGCCTTGATCGAGTCCGAGCGCTTCACATACTCGGCGTTGTTGATGTTTTCGATACTGACGATGCGCACGAAATCCACGTTCTGATCGTGGTGATCAAAGGTGAACTCCACAAGCCGACGAATCGCTTCGCGCGGCTCCAGGGCGGTGAGGTTCATGCGGGTTTCGGTGTTTCGAATGTCGCCGTAGAGTTTCTCCAGCACCTCGACGTACAACTGTTCCTTGCTGCCAAAGTAGTAGTAGATCATGCGTTTGGAGGTGTGGATGCGCTCAGCGATGGCATCCACGCGAGCGCCAGACAGCCCCTGCTGAACAAACTCGACGATGGCTTCCTGGAGGATGTTTTCGCGGGTCTTTTCCGGGTTGTTCTTACGACTCTTACGCGGTGCGTCTGACACAGCGGAGAGGTCGGGGGTCAGGGTCATGGTGTGCTCACGGCCATTTTTGTTGTGCAGGCCGCGATTATGGGCCGAGGCGCTCCTCGAAGGAAGCACCTCGCCGTGCCGTCACAAACGCGCCTGACGCACCGCGCCACTGCGCGATTTCGCCATCGCCGCCAGGCGCACTGCCACGTTGGCCGCGCCGTAACCGGCATAGCCGTTTTTACGCTGGATGACCTCGAAGAAAAACCGCCCTTCGAATGGCTCGGTGTACACGTGAAACAGCTCACCGCCCTTAGCGTCACGGTCGTACAGCACGTTGTAGTACGCCAGTTCACTGAGAAACTCGTCGTCGAAATCAAAGCGTGCCGCCAGGTCGTCGTAGTAATTGAGCGGGATATCCAGCAACGGCACGCCCGCCGCTTTGGCCCGGCTGACCTCGGCGAAAATATCCGCGCAGTCGAAGGCAATGTGGTGCACGCCCGAGCCGCGATAGCTCGATAACGCGTGGGAAATGGCAGTGTTGCGGTTTTCGGAAATATTCAGCGGCAGGCGGATCGAGCTACAGCGGCTGCGTAGCGCACGGCTTTTAACCAGGCCGTAAGGGTCGGGCAATACCACTTCGTCATCCGCTTCAAAATCCAGCAAGCTCTTGTAAAACAGCACCCAGCTGTCGAGGCTGTCGGCCGGCAGCGCCATGGCCATATGGTCGATGCGTAGCAGGCCGCCGCTTGAGGCTGTGGTCGGTTGCAGGTTGAAGTCGGTGTCGTAGAGCCCGCCTTCGCTTTGATCCACCAGATAAATCAGGCTGCCGTCCGGCGCACGCACGGCCGCCAGCTCAAGTTCATTGGGTCCGACCAGGCCACGAAAAGGCTGGCCCTTGTAAGCCACCGCCCGCTGCAACGCCTTGGCGCTGTCCTTGACCCGAATCGCCGTGGCGCACAACGACGGCCCGTGGGCTTCGAAGAAGTTGTGAGCAAAGGAATAGGGCTCGCAGTTGAGGATCAAGTTGATATCACCTTGGCGCAACAGGCTCACGCTCTTGGAACGGTGCTGGCCGGCCTTGACGAACCCCAGGCGCTCCAGCCATTGCGTAAGTTTGGCGCCAAGGTTTTCATCCACGGCAAACTCGAGAAACTCGATGCCGTCGTATTCGCTCGCGGCGGGCGTATCAAACAAGATATCGACGGGCTGGGCCGGTGCTTCCTGCTTGAGGCGCTCGCGGGTTTTCTCTTCCAGGTACAACAGCGAGCGCAAACCATCCGCCGCATTCGCCCGCGTCGGTGCCGCGCGGAAGCCATCATTGAAAATTTCCAGCGACAACGGCCCGGTGTAACCACTCTGGATGATCGGTGCCAGGAACCCCGCCAGGTCGAACTCGCCCTGCCCTGGGAAGCAACGGAAATGCCGGCTCCACTCCAGCACATCCATAGCCAGGATCGGCGCATCGGCCATTTGCACAAAAAAGATTTTGTCGCCGGGAATCTGCGCGATGCCACTCGGGTCGCCCTTGAGCGACAGGGTGTGGAAGCTGTCGAGCAACACGCCCAGGCTGGGGTGATCGATCTGACGCACTAGGTTCCAGACCTGCTGCCATGTGTTCACATGCTTGCCCCAGGCCAAGGCTTCATAACCAATGCGCAGGCCACGGCGGCCAGCGTGCTCGGCCAAGAGGCTCAGGTCGTTCAGGAGGATATGTTCATCGCCCACGCAATCGGCGCAGGCATTGCTGCACACCAAAACCAGGTCGGTGCCCAGCTCCTGCATCAGATCGAACTTGCGCTCAGCGCGTTCCAAGTTACGCGCCAGGCGGTCGCGGCGGCAGCCTTCAAAGTCGCGAAAGGGCTGGAACAAGGTGATGGCAATGCCGAGGTCAGCGCACATCTGCCTAACTTCCCGCGGGCTGCCGTCGTAATACAGCAGGTCGTTTTCGAAGATCTCAACCCCGTCAAAACCGGCAGCGGCGATGGCTTCGAGCTTTTCCGGCAGGGTGCCGCTCAAGGAGACAGTGGCAATGGAACGTTGCATGGGGCGACTCCCGGCAATTGTTATTTGCAGCAAATTATTCGCCCCTAGCCTACACGCAGCAATTAAAATGTACGAACCGGTTAGTTTTTTGTGCGATTACCGAACACTATGCCGGTTTGGCGAATTGACGAGTTTTTAACCACTGCGCACCATCGATCACGTAGCAAAGACCCAGAACACACCATAAAAATTTCAAAAAACGGGTACCTCCTCATGCCTTCGCAAACTCCCGACGTGGCCGTGCGCCACAGCATTCCGCACAGCGGCATCGGCGACAAAATCCGCGGCGCCATGGCCGTGGGCAAAACGCGCTGGGGCATGCTGGCCCTGGTTTTTTTCGCCACTACCCTGAACTACATCGACCGCGCCGCCCTGGGCGTGATGCAACCGATCCTGGCCAAGGAGATGAGCTGGACGGCGATGGACTACGCCAACATCAACTTCTGGTTCCAGGTCGGCTACGCCATTGGCTTTGTGCTGCAAGGTCGCTTAATCGACCGCGTCGGCGTGAAGCGCGTGTTCTTCTGCGCAGTGCTGTTATGGAGCCTGGCCACCGGCGCCCACGGCCTGGCTACGTCGGCCGTCGGCTTTATGGTGTGCCGCTTTATCCTCGGGTTGACCGAAGCGGCCAACTACCCCGCCTGCGTCAAAACCACACGGTTGTGGTTCCCGGCCGGTGAGCGCGCCGTAGCCACCGGCATCTTCAACGCCGGCACCAACGTGGGCGCGATGATGACGCCGATGCTGCTGCCGTTGATCCTCCACGTGTGGGGCTGGCAGGCGGCGTTCCTGTGCATGGCATCGCTGGGCCTGATCTGGCTGGTGTTTTGGGGTTTGAAGTACTACAACCCGGAAGAGCATCCGACGGTCAAACAATCCGAATTGGACTACGTGCAGCAGGAAATCGAACCGCAGCAACCGAGCGTGCCCTTCAGCCGCATTCTACGCATGCGCGGCACCTGGGCCTTCGCCCTCGCCTACGCAATGACCGCACCGGTCTTCTGGTTTTACCTGTACTGGCTGCCGCCGTTTCTGAACCAGCAATACAACTTGGGCATCAACGTGACTCAGATGGGCATCCCGCTGATCATCATTTACCTGACAGCCGACTTCGGCAGCGTGGGTGGGGGGATTCTGTCGTCGTTCCTGATCGGCCGCGGGATGAATCCGATCAAGGCACGGCTGTTGTCGATGCTGCTGTTTGCCTGCTGCATCGTCGGCGTGATCATGGCCGCCGGCTCCAGCCAGCTGTGGGTCGCAGTGTTCGCCATCTCCCTGGCCATCGGCGCGCACCAGGCCTGGACTGCCAACATCTGGAGCCTGGTGATGGACTACACGCCCAAGCACATGATGAGCACGGTGTTCGGTTTCGGCGGCATGTGCGCGGCCATCGGCGGCATGTTCATGACCCAGATCGTCGGCCATATCCTCACGGTCACGAACAACAACTACACCGTGCTGTTCACCCTGATCCCGGCGATGTACTTCATTGCGCTGACCTGGATGTACTTCATGGCGCCGCGCCAGATTCCTACCGTCGACAAGTGATTCAACGCCGCCGCTGCTGCCAGGCAGCGGCCAAACCGCTCATGCAGATCACCCCGATGCCGACCACCGTAGTCAAGTCGGGGGTATGGTTGAACACCAGCCAGCCCAACAACCCCGCAAATACGATCTGGCAATAGCCAAACGGCGCCAGCAACGCCGGCGCCGCGAAGCGGAAGGCCTGGGTCAACATCAAGTGGGCCGTCATCCCGCACGTGCCCAGCGCCAGCATCAGCACGCCATGCCACAGCGAGGGCAACTGCCAGAAGAACGGCACCATTGCACTCATCACCAAGGTATTGCACAGCCCGGCGAAAAAGTTGCTGGTGGTCGGCGTATCGTATTGGCTGAGGATGCGCGTGAGCAGTTGGTAGAAGCAGAAGAACAGCGCAGAACACAGCGGCAGCAGCACCGCGGGCGTGAACAGCTCACCGCCGGGGTGGATGATGATCAGCACCCCGACAAATCCGCAGATCACCGCCAACCATTGGCCGCGCGTCACGTGCTCACCGAGCAAGGGCACCGACAATGCCGTCACCAGGATCGGCGCCAAGAAGTTCACCGCCGTGGCTTCCGCCAACGGGATGAAATGCAGCGCCGCAGTAAAAAACAGGCTGGTGCCCAACAAGCACAACGCCCGCACCACCTGCATGCCCGGGCGTTTGCTGCGCAGCACACGCAAGCCTGATTGCGGCAGGAAAATGCCGGCCATCAACAAGGTGTGCACCAGGTAACGCGCCCACACCACCATCACAATCGGATAGAACCCGGCCAGGTATTTGGACAAGGCGTCGTGGCTGGAAAAAAGAAACGTCGCCACCACAATCAGCAGAATGCCTTTTAAGGGATGGTTGACGCCGGAAAGGGGTGTGCTGACAGTCATTGAATTCTCTTGCATGGCGGGTTGAACCCAGAGCACTGAACGCGATAGTACTCAACCCGGTAATCTAGCAGCCGGGCTTGCGTCTGCCCCAAGAGCATAACCAAACACCGTGCGATCAGCGCACTAAATCACGGGATTTGAGTCCAACGCTGCACGTTCAACCGCGCGTTGCACACTTTTTAACCAAGGCCTTGCTGCTATGAAAAAAACACTCTTTGTGCTTTCTGCCCTCACCCTGCTCACCGCTTGTAACCAAGAGTCCAAGGAAGCGCCCAAACCCGCTCCGGCCTCGGTGCAAGCCACCCTGGTACCGGCCACCCCGCCCACCGACAAATGGGTCGGCAAGTGGATAGGCGTGGAAGGGCTGAACCTGACCATCGCCAAAGACGACAGCATTGGCCGTGGCCATTACATTCTGACCATGCAGTACGGCCTTGATGCCGGCGACTCCGGCACCTTCAAAGGTGAAGCCAATGAAGACGGCATCGCCTTTTCCCGCCCGGACGGCCCGCAGCAGCTGAGCGCTGGCGACGGCGAAGCCACTGGCCTTAAATGGCTGGCGGATAAAAAAGATTGCTTGATCGTCGACACCGGCGAAGGCTACTGCCGCGACTGAATCGGTTTTGCTAACACCACGCTCATCTGGCACCCCGGCCTTCACGGCCTGACAGCAGCGATACCAGGCAACTCGCGTCTCTTGTCGGACAGCCGGGCTGGCGCCATTTATACGTACCAACAACACTGCTCTTAGAAAGAGCGCGCACAGGATCAACGAGAGGATTGCCCCATGCTATGGAAAAAAGGCCGACGCAGCGACAACGTGGTAGATGCCCGCGATGACAGTGGCGGTGGTGGTGGTGGCATGCGGTTTGGCGGCGGCAAGGGCCTGAGCCTCACGGCCATCGTGCTGATCGTCGGAATCGGCTGGCTGACCGGCCAGGACCCACTGCAGATCCTCGGCCAGTTGACCGGCCAGGGTGAGCAAGCGCCCTCGGTGAGTACCCAATCGCGCCAGGCGCCACCGGCCAATGATGAGCAGGCCGACTTTGTACGCGCAGTATTGGGTGACACCGAAGACACCTGGGGCCAGGTCTTCAAGGAGAACGGGTTGGTCTACAAGAACCCGAAACTGATTCTGTTCCGTGGCCGGGTGAATTCCGCCTGCGGTGGGGCCACGTCAGCCAGCGGCCCGTTTTACTGCCCGGCGGACCAGCAAGTGTATTTGGACCTGGATTTCTTCCGGGAAATGTCGCAACGCTTCCAGGCCGCCGGCGATTTCGCCCAGGCCTACGTGATCGCCCACGAAGTCGGGCACCACGTGCAAACGCTACTGGGCATCTCGGCCAAAATTCAAACCGCGCGGCAACAGGGCCGACAGATGCAAGGCGACGGCGGCCTGCTGGTGCGCCAGGAACTGCAAGCCGACTGCTTCGCCGGGGTGTGGGCCAACCGTGCGCAAAAACGCCTGAACTGGCTGGAGCCCGGCGATATTGAAGAAGCACTGAATGCCGCCAACGCCATCGGTGATGACCGTTTGCAGCAACAGGGTCAGGGCCGCGTAGTGCCAGACTCATTTACCCACGGCACCTCGGCACAGCGGGTTCGCTGGTTCAAGACCGGCTTCACCCAGGGCCAGATCACTCAATGCGACACCTTTACAGCGAAGAGTCTTTAGATGACTAAACGATTGGGATTGCTGTTCGGCGTGATGATTGCCTGTTCCTCATCCACCTGGGCCACCGAGCAAGAGCACGGCGTCAAGGTGGTCAGCCCCAATCGTTTTCACCTTGACGCCGGCGACCTCAGCCTGGGCTTGAGCCAGGACTGGAACCACCCACTGCCCAACGTCACCCGCGCGCTGATCATCGTGCATGGCCGTCTGCGCAATGCACAGACCTACCTGAAAAGCGGCGAAGATGCGGCCGAACACGCCGGGGTTGCCGCCAATACCCTGGTGATCGCGCCGCAGTTTCTCAATGAGTCAGACATAAAGCGCAACCATCTGGGCAACCAAGTGCTGCGCTGGAACGGCAACGACTGGATGGCCGGCGAACCGTCCGCTGGCCCGGGCCCGGTCAGTTCCTACGGCGCGCTCGACCAGATCCTCAAGCACTTGGGCAACCGCAAACTGTTCCCGGCGTTGAAACAAATCGTAGTGGCCGGCCATTCCGGCGGCGGCCAAGTGGTGCAGCGTTTCGCCCTCGCCGGCCACGACCACCCGATGCTGCAAACCGAAGGCATCAGCCTGCGTTACGTGGTAGCCAATCCATCGTCCTACGCCTATTTCAGCCCACAGCGCCCGGTGAAATTTGACGCGGCCAGTTGCCCAGGCTTCAACGACTGGAAGTACGGCATGCAAAACCTGCCGGACTACGCCAAAGGCCACAGTGCGCAGCAGCTTGAACAGGCTTACGTGTCACGCGACATCACTTACCTGCTCGGCCAGCAGGACACCGACCCTGACCACCCGGCGCTGGATAAAAGCTGCGAAGCCGAAACCCAAGGCGCGTACCGGTTGATTCGTGGGCATAACTATTTTGACTACCTCAAGGCGCGCCATCCGCAGTTGAGCCACACATGGGTGGAAGTACCGGGGGTCGGGCACGACGGCGATAAGATGTTTACCTCGCCTGAGGGCGAGAAGGTGTTATTCGGGAAATAGCAGGCACTGACGAAACCGGATTAAAAATGTAGTGCCAGGTTTAGATCATCTGGCGTAAAGCGGCACAATCCTCAGCATGCCAATCCGCCAACTCCGGCCACGGGTTCTCCGGCAAGTTCACCAACACCGTCCTGGTCCCCGCCGCCCGCCCGCAATCCAGGTCAAAACGGTAATCCCCGACCATCACCATCTCACTGGGTGATACGCCCCAAGCTGCCGCCAGTTTCAGCAGGCCACCCGGATCAGGCTTAGGCGGCGCATCGTCACGCCCCAGTACATCCTCGACAGCAAAGCAGTCCGCCAGGCCAATCGCTTCCAGAGTGATATGCGCCAACTCCCGCGCATTGCGGGTCAGGATGCCCAGGCGATAACCGCGCCCAGCCAACTCGCGCACCAGTTCCACCGCGCCCACAGCTGCAACCGAACCCAGCGCCAACTCGCGCTCATGCTCGAGCAGCCCCCCATGCTTGACGGCCGCGACGTGCGCTGGCAATGCCGCCAGGTGCGTAAGAATGTCGTCCTCAGGCGGAATCTCCAACGCCACGCGAATTGCCGCAAAATCATGCACGGCCACCGTGAGGGTGCCGTCCATGTCAAACACCCAATGCTGAACGTCCGACAGGCTCACGCCCAATCCTTGCGATGGCGAATCAAGCCTTCCTGAGTCACCGAGGCCACCAGTTGCCCGGCGCGGTTGTACACGCTGCCGCGTGAGAAACCACGCGAGTTACCGGCCCAAGGGCTGTCCATGGCGTACAGCAACCAGTCATCGGCGCGCAGGTCGGCGTGGAACCACAGCGCGTGGTCGAGGCTGGCGACCTGCATGTCTTGCTGCCACACCGTCTTGCCATGGGGCAACAACGAGGTGGTCAGCAGGCCGAAGTCCGAAGCGTAGGCCAGCAGGTATTTATGCAGCGCCGGCAAGTCCGCCAAGGCGCCATCGGCACGAAACCACACGTACTTGACTGGGTCGGACGGTTGCGGGTTGAACGGGTCTTTTTCAGTGACCGGGCGTACTTCGATGGGCTTGGGGCACAGCAGTTTTTCACGCATGTGCTCGGGGATCAGATGTGCACGCTGCTGGGTCAGCTCCAGCTCCGACGGCAGGTTCTCCGGGCCGACTACCACGGGCATGGTGGTCTGGTGCTCAAAGCCTTGTTCGTCGTACTGGAACGAGGTGGTGCAGGTGAAGATCGGGTTGCCCTTCTGGATCGCCGTGACGCGGCGCGTGCTGAAACTGCCACCATCGCGCACGCGGTCCACCGAGTACACCACCGGCAACGACGCATCGCCGGGGCGCAGGAAGTAACCATGCAGGGAATGCACGTGCCGCGCTTCTTCTACGGTCTGGCTGGCGGCCGAGAGCGACTGGCCGAGCACCTGGCCACCGAACAGCTGACGAAAGCCCAGGTCCTGGCTGCGGCCGCGAAAGAGGTTCTCCTCGATCGGCTCCAGGGTCAGCAAGTCCACCAGATCTTCCAATACTTGGCTCATTGAGCAACTCCTACAATCTATAGGGCATTCCGGGCTGCTTATCCGTGCAGCGTGTCCAACCATTGGGCGCGGGTGATGCGGTACAAAACATGATGGCGCAGCGGGTCATCGGCTGCGACCTTGGGGTGTTCAAAATCTGCCTGCGGATCGTAATGCATACCGATGGCCTGCATGACTTTTTGTGAGGGCAGATTGGTTTCGGTGGTGAAAGCGAGGATTTCATCCAACTGCAGCCGGTCAAAACCACAGCGCAGCGCAGTCCAGGCCGCTTCACTGGCGTAACCCAAGCCCCAATGTTCGCGGGCCAGGCGCCAGCCGATTTCTACAGCCGGGACAAAATCGGCCTCGAAGCTGACATTCGCAAGCCCCGTCAGGCCGATGAATTCGCCGGTGTCCTTGCGCTGCAAGGCCCAAAAGCCAAAGCCATATTCAGCGAAGTGGCCACGAATCCGCCCAATCAGCGCGGCGCTTTCCAAGTGGCTCAGTTTGGCCGGGAAATAGCGCATCACCTGTGGGTCTGCGCACATACGCGCAAACTCCGTCAGGTCGCTGTCGCGCCATTGGCGCATCAGCAAACGAGCGCTTTGCAATTCCAGTATCGGCTCCATGGGTCCCCTCCCTTGCCATGTGCGTGAGTGTACAGCGCTGGTAAGATCCTTCGCAGGTTCCCGTCAGAAAATCCCATGCCCTTGCCCTTGATCTACCACGATGACTACAGCCCTGAGTTCCCGGCAGACCACCGGTTCCCGATGGACAAGTTTCGCCTGTTGCGCGACCACTTGGTGGACAGCGGCCTGACCGAGGACAGTCAGTTGCTGCGACCAGAGGTATGCCCCGCAGAGATTCTGGCCCTGGCGCATGAACCTGGGTATATCGAGCGCTACCTGCACGGCGAGTTGTCCCGTGAAGACCAGCGGCGCCTCGGCCTGCCCTGGAACGAAGCCCTGGCCCGGCGCACGATT
This sequence comes from Pseudomonas sp. 1152_12, assembly GCF_052850675.1. NCBI lineage: Bacteria > Pseudomonadati > Pseudomonadota > Gammaproteobacteria > Pseudomonadales > Pseudomonadaceae > Pseudomonas > Pseudomonas sp. 1152_12. The sequence goes on along the minus strand of NZ_VXCW01000008.1, from coordinate 168,173 downwards.
CGCGCGGTCGGCGGCTCGATACTCGCCGCCGAACAGGCGCTGGAACACGGCCTGGCCTGCCACCTGGCGGGCGGCACCCATCACGCCCATTACGATTACCCGGCAGGCTTTTGCATCTTCAATGACCTGGCGGTGATCAGCCATTACCTGTTGGCCAGCGGGCGGGTCAACCGCGTGCTGATCTTCGATTGCGACGTGCACCAGGGCGACGGCACCGCGCGCATTCTCCACGACACGCCGGACGCCATCACCGTGTCGCTGCACTGCGAAAAGAACTTCCCCGCGCGCAAAGCCCAGAGCGACTGGGACATCCCTCTGCCCATGGGCATGGGCGATGCCGATTACCTTAAAGTCGTGGACGATGCGCTCAACTACCTGCTACCGCTCTACCAGCCCGACCTGGTGCTGTACGACGCCGGAGTGGATGTGCATCAAGATGACGCCCTCGGTTACCTCAAGCTGACAGACGCAGGCGTCGCCGCCCGTGATGAAGCCGTGATGCGCCATTGCCTGGGCCGCGATATTCCAGTGATGGGCGTAATTGGCGGCGGCTACAGCAAGGACCGCCCCGCCCTGGCCCGCCGCCACGGCATCCTGCACCACAGCGCACAACGGGTGTGGACGTCATCAGGCTGTCATTGAAATGTGCGCGTTACCCACAATGCCTGTGGAACGGCCTGTGGATAACTTGAGCGTAAGGGCCTGAGAGCGAGTAGCCGTATGGCCTGTAGGAAAGTGTACGTTTTTTGATCAGGCAGCGATGCTGCTGTCGGGTAGAATGCTCGGCCTATTCAGCGACCGTAGCCTTGCCCATGCCTCAACAAACCCCTTCTCAACACGTCACCATCATCGGCGGCGGCCCTGCCGGGCTGATGGCCGCTGAAGTCTTGAGCCAGGCGGGCGTGCAGGTGGACCTGTATGACGGCATGCCGTCGGTGGGGCGTAAATTCCTGCTGGCGGGCGTGGGCGGCATGAACATCACCCACTCCGAGGCTTACCCGGCGTTTCTGTCGCGCTATGCCGAACGCGCGCCGCACATGGCGCCGTTGCTGCGAGGGTTTGGTGCAGAAGCCTTGTGCGAATGGATTCACGGTTTGGGTATTCAAACCTTTATCGGCACCTCGGGCCGTGTTTTTCCTACCGACATGAAAGCCGCCCCATTGCTGCGCGCCTGGCTCAAGCGTCTGCGCGACCAAGGCGTGGTTATCCACACCCGGCATCGCTGGCAGGGTTGGAATGCAAACGGTGACTTACTTATCCACAGCCCGGACGGCGAGCAAACTGTCCGCAGCGATGCCGTGTTGCTGGCCTTGGGCGGCGGCAGCTGGTCGCGTCTGGGTTCCGACGGAGCCTGGCTGAAGTTGCTGGAAGATAAGGGCGTGCCCTACGCCCCGCTGCAACCAAGCAATTGCGGCTTCGAAGTGTCGGCCTGGAGCGAATTGATGGTCAGCAAATTCGCTGGCGCACCGCTGAAAAACGTCGCCATCGGCCTGACGGATGACAAGCCTCGGCTCGGAGAATGTGTGATCACCGCCACCGGTATCGAAGGCAGCTTGATCTACGCGTTATCGGCGCCGACTCGCGAAGCCATCAACCGGGACGGCTCAGCCACGGTGTATATCGACCTGCTACCGAGCAAGCCGCTAAACAAGGTGCAGCTGGCGCTGACCAAACCGCGTGGCTCGCGCTCGATGAGCAAGCATTTGCACAGTCAGCTGGGGTTGGATGGCGTCAAAGCGGCGTTACTGCGTGAGTTGGCGCCAGCTGAACACTTTAATGATCCGGCGCAGTTGGCTGTGGATATCAAGGCGCTCCCCCTGACGCTGGTGAAGACACGGCCGATAGATGAGGCGATCAGCACGGCGGGTGGTGTGCCGTTTGAGGCGCTGGATGAGCGCTTGATGCTCAAGCAATTGCCAGGCGTGTTCTGTGCGGGGGAGATGCTGGACTGGGAAGCGCCGACCGGTGGGTATTTGTTGACTGGATGTTTTGCCAGTGGGCGAATGGCGGCCCAGGGCATTCTTGAATGGTTGCGGTTGCATCAATCGCCTACAAGAACGCGCCGGGGATAGTCAATTCACTTGATGATCTCTCAGTGAACTTTATTCATGGGTGCACACCCTTAATCTTATAGAGAAATTCTGGGATACAACTGATCATAATTTTTTACTTCTTTAAGTAAGAAGGCATCGTCTCCGGGCAGTAAAATTTTGAGCTTTTGTATGTACTCGTAGTGAACACCGGAAAGCTCTGTAGGATCGTCTTGCAGGCTCTGCGCTTTGGCCTTGAACTCGCGGCTAAGTAACTTCGCGTTTTCTTGGGACTTAAAAATCAAACTGTCGAGTATCCTGTCTAAATATTTCTTATCTCCAGACGTTACCGACCCGCGCTCATTAAACAAAGAAATATGCTGTTTTAACGCGCGGATCGCTTGCGCAAGCTCTCCTTTCGCTTCATGCCTCTTATACGTATCAAACGTGTGATTCAAATGGGGCTCGAATCGCTTCCAGGCCTTATCAGCCTCTATTTTTTGATCGCTGTTGTCAGCGTCAATTTTCTTCCAGATCACTACCCCACTTAAAGCAAGCGCTAAAGGAATGATCGCCATATAAAAATCTCCCTGAATCTTTCATCGTAAGTTATCTAACCCACGAGTTCAGTGGCCATCAACCGCGCTCAGTTCCAAATAGTTATTGGGTATTGAATGACAAAAAATTTTGCGTACTCAAAAATTACCCCCTAAGTAATTAGCAACCTGCCGAAGCGAGACGTCATATCACATCGAACGAGCGGCATTGCACCGCTCACTCAGTTCGCCAGCCTGCAGTCGATCAAAGGGAAACTTACTTCTTCTTACGCGGCCCGGTATTAAACACTGGCACCTTGCGCACCGGCTTGATCGAAGGTTCAGCAGGCGCCACGTCGCCGCTGTCCACCCACTTACCCAAATTGCGCTTACCGCCGCCACCGCCCGACGCCTTAGGTTTCTTCGGTTTCTTCGGCTTCTTCACCACCTGCCCACTGGCATCGGTGTCCGGCACACGGTGCTCCGGCTCGAAATCCGCCTCCATCTTGCGGGTCAAGGTCTGACGCGTCAGCATCTCGATGGCCGACAGCATGTTCACCTCATCGGCACACACCAGGGAAATCGCCTCACCGGTGTTGCCTGCGCGGCCGGTACGGCCGATACGGTGGATGTAGTCCTCGGCCACGATCGGCAGGTCAAAGTTGACCACCAGCGGCAAGTCTTCAATATCCAACCCCCGCGCCGCCACGTCGGTGGCCACCAGAATCTGCACGTCGCTGGACTTGAAACGGTCCAGCGCGCGTTGGCGGGTGGCTTGGGGTTTGTCACCGTGGATGCCGTCGGCATTGATGCCCAGGCCCTGCAACTTATCCACCAGCGCATCGACGCCGTTACGGGTCTTGGCGAACACCAGCACCTGCTTCCAGCGGCCTTTGCGCATCAGGTGCACAAACAGCTCCGGCTTGCGCTTCTTGTCCACCGGCACCACCCATTGCTTCACGGTGTTGGCGGCAACGTTGCGCGGGCTGACTTCAACGGTCAACGGGTCGTTAAGCATCTGCCCGGCGAGCAGGCGGATTTCATCGGAAAAGGTCGCGGAGAACAGCAAGGTCTGGCGCTTTTTCGGCAGCATGCGATAAATGTTGGCAAGCTCTTCCGAGAAGCCCAGATCGAGCATGCGGTCGGCTTCATCCAGCACCAGGGTTTGCAACTGGTTGAGTTTCAGCGCGTTCTGGCGGAACAGGTCGATCAGGCGGCCAGGCGTGGCCACAAGAATGTCGACGCCCTTGCGCAGCTTCATCATCTGCGGGTTGATGCTCACGCCGCCGTACACCGCATAGGTGGTCAGCGGCAGGTGTTGGGCGTACTCAGCGACACTGGCGTGAACCTGCTCGGCCAACTCGCGGGTCGGGCACAGGATCAGCGCGCGCGCCGAGTTGGCGGCGACTTTCGGCCCTTCCATGGTCAGCAATTGCAGGAGCGGCAGGGCGAAACCGGCGGTCTTGCCGGTGCCGGTCTGGGCCGCAGCCATCAGGTCGCGACCGGCCAGCACCGCCGGAATGGCTTGCGCCTGCACCGGCGTCGGGGTCTGGTAGCCAAGCGTCTCAAGGGCGCGCAGCAAGGGTTCGATCAGGCCAAGGGTGGCGAAAGTCATGTGTTTACCGTAGGAAAAATTCAGCGCATAGGCGTAATGCGCGGCAGTTTACCTTATTTCCGGCTTGGGCTTTCGCCACTGGGGCAGGCTGATCAACAGCACGGCGCTGATGATCACCAACATCGCCAAGGCTTCTTCCATGCCGATGGTCTCGCCGACGAACACAATGCCCAACAACACCGCGACGGCCGGGTTCACGTAGGCATAGCTGGTCGCCGCCGCCGGGCGTACGTGCTTGAGCAGGTACATGTAGGCATTGAAGGCGATGATCGAGCCGAACACGGCCAGGTACGCCAAGGCCAGCCAGCCCTCAACCGGCGGGATGGAATGCAGTCGCTCACCGGTCAACGCACTGCCCACCAGCAACAACACACCCGCAATCATCATTTCCGCCGCGCTGGCCATAGCGCCCGCCGGCAACGGCAAGTGCCGGCTCCACACCGAACCAAAAGCCCAGGAGGCGGCGGCAAACAGCAGCAACATCGCACCGGTCGGGCTCGATTGCAGGTTAGAGCCCATGTTGAGCATGGCGATGCCGATAATCCCCAGCACCACCCCGGCCCACTCCAGACGCGTATTGCGCGCACCCCAGAAATACCCGCACAACAAGGTGAACAACGGCACCGTCGCCACCGCCAGCGCGGCCACACCGGAGGCCACCCCGGTGTGCTCGGCCACCGTCACCGCGCCATTCCCGAAGGTCAGCAGCAAAACGCCGATCTTGGCGGCCGCCTTCCACTGCACCCACGTCGGCGCAGGCGCGCCGCGCCAGCGCAAAAAGCCATACATCGCCAAACCCGCCACCAAAAATCGAATCCCGCCCAGCATCAGCGGCGGCCAGTATTCCACGCCGATCCGAATCACCAGGTAGGTAGAACCCCAGATCACATACAACGCAAAAAAGGCGGCGATCAACGGTAAGGGAAAGCGACGTGGGCCAGGCATTGGGTAGCTCTGCGGCAGGAAATTGGAGGCTTATTCTAGAAAGGCAGCACGCTAAACATAAGTTACAAAACCTGTTTAAAGCGCCCATACACTTTTCAAAGCATGGTTATGAAGGCTATAACCCGTGGATTCGAAAGCCACGCGTGACCAGAGCCTTATCATGGACAAATACGACCGCATGCTCCTCAGCGCCCTGCTTAAAGACGGGCGCGCTTCCTACGCCGAACTGGCCCGCACGGTAAACCTCTCCGCGCCGGCCGTGGCTGAACGCGTGGCCAAGCTGGAAGCCAGCGGCGTAATCACCGGGTATCAGGCCAAGGTGGACCTGTCCAAAATCGGCTTGCCGATTCAGTGCGTCATCGAATTGAGGCTGACCAACCATGGCAGCCAGAAGGTGTACGACGCCCTGGCTGAAATCCCCGAACTGACCGAATGCCACCGGGTGACGGGCGACCCGTGCGTGATCATGCAGGCGGCGGTGGGTTCGATGCCGGAGCTGGAGAACCTGATCAACCGGGTGGCGAAGTTCGGGTTCAGCAAGACCTCGATTATTTTGTCCAGCGCGATAGAGCGGCGGGTGCCGTTGGGGCAGTTGGAGCCCAATGGGAAAAATGGCGGCTGATACACCGCCATCGCGGGCAAGCCCCTCCCATATTTCGATTTGTGAACACATTCCAAATGTGCAAGGGGGCTTGCTTCCGCTGACGTCAGTGGCCGCACTGCAGAGGTCCCTGGTTGCGCTCCCCCTTGGCATTGGAAGCTCGGGTGGAAGACTGGCACTTTTCCGAATCAAAAAGTCTATTCAGGATTTTCTCTAGTAGCTACGCTGAGAGTTGCGTCAACAGGTAGACTAGGGCTTTAGGCGCCGGTCTGGAGATCTCATGGGCACGCAGGAAAATATGGCGAGTGCCGGAATAAATTCGCTTCGGCTTTCGCGGTTGCGGCTACGTGATTTCCGCTGCTTCGAAACAATCGATATAGACTTCCATCCGAGGTTGACCGTGTTGGTTGCGGCCAATGGTACGGGTAAGACGTCCATCCTAGACGCCATCGCCGTCGCCTTCGGCCCCTACGTGGGAGCGTTCGACGAGGCGGTAGGCAAACACCTTGAGCCTAGCGATATCCGCCAGTTTCGTGCCAGACAAACCACAACCAACGAAATGGAATACGCCCCCCAAGGAGCTCGGATCGAGGCGACAGGGGTCATTCCTGGAAGCTTGATGGATCAGTTGTCCGATGATTTGTTGCCCACCATTTGGCGCCGTCATTTATCAAGCACGACCAAGACCAAGACCTCGATCAAGGATGCCAAGGAACTGGTGAGCTACGGCAAGCGCATGCAAGAAGCTGCGCGCACTCCGGGCACTGAGGTTGTTCTGCCACTAATCGCATACTACGGTACGGGGCGACTGTGGCAGCAGAAGAAACTGACAGACGCAAAAAACATTCAACGCACATCCAGAACCGTGGGCTATACCGATTGCTTGGATCCGGCCTCTAGCTATAAATCGTTTGTGCAGTGGTTTCGCTACTGGAGCCTGAATGCCAAGGAGGCCCAGCTCAAAGCTCTTGAAGCTGGGGTCAGCATTGCCAAAACGGAATTCGACGACTACATCCAGTCAGTGAGTCGCGCGGTGAATGCTTGTATCCAACCAGCAGGTTGGAGCGGCATTCAATACTCTTTCACTCGTGACGCATTGGTCGCTCACCATGAGCAGTTTGGAGAGTTACCGGTCGAGTGGCTTAGCGACGGCATTCGCAATATGATTGGTATGGTTGCCGACATTGCGTTCCGCGCGACCAAGCTCAACGGGCACCTTGGTGCACAGGCAGCTCAGGGAACTCCCGGCGTGTTGCTGATAGACGAAGTAGACATGCATCTGCATCCGGAATGGCAGCAAGTGGTGTTGCTCAACCTGACCGAAGCATTTCCGGCCATGCAGCTTATCGTTACTACCCACAGTCCTCAGGTGCTGAGCACAGTATCCTCGGACAGCGTCCGAATCTTGCGTACCGAAATTGATCCTGAAACCTCTAGTCGAATTACCAGCGTCAGCGAGCCACAGTGGCAGACCCGAGGGGTTGCCAGTTCCGACTTACTCGCTCGTATCATGGGTGTAGACCCAGTTCCTAATGTGCCTGAGGCATCATGGGTTTCTGACTATCAGGCTCTGATTCAGCAAAATCTTCACGAGCAGACTGCCGGGCTCGCGTTGAGAACAAAGCTGGAATCTCATTTCGGCGCAGACCATCCAGTTATTCGCGAATGTGAGCGGCAAATTCGGCTGCAGGCCATTAAGCAGCGTCTTCCGCGCGACCTCAGCAACCGGAAGTATTGAGATGCGTCGTCTACGTCGGCAAGATGAACCTCCCTCAGGGCTAAGGCGTTACCGACACGGCCGAGATAGGTGGACTCGCACATGTCCAACGCAAGAGGAACGCGACGGTATTTGGGCATCTTTAGAGCTCATGCAAGGTCCACGGTGTGCCTACTGTGAAGGACCGATTGGCCCAGGAAACCGTCATATTGAGCACTTTCGCCAACGGGATCGGTATCCGCAAGGTACTTATGACTGGAACAATCTATTCGGCTCATGCGAGCGCGCCAGTACCTGCGGGAAGGCCAAGGACCGATGTGGAGTCTACCCACCGGAAGTTTTAATCAAACCAGATATAGAAGACCCCGATGCTTTTTTAGTGTTCACCCCCGGAGGAACGGTGGAACCAAGGGCAGGCTTGAGCGTACGCGATCATCTTCGTGCACGCGAGACGATCCGTATTCTCGGGCTGGACGGCGCGCTGAATGAAATTCGGCGCGCTGAACTTAGCGGCTACCTCCAGACCTTGGAGTATTTTGTTGAAATCGCCGAAGCATTTCCCGAAGACGAGGAATGGATACAGGAGTTGAAGCAGGAGGTGAGCAACGCTGCGCATTTACCGTACGCGACTGCGATCAGACATGTTCTTACTCGACAGAGTGAGTAATGGGAAAACTGTGCCGCATCAATTGCCATGACAGCGTGACACCGAAGATTGCTTATTAGAGTGAGGCCGGGTCAAGGGCGAAGACTTCACCCTTGATGCGGCCGGAACTGCATATTCAAGCGCTGAACGATCAAATCGACAATCTGCTTGATGGTCGTGATGTGATCCCAATCCTCCTGAGTCGCCTGCAGGTTGAATTGCCACTTGATCTGCATGACGAAGCAGGTCAAATCGTCATCGATGATCTTGAAGTCATGGATGAAATCCGTATTTTCCGTCACTTGGCTTCGGTCAATAAAACCAATGATATCGACGAACAGTTGGATCACTTTTTCTGTGATCTCGGCTCTGGTAGGGCTACCTTCCACTTCTCGCCTCATAGGCACACTTACCAATACTGATTAAGTCAAAAACGGCTAACCCCACAGCAACGAAGGGAATGCCCCGCCCAATAATGCCAACTACGCGGACGGTGCCAAACGTTGCTTTTGCCATCCTAGCCATTGTTGGCTGTCTGATCAGTGTACGAGGGAAAAAGCGCATCCCAATGAGACTGGCCAGGTTCGTCGTTTTACTGGAGCCAACGTGGACCCAAGTTCCCACGGCGATTTTGCTGATCGGTATGCCCGCCGCGCCAGTAAGAGCCGTTGCCGCCGTCAAACCGTAGTGTTGCTGTGTACATTTCCAGAGGTCGTCAACAGTGGTGTCAGGCACAGTGGAGTCCGCCTGAATGGGCCTGAGTAACATATAGCTGGCGCCATGAGTCCAGCCTGGCGAATGAGGTAAAAGCATGACTGCCGGGCAGCTTGTCATTGTGTTGCCCAAATGAAACGCCATGCTGGAAGTTGAGCCGAGGTCTACGCCATTACGTTGGAGTTCAGACTGGTTTCGCATAATTGCTGTGTGGAGGTCGCTTTCCTGCATGACGTAGTCCTTTACGTAAATAACAGGTGCAATGTTAGATCGCAGCAAGGGCGAGGGATGGGTGAAAAGAAAAACCAGAAAGGTCCGACGGAGCAATAGGGCTCAGCCTACTGACCACTCAGAAAGAGCGTAAAAGCCCCCACAAAACGCTGATATTTCAATGGCCAGCAAGACCGATCTCTTTCATTTGCGGGACGTTTCCTAGAGAATTCCACGGCCTTGTTTCCGTCGGATCAGGTCGCTAGTCTCGGTCAGTCATCGAATGCTCGATGACTGGACGTGCAAGTCCGACGACGGTAATACGCATCAGCCTTAACTCTCAACGTCTGTATTTCAGGCGTGATTCGTTATGGCAGCTGTACGCGGGAGATCTTCGGATCTACCGGACTCCGTCACGGTCTTGCACACCCGCGTACTGCTGCCACCCTAAATTCGTGTGCAAGCGAACGGTTGCAGCTTCTTAACTGACGGAGAGGCTACATGATGATCAAAGTTACCCCCGATCCACCTCGCTCCAAACCAGACTTCCTCAGCGAAGACGCCCTGCTCAACCGCCGAGCCATCGACTACTACCTCAAAGCTTCCGCCCCGGACGCGCCCAACTTTGTTCTAAATGACAACCTTAGCTTCGAAGACGCCCTCGCCCATGCGGCCGACTTGCTGCATTGCGCGGTGGAGACGGCGCACGGGTCGGCTGAAGCGATGAATGCGCAACAGCGAGCGGTGATGCATTTGGTGGGGATGGCGAAGGAGGTGGTGGGTCGGGCGTTGGAGTGTGTGCAGCCTCGATGAACACCGCATACCCCATGTGGGAGGGGGCTTGCTCCCGATTACAGTGTGTCAGTCACTGGATGATTGGCTGACACACCGCTATCGGGAGCAAGCCCCCTCCCACATTTGAAACGTCGGTGTTCTTGGGAGGGTGGCGGTTTAGAACCCGCGATGCTTCTTCAGGTGTTCATTGATCTTCGCCGGCGGCACTTTCTGCAAGGTGCACAGCAGGTCGTGGGACAGTTCGCGCAACCCATGCGTACCGCGCAACTGCTCGGCCAAGTGCGCCGTGAGGTTGGCCGCCATCTCCGCATCCGCCATCGCCCGGTGAGCCTTGCCGGTGTGGGGCAGTTGGGCGAATGAGTTCAATGTGCCGAGTTTGTGGTTCGGTGCCGACGGCATCAGCCGACGGGCCAGCAGCAGGGAGCAGGCGAATTTTTGCAGGCGGGTGCGGCGGATCAGGCCCAGTTCGAAGTCCCAGAACTTCTGGTCGAACGCGGCGTTGTGCGCCAGCAGTGGCGTGGTGCCGACGAACTCATTCACTTCGTTCATCACTCGCTCGGCCGGTGGCGCGCTGCGCAGCATGGCGTTGCTGATGCCGGTGAGTTGCTCGATAAAGCCCGGCACACGCACGCCGGCATTCATCAGGCTCTGGTAGCGGTCCACAATTTGGCCGCGCTCAAGGATGACCACCGCGATTTCCGTGGCCCGGCAGTGGCTGCTCGGGGTGATGCCGGTGGTTTCAAAGTCGATGACCGCTATACGTTCCAAACCTGTTCCAACTCCGTCTAACAATTTATTGAGCCGCTGCGCTTATTTGAGTAGCAACGCGCCTTCGATCGGCACGTAGCGGCTGGCGGCGCGTATCAGCGAGTTGGCCGTCAGCCCTGGCACGCCGTAGGCCACGGCTTCGACGCCATGCTTTTGGATGACGCGGTCGAGCAGCATGTCGAAATCACCGTCGCCGGAGGCCAGCACCACTTCGTCGACGTGGTCGGCGGCGTCCATGATGTCGAGGGTGATGCCCACGTCCCAGTCGCCTTTGGCCGAGCCGTCGGCTCGCTGGATGTACGGTTTGAGTTTTACCGTAAAGCCCAGATTGCGCAGGATCTGCTGGAATTGCTGCTGCTTGCTGTCGCCACGGTCGATGGCATAGGCATACGCCTCGACGATCTGGCCGCGCGAACCGATGTCAGCCCACAGGGCCGCATAGTTGAAGTGGCAGCCGTAGGCTTGGCGCACGGTGTAGTAGAGGTTTTGTACATCGGCGAACACCGCAATTTTCTTCACCGCACTTCCTCATGACAGCCAGGCGCCAGCGCCCGGAAAGGCGCCAGTATGCCAGCCATGGGAAAGTTTCAGCGAAAAATCAGCCCGGGGCGACGAAGCGCCCCGGTTGAGTGCGGGTCAGACGAAGGAGTCGTCGTCGCCAAAAGAGGAAGAATCGTCGGCATAGTCGTTGCCAGCAAAGCTGTCGGAGTTGTCGCTGCCCCAATTGTCATTGCCGGCAAACTTCTGGTCGTCGTTGCCCCAGTTGCTGTTGTCACTGGCAGGCGCCGGTTCTTCGCGAATGATTTCTTCCACCACTTGCGGCTGTTGCGAGTTGTGGTTGAACAGGCTGCTGATGCCTTCGGCCAGCATTACGCCACCCGCCACACCGGCAGCGGTTTTCAGCGCGCCACCGAGGAAGCCGCTGCCTATGGGCGCTGCCGGTGGTTGCTGGTAATTCTGCTGCGGCGCACCGTAATTCTGCTGCTGCGGCGCAGGCTGGCCAAACTGAGGCCGCGCCGGTTCACGCCAGCCACCCGATGAAGGCGGGGCGCTTTGTGCGGGCTGCGAATCGCGAGAACTGCCGCCGCCAAAGATGCTCGACAGGAAACCACCACTCTGCGCAGGCTGCGCGGCCTGCGACTTGGCCTGTTGCAACTCATCCTGCAACTGCTGGATCTGCTGCGCCTGTTGCTTGTTCTGCGCGTCGAGGCTCTTGATCGCGTGCTCTTGCACCAGGATCGACTGGGTCATGTAGTACCCGGCAGCCGGTTGGCGAGTCATGTGCTCCTTGATCCGCGCTTCGGCCAGGGCGTCGCGGGGGGCTGAGTCCGTTTCGGCTTGTTGCAACCGTGAAAACAGTCCATCGATCAGGGTTTGCTCTTCGCTGTTCATGGCGACCTCGTTAGATTGCCGGTAAAAATCATGGGCCCGCCTGTGATCGGCGAGCTACGTACTAGTTATGGGGCTGTTACCAGACGTTTCAATGATCTTTACGCAAGGTTTACGTTTGCTTACGGCTAGTCATGATCGGTTAAAGTGTGGGCCTTGCTTCTAGGCCTGTGATGAACCTGATGAATCCGTTAGACGTATTACGCGACTCCTTGCGTTTCACCCAACGTAACCTGGGCGCCATCGTCCAGCTGTGCCTGCCGTTGGTGATCCTCGAGGCCCTGCTGCAGCAAGTGCTCAACCACACGCTGGGCCCGGATGCCTTCCCCGGTTACAGCGTCATCGTGGGGTTGTTGGTGTACCCGATGTACACCGGTGCCTTGATCCTGTTTTTGGATGCGCGCACCCGTGGCGAGTCGCCACGCACCAAGGATGTGTGGGCCATGGCCCTGACCCTGTGGCCCCGCTTCGCCCTGCTGACGGCCATCAGCACGTTGCTGATTTTGCTGGGCCTGTCGCTGTATTTCCTGCCGGGCCTATGGCTGATGGTGGTGCTGGCGTTTGCCGAGTACCTGTTGGTGCTGCGCGGCATGCCGGCGCTGGAGGCAATGAAAGAAAGCTTTCGCCTGAGCCGTGGGCATTTCTGGCGAATCCTGGTGTGCCTGCTGTGCGTGATGACGCCGCTGTGGCTGCTCAAAGGCGCCAGCGTGGCGGCCTACCCTGATCCTGCGCCGCTGCTGGGCGTACTGATCGACAGCGCCCACAGCTTCCTGCAACTGTTTACCAGCGTGGTGCTGTTTCGTTTATTCATGCTGATCGGTGGCGATGCGGACGCACGGTGATATGCTCCTGCCACTCCTGAAACGCTATAAGCCGAGCCGATGACCCGTTTATTGCGCATCACCCTGTTTAGCCTGTTGATCATTGCGGCCCTGCTCACGGCCCTGATCTACAGCCTGACGTGGCGCCCCACCGACAAAGAAACCCTCCCCGTGAGCTGCGTCGCGCCACGTGCGCCGACGTTGCTGCCGGGGCAGGCGCTCAAGGTCATGACCTGGAACGTGCAGTATCTGGCTGGCAAGAACTACGTGTTCTGGTACGACACCGCCGACGGCAGCGGCCCGGACGACCGCCCGACCGTGGAAGACATGGCCTCAAGCCTGGACGAAGTAGCTAGAGTGATCCGCGACGAACAGCCCGACATCCTGCTGTTGCAGGAACTCGACGAAAACGCCAAACCGTCGCATTATCAGGACCAAATCGCACTGCTGCAGGAACGCCTGGTCGACCTCTACCCCTGCAGCGCCCAGGCGTTCGACTGGAAAGCCGACTTTGTGCCAGACCTGCATATCTTCGGTAGCGTCGGCCGCAAACTGGTGACCCTCAGCCGCTACCAGATCGAACACGCCGAACGCCTGCAACTGCCGGTGTCGCCGGCCAACTTCATCAGCCGCCAGTTCCAACCCAAGCCTGCCTTGTTGCTGACCTACCTGCCACTGAGCGACGGCGGCCAACTGGCGGTGCTCAATACCCGACTGGACGGTGATAGGCCTGGGCGGTCGGCGGTGCAGGAACAAGCCAGGGCCACGGTGAAGCTGCTCGACAAGTTCGAAGGTCGTGGCACGCCATGGCTGATCGGTGGGGATTTCAACCTACTGCCACTGGGGCAATTTCTACGCTTGGACGCCAGTAAACGCGGCCAATATTCACCGGACAGTGAGCTGCATCTACTGTGGGATAAATACCCGATGATCCCGAGCAACAGTGAATCCAGTGGGATTGATCGCGAAAAATGGCTGACAAACTTCCCAAATGACCCGAGCGTAGAGGGTCCGGATCGTACGTTGGATTATCTGTTCTACAGCCCACGCATCAAGCGGGTGGAAGCCAAAGTGCGGCAGGCGGATACGTTGCGCATCTCTAATCACCTGCCGGTGATTGCGCGCTTCCTGCTGCCGCCTGCGCAATAACCAACACCACAGCACCCACATTTGATCTCCACACGACCTACTTGCGGGGTTTGATCCGGGCGGTTGGTTCGGCCACCAACGGGTCATCCGGCCAGTAATGCTTCGGATAGCGCCCCTTCAAATCCTTCTTCACCTCGGCATACGTGCTGCGCCAGAAGTTCGCCAGGTCCTGCGTCACCTGCACCGGCCGTCGCGCCGGGGACAGCAGGTGCAACTTCACCACCTGACGCCCACCGGCAATGCGCGGCGTGTCCGCCAGCCCGAACAATTCCTGCAAGCGTACCGCCAGAATCGGCGGCTGTTCGCTGTAGTCCAAACGCACCGACGAGCCCGACGGCACTTTCACATGCTGCGGCGCCAGCTCGTCCAGGCGCTGGGGCAGCGGCCAGGGCAACAGGTTGTGCAGAAAACTGGAGATATCCAGGTTGGCGAAATGGTTCAGGCGCGAGACTTTGCCCAGATACGGCATCAGCCAGTGCTCCAGGCTGGCAAGCAAAGCCTTGTCACTGATGTCGGGCCATTCGCTGGTTTTGCCGGCATCCAGCTGGCGCAGCAGCATGACGCGGGCCTGCCATTGGCGCAGTTCAGGTGTCCACGGCAGCAGCTCCAAGCCTTTGCGGCGCACCAGGTTCACCAGCGCCTGGCTACGCGCGGACTCGTCGAGACCGGTCAGCGGTTCCCGGCTGAGCACCAGTTCGCCGACTTTGCGCTGGCGTTCGGCGCGCAGTACGCCTTCGCGTTCATCCCAATCCAGCTGGTCGACGTTGCGTACTTGCTCGGCGAGGACCGTGTCGAACAGCGTCGGGTCAAAGTCGGCGGCGAGGTAGATGCGTTCTTCGCGCTGGCCCTGGCGGCTGCCGAGGTCGGCAATGACCAGCCAAGGTTGTTTCATCAGGCTGTCGGCCTCGGCGAACAGCGCCGCGCGGCCGTTGGCCAGGCGATATTCGGCGCCGCCGGGGCGACGCTGTTGAGCGACGCGGTCCGGGTAGGCCAGCGCCAGCAGGGCACCGAGCCAGCGCGGGTGGTCCGGGTCGGCCACGGTTTGAGTCGCCTGACCTCTCAAGTAGCCACGATATTGCCGCGCCAGTTGTTTGGCCCGCTGCACGCCACCTTGGGTGCCCCGCGCGCGTTCTTCACCGGACATCAGCGCCAACCGACTGTGCAAATCGGCGCCGGCGCCGCGCAAGATATCGCGTTCACCCAACAGCGCGGCGACATCACAGGCGGTGGCCGCCAATCCCAAGTCCTGCCCGCGCAACAGCAAATGGGCAATACGCGGATGCGCCGGCAGCTCGGCCATCTTCTGGCCATGGGCTGTGAGTTTGTCGTTAGTCAAGGCGCCGAGGCGCACCAGCAACTCCTGGGCCTGGGCATACGCGGCAGTCGGCGGCACGTCCAGCCACACCAGCTGCGTGGGTGTGACGCCCCAGCGCGCCAGTTGCAAGGCCAAGCCGGCGAGGTCGGCGGCAAGAATTTCCGCACTGCCATAGGCCGCCAAACCTTCGTGCTGGTCCTCGGACCACAACCGATAACACACGCCTGGCTCGAGGCGCCCTGCCCGCCCGGCGCGCTGGGTGGCGCTGGCGCGGGAGATGCGCTGAGTCTCAAGGCGGGTCATGCCGCTGCCGGGGTCGAAACGCGGCACTCGCGCCAACCCGGCGTCGATCACCACGCGCACACCATTGATGGTCAGGCTGGTCTCGGCAATGTTGGTGGCCAGCACCACTTTGCGTTTACCGGCCGGTGCCGGGTCGATGGCCGCGCGTTGGGCGTTGAGGTCCAGCTCACCATGCAGCGGGCACAGCAGCACATCAGGGCGATCACCCAAGGCGTCAGCCAGTTGCTGATTAACGCGGCGAATCTCCGCCTGCCCCGGCAGAAAAACCAGAATGCTGCCGGTTTCGTCGTGCACAGCGTCGAGGATGGTTTGCACCACGCGCGGCTCAATAAATTCCCCCGCCTGGTACGGTCGCCCCCAGCGCATCTGTACCGGGAACATGCGCCCTTCGCTGCGCAGGATCGGCGCGTCATCCAGCAGGCCAGACAGGCGCTCGCCTTCGAGGGTGGCGGACATCAGCAGGATTTTCAGCGGTTGTTCATCGCGGAACAGGTCGCGGCCGTTCAGGCTCAGCGCCAACGCCAGGTCGGCGTCGAGGCTGCGCTCGTGGAACTCGTCGAAGATCAGCAGGCCCACGCCGTCCAGCGCCGGGTCGTCCTGCAAGCGGCGGGTGAGAATGCCTTCGGTGACCACTTCGATGCGCGTATTGGGGCCAACTTTGCTGTCGAGGCGGATACGATAACCGACGGTTTCGCCAACCTTTTCTCCCAACTCACTGGCCAGACGTTCGGCGGCGGCGCGTGCGGCCAGGCGTCGCGGTTCGAGCATCAGGATGGTCTGCCCAGCCAGCCACGGCTCGTTCAACAGGGCCAAGGGCACGCGGGTGGTTTTACCGGCGCCAGGCGGCGCTTCCAGCACGGCTTCATGGCGAATCGCCAAGGTGTCACGCAGGGCGGGTAAAACATCATCGATTGGCAACGAATTCATACTGGCTCCAAAGCAGAGCGGCGAGTATAACGGCGAACTGCCGGATGCCGGTGTTGGTCTCAACACCTGCACCGGCTTGGGCTGTGAATGCAGCTCCCACATTAGAGCGGCGACGCTCAACAGAATTGTCTTATAGTCCCGTATCAACCGTGTTCAGGAGATTTCCATGCGTATCGCTTCCCGTGTCATCGGCGGTGTCCTCGCCGTCACCCTGCTGAGCCAACTAACGGCCTGCGGTTCGATTTTCTATCCAGACCGTCGTGGCCAGATCGATGGCAAGATCGACCCGACCATTGCCGTGCTCGACGCCGTGGGCCTGCTGTTCTATGTGATCCCGGGCCTGATCGCGTTTGGCGTCGACTTCGCCACCGGCGCCATCTATTTCGAGCCGGGCAAGACCGCCCAAGTCGCTCCCGAGAAACTGCGCGAAGCCATCGGCGCTGACGGCAAGGTCGACAATGCCAAGCTGCAAACCATCATCCAGCAAGAAACCGGTCGCACCCTGCCCCTGGACGACCCGCGCATGATCCAGTTCAAGGGCAGCGTGCAACAACTCGCGGCCCTGGGCCTGCAACCCGCCGCTTAAGGATTCGACTCACTTATGACCAGCAGTCCCGAACACGCCAGGCTCTTGCGCCTGGCCACCCGTGCCTCCGTGGGCGTGGCCTCTGCGCTGATTATTACCAAAGCCATCGCCTGGTGGCTCAGCGGCTCGGTGAGCATGCTTGCCGGGCTGACCGACTCGCTGCTCGACGGCGTGACCTCGCTGCTCAATTTGCTCGCGGTGCATTACGCGCTGCGCCCGGCCGATGATGATCACCGCTATGGGCATGGCAAGGCGGAATCACTGGCAGGCATGGCCCAGGCCCTGTTTATCGCCGGCAGTGCGGCGTTGATCGCGTACCAGGCGTACCAGCGCTTGCAACATCCGGAGCCCGTCGGCGCGCCTTGGCTGAGCATCGGTGTGATTGTGTTTTCACTGGTGATGACCGTGGCGCTGCTCATGGTGCAACACCGGGTAATCCGCGAAACCGGCTCTAACGCGGTGCGCGCGGACTCGCTGCATTACCGCTCGGATTTGCTGCTCAATGGCAGCATCCTGGTGGCACTGGTGTTCGCGGGCATGGGTTTCCATCAGGTGGACGCGTGGTTCGGCCTGGGGATCGCCGCCTACATCCTGTGGAGCGCAATCCAGATCGCCCGAGAGAGCTTTGCGGTGTTGATGGATGAGGAGCTGCCGCCAGACGTAAGCCAGCACATGCTGGAACTGGCGCAGGGTGTGCCGGGTGTGTTGGGTGCGCATGATTTGCGCACGCGAATTTCCGGCAGCCACTGGTTTGTGCAGTTGCACCTGGAATTGCCGGGGGAGTTGTCGCTGTCGGTGGCCCACGGCATCAGCGATCAGGCCGCCGATGCCATTCACCAGGCCTACCCGCGCGCCGAAGTGCTGGTGCACGCCGACCCGCGGGAAGTGGTCACGGGCAACAAAGCCTAGTATTGCACCTGATAGCCGCGACTGGTCAGGCAGTTGCCCTGAGCCTGGCGGTAAGTTTGCACCACCGCCGGGTCAGGGGCGTAGGTCGCTGCCTGCGGGTCGAAACCGCTTTGCTGCACGGCCCAGCGATAACAGTCGTAGCCGTCCTGCTGCACTTGAGCCGGTGACTGGCCGTTGGCCGGGTAAGCCACTACGTCATAACCGTTGCCTTGCGGTGCGGGCTGGGGCGTCGGCACGTCTGTAGGCGGTTGCACCACCACGTACTGCTGAGTGGCGCTTTCATAGGTGTAATACGAACCGGCCGCGAGGAAGAACAGCGCGCTGCCCACCCACACTTCCCGCGCGTAGTCCGGTAGGTAGTGCACGCGGATGCCGTACGGCGGCGTCACCACCTCATAGCGCGGGCCTTGCGGGCGATACCAGTAGCCGCCGGAGAAGAAATAATCCTGGCCACGGTAAGGCACGCGGTAATTACGGTCGGGGAAACGGTCAACCATATAGCCCGGGCGGTATTGCGGGCCGGGGCCCCAGCCGTTGCCGTGCCCATTCGGGCGGCCAGGCCAACGGTTGTCATTGGGGTGGCCATTGTTGAAGCCGCCACCGTTGTTACCCGGGCGCGAACCTGGGCCGCCCACCTCCCAATGCGGGTTGCCGTCGTTGCGGCGCGGAATGTCACGGTAGTAACCCTGGCGCGGTTCCTGGGTCTGGCGCACGGTGTCCGGGCGACCTTGGATTGGCAGGTTATTCGCGGGCGCAGGCGCTGGTCGGGTCTGCTCGGTACCTTGTGGGTGGCCTTGCCACTGCCCGCCGCCGTGCGGCTGTTGCTCGGCGCGATCAAAGTGCTGGTTTTGTGAACGCGGCGGGTTGTTTTCCGGACGCGTTTGATTGTTCTGCGGGCGAGGTTGGTTATTTTGCGGTCGCGGCTGTTCGTTGCCTTGCCGCCCGCCTTCCGGACCTCTTTCATGCTGACCGCCCCCTTCAGGGCGTGGGTCGTCGGCCATCACGTGGGTGCCGACGCCAACCATCAGCAAACCGACACCTGCCATACGCCAGATGCGCTTCATGCTATTCCTCACTGCGGATAAGGGCCTAGAACGTCCAGCCTCATAGATAAGACTGGAAAAGCCCTGCCCGGTTCTGAGATAGGTTATCAGTCACAAGAGTTATTTTCGTAGGTAAAAGGCGCACGCAAAAGAAAAGGGGCGACCCGTCGGCCACCCCTTGAGAATTTCGTCCTGGCTCAACGCTTTTGACGTTGGCTCACCTCACGCCGTCTTGTGGACAGTGTGCAGCCTGGAGGCCGGCTCAACCCTGCTAGGGTGGCGGCCGCAGCGGGCCTGATTGGGCTCGCTGTAAGTGGACTGTTGTCCAGGCGGTGATTCTGTGGGTAATCATAGGCCCCGCGCGCCGACAGATGATTGCGAAGATTGCGTCAATAAACAGTGCTTGCGCAATTTTTAACCCTTCATAGATAATTCGCCGCAATAGTTACGACAAAGGCCAACCCAATGAGCAAGCTTGACCGATACGACCTGAGTATTTTGGCGGAATTGCAGCGCGACGCGAGAATCTCCAACCAGGAGTTGGCCGAGCGCATCGGCTTGTCGCCGTCGCCCTGCTCGCGCCGGGTCAAGCAATTGGAAGACGACGGCTACATCGCGCGCCAGGTCGCCTTGCTGGATCGCAAGATGCTCGGCCTGAGCCTGACGGCCTATGTGCTGATCGGCATGGACCGCCACACACCCGAGCGTTTCGAGAACTTCGAGGCCGCCATCCGCACCCTGCCGCAAGTACTGGAGTGCAGTTTGGTGACGGGGATGGATGCTGACTATCAGTTGAAAGTGGTGGTGCCGGACATGGACCACTATCAGAAACTGCTGCTGGGGCATTTGACCCGCATTGAAGGCGTGACCAGCGTGCGCTCGAGCTTTGTGCTGAACCAGGTATTGAACAGCACCGAGCTGCCACTGACCCACCTGCGTACCTGATCTCAAGAGCACTGAAGATCAACTGCGGGGGCTGGCTTAACTGCGATGCAGACAACTCGGTGTGTCAGCCAGCCCCAGTTGATGCTATCGCCGGCAAGCCAGCTCCCACATTGACCGCGGCCAGACTCAGGTCAATGTTGCGTCTGTGACGCTGCCGTATACTTCCCGCCTGCCCTGCCGGAAAAACTCACATGAACAACATCGACCCCGCCCTGTTCGAAGAATGGATGATGACCGGCCTGGTCACTATCCTGATCATTTTCATGGGCTTTATCGTCTGGGACCTGGCGAAGAAATCCAAGGCCGGGCGCTTTGGTTCGTTCATCCTGTTTTTCGTGCTGGGCCTGGGCGTGGCTGCGTTCATCATCAAGAGCGTGGTGATCGGCCTCATCGAGTCTGGCGCTTTATAAACGCGCGGGTACTTCCTTCCATTGGCCTTGGTCCAGGCCGTCGATTGTCCAATCGCCAATACGCACGCGCACCAGACGCAAGGTTGGCAGGCCCACGGCAGCGGTCATGCGTCGTACCTGGCGGTTACGCCCCTCTCGAATCACCAGTTCAAGCCAGTAAGTGGGTAGGTTTTTGCGAAACCGCACCGGCGGGTTGCGCGGCCACAACGCGGGCTCATCCAAACGCCGGGCCTCGGCGGGCAAGGTTTTACCATCGTTGAGTTCGACCCCATCGCGCAGGCGTTGCAGCAATTCTTCGGTGGGTTCGCCTTCCACCTGCACCCAGTAGGTTTTCGCCAGCTTGTGCTTGGGGTCGGCAATCCGCGCCTGCAACTGGCCATCGTTGGTCAGCAGCAACAGACCTTCGCTGTCACGGTCCAGGCGACCGGCCGGGTAAATGCCGGGGATGTCGATAAAGTCCTTGAGGGTCGCGCGCCCGCCTTCGTCACTGAACTGGGTCAGCACGTCGAAAGGTTTATTGAACAGGACCAACTTCGGCTCGGCCGGTGGTGCCTTAGCAACGCGACGCGCGGCAGAATGTGGAGGTTTCACGCCTGGGCGGCGCGAATCGGGACGGGTGGGACGGGACATGGCAAAGGAACATCTAACGGTCAGGACCGACAATGCTAGTGGCCTGACCGCTAAATGACCATCCCAACCGCTTAGCGGAACGGTGGCTCGTCGAAGCTGCGCAGTTTGCGCGAGTGCAGCGAGTTGAGTTCGGTGCGCAACAGGTCCACCGCCTCGATGCCGATCTTCAAGTGCTGGCTGACCGCGCGCTCATAGAACGCGTTGGCCGACCCCGGCAGCTTGATCTCGCTGTGCAGTGGTTTGTCCGAGACACACAGCAACGTGCCATACGGCACGCGCAAGCGATAACCCTGGGCGGCGATGGTGCCGCTTTCCATGTCCACGGCCACGGCGCGGGACAGGTTGATCAGCGGTCGCTCCTGGGCCCAGCGCAGCTCCCAGTTGCGATCGTCGTAGGTCAACACGGTGCCGGTGCGCAGGCGCTTTTTCAGCTCTTCGCCTTTTTCGCCAGTGACGTTGGCCGCGGCTTGCTGCAAGGCCATCTGCACTTCGGCCAGGGCCGGGATCGGGATGTTCGGCGGCACCACACGGTCGAGAATCCCGTCACGGCGCATATAGGCGTGAGCCAGTACGTAGTCGCCGATGGTCTGGGATTGGCGCAGGCCGCCGCAGTGGCCGATCATCAGCCAGCAGTGTGGGCGCAACACGGCCAAGTGGTCGGTGATGTTCTTCGCATTGGACGGGCCGACGCCGATGTTCACCAGCGTTACGCCGTGGCCGTCGCTGGCTTGCAAGTGGTAGGCCGGCATCTGGTAACGGTGCCAGACCACACCGGCAGCAATCGCCGAGGCCTCGCCGTGGTCCATGCTCTTGTCGATAATCACGTTGCCCGGCAACACCATGCGGATAAACCGTGGGTCGCTGCGCAATTGCTCCAGGCCATGCAGGATGAACTGGTCAACATAGCGGTGGTAGTTGGTCAGTAGGATCCACGGCTGCACATGGCGCCAGTCGCTGCCGGTGTAGTGCACCAGGCGGCGCAGGGAGAAGTCCACGCGGGCGGCATCGAACAGCGCCAGCGGCAGCGGGTCAGTGTTTTCCCAGTCGTAGAGGCCATCGGCAATGCCGTCGGTGGCGGCCGACAGGTCGGTGCTGGGGAACACGCGGGCCAGGGTCGCGGCGGTCACGCCGGAGCCGGCCAGTTCGTCGCCCTGCTCCACCACATACGGGTAGGGAATGTTCTGTTGGCTCACGCCGACTTCCACCGTCACGGTGAAGTCGTGCATCAGCGGCACCAGTTGCTCCAGCAGATATTTACGGAACGCTGCGGGATGGGTGACGGTAACGCTGTAGGTGCCCGGCAACTGGACCTTGGCATACGCCCGGGTGGTCTGTGGGACTTCGCCCTGAACCAGGTAGGTCAGGCGCAATTCGGGGTAGCGAAACATTGCGCGCTGTTCAGCGTCGGGCTCGACGCGGTCCTTGAGGTATTGCTTGAGGGCTTGATTGAGCGCTCCGGTAGCACGCTCATGCAGAGCCGCCAGCCGGTCAACGGCTTCTTCGGCGGTTTGAACGACAACAAAAGCTTCGGTCACGATAAGCATCCTGTGTTCTGACTTGCAGGCCTTTATCTTGCCTGTATCCCGGCCAGACGCAAACTTTGAATTGGAGTACCTATCTCAAGAGGAGTGCAATCCCTGTGGGAGCCGGGCTTGCCCGCGATGGCGGTGGGTCATTGATACATCTGGGGGCTGGCACACCGCTATCGCAGGCAAGCCAGCTCCCACATTTTGAACCGTGTTTATTCAGAGATATTGGGCGTGGAACGGGCGACGATCGCCTCCACATCCACCCCTCGAGGCAAGGTGCCATACACCTGACCGGACAACTCACCCAAGCGGCTGGCAATAAACCCATCACTGACCGCCGCATTCCCGGCCTCCAGCAACAGCTTGGCCTGCAACGCCAGGGCAATGTCCTCGGTCAGTTGCCGCGCACGGTACTGAATATCCTGGGTGTCCATAAACGCCGACTTGAGCTGCTCGATATGCCGCGCCAGCTGCTTGTCGCCATGCCCATTGCCCAGCTCTACAAACAGCGCTTCCAGCACGCCCGGCTCCTTCGACAGCGCCCGCAGCACGTCCAGGCACTGCACGTTACCGGAGCCTTCCCAGGTTGAATTCACCGGTGCCTCACGGTAAAGACGCGGCAGGATGCTGTCCTCGACATACCCGGCACCGCCCATGCATTCAGCGGCTTCGTTGATCATGGCCGGCGCGCGTTTACAGATCCAATACTTGCCCACCGCCGTCACCAGCCGGGCGAATTTGGCTTCCTGTTCATTATCGAGGTGATCCAGTGCGCGGCCCATGCGCATGCTCAAGGCCAGTGAAGCCTCACTTTCCAACGACAGGTCGGCCAGTACGTTTTGCATCAGCGGTTGTTCGCTGAGGACGCGCCCGCCGACCAGGCGATGGGCGCAATGATGGCTGGCCTGGCTCAGCGCCTGGCGCATCAAGGCGCTGGAACCGACCATGCAGTCAAAGCGGGTCATAGCGACCATCTCGATGATGGTCGGTACGCCACGGCCTTCTTCGCCGATCATCCAGGCCAACGCGCCGCGAAACTCCACTTCGCTGGACGCGTTGGAACAGTTGCCGAGCTTGTTTTTCAGGCGTTGGATGTAGAACTCGTTGCGCGTGTCGTCCGGGCGCTGCCGCGGCAGTAGGAAACACGTTAGGCCTTTGTCAGTCTGTGCCAGGGTGAGGAACGCATCACACATCGGCGCCGAGCAGAACCACTTGTGCCCCACCAGTTCATAGGCTTGCCCGGGGCCACCCGCACCGACCGGATAAGCGCGGGTCGTGTTGGCGCGCACGTCAGTGCCGCCCTGTTTCTCGGTCATGGCCATACCGATGGTGGCGCCGGCTTTATGGGCGATGCCGACGTTACGCGGGTCGTATTCGGTGCTGAGGATTTTCGGCAACCAGGTCTGCGCCAAGTCGGGCTGCAGGCGCAGCGCCGGGACGCAGGCGAAGGTCATGGTCAGCGGGCAGCCGGTGCCAGCCTCGGCCTGGCTGTGCAGGTAGGTCATGGCAGCACGGGCCACATGCGCGCCGGCTTGCGGATGCGCCCACGGCAACGATGGCAGGCCATGTTCTACGGCGGTACGCATCAGTTCGTGATAAGCCGGATGAAATTCCACCAGGTCGATGCGATGGCCATAACGGTCATGACTGTGGAACACCGGTTTGTTCTGGTTCGCCAGGAACCCGGCCTCCATCAACGGCCCACCGGCCAGCGCGCCATAGGCATCGATACGCGCCTCGGCCGAGCCGGCACCAAAGCGGCGCGACCACTCTTGCAAGGGCAAGTCGATGCGGTAAAGGTTGGTTCCGTCCAAAGACGGTGGCTGGTTGGTGACGTCGTGGGTTTCAGCGAACTGATGCAGGTTCATGGCGGGCCTCCTGGAAAAGGCCACGTGCAGTTGAGGCCTGAACGTCAGTTAAGCACCGCCAACCGGCTTAAAAAAGTGGCATACACGCCTAATGCCCGGCGCTTTCGCCCTCTATCGGACAGAGCAGGCACCGCTCCAGCACCGCCTGCAACGCGTCAAAACGCACGGGCTTGGCCAGACGATCGGTGATGCCGATGCCATGGCAGCGCTCACGATCCGACACACTCAGTGACGTACTCAGGGCGATCACCGGCAACTCACCGCAGCCCGGCAACGCGCGAATCTGACAGCACAACGAGAAACCGCCTTCAGGCACATCCATCAGCACCGCATCGAAGGTTTCACTCTGCAATTGCGCCAACGCAGACGCGCCGTTGTCCACCGTTTTTACCCGGTAGCCGAGTTTGAGCAGCATGCCGCGCACCGCCAGATGCCCCACACTGTTGTCGTCCACCAACAGCACAGCGCACTCGTGCGAGGCCCGTTGCGCAAGGGGCTTCTGGACCGCCGCTGTTGGCTCCGGCGGCAACGGATTCAGGGTCACTTCCAACTGGAAACGACTGCCCTTGCGCGGCTCGGAATGATGGGTCAGCCGCCCGCCAAGCAGTTCGATCAACTGCCGGCAAATCGCCAGGCCGATACCCAGGCCGCCGTATTCACGGGTAGTCGAGCCGTCGAGCTGGAAGAAGCGCTGGTACAGCGTGGCCTCGTCGAGGAAGGCGAAACCAATACCGCTGTCGGTCACGATAAAGCTCAGGCGCACGCTGCCATCACTTTGCGGAACGCCCACCACACGCAAACGCACGGCGCCTTCGTGGGTAAATTTGAAGGCGTTGTCGAGCAGGCAATCCAGGCATTGGATCAGCTTATCGGCGTCGCCAATCACGCGGTCCGGCAGCTCATCCGCGACGTCGATGGAGAATTCCAAGCCTTTGCTCTGCGCGCTGGCGCTGAACTGCTGGCGCAGGGGGTCGAGGGCGCCGCGCAGGCTGAATACCTTGGGCTGGGCGCTCAGGCGCCCGGCCTGCAATTCGGTCAGGGTGAGAATGCCGTTGACCATGCGCATCATGTCTCGCGCCGAGCTGGCGGCAGTTTGGTGGTACTGCGCCAGGTCATCGTCCAGCGGCACGGTTTGCATCAGTTCCAAGGAGCCGATCACGCCGTTCATCGGCGTACGCAATTCGTGGGTCAGGGTGGCGAGGAATTCGTCCTTGAGACGGTTACTGCGGGCCAATTGCTGGTTGAGCACTTCGAGTTTCTGGCTGGCGTCGAACAAGATCTGCGCCTGCTGCTCGCGCATGCCGTTAATGCGGTCCGCAAGGGCCAGGGACAGCAGCGCCACTTCAATCGCCGAACCCAACTGGCTGGCGTACATGGTGAGGAACATATTGGGCAGGTAGCCCAGCACCATCAGCGTATTGACCACCCCACCGAGCAGGAACGCCGACCAGGCGATGATGAAATAACGCGCCATGCGCTGGCCGCAGTACCAAGCCTTGATGGCGGCAATAAAGATGGCCACGGTAAACACCAGCGCCAAGCCGGTGGCCAGGCGCAAGGCCACGGCGTAGCTGGTCAGCAGTGCCAGCACCATCACCACCGCGCCGCAGGCTGCCAACGCGAGCAATATCCGGTCGATCCAGCGGCTGTGCTGCGCGGTGTGCAGGAAGCTGCGCGCGAACAGGCTGCCGAACAGCGCGGCGGAGCCGATCAGGAACGGCACCGCCGCATTCGACCACCACGGGTTGTTGGGCCAGAAGTACTCTACGGCCACGCCATTGACCGACAGCTGGTAGAGGCCGAACGAGGCGATATAGAGGATGTAATAGAGGTAGCTGGTGTCGCGCACGCTCAGGTAAATGAACAGGTTGTAGACCAACATCCCCAGCAACACCCCGTAGATAGCACCAAGCACATAGAGGCGCAGCGGTTGCTCCTCCATGTACGCAGTAGGGGACCAGAGGGTCAACGGAGCCTGGATCGAGCCTTCACTCTGCAGGCGCAGATAGACCGTTTGCTGCTGATCGGGCACAAAGTTGAGCTTGAACAGGTAGTTGCTCTGGCGCACTTCCCGGCTGGAGAAAGGCAATGCACTGCCGGTACGGGAGGTCAGCCGGTAGTTACCAGCGCCATCACCCTGATACAGGTCCAGACGATTAAGAGGTGGATAAGCCAACTCCAAGAACCAGGTGCGCGGGGCGCGGGGGTCACTGGCGGTGTAATGCAGGTCGACCTTGAGCCAGAACACCGAGCGCGAATAGCCAGCATTGAGGGTGGCGTTGTCATGGGTCTTGAACTGGGCGGCGTAGGCGGGAGAGCTGACTTGGGCGATGGTGAGGGCGTCGGTGGGATCTTCGAGCACCTGCATGACCCGGCCCAACGGCAGGCTTCGAGTGCTCTGATTGAACTCAACGGCGCCGGCGAGCATCGGCAGCCCGCACAATAATAACATCAGCAAATAGCGCATAGAGCCCCAGCGTGGCCTGTCCGGTTAGGTCAAAAGCCCCCCATTCCTTTTGAGTAGACGTAAACCGGCGATACATTAAGTTGTTTGGATCCACTCTAGCATAGCCGCTAGAGGCCATTAGACACCATTGATAAAATTTTTCGAAAGGCTCTAGGGCGTGGCTTTCAGCGATTTATCGCACACAGATAAAGGCTAGCAAAAAGCCACAATCGCGCGTAAATACTGACGACATTCAACCTTCCCCAGACGGCCACGCAAAAAGCGTTTGGTGGTAAGCTCGCGCACCATGAATATCTACAGCTCTCGCCCTGTTGTTCTCTGTCTCTCCGGCCATGATCCCAGTGGTGGCGCCGGCTTGCAGGCAGATATCGAAGCCCTGCTCGCCCAAGGCTGTCATGCGGCCCCGACCGTCACCGCCTTGACCGTGCAGAACACCGTCAATGTCAGCGATTTCCGCGTGCTCGACCGCGAGTGGGTACTGGCCCAGGCCAATGCCGTGCTCAGCGACTCCGACGTGGCGGCGGTCAAGCTCGGCATGCTCGGCTCCACCGCGATGGTCGACACCGTGGTCGAACTGCTGCAGGCGCACCCGCACCTGCCGGTGGTGTGCGACCCGGTGCTGCGGGCTGGCGGCGGTGGCAGCCTGGGCAAGGACGAAGTTGGCTATGCCATGCGCGAGCGGCTGTTGCCGTTGTCGTTGATCGCCACACCGAACCTGCCTGAAGCGCGCATCCTCGCCGAGTTGCCTGAAGGCACTGCGGACGAATGCGCCGAGAAGCTGCTGCCGTTCATCAAGCACCTGCTGATCACTGGCGGCCACGGCGACGAGCATCAAGTGCACAACCGCCTGTACAGCCGCGACGGCACGCGCCAGACCTTTACCTGCCAGCGCCTGCCCGGCAGCTATCACGGCTCGGGCTGCACACTTGCCAGTGCACTGGCCGGGCGCATCGCCCAGGGCGAAGGCCTGGTCAGCGCCGTGCAATCCGCGCTCAACTACACGTGGCGCACCCTGCGTGATGCCGAACAACTCGGCCAGGGCCAATTCGTGCCGCGCCGTTTGCCGCTGGATTTCTGCTCTTAAACAGCAAAAGAGGCCTGCCCGATGAAACTACGTGGCCTATACGCCATTACCGACAGCCAACTGTTGACCGGCAAATTCCTCGCCTATGTCGAAGCGGCATTGGACGGCGGCGTGACCTTGCTGCAGTACCGCGATAAAAGCAGCGACGAAGCCCGCCGCCTGCGTGAAGCGGAAAAACTGCGCGAGCTGTGCTCGCGCTACAAGACCCAGCTTATTATCAACGATGACGCCGAATTGGCCGCGCGCCTGGGCGTCGGCGTACACCTGGGCCAGACCGACGGCCCACTGACCCCAGCCCGCGCATTGCTCGGCGCCAAGGCAATCATCGGAGCCACCTGCCACAGCCAGATCGAACTGGCCGAACAGGCCGCCAGAGAAGGCGCCAGCTACGTCGCCTTTGGTCGTTTCTTCAATTCCAACACCAAGCCCGGCGCACCCGCGGCCACCGTGGAAATGCTGGCCCAGGCCCGCGCGCGCTTGCAACTGCCGATCTGCGTGATCGGCGGCGTCACCTTGGAGAACGCCGAACCGCTGGTGGCCCACGGCGCCGACCTGCTCGCTGTGGTGCACGGCCTGTTCGGTGCTGAAAGCACCCAGGAAGTCACGCGCCGCGCCCGCGCCTTCAACGATCTTCTTAAAATTTCAGTTTAGAGAGCCCGACCATGTCCCGTTCCGAAACCCTGTTTGCCAATGCCCAGAAACACATCCCCGGTGGTGTGAACTCCCCCGTGCGTGCGTTCAAGAGCGTGGGCGGCACGCCGCTGTTCTTCAAGCATGCCGAAGGCGCCTACGTCACCGACGAAGATGACAAGCGCTACGTTGACTACGTCGGTTCCTGGGGCCCGATGATCCTCGGCCACAGCCACCCGGACGTGCTCGACGCGGTACGCCAGCAGTTGCAACACGGTTTGTCCTACGGCGCCCCGACCGCCATGGAAACCGAGATGGCAGACCTCGTGTGCTCGATCGTGCCGTCGATGGAAATGGTGCGCATGGTCAGCTCCGGCACCGAAGCCACCATGAGCGCCATACGCCTGGCCCGTGGTTTCACCGGCCGCGACAGCATCATCAAATTCGAAGGCTGCTACCACGGCCACTCCGACAGCCTGCTGGTGAAAGCCGGTTCCGGTCTGCTGACCCAAGGCGTGCCGAGCTCGGCCGGTGTACCGGCAGCGTTTGCCAAGCACACCCTGACGCTGCCGTTCAATGACATCGCCGCCGTCGAGCAGATGCTCAGCGAAGTCGGTCAAGAGGTAGCGTGCATCATCGTCGAGCCGGTCGCCGGCAACATGAACTGCGTGCCACCGGCACCGGGCTTTCTTGAAGGTTTGCGCGAACAGTGCGACAAGCACGGCGTGGTGCTGATTTTCGACGAAGTGATGACCGGTTTCCGTGTCGCCCTCGGCGGCGCCCAGGCTTACTACGGCGTCACGCCGGACCTGAGCACTTTCGGCAAGATCATCGGTGGCGGCATGCCGGTGGGCTGCTTCGGCGGCAAGCGCGAAATCATGCAACACATCGCGCCGCTGGGCCCGGTGTACCAAGCGGGCACCTTGTCGGGTAACCCGCTGGCCATGGCTGCCGGCTTGACCACCCTGCGCCTGATCAGCCGCCCGGGCTTTCACGCCGAGTTGACCGACTACACCACTCGCCTGCTGGACGGTCTGCAACAGCGTGCCGATGCTGCTGGCATTCCGTTTGTCACCACCCAGGCCGGCGGCATGTTCGGGCTGTACTTCAGCGGCGCCGACGATATAGTCACGTTCGATGACGTGATGGGCAGCGACGCCGACCTGTTCAAGCGCTTCTTCCACTTGATGCTGGAAGGCGGCGTTTACCTGGCACCGAGCGCTTTCGAAGCCGGTTTCACCTCGATCGCCCATGGCGATGCCGAGTTGAAACTGACCTTGGATGCTGCCGAGCGCGCCTTCGCGGCCCTGAAATAAGGGGGCATAAGTCTGACGTTGCACTTGGCGGCGTCAGATTTGCTACTTTGCTTACAGATATTTCCTGAGTTTTACGAGAAATCACCTGCAATCGGGCAGATAACTTACCCACGCAGCAGAAAAACGAGTAAAGACTTTGTAAGCAGAGGCCTGCTTATTTCATAATGCGCGCTTATTGGACCCCCGAGGGTCCGCGCGCCCCGTCAGAGGTAAGTCGATTCCCATGAAACGCACCGGCCGCACCCTGGTTCTGGGCTGCCTGTTGCTCCTTCAGCCGCTGCTGGCACATGCACAAGCAGGCGGCAACTCGTTGTTAATCCCAGCGATGGGTCGTTGCACCCTCAATACCCAGCCGAACAGTCAGGCCGAAGCGCTGAGCGCGTGCCAGAAGCAGGCTGAGGAGGGGGATGCGCAGGCGCAATACGAGTTGGGCGAGTACTACCACGACGACAAAAACCCCGCCCGCGATCTCAATAAAGCCTTGAGCTACTTTGAGAAAGCTTCGTTACAGGGCCATGCCCAGGCGCAATTCGAACTGGGGAAAATGTTTTTTCATGGCGAAGGCGTGCCGGCCAATAACGTCCAGGCGTACATCGTGCTGAAAATGGCCGCGGTCAACGGTGCGGAAGACGCGCTGGATACCGCCGACGAAGTCGCCGAGCGCATGCAGCGCGATGAGTTGGAAGTGGCGACACAGGTGCTGGGCCAGATCTTCCGCAATTACCTGCAGGAATTGCAGAGTGCGGATGGGCGTTCGCCGTTCTCGCCACTGCCTTAAATTCTGCTAAACCCTTCTACCGCTATCGCGGGCAAGCCCGGCTCCCACACTGAACGGCATTCCAACGGCTGGAACTGGGTCGAATGCGGGAGCTGGCTTGCCTGCGATGGGCACACTTGGGTCTAACGCCCTACTTCTCTGGCATCGGCATCGGAAACGGCATCACATTGCTGGTGCCCCGCGCCTCGCTGATCTTCGGCGTGCCCAGGCGCTCCACTTCATCGATACGCACAATCGAATGCATCGGCACAAAGCTGCGCACTACCCCTTCAAATTGCGCCTTGAGTTTCTCCTCGCCCGGGTCGACGACCAACTGGGTGCGCTCGCCAAAGACGAACTCTTCCACTTCCAGGAAGCCCCACAGATCACTTTGATAGATCTGCTTGGCGTACATTTCGAACACCTGGCCCTGGTTGAGGAAAATCACCTTATAGATTGGAGCTTCACGTTTGGTCATGGTGGGCGGATAACACATCGGGGATATAAAAGAGGGCGCGAACTATAGCATGGCACCCGATGCACAGCGCTAGGAACCAATGGACATGCCCCCTATAATGCGCGGTTCTTTACCACCAGTTGACGATTCCCATGGCCAAGAAGCTTTACATCGAAACCCACGGTTGCCAGATGAACGAGTACGACAGCTCGCGCATGGTCGATCTGCTGGGCGAACACCAGGCCCTGGAAGTCACTGCCCGCGCCGAAGATGCCGACGTAATCCTGCTCAATACCTGCTCGATTCGTGAGCGGGCCCAGGACCGTGTGTACTCGCAGCTGGGCCGCTGGCGTGAATTAAAACTGGCCAACCCGGAGATGGTGATCGCCGTCGGCGGTTGCGTGGCCAGCCAGGAAGGCGCGGCGATCCGCGACCGCGCGCCCTATGTCGATGTGGTCTTCGGTCCGCAAACCCTGCACCGTCTGCCGGAAATGATCGACGCTGCGCGCATCACCAAACTGCCGCAAGTGGACGTGTCGTTCCCGGAAATCGAAAAATTCGACCACTTGCCCGAACCGCGTATCGACGGGCCAAGCGCCTACGTGTCAGTGATGGAAGGCTGCAGCAAGTACTGCACCTTCTGCGTGGTGCCCTACACCCGCGGTGAAGAAGTCAGCCGGCCGTTTGACGATGTGATGTCGGAAATCATCCACCTGGCCGAAAACGGCGTGCGTGAAGTGACGCTACTGGGCCAGAACGTCAACGGCTATCGCGGCCAGACCCACGACGGGCGACTCGCCGACCTGGCAGAGCTGATCCGCGTGGTCGCCGCCGTCGACGGCATCGACCGTATTCGCTACACCACCTCGCACCCGCTGGAGTTCTCCGACAGCCTGATCCAGGCGCACGCCGAAGTGCCGGAACTGGTCAAGCACCTGCACCTGCCGGTGCAATCGGGCTCAGACCGCATTCTGTCGGCGATGAAGCGCAACCACACCGCCCTGGAATACAAATCCAAACTGCGCAAATTGCGCGCGGCAGTGCCGGGTATCTGCATCAGCTCGGACTTTATCGTCGGCTTCCCTGGTGAAACCGAGAAAGACTTCCAGCAAACCATGAAGCTCATCGAAGACGTCGGTTTCGACTTCTCCTACTCGTTCGTCTACAGCCAGCGCCCGGGCACTCCGGCTGCCGACTTGGCAGATGACACGCCTGAGGCGCTGAAAAAAGAACGTTTGAACGCGTTGCAGCACCGCCTGAACCAGCAAGGCTTCGAGATCAGCCGACAAATGGTCGGTTCGATCCAGCGCATTCTGGTCACCGACTACTCGAAAAAAGACCCGGGCGAGCTCCAAGGCCGTACCGAGAACAACCGGATCGTCAATTTCCGTTGCGACACGCCAGCCCTGATCGGCCAATTCGCCGACGTGCACATTGATGCGGCGCAACCGCACTCGTTGCGCGGCTCGCTGGTGCAGTCACCCACCCATATTTCTGACTGATTGAGAGCAAAATGTGGGAGCGGGCTTGCTCGCGAAGGCGGTGGATCAGTTGATACATGTATTAGCTGACCCAACGCCTTCGCGAGCAAGCCCGCTCCCACATGGGAACCGTGCTGCACTTGGGCTAGATAAGTGCTTTCGTCCCCGCGCCACTGGCGTTATCCTCTCTTTCATCTCAACAGCCAAAGGGCGGCTAAAAGCGACCTTGAACGCACCCATAGAACCCCATCGTTTTCTCCTCGAGCCTTTTGAGGCTCGCCGTTTCGCCAACCTGTGCGGACAGTTCGACGAGCACCTGCGCCTGATCGAACAACGCCTGAGCATCGAGATCCGCAACCGCGGCAATCAGTTCGAGCTTATTGGTGAACCTCAACACACCACGTCTGCAGAAAACCTGCTCCGCCGCCTCTACCGCGAAACCAAGGGTAGTGAACTGTCGCCGGAGACCGTGCACCTGTACCTGCAGGAATCTGCCGTAGAAGATTTGGCCAACAACCCAGTGGCCGAAGCCAGCGTGGCCCTGCGCACCAAAAAAGGCATGATTCGCCCACGCGGCTTGAATCAGCAGCGCTACGTCAAAGAAATCCTCGGTAACGATATCAACTTCGGTATCGGCCCTGCCGGCACCGGCAAGACCTACCTGGCCGTAGCCTGCGCGGTGGACGCCCTGGAGCGCGAGCAAGTGCGCCGCATCCTGCTGGTGCGCCCGGCGGTCGAGGCCGGCGAGAAGCTCGGCTTCCTGCCCGGCGACCTGGCCCAGAAAATTGACCCGTACCTGCGCCCACTCTACGACGCGCTGTACGAGATGCTCGGCTTTGAATACGTGGCCAAGCTGATCGAGCGACAGGTGATCGAGATCGCCCCGCTGGCCTACATGCGTGGCCGTACCCTGAACAACAGCTTCATCATCCTCGACGAAAGCCAGAACACCACGGTCGAGCAGATGAAGATGTTCCTCACCCGTATCGGTTTCGGCTCCACTGCCGTGATCACCGGTGACGTCACCCAGGTCGACCTGCCCAAGGGCACCAAATCGGGGCTGGCGCAGGTGATCGAGGTGCTCAAGGACGTGCCGGGCATCAGCTTCACGCACTTCATGCCCAAGGACGTGGTCCGCCACCCGCTGGTACAGCGCATTGTCGAGGCCTACGAGCGCTTCGAACACAAGGATGACGCACCGGCCAAGGACGCTCGCCGCGATGCTTGAGCTTGACCTGCAACTGGCTACCGAAGCGCCCGCCCCCAGCGAAGCGCAGTTCCGCCAATGGTGCACACTGGCCCTGCGCCAGCGCACCGCCGACTCGGAGCTGACCATCCGTCTGGTGGATGAGCCCGAAGGCCGTGAACTGAATCACACCTGGCGCCAAAAGGATTACGCGACCAACGTGCTGTCCTTTCCCGCCGACGTACCGGATGAGTTACTGGATATTCCCTTGCTGGGCGATCTGGTGATCTGTGTCGAAGTGGTGGAGCGCGAGGCGAAGGAACAAGGCAAGGAACTTGAGGCCCACTGGGCCCATCTAGTCATCCACGGCTGCTTGCATCTCTTGGGTTACGACCATATAGACGATGACGAAGCCTTGGAAATGGAAACACTGGAACAAACGTTGCTTGCAGAATTGGGTCACCGCGACCCGTATGCAGACGACGAAAACTGAAACTACACCTTACTGACACAACAAAGGATTTAGAGTAATCGCTATGAGCGAAGACCGATCGAGCAACGGGCAGAAGTCATGGCTGGGTAAACTGACCCAGGCTTTTGCCCACGAGCCGAAAAACCGCCAGGAGCTGCTTGAGCTGCTGCGCGAGGCCCATCAGAACAAGTTGCTGGACAGCGAAGCGCTGGCCATCGTCGAAGGCGCCATCCAGGTGGCTGACCTGCAAGTCCGGGACATTATGGTCCCGCGTTCGCAGATGATCAGCATCAAGGCGACCCAGACCCCACGGGAATTCCTCCCGGCCGTGATCGACTCGGCGCACTCGCGCTACCCGGTGATCGGTGAAAGCCATGACGACGTCATGGGTGTCCTGCTGGCCAAGGACTTGCTGCCGTTGATCCTCAAGGAGAACGGCGACAACTTCAACATCAAGGACCTGCTGCGTCCGGCCACCTTCGTACCTGAATCCAAGCGCCTGAATGTGCTGCTGCGCGAGTTCCGCGCCAACCACAATCACATGGCCATTGTGATCGACGAATACGGCGGTGTGGCCGGTCTTGTGACCATCGAAGACGTGCTTGAGCAAATCGTCGGCGACATCGAAGACGAGCACGACGTCGAAGAAGACAGCTACATCAAGCCGCTGCCCAGCGGTGACTTCCTGGTCAAGGCACTCACGCCGATCGAGAACTTCAACGAGTTCTTCGACAGCGAATTCTCCGACGATGAATTCGACACCGTTGGCGGCTTGGTAATGAGTGCGTTCGGGCATCTGCCTAAACGTAACGAGACCACCGAGATCGGCGCCTATCGCTTCCGCATTCTGAATGCCGACAGCCGCCGTATTCACCTGATTCGCCTGACACCTATTGCCCGCTAAGGAATGACATGCAGCGCCTAACCCGCCCCGGCTGGCCCGGTAACTTGCTGGCCGTGGTGGCCGGCGCCATCACCACCCTGGCGCTGGCGCCGTTCGATTTGTGGCCGTTTGCACTGGTTGCGGTCGGATTTTTCTATATCGGCCTGCGCGAGCTGACGCCACGCCAAGCCTTGGGCCGTGGCTGGTGTTTTGGTTTCGGCCTGTTTGGCGCCGGCACCAGCTGGATCTACTACAGCATCCACCACTTCGGCGGCGCTTCGGTGCTGCTGGCTGGCTTCTTGATGCTGCTGTTTACCGCTGCCATTGCCTGGTTCTTCGCCCTGCCCGCCTGGCTATGGGCGCGCTGGTTGCGCCGTAATGAAGCACCGCTGGCCGACGCGCTGACGTTTGCTGCGCTATGGGTCGGCCAGGAAGCGTTTCGCGGCTGGTTCCTCACCGGTTTCCCCTGGCTGTACTCCGGTTACAGCCAACTCGACGGCCCACTCACCGGCCTCGCGCCGTTGGGTGGGATGTGGCTGATTTCCTTCGCCCTGGCGCTGACCGCGGCGGTGCTGTGCAACCTGCCGCGCCTGCTGGCGAGCAAGCGCAACGGTTTTATCGGCGCGGGCTTGGTGCTGCTGGTAGCGCCGTGGGCCATCGGCTTGGCACTCAAACACCACGCTTGGACCTCGCCTTCGGGCGACCCACTGACGGTGGCAGCGATCCAGGGCAACGTCGAACAAAGCATGAAGTGGGACCCCGAGCAGCTTAATGCGCAGTTGGCGTTGTACCGTGACATGAGCTTCAGCTCCAAGCCCGTCGACCTGCTGGTGTGGCCGGAAACGGCTGTGCCAGTGCTCAAGGAGTCTGTCGAAGGCTACCTCGGGATGATGGGCAAGTTTGCCGCCGACCGGCACACGGCGCTGATTACCGGCGTGCCGATCCGCCAGGAAGTGCACCACCAGAAGCGCTACTTCAACGGCATCACCGTGGTCGGCGAGGGCGAAGGCACTTATCTGAAGCAGAAGCTGGTGCCCTTTGGCGAATACGTGCCGCTGCAAGACATGCTGCGCGGGCTGATCGCCTTCTTCGACCTGCCCATGTCGGACTTTGCCCGCGGCCCGTCTGACCAGGCGATGCTGCAGGCCAAGGGCTATCAGATTGCGCCGTTCATTTGCTATGAAGTGGTGTACCCAGAATTCGCCGCTGGCCTGTCGGCCCAAAGCGATTTGTTGCTGACCATCAGCAATGACACTTGGTTTGGCCGCTCGATTGGCCCGCTGCAGCACCTGCAAATGGCGCAAATGCGTGCGCTGGAGGCCGGCCGCTGGATGATCCGTGCCACTAACAATGGTGTGACTGGCCTGATCAACCCGTTTGGGCAGATTACTGCGCAGATCCCGCAGTTCGAGCGCGGCATTCTGTACGGCGAGGTGGTGCCGATGCACAACCTCACGCCGTACCTGCAATGGCGTTCGTGGCCGTTGATCATTGTGTGCCTGGGGTTGTTCGGCTGGGCGCTGCTGGCGGGGCGGATGTCCAAAACGGTCTAAAGGCTAAACACAAAACAATGTGGGGGCTGGCTTGCCTGCGATAGCGGTGGGCCAGCCAAAAACCGGCCAACTGACTCGACACCGTCGCAGGCAAGCCAGCTCCCACACTTAATCTGCTGTGTTTCGACTTATCGGTACAACACCCGATACCCCACCTGCCCCACCGCCTCATTGATCAACTGCCCGCTGCGCCACACCGACACAAACTCGGGCATCCAGCCACCCAATGGCCGGGCATTGTCCACGCCCAAAAAGCCCACCGGCCCCGGCACCACGCTGAAGCCGGCCTTCTCAAAGCTCCAGACCGCACGCGGCATGTGCCAGGCCTGGGTCACCACCACCACCCGCTTGATGCCTTGAGGCAGCAGTATCTCGGCGCTCATCTGTGCGTTTTCCCAAGTGGTACGGCTGCGCTCTTCCTTCCAGCGCACCGCCACGCCGAAGTCATCCTGCATCGACACCGCCATCAGTTCGGCCTCACTCGGCGGCGTGCCGTAATGCAGGCCGCCGCTGGTCAACACCGGCAGCCCGGACGCCTTGGCCAGTCGCGCAGCATAACGCTGGCGCTCAAGGCCAATGCCGGTGGGCTGATCGGAGCCCCACGCCGGGTCACCCCGTTCACGCCCGGAGCCCAGCACCACGATCGCGTCTGCCCGCTGGGCCAGTGTTGCCCACTCTTCACGGGCCAACGGTGGCTCGGTCTCCAGCGCATGCGCGCCCCATTGCACCATCACCGGCAGGCTGATCAACCACATCCCGCCCAACCCCAGGGCAAAGCAGACTCCCGCCAGGCGCGGGCGGCTTTTGCGAAACCACCAGGCAACCGCAAGCAACAGCAAAAAAATGCCGGGCGGCAACAGCAATTGTTTAATGAAATAACGAAAAGGCATCGGGCATCTCCAAAGATGCCCGAAGCCTAGATGCAACGGGGTTTAGCGACAATCTTTACCAGCACTTTCGAGAAGGCTACTGAATAACACGGTGTTTCACTTGCACCGAACGGCCCGAATTTTTTCGGAGCCGCGACCGGCGGCCACGTCCTTCAGCCAGACCACCTTGGCTGAACGCGAGGGCAACTGGGCAGGCGGGGAAGCCTGCCCCTGAGAGGCACGGTGGTGATTCAATTCCAGGTAAACCTTGATCAGTTCAAGCTCTGCCTGGCTCAAGCCTCGCAACTCCAGCTCCAGAGGCCTTTCATCACACAATCGGCCTGCGGTCCTTGCGGCATCCAATGCCCGACCCAAACGGTCGATCAGTCCTTCGTACAACTGCGGTTTCGTTAAAGTTCGCTGCGATTCAACCATCCCCTCACCTCATTGAAGATAAGACTCACTCCCCAATAAACAGCGTAGTCCTCATGGCTATGCCTGCCTGGCGCCGCGACAGACGGCCTCGCCTGCGCAATCAGGGTTTCCCTCGATAGAGTGGGGTCATGTATGCTACGGCGCTTCCTGTAACTCCACTTCCCGCAGGGTTTGGGCACGGACGCGCCGCTTTTTGGTGTCGATCAACCTGAACGTTGCACCGAAGAGGATTAGGCCACCCCTATTCAGTTCAAAAGTAGCCATGCACGAACACTATCAGCCCCGTGAAATAGAAAATGCCGCCCAAACCTTCTGGGACGAGCAAAAGTCCTTTGAAGTCAGTGAACAGCCAGGCAAGGAGACTTACTACTGCCTATCGATGTTCCCTTACCCCAGCGGCAAGCTACACATGGGGCACGTGCGCAACTACACCATCGGTGACGTGATTTCGCGCTACCAGCGCATGCTCGGCAAGAACGTCCTGCAGCCTATGGGTTGGGACGCCTTCGGCATGCCGGCGGAAAACGCCGCGATGAAAAACAACGTGGCGCCCGCCAAGTGGACCTACGAAAACATCGCCTACATGAAGACCCAGCTGCGCAGCCTGGGCTTGGCGGTGGACTGGTCCCGCGAGGTGACCACCTGCAAGCCGGATTACTACCGTTGGGAACAATGGCTGTTCACTCGCCTGTTCGAAAAAGGGGTGATCTACAAAAAAAGCGGCACCGTGAACTGGGACCCGATCGACCAGACCGTACTGGCCAACGAACAGGTCATCGACGGTCGCGGCTGGCGTTCCGGCGCGCTGATCGAAAAGCGCGAAATCCCGATGTACTACTTCAAGATCACCGCCTACGCCGATGAACTCTTGTCGAGCCTCGACGACCTGCCGGGCTGGCCTGAACAGGTCAAGACCATGCAGCGCAACTGGATCGGAAAATCCAAAGGCATGGAAGTGCAATTCCCCTACAACGTCGACTCCATCGGCGCAGCGGGCGCACTCAAAGTCTTCACCACCCGCCCAGACACGTTGATGGGCGCGACCTACGTCGCCGTGGCCGCTGAACACCCGCTGGCCACCCAAGCTGCGCAGAACAACCCTGAGCTGCAAGCCTTCATCGCCGAATGCAAAGGCGGCAGCGTGGCCGAAGCCGACGTCGCCACCCAAGAGAAAAAAGGCCTGCCGACCGGGCTGTTCGTCGAGCATCCGCTGACCGGTGAAAAGTTGCCAGTCTGGGTCGCCAACTACGTGCTAATGCACTACGGCGATGGCGCAGTAATGGCTGTGCCGGCCCACGACGAGCGCGATTTCGAATTCGCCACCAAGTACAGTCTGCCGATCAAGTCCGTGGTGCGTACAAGCGTGGGTGACACCAACCCGGCCCCATGGCAAGACGCCTACGGTGAGCACGGCGAGCTGATCAACTCCGGCGAGTTCGACGGCCTGGATTTCCAGGGTGCTTTCGACGCCATCGAAGTCGCACTGATCAAGAAAAACCTCGGCGCCTCGCGCACCCAGTTCCGCCTGCGCGACTGGGGCATCAGCCGCCAGCGCTACTGGGGCTGCCCGATCCCGATCATCCACTGCCAAACCTGCGGTGACGTGCCGGTGCCGGAAGATCAATTGCCGGTAGTACTGCCGGAAGACGTGGTGCCGGATGGTGCAGGTTCGCCGTTGGCACGCATGCCCGAGTTCTACGCGTGCGCGTGCCCGAAATGCGGCGCACCGGCCAAGCGTGAAACCGACACCATGGACACCTTCGTCGAGTCCTCGTGGTACTACGCCCGCTACGCCTCGCCGCACTATGAAGGCGGTCTGGTAGAAAAATCCGCGGCCGACCATTGGTTGCCGGTGGATCAGTACATCGGCGGTATCGAACACGCCATTCTGCACCTGCTCTACGCGCGCTTCTTCCACAAGTTGATGCGTGACGAAGGTTTGGTCAGCTCTGATGAGCCGTTCAAGAACCTGCTGACCCAGGGCATGGTGATCGCCGACACCTACTATCGCCGCGAAGCCAATGGCGCCTACACCTGGTTCAACCCGGCAGACGTCGAGCTTGAGCGCGACAGCAAAGCCAAGGTGATCAGCGCCACGTTGAAAGCCGACGGCCTGCCGGTGGAAATCGGCGGCACTGAGAAGATGGCCAAGTCGAAGAACAACGGCGTCGACCCGCAGTCGATGATCGACCAGTTCGGCGCCGACACCTGCCGCCTGTTCATGATGTTCGCTTCGCCGCCCGACATGAGCGCCGAATGGTCCGACTCCGGCGTCGAAGGTTCGCACCGCTTCCTCAAGCGCGTCTGGCGCCTGGCGCACGCCCATGTCAGCCAGGGCTTGCCGGGCAAACTGGACGTGGCGTCCTTGAGCGATGAACAGAAAGCCATTCGCCGCAGCACCCACCTGGCCATTCGCCAAGCCAGCCAGGACGTGGGGCAGAACCACAAATTCAACACCGCCATCGCCCAAGTGATGACGCTGATGAACGTGCTGGAAAAAGCACCGCACACTACGGAACAAGACCGCGCGCTGGTACAGGAAGGTCTGGAAGCGGTAGTTCTGCTGCTGGCCCCGATCACGCCGCACATCAGCCACGAACTGTGGAGCCGTTTGGGCCACAACGGCGCGGTGATCGATGCCCGCTGGCCGGTTCAGGATGACAGCGCCCTGGTACAGGACACGCTGCAACTGGTCATCCAGGTCAACGGCAAACTGCGCGGCCAGATTGATATGCCAGCCAGCGCCAGCCGCGAAGACGTTGAAGCGGCTGCCCGCGTCAACGAGAACGTGCTGCGCTTTACCGAAGGCCTGACGATCCGCAAAGTGATCGTGGTGCCCGGCAAACTGGTCAACATCGTCGCTAGCTAATCGGAT
Organism: Pseudomonas sp. 1152_12; assembly: GCF_052850675.1. Lineage (NCBI taxonomy): Bacteria > Pseudomonadati > Pseudomonadota > Gammaproteobacteria > Pseudomonadales > Pseudomonadaceae > Pseudomonas > Pseudomonas sp. 1152_12. The sequence continues at coordinate 127,307 of NZ_VXCW01000008.1, read as the reverse complement.
CGGGCGCAGGGCTTGAGCCCTGCGCCGAACTAAACCTTTAAGGCCTCGATAAGGCCCACACGGTTTCAAGGGGAGCAACAAAATGATCAAACGCAATTTGCTGGTGATGGGCCTCGCTGTGCTGCTGAGCGCTTGCGGCTTCCAGCTGCGCGGCACCGGCACCAATGAACTGTCGCTCAAGGAACTGGACCTCAGCGCCCGCAATGCCTATGGCGACACCGTGACTCAGCTGCGCCAGACCCTGGAAAACAGCGGCGTGCGTGTCTACACCGGCGCGACCTACAAACTGAACCTGGTAGACGAGCGAGAAACACAGCGTAACCTCAGCTACGCGAGTGCTGGTCGTGCGTCGGACATCGAGCTGAGCACCGCGCTCAACTTCGAAGTACAAGGCCGCGACCACCTGCCACTGATGGGCGACAAGATCGAAGTGCAGAAGGTCGTCAGCCACGATGGCAACAACCTGGTGGGTTCGGACTCGGAAATTATCCAGGTTCGCAAGGAAATGCGTCGTGAGCTGATCCAGCGCATCATGGTTCGTTTGCAACAGCTGACCCCGGAAAAACTGGCAGCCCTGCAACTCACCGCCGACAACAAGGCCAAGGCTGACGCCGACGCCCTGAAAGCTGCGCAAGAGTACGAAGACAACACGCCGAAACAATCACCTGTTGAAGTCCCTGTCGAGTAAGCCAGGCGGGGCGCCCCTGGCGCCCCGTTCCGCCCGCCTATGAAACTCGCCCCTGCCCAACTCGCCAAACACCTGCAAGGTGGCCTCGCGCCTGTCTATATCGTCAGCGGTGATGACCCGCTGCTATGCCAGGAAGCCGCAGACGCGATTCGCACCGCCGCACGCCAGCAAGGCTTCGATGAACGCCAGGTATTCAGCGCCGACGCCAGTTTCGACTGGGGCACGCTGCTGCAAGCCGGCGCGAGCATGTCGCTGTTCGCCGAAAAACGCCTGTTGGAACTGCGCCTGCCTTCGGGCAAGCCTGGGGACAAGGGCGCGGCAGCCTTGATGGAATACTGCTCGCGGCCCGCCGAAGACACGGTGTTGCTGATCAGCCTGCCCAAGCTTGACGCCAGCGCGCAAAAAACCAAGTGGGGCAAGGCGCTGGTAGAAGGCCCACAGACCCAGTTCATCCAGATCTGGCCAGTGGACAGCAACCAGTTGCCGCAGTGGATTCGTCAGCGCCTGTCCCAATCGGGGCTGTCGGCGACGCAAGACGCTGTGGAGCTTATTGCCGCCCGGGTCGAAGGCAACTTGCTGGCCGCCGCCCAAGAGATCGAAAAGCTCAAGCTGATGGCCGAAGACGGGCAAATCACCGTCGAAACCGTGCAAGGCGCGGTGGCCGACAGCGCGCGCTTTGACGTGTTCGGGCTGGTGGATGCGATTCTTAACGGCGAACCCGCCCACGCCCTGCGTATGCTCGAAGGGCTGCGCGGCGAAGGCGTGGAGCCACCGGTGATTCTGTGGGCCCTGGCCCGGGAACTGCGGGTGCTGGCCAATATTTCCCTGCAATACAGCCAGGGCACTGCGCTGGACAAGTGCTTCAGTCAGGCGCGGCCACCGGTGTGGGACAAACGCAAACCGCTGATGAGCAAAGCGCTGCAACGCCACTCAGCGCAACGCTGGGCGCAGCTGTTGCTGGAAGCGCAGCGCATCGACGCGCAAATCAAAGGCCAGGCGGCGGGCTCACCGTGGATGAGCCTGAGTCGTTTGTCACTTTTGATGTCTGGGCAGCGCCTGTCATTGCCGGCTGAATAACCCCCTCCAAACACCCGATGTTTTCCTGTCGGAGTTGGCTTGCCTGCGATGGCGGTGAGTCCGCTTGCATTTCTGGCACTGATACACCGATATCGCAGGCAAGCCAGCTCCCACATTAACCATGCCCACTTGATAGTGTGAAACCGCCTACACGGCGCCGGGCTTTACAGCCGCGTCACTTCGGCAGATGATTCGCACCGCGAGCCCCCATCTTTAGAGAGTACTGAACATGAGCAAAAAGCCATCCAAGCATGGCCCCAACAAGGCCAAATCCATCATCGCCCAGCCACTGTTCCGCAGCCGCCAAGAACGCGCCGGCAAGGGCAAAGGCAGCTACCGCCGCGAAGCCTTCCAGTCTAATAGCTGGGAGGCTTCTTACTTTCTGGCTGCCTGAAGGCAAGCGCCCCTCTGGCATGATAAGGTCTGCACCTGATTTGTAATCCCTGGACCTGTGCATGCCCTCTAGCCTTTCCCGTCGTTGGCACCTTCGCCAATTGATCGCTGCCTCCAGCCTCATTCTGCTTGTCGCCTGCGCCGAGAAACCCACCGCCGCAGACGCTCAACCCCTGCCAACGCTGCAGACTGTGCCAGCCGTTGCGCCTGCTGTGGTCGCCCCGCTGGCGGTAGACAACCTTGATATCCAACCGCCCCAGACCTTTGCCGAATGGCAGGCGGGCTTTCGCGTGGAGGCTCTGAAGGTCGGGATCACACCCGCTGTCTTTGATAACGCGTTTGCCGGTGTGACTCCCGATATGGCAGTGATTCGCGCTGACCGCAGCCAACCGGAGTTCTCCCGCCCAGTTTGGGAATACCTCGACGGCGCCCTATCGCCAGTGCGCGTGCGCAACGGCCAGGCCTTGCTGATCAAGTATGCCGACATCCTGCAAAGCATCGAACAGCGCTACGGCGTTGACCGCCAAGCACTGGTGTCGGTGTGGGGCATGGAAAGCAACTTTGGCCAGTTCCAAGGCAACAACTCGGTGATTCGCTCCCTGGCGACTCTGGCCTACGAAGGCCGTCGTCCGGCGTTCGCACAGGCGCAGCTGCTGGCGGCACTGCAGATCATCCAGCATGGCGATATCCAAGCCGACCAGATGAAAGGCTCCTGGGCCGGTGCGATGGGCCAGACCCAATTTATCCCGACCACTTACAACACCCACGCCGTCGACTTCGATGGCGACGGTCGACGCGACATCTGGAACAGCCCGGCCGACGCCCTGGCCTCCACCGCACACTACCTGCAAAGCTCCGGCTGGCAGAAAGGCCAGCCCTGGGGCTTTGAAGTCAAGCAACTGCCAGTGAACTTCGATTACGCCCTGGCAGATGGCGGCGTGCGCAAAACCGTTAGCGAGTGGCTGAAACTCGGTATCCAACTGCCGTCTGGCGCGAGCATGCCACCTAACGTCGATCAACTCTCTGCTGCCCTGCTACTGCCGGCGGGCTATCGCGGCCCGGCGTTCCTGGTGCTGGACAACTTCCGCGCAATCCTCAAGTACAACAACTCGTCGTCCTACGCGCTGGCGGTTGGTCTGCTGTCGGAGCGGTTTGGTGGCGGCGGTGTGATTCGTGGCGCTTGGCCAAAAGATGAGCTGCCGCTGAGTCGCTCCCAGCGTATTGATTTGCAGAGGGTACTCAGCGCCAATGGCTATGACGCGGGCAACGCGGATGGGATTATTGGCGCCAATACGCGCAAAGCGATTCGCGCGGCGCAACAGTCGTTGGGTTGGCCGGCGGATGGGTATCCGACGGTGAAGCTGTTGGAGTCGTTGCAGAACCGATAGACCTGCGATTGTGGCGAGCGGGCTTGCCCCGCTCGCCACAAAAAACCGCACGGCGGCTTTATCACCACGTCAGGGCTTGAACACTACATCCTGCTCCAACACCAGCCGCTGCTCCCCCGCGTCCAAGCGCACCAGCGCGCCCATCGGCAGCGTCAGGTTCGGATCGCAATGCCCGCTGCGCCAGCCGGACAACACCGGAATGCGCAACGGTTCGAAGGTCTGCTTGAGCAGCCGTTCCAACGCAGCCTTATCCACACCCGACACATCCCCCACCAGCACGCCGGCGACCTGCGCAAGCTTGCCCGCCAGGCGCAGATGCGTCAGCAGGCGGTCGATGCGGTAGATGGGCTCGTTGACCTCTTCAATAAACAGAATGATGCCTTCGGCGTCGATCTCATAAGCCGTACCCATCACCGCCGCGATCATCGACAGGTTGCCACCCAGCAAACGCCCACAGGCGGTACCAGGCTCGATCGTGGTCAATGGGTAGGCCATCGGGTGCGCCAGCACGCTGCCAGCCTCCAGTTGACCGCGCAGCAGGCTGAACAGCGATGACTCAGTAGGTTGCTGTTTGTCGCCAAGCAAATCAGCATTAAGCATCGGCCCGTGAAAGGTCACGAAGCCTGCGTAACGGTTGATCGCCAGGTGCAACGCGGTGATATCGCTGTAACCCACAAATGGCTTGGGGTTGGCGCGCAGCAGGTCGAAGTCCAGGCGATCCAGCAAGCGTGGCGTACCGTAGCCGCCGCGCAGGCAGAAGATGGCATCGATTTCGGGGTCGGCAAAGGCAGCATGCAGGTCGCGCAGACGCACCTCGTCGCTGCCTGCGAGGTAACCGTCGCGTTCGTATACACCCGAGAAGATCCGTAACTCGTGTCCACGGGCGCGCATCCATTGCCCGGCTTTTTCAACGTCGAGGGCGGCCGGGCCGGCAGGGGCAATCAGGCCAACTACGCCTCCGGCACGAAGGGCGGGTACGGCAGTTGCACGTTCAATACTCATCCATAAGTCTCCATTTATAACGCGGAACGAAATGTGGGAGGGGGCTTGCCTCCCGAGAGCGTTGAACCAGCCAGCACAGGTAGCGACTGATATACCGCAATCGGGGGCAAGCCCCCTCCCACATTGGATCTGCAGCGTTGCGCAGACCTTTTTACGAAACCAGGCTGGCCTTGACCAGCTTGGCCTGCTCATCGGCGTGGTACGAGGAGCGTACCAACGGGCCTGACGCCACGTTCTTGAAGCCCATCTTGTAACCTTCCTCGGCAAACCAGACAAAGGTGTCCGGGTGCACGAAGCGCTGCACCGGCAAATGGCTACGCGACGGCTGCAGGTACTGGCCCAGGGTCAGCATATCGATGTCGTGTTCGCGCATGCGCTTCATGACTTCGATCACTTCTTCGTCAGTTTCACCCAAGCCCAGCATCAGGCCGGATTTGGTCGGGATGTGCGGCATCATCTGCTTGAATCGTTGCAGCAGGGTCAGCGACCACTGGTAATCCGAACCTGGGCGCGCGGCCTTGTACAGGCGAGGCACGGTTTCCAGGTTGTGGTTGAACACATCCGGTGGCTCGGCGGCGGTGATTTCCAGCGCGACGTCCATGCGGCCACGGTAATCGGGCACCAGGGTTTCGAGCATCACGTTTGGCGACAGCTTGCGGATTTCGCGGATGCAGTCAGCAAAGTGCTGGGCACCGCCGTCACGCAGGTCGTCGCGGTCTACCGAAGTAATCACTACGTATTTGAGTTTCAGGTCGGCGATGGCGATGGCCAGGCTTTGCGGCTCGTTAACGTCCAGTGGTTTCGGCCGGCCATGGCCAACGTCGCAGAACGGGCAACGACGCGTGCAGATGTCCCCCATGATCATGAAGGTGGCAGTGCCGCCGGAGAAGCACTCACCCAGGTTCGGGCATGACGCTTCTTCGCACACGCTGTGCAGCTTGTGTTTGCGCAGCAGGGCCTTGATACGGTCGACTTCCGGCGAAACCGGGATACGCACGCGAATCCAGTCCGGTTTTTTCGGCAGTTCGGTAGTCGGGATGATCTTGACCGGGATGCGTGCAACCTTCTCGGCGCCGCGCAGCTTGACGCCGGCTTCCACCTTGGCACGCGGGGCCGGACGCTCGGTGATGTCCAGCGTCGGGATCATGGTTTGCACTGCATCAGTAGTCATAATCAGTCGATTCCGCCCGTAAGGGTCGTCTGCTCAGCATAGTCGAGGTGTTTGACGAGCTGCGCACGCAGCCGGGCACTTACCTCGGCAAATTTAATCGGTGCGGCGTGTTCACTCAGCTGGGTCATCGCCAACCCTGCGTAACCGCACGGGTTGATGCGCCCGAACGGCGCCAGGTCCATGTCCACGTTCAGGGCCAGGCCATGAAAGGAACAGCCATGGCGAATCCGCAAACCGAGGGAGGCGATTTTCGCGCCGCCCACATACACACCGGGTGCATCGGGCTTGGCCGCGGCGCTCACGCCGTAACTGGCCAACAGCTCGATCAGGCAAGCCTCCATGCGGCTTACCAAGTCACGTACGCCAAACCCAAGCTTGCGCACGTCCAGCAATAGATACGCTACAAGCTGACCCGGTCCATGGTAAGTCACTTGACCCCCTCGGTCGACCTGCACCACCGGAATATCCCCAGGCAGCAGCAGATGCTCGGCCTTGCCGGCCTGGCCTTGAGTAAAGACCGGTGGGTGTTCCACCAGCCAAATCTCATCCGGCGCCGAGCTGCCGCGTTCATTAGTGAACCGCTGCATGGCGTGCCAAACGGGCTCGTAGGCCATCTGGCCGAGCTCGCGAAAGCCCACGACCTGTGACATCACAACACCATGTGCACGAAGCCGGTGGCCCGCAGTTCACTGTTGATGTCGTAGAGCTGGTCTTGACCGGTCGCAACGATGTGCAACTGGATCGTGGTGTACTTACCGTTGGTGCTCAAACGCTCGTCCACTCGGTTGTCGTTGATCGTCGCGTGTACACGCACGATCTCGATAATCCTGTCTTTGCGGCCCACACCCGTGTCGCTGATCACCTTGATAGGGTAATCGGTCACCGGGAATTCGATCTTTGGCGCCTTTACTTCTACTTCTTTATCGGTCATGGCAGAACGGCCTCGTAAGCGGTAAGCCGTGGCGACGGGCAAAGCCCCGCGTCGGATCAACGCAGGGCTTTGCAGGTGCACACAATCAGTTGAACAAGCCGTAGAAGAATAGACGGATGCTATCCCACACGCGGCGGAAGATGCCACCTTCGTCGACGGTTTCCAGAGCGATCAGGTCGGCGCTGTGCACCACTTTGTCGTCCAGCTTCACTTCGACTTTGCCGATGACGTCACCCTTGGCAATTGGCGCAACCAGTTGTGGGTTCATGGTCATGCTGGCAACGAGCTTTTTCAGCTGGCCTTTAGGCATGGTCAAGGTCAGGTCTTCAGCCAGGCCAGCCTTGACTTGGTGGGTCGCGCCTTTCCACACCGGCGCTTGAGCCAGCTCGGCACCCTTCTGGTAGAAGGTCTGGGTTTCGAAGAAGCGGAAACCGTAGGTCAGCAGTTTTTGCGTCTCGGCCGCACGGGCCTGCTCGCTGTTAGTGCCGAAGACCACCGCGATCAGGCGTTGGCCGTCACGTACAGCGGACGACACCATGCAGTAGCCGGCTTCGTCGGTGTGGCCGGTTTTCAGGCCGTCGACGGTCTTGTCGCGCCACAGCAGCAGGTTGCGGTTTGGTTGCTTGATGTTGTTCCAGAAGAATTCCTTCTGGGAGTAGATCGCGTAGTGCACCGGGTCAACACGGATGATCGCGCGAGCCAGCACTGCCATGTCGTGAGCCGACGAGTAGTGCTCTGGGTTCGGCAGGCCAGTCGGGTTCATGAAGTGGCTGTTGGTCATGCCCAGGTCGCCGGCAGTCTTGTTCATCATGTCGGCGAAGGCGTCTTCACTGCCGGCGATGTGCTCGGCCAGGGCCACGCTGGCGTCGTTACCGGACTGAATGATGATGCCGTGCAGCAAGTCGCTCACGGTGACTTGCGAGCCGACCTTGATGAACATCCGCGAACCGCCGGTGCGCCAGGCGTTTTCGCTGACGGTGACTGGGTCGTTCTCGCCGATCTGGCCGCGACGGATTTCCAGGGTCGCGATGTAAGCCGTCATCAGCTTGGTCAGGCTGGCGGGTGGCAGCCGCTGGTCACCGTTGTTTTCGACCAGCACATTGCCGCTGGCGGCATCCATGAGCACCCAGGCCTTGGCGGCCAGTTGCGGGGAAGCCGGCACCATTTCAACCGCCCAGGCGGCCGGGGTGATGATCAGCGAAAGAAGCAGGCACGTGCGTTTGGCTAAGGTGGTGATGTTCATCCGTCTCTCGAAATTGCTTATGGAAACTTGCCCTCGCGGGCAAAACTATTCAGACAGCCCGCTGCCAGACTGTCGCGTGTTCGGTTGCCCGCTCACCCCTTGCCCCTGGGTTTTTATTCTTCAACGAGCCAACAACCAGGGTTCAGGCTCGCGTACGAGCCTCAACCTTCAACCTTTATTATTCGGCGGTGACCACGCTGGGTTGCCCCAGGTTGGCCAGGCGCACGCTGTTCTGCACTTGCGCCACTTCGCTTGGCGACCCAATCGGCCCCATGCGCACACGGTGCAAGGTCTGCTGGTTACGCACGATGGAGCTGATGAAAACCGGCGCATTGACCATGCCGCTGAGCTTGGACCTTAACAGTTCTGCCGCATCCGGGTTGGCGAAAGCACCCACTTGCAGGTACTGGCCGCCCACAGTAGAGGCACCCGGTGCCGCGTGAGGCACCACCACCGTGTCTGGCGCGTGCTGTGCTGGAGGCGGCGTCCACTGCTCGATCTTGCCGGTTGACGCAGTTACCTGCGGCTGCCGCGTTTGCGGCTCGTTGAGCATCAACGGCGCGGGTTTGCCGCGCTGAGCCCAATACTGCGCCGGGTCGATACCTTCAACTTTCACCCGCGCGGTGCCGATTTCGGCATAACCGAGTTTCTTCGCAGCCGCGTAAGACAAGTCGATGATCCGGTCCGAATAGAACGGCCCACGGTCGTTGACCCGCAGGATCACCGTGCGATTGTTGTCCAGGTTGGTCACACGAACGTAGCTGGGCAGTGGCAGGGTCTTGTGGGCCGCGCTCATGCCATACAGGTCATACACCTCGCCGTTGGCGGTGTTCTGGCCATGGAATTTGGTGCCGTACCAGGACGCGGTGCCCGACTGCACGTAGCTCTTGGAATCCTGCAGCGGGAAGTAGTTCTTGCCCAGCACGGTGTACGGGTTGGCCTTATACGGCCCGGTGTGCAGGGTGGGCGTGGCATCCGGGATTTTCGACACGTCGACGTCCCACCACGGCGCGCCGTCTTTGTGCGCGCGATTGATGTCCAGGCCCGGCTGGGCACGGACCACACCGCCCTTCTGCGCAGGCGCGCGACTGGTGGTGGAGGAACAACTGACAACCAACAAGGACAACGCGGCAAACGCCACCAGCTTGAGCGGTTTATTGAACGGCGATGCCCGCATTACTTGTTGCCCCGTGCTTGTACTAGCATGTCAGACAGCTGATGCACGGCCATGGCGTACATCACACTGCGGTTATAACGCGTGATTGCGTAAAAATTCTTCAGGCCCATCCAGTATTCCGGGCCGTTTTCGCCTTCCAGGCGGAACGCCGTCACCGGCATATCATCGCGTGGCGCATTCTGACCCGACCAGCCCAGCGCTCGCAACTCCCCGACGGTCTTGACCGGCTCGATTCCCTGGGTCAGGCCTTCATCGGCACGATCACCGGTCACATTGGCACGAATCACCACCGGCTCACCGCCGACCCAACCGTGGCGCTTGAAGTAGCTGGCCACGCTGCCGATGGCATCGTCCGGGTTGCTCCAGATATTGATGTGGCCGTCGCCGTCGAAATCCACCGCGTAGGCGCGAAAGCTGCTCGGCATGAACTGCGGCAAGCCCATCGCACCGGCGTAGGAGCCTTTGAGGGTCAGCGGGTCGACCTGTTCTTCGCGGGCCAGCAGCAGAAACTCGCGCAGCTCCTTACGGAAGAACTCCGCGCGCGGCGGGTAATCGAAGCCCAGGGTCGACAAGGCGTCGATCACCCGGTAACTGCCGGTATTACGTCCATAGAAGGTTTCAATGCCGATGATCGCGACGATGACCTGGGCTGGCACGCCGTATTCCTGCTCGGCGCGGTCCAACACGGCTTCATGCTGGCGCCAGAAGTCCACACCGCGCGCCACGCGGGCGTCGGTTAGGAACATCGGGCGGTATTCTTTCCACTGTTTAACGCGCTCGGCGGGACGCGAGATCGCGTCGAGGATCGCCTGCTTGCGCTGGGCTTCGCGGAACACGCCCATCAGCTGTTCACCGGCGAAACCATAGTCGCGGGTCATTTCACCGACAAATTCGGCGACCTGGGGTGAGCCATCGTAGTCACCGGCCTGCGCCTCTTGCGTCGCGCCCAGCAGCCCAATCAGGCTCATCCAGGACGCATGCCGAGTCGCCCAGCCGCGCATTACTTGCATTGACATCTTCACCTTATTCAAACCTGAGCGATCCACTTGCGATGCGTATGAATCGACATCAAAACCCCAAACGCTGACAGCAATGTCACCAGCGAAGTTCCACCGTAGCTAATGAACGGCAACGGCACCCCCACCACCGGCAACAAGCCACTGACCATACCGATGTTGACGAAAACGTAAACAAAAAAAGTCATGGTCAGGCTGCCGGCGAGCAATTTGCCGAACAGTGTCTGCGCCTGCGCGGTGATCACTAGCCCGCGACCAATCAACAGCAAATAAATCAGCAACAGCGCGCAAATGCCCACCAGGCCGAACTCTTCGCCCATGACCGCAATAATGAAGTCAGTGTGGCTCTCAGGCAAAAAGTCCAAGTGCGACTGTGTACCCAGTAACCAGCCCTTACCAAATACGCCGCCAGAACCGATGGCCGCCTTGGACTGGATGATGTTCCAGCCCGTGCCCAACGGGTCGCTCTCCGGGTCAAGAAACGTAAGAATCCGCTGCTTCTGGTAGTCGTGCATAAAGAAGAACCACATCGCCACAGCCACCGGGATCGCCGCAGCCAGCACGCTGAGGATCCAGCGCCAGCGCAAGCCGCCCATAAACAGCACGAACGCACCACCTGCGAGGATCAGCAACGACGTGCCCAAGTCCGGCTGGCGCACGATCAGGATAAAAGGCACGCCAATCAGGATCAGGCTGATGCCCACGTGCTTGAGCTGCGGCGGCAAGGTGCGCTTGGACAAGTACCAAGCGATGGTCGCCGGCATGAGGATCTTCATGAATTCCGACGGTTGGAAACGAATCACCCCTGGAATATTGATCCAGCGCGTCGCGCCCATGGCGTTGTGGCCCATCACGTCCACCACCACCAACAGCAATACGCCAGCGATATACCCCAGTGGGACCCAACGCGCCATGAATCGTGGCTCCAGCTGGGCGATCACCACCATCGACAACAGGCCCAAGCCGAACGAGGAGGCCTGCTTGATCAGCAGGTCCCAGTTCTTGCCACTGGCCGAATACAGCACGAACAGGCTGCCGGCCGCCAAAGTCAGCAGCAGGATCAGCAACGGGCCATCAATGTGCATGCGTTGCAACAACGTCGCGCGGCGACGCATCACATCCTCGCTGGAGAGGATGCGGTCAAAATTACTCTTCACGGGCCGGAACCTCGTTGCTTGAAGGGGGGCCGCCATATTCGGGCTTGAGCCTGCCGTCATCGGCCAATAGCCAGGCGTCCATCACTTGACGCACGACGGGCGCTGCAACGCCGGAACCGGATTCACCGTTTTCGACCATCACCGCCACGACGATTTTCGGGTCATCGGCCGGGGCAAATCCGACAAAAAGCGCGTGGTCACGGTGGCGCTCTTGAACCTTGGAACGGTCATATTTCTCGCCCTGCTTGATCGCGACCACCTGGGCGGTACCGCTCTTGCCGGCGATACGGTACTGCGCGCCAACCGCTGCCTTGCGCGCGGTACCACGGGCGCCGTGCATCACTTGCTGCATGCCGTGGTTGACCTTGGCCCAGTCGGACGGGTCGCGCAGCACGATGTCGGGGATCGGGTTTTCATCCACAGGCCGCTCGCCTTCGACGGTCTTGGCCAGGTGCGGACGGTTCCAGATCCCTTTGTTGGCCACCAGCGCCGTGGCCTGGGCCAGTTGCAGCGGGGTGGCCTGCATATAGCCCTGGCCGATGCCGAGGATCAGGGTTTCACCCGGGAACCACGCTTGGCGACGGGTCGCGCGTTTCCACTCCCGCGATGGCATCAAGCCTGGGGATTCTTCGAACATGTCCAGGGAGACTTTCTGACCGAGGCCGAACTTGCCCATGTAGGCTGACAGCCGGTCAATGCCCAGCTTGTGGGCCAGGTCATAAAAATAGGTGTCGTTGGAACGCATGATCGCGGTGTCCAGGTCGACATAGCCGTCACCGGTGCGGTTCCAGTTACGGTATTTGTGGTCGTAATTGGGCAGCATGTAGTAGCCCGGGTCGAACACACGGCTCGACGCGGTGATCACCCCCGAATCCAAACCGGCAATCGCCACCGCCGGTTTGATGGTCGAACCTGGCGGGTACAGCCCGCGCAGCACGCGATTGAACAGTGGCCGGTCGATGGAATCACGCAACTCGGCGTAAGCCTTGAAACTGATCCCGGTGACAAACAGGTTGGGGTCGAAACTCGGCTGACTGACCATCGCCAGCACTTCGCCGGTTTTCGGATCCAGTGCCACCACCGCGCCACGCCGACCGCCGAGGGCCATTTCAGCCGCTTCCTGCAGCTTGATGTCCAAGCTCAATACGATGTCTTTGCCCGGCACCGGGTCGGTACGTTTGAGCACTCGCAGCACGCGACCTCGCGCGTTGGTTTCGACTTCCTCGTAACCCACCTGGCCATGCAGCTCGGGCTCATAGAATCGCTCGATGCCGGTTTTACCAATGTGGTGAGTGCCGCTGTAATTCACCGGATCGAGGCTTTTCAGCTCTTTCTCGTTGATGCGCCCCATGTAGCCGACGGAGTGGGCAAAGTGCGGCCCTTGCGGGTAATGCCGCACTAATTGCGCCACCACTTCCACACCAGGCAGGCGGAACTGGTTCACGGCAATGCGCGCAATTTGCTCTTCGGTCAGCTCAAACAGGATCGGCACCGGCTCGAACGGCCGACGCCCCTGCTTCATGCGTTTCTCGAAAATCACCCGGTCTTCCGGGGTCATCTGCAGCACCTCGACGATCACATCGAGGATCTGCTGCCAGTCGCCGGAACGCTCGCGAGTCATGCTCAGGCTGAAGCTGGGCCGGTTATCCGCTACCACCACGCCATTGCGGTCGAAAATCAGCCCACGGGTCGGCGGAATCGGCTGCACATGCACCCGGTTATTTTCCGACAATGTGGAGTGATAGTCGTACTGGATCACCTGCAGGAAATACAGGCGCGCAATCAACACCGCAATCAAACCCACTACCAGAAAAGCGCCAAAAATGACCCGCGAGCGCACCAGACGTGCGTCTTTCTCGTGGTCCTTGATGCGGATCGGCTGGGTCATCGGGAGGGGCGCAGATTATTTGTGATAAGGGTGCCCGGACAGAACTGTCCAGGCGCGATACAGCTGTTCACCGATCAGAATCCTTACCAACGGGTGCGGCAGCGTCAGCGCCGACAATGACCAGCGCTGGTCCGCCCGCGCGCAGACTTCCGGCGCCAGCCCTTCGGGGCCGCCGACCATGAAGTTGACGGTGCGCGAATCCAGGCGCCAGCGGTCCAGTTCCACCGCCAGCTGCTCGGTGCTCCAAGGTTTGCCGTGCACCTCAAGGGTGACGATGCGCTCGTTAGGGCCGACCTTGGCCAACATGGCTTCGCCTTCCTGACGGATAAAGCGCGCCACGTCGGCATTCTTGCCCCGGGTATTGAGCGGTATTTCCACCAATTCCAGCGACAGCTCAGCGGGCAGACGCTTGGCATACTCGTGCCAGCCTTCTTCTACCCACTTGGGCATGCGTGAACCGACAGCGATCAGACGCAGGCGCACAGCCGTTCCTTATTCCTGGTCTTTGTTGAGCTTGTCGAAGTGCGCGTGGCCCACTTCCGGGCTGTGGTGCTTGCCATCAGCGGCACGGCTCTGCTCGGCGCCTTTCCACAGACGCTCCAAGTCGTAGAACTGACGGGCGTTGGAGGTCATCATGTGAACGATCACGTCGTCCATGTCCAGCAGCACCCAGTCGCTGTCGCCCTTACCTTCTTCACCCAGCGGCTTCACGCCTTGGGCTTTGACAGCTTCGCGAACCTTGTCCAGCATCGCGCCGATCTGGCGGTTGGAGGTACCGGTGGCGATGATCATGAAGTCGGTGATGCTCTGCTTGTCGCGCACGTCCAGCACCTGGATGTCCTGGGCCTTAACGTCTTCCAGGGCAGCCACAGCGACTTTTACCAGCTCTTCGCCAACCAGCTCAGGACCGGTGTGCGCTTCAACTGGCAGCGGGGCGCTTTTGAACGTGCCTTTGCGCTTAACTTTGCTTACGTCTTTGTTCGTCATATAAAACTCGTTTTGCTCGTATGTTCGGGCGCTCGCTGCACGACTGTGCGTAGCGACAAGCGCGCCTTTTCAGTTCGACGCACGGTAAAGCCCGTGCGCATCGATGTAGGCCAGGACCGCGTCAGGCACCAGGAAACGTACCGACTTCCCGCTGGCCAGCAGTTGACGGATCTGGGTGGCGGACACCGCAAGCGGGGTCTGCCAGACGAATGCAATATTCCCGTTTGGCCCGGTCAGGGCCAAGGGGTCACTTACCGACCGCGCGGCCAGCAGGTTGCGCAAGGCATCCGGCGGTTCGCTGTCGGCATCCGGGCGTTGCAAAACCAGGATGTGGCAATGCTGGAGGAGTTCCTCCCAACGATGCCAAGAGGGCAGGCCGCAAAATGCGTCCCAGCCCAAAAGCAGAAACAACTGGTCATCTGCGCCCAACTCGGCGCGTATCAGCTCCAGGGTATCGACAGTGTAGGACGGTTTATCGCGCTTGAGCTCGCGATCATCCACCACCAGCGGCGCTATGCCACCTACCGCCAGGCGCACCATTTCCAGGCGTTGCTGTGCTGACACCTGCGGCGTGTCGCGATGCGGCGGCCGCGCGTTGGGCATCACACGCAGCTCATCCAGCGCGAGGGCATCCGCCACTTCCAGGGCACTGCGCAAATGGCCGATGTGCACGGGGTCGAAGGTGCCGCCAAGCAGCCCGATGCGTTTAGCCATCAAGTGCGCACATGACCGTCGCCGAACACCACGTACTTCTCGCTGGTCAGCCCTTCCAGGCCAACCGGGCCGCGTGCGTGGAGCTTGTCGGTGGAAATGCCGATCTCCGCTCCCAGGCCATACTCGAAACCATCGGCAAAACGCGTCGAGGCGTTGACCATCACCGAAGCGGAATCCACTTCGTTGAGGAAACGCCGGGCATCGCTGAAATGCTCGGAAACAATGGCGTCGGTGTGCTTGGAGCCGTATGTGTTGATGTGTTCGATGGCCTGGTCCAGGTCGTCGACGATGCGGATCGACAGGATCGGCGCCGTGTACTCGGTGTACCAGTCTTGTTCCGTGGCCTCGATCACGTCCGCGCCGAGCAGCGCACGGGTACGCTCGCAACCACGCAGTTCCACGCCCTTGTCCCGGTAGATGGCAGCCAGCGGCGGCAGCACGCGATCGGCAATGCCGACGTGCACCAGCAGGGTTTCCATGGTGT
The DNA here is from genome assembly GCF_052850675.1 of Pseudomonas sp. 1152_12. Classification (NCBI taxonomy): domain Bacteria; kingdom Pseudomonadati; phylum Pseudomonadota; class Gammaproteobacteria; order Pseudomonadales; family Pseudomonadaceae; genus Pseudomonas; species Pseudomonas sp. 1152_12. Next base: position 111,991 of record NZ_VXCW01000008.1, on the reverse strand, counting down.
TGCAGGGGGCATAGCGGTGGGTCTTGGCGTTGTCGGCGATGCGGATCGCCTTGTCGAGATCGGCAGCGATGTCGATGTACACGTGGCACACGCCGTCCAGGTGCTTGATCACCGGCACTTTGGCGTCACGGCTGACGCGCTCGATCAGGCTCTTGCCACCGCGCGGCACGATCACGTCGACAAATTCTGGCATGGTGATCAGCGCGCCCACGGCGGCGCGGTCGGTGGTGTCCACCACTTGCACCACTTCAGGCGGCAACTCGGCCACCGCCAGACCTTGCTGAATGCACGCGGCAATCGCGCGGTTGGAATTAATCGCCTCGGAACCGCCACGCAAGATGGTGGCGTTACCGGACTTGAGGCACAGGCTCGCGGCGTCAATGGTCACGTTCGGGCGCGACTCGTAAATGATGCCGATCACGCCCAGGGGCACGCGCATCTTGCCGACCTGAATGCCGGACGGCAGGTAACGCATATCGCGGATTTCACCGATAGGATCAGGCAGCTTGGCCACCTGACGCAGGCCTTCGATCATGTCGTCGATACGCGCCGGGGTCAGCGCCAGGCGGTCCAGCAGGGCCGGTTCCAGGCCGTTGGTGCGGCCGTTGGCGAGGTCCAGCTCATTGGCAGCGGCCAGCTCGGAGCGCGAAGCATCCAGAGCATCAGCGGCCGCCAGCAGGGCACGGTTCTTCTGCGCAGTGCTCGCACGGGCGATCAACCGCGAAGCCTGACGGGCAGCGCGACCCAGGCGGGTCATGTAGTCAAGAACGGACTCAGTCATGGTCAGGGAGTCTTGGCAAATAGGAAAGCGGCAGATTATAGCTGTGACGCCGCCCGACTGACAGCGGTGTGGGGCGGATGGTCGAAATGAACTGTAAAAACTTGGGGTTCAGCGGTAATTAAGGTCGGAGTTGTTATTATTCGGTCACATTTAGCCGTATTAACCTTGTCGCCATGTCCAGTTCTGCCCCTCAGCGCCCCCCAAGCGCCCTGCCCGACCGCTTCTTCGACCGTGACGCGCAAATACTTGCGCGCGAATTGCTCGGAAAAGTCATCCGCCATCGCGTCGGTGAAACCTGGCTTTCGGCGCGAATTATCGAAACCGAAGCCTATTACGTGGCCGAAAAAGGCAGCCATGCCTCACTCGGTTACACAGAAAAGCGTAAGGCTTTGTTTCTGGATGGTGGGCACATCTACATGTACTACGCCCGTGGCGGCGATTCACTGAACTTCAGCGCTCACGGCCCCGGCAATGCGGTGCTGATCAAATCGGCTTACCCGTGGGTCGATGAGCTGTCCGGCCCGGCGAGCCTGACGCAGATGCTACTCAACAACCCGGACGCCAATGGCCATCCACGCCCATCGCAAAAACTCTGCGCCGGCCAAACGCTGCTGTGCAAAGCCTTGGGCCTGAAAGTGCCGATGTGGGACGCCAAGCGCTTCGATCAGGAACTGCTGTTTGTTGAAGACGTGGGCCAAACCCCGACGCAAATCATCCAGACCACCCGCCTGGGCATCCCCAGCGGGCGTGATGAACACCTGATGTACCGCTTCGTGGATGCGGGTTATGCGCCGTATTGCACCCGGAACCCGCTGCGCCGGGGCCAGGTCGAAGGCCGTGATTATTTTTTGATTTGACTGAGAACATCAACACCGGCAGCGCAGCAGATCAACTGACTTAGGTTATGTCTTGCATAAATGGAGTGAAGTTTTATGGGCCAATGGCTCGATAGCATTACCGGCTGGCTCACACTGAACCCCGAATGGTTGGCGGTGGCGGTATTTATCGTCGCATGCGTTGAATGCCTGGCCATCGCCGGTCTGATCGTGCCAGGCACCGTCTTGCTGTTTGCCATTGCGGCGCTGGCCGGCAGCGGTGCGTTGTCCTTGAGTGAAACCCTGCTGATGGGGTTCCTCGGCGGCTTGCTCGGTGACGGGGTCTCCTACTACCTGGGCCGACATTTCCATCAGAACATCCGGCGTCTGCCCGGCTTGCGTCACCACCCAGAATGGATGAACGGCGCAGAAACCTACTTCCATAAGTACGGTATCGCCAGCCTGCTGGTAGGACGTTTCATCGGCCCGTTGCGCCCGATGCTGCCGATGGTCGCAGGGATGTGCGACATGCCTTTCCCGCGCTTTGCCGCCGTGAGTGTTCTCGCCGCAGCCGGCTGGTCAGTGGCGTATCTGTTGCCGGGCTGGGCCACTGGCGCAGCCTTCCGCTTGCCGCTGCCGGCAGGTTTCTGGCCGGAAGCGGGTATTGTCGCGGCCTGCCTGGCGGTGTTGCTGGGCCTCAGTATGAACAGCAGCCTGCGCGGCCATCGTCGCGCCACCTTGTGGATTGGCTGCGCCAGCCTCACATTGCTGATCGCCCTGTTTATCGGTTACCCGCACCTCAACGATTTCGATCAAGGCCTGAGCGCGCTGGTGCAGGAACATCGCAGCCCATGGCTGGACGAGGTGATGGTGCGTATCACCCAGTTGGGTGAGTTCAAGAAGATGTTTGTCGCCAGTGCGGTATTCACCGGTTTGTTACTGCTGGCGCGACAATGGCGCCATGCCGTGTTCGTCGGCGCCACCTTGGCCGGGGCGGCCGTAATCAATACCGGCACCAAGCTGTTTTTTGCCCGGGGTCGCCCGGAAATCCTGACGGACCCACTGACCAGTTTCAGCATGCCCAGCGGCCACGCTTCCGGCGCCTTTGCGTTTTTCCTGGCACTGGCCGTGCTGGCCGGGCGCGGGCAACCCACAAGGTTGCGCCTGACCTGGATGCTGCTGGGCTGTATTCCGGCGGCTTTTATTGCACTGTCGCGGGTTTACCTCGGCGCGCATTGGCCGACGGACATCCTGGCCGGCACGCTGCTGGCAATGACGGTGTGTGCGCTCAGCCTGACCGCCATCCAGTATCGAAGCCCGCTGCCAGCCATGCCGCAGAAAACCTGGTGGCTGCTGCTACCCGCTATCGTGGCGGTACTGAGTTTTATCGCGCTCACCGGCACGCCCCACGCGCTGCTGCGCTACGCCTACTGAGTGAAGAGTTCGCCCTGCAGCTCATCGAGCAACATCTGGATTGCGTCCAGGCGTTGCTGCGGGTCGTCGAGTTGCAGCAGGTCGATCTTATCGGCCTCGGTGAACGGCAATAGATAAGCAAGCTGGTTCGCCAAGGCTTGCTGGCCATCGGCATGAGTGCCCATGGCCAGCGAGGCGACCATCGGGTGTTCGGCCAGTGCCTGGAGCAGCGCTTGCAGGTCGGCGTCCTCTTCGTCCAGCGGCTGGTCCGGCAGTTCTTCGAGCCATTGCACTTCAGCCACCAGCAACTGGTCCTTCTGCACCCCAGCGTCACGCACGCGGAACCTGCGCCCGCCTTCGACGCGAATCCCCAGCAGCCCGTTGTCCTGTTGTTTGAAGTCACGAATCAGCGCTTCACAGCCGATCAGCGCGTAGCCGTCCGGGGCCATGCCCACTTCCCTGCCGCCTAAGATGCACACCACGCCGAAGCTTTCGCCTTTTTTCATGCAGCGGCTGATCATGTCCAGGTAGCGCGCCTCAAACAGTTGCAAGTCGAGGGTGCAGCCAGGGAACAGCACGGTATTGAGCGGGAACAGCGCCAGACTCATAGAGGTTTCCTTAAACCCGGTTTAAACAATCACGGAGACGGCCAGCGGCAGGAACACCGCCGTGGCCACGCCCATCAGACTCATGGCCAGCGCCGCAAAGGCGCCGCACTCTTCACTTTCCTGCAGCGCCACCGAAGTGCCGACGGCGTGAGCCGTCATGCCCAGCGCCATGCCACGTGCCTCAGGGCTGTGCACGCCCAGGCGCGACAGGTACGCCGGACCGATCATTGCGCCGACCACACCGGTGATCAGCACAAACACCGCTGCCAATGCGGCCACGCCGCCGATCTGCTCGGCCACCAACATGGCAATCGGTGACGTCACCGACTTGGGCGCCATGGTCATCAGCATCATATGTTCAGCGCCAAACCACCAGCCCAGCAGTACACACAGGCCAGTGACCAACACGCCACCTATCACTAGCGTAGTAAAAATCGGCCAGAACAATTGGCGAATCCGCCGCAGGTTCAAGAACAGCGGCACAGCCAGGGCCACCGTCGCCGGGCCGAGCAGGATGCCCATGATCTCAGTGCTCTTGCGGTACTCGGCGTAGGTCAGGCCACAGGTGAGCAACACGCCGATCACCAGCAGCATGGACACCAGTACCGGTTGCAGGAAGACCCAGCGGGTTTTCTCGAATGCTGCCAGTACCAGTTGATAAGCGCCGAGGGTGATACCGATGCCGAACAGCGGGTGATGAATCACAGCCGTCCACGCGCCGTGCCAGTCGAAGATCATTGATCCTTCTCCTTACGCTTGACCAGGTGCTGCATGAACACGCCGACAAAGGCCATGGCGACCACCAGCGACAGTACCAATGCGCCGACGATGGCCCAAAAGTCGGCGACGATATCCTTGGCATACACCATCACGCCCACGGCCGGCGGCACCAGCAGCAGCGGCAAATAGCGCAACAGGCTGCTGGCAGCCAGGCTCAGGGGCTCGCCGACTTCGCCGCGCCAAATCAAAAACCCGAGCATCAGCAGCAAGCCGATGATCGGCCCCGGCAGCACCGGCAGCAGCAAATGGTTGATCGCGGTGCCGATCAATTGAAACAGCACCAGCCAGGACAGGCCCCGTAACAGCATCCGTTCTTCCCCCTAAAAACTCGTGCGCATTATAAGCACGCCGGCCCTATGCTCCGGCATTCGCCGAAAGCATGGTGGGTTGACCGGGTAGCTGGCCCATGATGATCTAACATGGATGTCGCACCCCCATAAAAACGATGAACCAAGGAGAGTCGCAATGCCCTATGTACCTGTAGCGCAGCTCAAAGATTATGTCGGCAAGGAACTGGGACGTTCCGAATGGCTCACCATCGATCAGGCGCGTATCAACCTGTTCGCAGAGGCCACTGGCGATCATCAGTTCATCCACGTCGACCCGGTCAAGGCCGCCAAGACGCCATTCGGCAGCACCATCGCCCACGGTTTCCTGTCGCTGTCGCTGATGCCCAAGCTGATGGAAGACATCCTGATCATGCCCGAGGGCCTGAAGATGGCGGTCAACTATGGCCTGGACAGTGTGCGTTTCATCCAGCCGGTGAAGGTTGACTCCAAAGTCCGCCTGAACGTGACACTTAACGAGGTCACCGAGAAAAAACCTGGCCAATGGCTACTTAAGGCCACCGCCACCCTGGAAATCGAAGGCCAGGAAAAGCCCGCTTACGTCGCTGAGTCGTTGTCACTCTACTTCGTGTAAGGCCGTGCCTGTGGCGAGGCAATAAACCTTGCCACAGTGTATGTAAATTTATGTATGAATCCTGCGGCTGCGGCATACTCGGCGCTTAATTATCCGGATCCCGCTATGCGCCCACTCGCCCCCCTTGCCCTTGCCCTGTTGCTCACCGCGTGCGGAGACGGTGAATCGCTGTTGCCGCCCGACGCGCGCCTGCCTGATGGCGGCCGTTACCGGGGTGATGTGGTCAATGGTTTGCTGCAAGGCCAGGGCCGGGTCGACTACCCCAATGGTAGTTGGTACGCCGGCCAGTTCGACAAAGGCCAGTGGCATGGCCAGGGTGAATGGCATGGCAGCAACGGCGAGGTCTATAAAGGCCAGTTCAAGCAAGGCCTGTTCGACGGCCAGGGCAGCCTGACCACCGCCGGCAGCAGCTATGTCGGTGGTTTCAAGAACGGTCGGCGCAACGGCGAAGGCACCCTCAAAGAGGGGCAGATGACCTATCGCGGCGAATTCAAGGATGACCAGTATTCGGGCCTCGGCCGCCTGGAGCTGGCCGACGGCAGCCAATACCAGGGCCAGTTCGCCCACGGCAAGCCGAATGGCGAAGGCCAACGCAACGATGACAGCGGCAACCAGTTCAGCGGCCACTTTGTCGATGGCCAACTCGAAGGCAACGGCACCTTCAACAGCGCCGACGGCGACATCTATGTCGGCCAGTTCAAACAGAACCAGCTCAATGGCAAAGGCCGCTACGAAAATGCCGACGGCGACGTGTGGATCGGCCAGTTCAAGGAAGGTGCGCTCAGCGGCAAAGGCGAATTGATCGGCGTCGACGCCAGCCACTATGTCGGCCAGTTCCGCGACTGGCGCTTCACCGGCGAAGGCCGTTTGAACCTCACCGATGGCAGCTTTTATATAGGCGGCTTCGACAGCGACAGTTATCAAGGCAAAGGCACGCTCGTGCTCACCGACGGCACTGTAGAGGCCGGCACTTGGGTCAATGGCATGCGCGTACGCGATGCTGATGGCAAGCTGCTGCCCGACCCTCTGGAAATCGGCATACTGGCCCAAGGCCGCTTGCTGGACGCCGCCCTTGCCGCCGTGCCCGCCTCCACTCCTGCGGTAGAGCTGTACACCTTGGCAGTGGCCGGCGACGGCAAACAAAGCGTGTTCCTGCGCGAGGCCGATTACGTCAGCAATATGCTCGCGAGCCGTTTCGGCGCGCGCGGGCAGATTCGTCTGGTCAATCACCGTGATCACATCGCCGACCGCCCGCTGGCCACCCGCGAAAGCCTGCGACGCGCCGTGCAAACCCTGGCCGAGCGTACAGGGCCGCAAGACCTGGTGTTTATTTACATGACCAGTCACGGCACCCATGAACATGAACTGGTGCTCGACCAACCGCGCATGGAGCTGGCCGACCTGCCTGCCGATGAGCTGGCGGCAGTGCTCGCTCCGCTGAAAAACCGCGACAAGATCATTGTGATTTCCGCCTGCTACTCCGGTGGGTTCATTCCGGCACTGAAGGATGAGCGCACGCTGATCATGACGGCCTCGCGCGCTGATCGCGTGTCCTTCGGTTGCTCCGAAGAAGCAGACTTCACCTACTTCGGTGATGCCCTTTTCGCACAGGCACTCAATCAGACCGACGACTTGCAGCAGGCCTTCAAACTGGCACAAGTGCATGTCGCCGAACGCGAACAGGCGGATAACTTCGAAGCCTCAGAACCGCAGATATGGGCCCCCAAAGGCGTGATCACCCATTGGCAATTATTACGTAAACAGCAGGCACGAAAAGCGCTCGAAAGCGTCTCAATGAATAGCAAGGAAGCCAAAGGCAACTAAGCTGTAACGTGTAACAAGGGGGAAACACCATGTACTTGACACCACAACATATCTTGCTCGCTGGCGCCTCAGGCCTTACCGGCGAACACCTGCTTGACCGCCTGCTCAACGAACCGACTGTGACCCGCGTACTGGCGCCTAGCCGTAAGCCGCTGGCCGAACACCCACGCTTGGAAAACCCGGTGGGCGACCCGGCGGTGTTCCTGCCGCAACTGAGCGGCCAGGTCGATATTGCCTTCTGCTGCCTGGGCACCACCATCAAACAGGCGGGTTCCGAAGCGGCCTTCCGCGCCGTCGACTTGGACATGGTCGTGGCCTTCGCCAAGCGCGCACGGGAAATGGGGGCACGCCACCTGATCGTGATCAGCGCGATTGGCGCCGACCCGAAATCCTCGATCTTCTACAACCGCGTCAAAGGCGAAATGGAACAAGCGCTGAAGGCCCAGGACTGGCCACAGCTGACCATCGTACGACCTTCGCTGTTGTTGGGGGAACGCTTGGAACCGCGCCTGGCCGAACAACTGGCAGGGCCGTTGTCACGATTGATTCCAGGCAAATACCACGGCATTGAAGTGTGCGAACTGGCCCGGGCCATGTGGCGCCTGGCGCTGGAAGAGCAGGATGGGGTGCGGGTGGTGGAGTCAGATGAGTTGCGCAAGCTCGGCAAGTAAGTTTGCAGTGATTGATCAGACCTCATCGCAGGCAAGCCAGCCCCCACCTTGGAATGCATTCCCCTGTGGGAGCTGGCTTGCCTGCGATGGGGACGGCCCCAGCGCTATCAATCTATAGACCGCCGGTTGCATTGAACCCCACCCCCAACACCGTCAGTAGCGACAGCGGCAACAGCAGCGTGTCGAGCAGCGCACTGGCCGGCAGGTCAATATGCGGATAGCTCGGCGCCTGCGCGCCAAACCGATCCTTGGCGCAACAGCCGCCGTCAATCGCATACAAATCCAGCCGCGTCCCGGCATACACCACCGGCGCGCCAGGGTGTGCCGCGTCCAACGTGCGCGCAGTGGCGCAGCCCGTCAGTTGCAGCGCCAGCAGCACCAACAGAGCCTTATTCATCACTGCTCAAATGGTGCTCGCCCCAACGCGGCAGCATGTCCTGGGGAATGTTCAGCAGGTTGAGAATCCGCGCCACCACAAAATCCACCAGATCATCGATGGTCTGGGGCTGGTGATAAAACCCGGGCGATGCTGGCAAGATGGTCACGCCCATGTTCGACAACTTGAGCATGTGCTCCAGATGAATGCTCGAATACGGCGCCTCGCGCGGTACCAGAATCAACTGGCGACGCTCCTTTAAGGTCACGTCCGCCGCGCGTTCGATCAAGTTATTGCAAGCACCCGTGGCGATCGCCGACAAGGTGCCAGTGGAGCACGGCACCACCACCATCGCCGCCGGGGCACCGGAGCCGGAGGCCACGGGCGACATCCAGTCCTCTTTACCGTAGACCTTGATCTGCCCCGCCGCCGCCCCCGTATATTCGGTGAGAAAGGCTTGCATCATCTGCACCTTGGGCGGCAGCGCGACATCGGTCTCGGTGGCCATCACCAGTTGCGCAGCCTTGGAGATGAGAAAGTGCACCTCGCGGTCTTCGCGCACCAGGCAATCGAGCAGGCGCAGACCATAGGGCGCGCCGGAGGCACCGGTCATCGCCAGGGTAACGCGTTCCGGGCCGCTCATTTGAGGGCCTCGGCCAGCTTGCCATGCAGGCCGCCGAAGCCGCCGTTGCTCATCACCACGATATGGGTGCCCGGCTTGGCTTGATGCTTGACGTGTTCAATGATGCCCTCGATCGAATCGCAGACAGTGGATGGCACGGTGCACAGCGCAGCAATGCCGGGTAGATCCCAGCCGAGGTTGGGCGGCGCATACCAGACCACGTGGTCGGCATCGTTGACGCTTTCGGGCAGCCCATCACGGTGCGCGCCCAGCTTCATGGAGTTGGAGCGCGGCTCCACAATAGCAATGATGTCAGCGTCACCAACGCGCTTTCGCAGGCCATCCAACGTGGTCGCAATTGCCGTGGGATGGTGGGCAAAATCGTCGTAGATTGTAATCCCATTCACATCGGCGACTTTTTCCATACGGCGCTTCACGCTTTTGAATGCACTCAACGCAGCAATGCCCATCGATGGCACCACGCCCACATGCCGCGCAGCCGCCAGGGTGACCAAGGCGTTGGCGACGTTGTGTTGGCCAGTCATGTCCCACTCGACGATGCCATGAGACTCCCCCTCAAACAGCACTTCAAATTTAGAGCCGTCTTCGCTGAGCAATTTGACCTGCCATTGCCCTCCGGCGCCGGTGGTTTGCACCGGGGTCCAGCAGCCCATGTCGATGACCCGCTGCAAGGCCGGCTCGGTCGTCGGATAAATCACCAGGCCTTCACTCGGGATGGTACGCACCAAGTGGTGAAACTGGCGCTCAATGGCTGGCAGATCGGGGAAGATGTCCGCGTGATCGAACTCAAGGTTGTTCAGGATCGCCGTGCGCGGGCGGTAATGGACAAACTTGGAGCGCTTGTCGAAGAAAGCACTGTCGTATTCATCCGCCTCGATCACGAAGAACGGCGTTTTGCCCAGGCGCGCCGACACCGAGAAGTTTTGCGGCACGCCGCCAATCAAAAAGCCCGGGCTCATGCCCGCGTGCTCCAGCACCCAGGCGAGCATGCTGCTGGTGGTGGTCTTGCCGTGAGTACCGGCCACCGCGAGCACCCAGCGACCTTGCAGCACATGGTCCGCCAGCCATTGTGGGCCGCAGACATACGGCAAGCCTTTATTGAGTACGTATTCGACCGCCGGATTGCCGCGTACCATGGCGTTACCGATCACCACCAAGTCCGGAGCCGGGTCGAATTGCGAGGGATCGTAGCCTTGGGTTAACTCGATACCCTGAGCCTGCAGTTGCGTGCTCATGGGCGGATAAACGTTAGCGTCGGCGCCGGTGACGTGGTGGCCCAGCTCTTTAGCCAGAACCGCCATCGACCCCATGAATGTGCCGCAAATACCGAGAATATGAATGTGCATAGTCGACCTCGTAAAACATCGAGGCAGGTTAGCGTAAGGTGAGAAAAGTCGCACTCTTTAGCTGTGGGTGGTTGCACCAGGAACACGTGGGACAAGCACCACGGCTGGCGGTCTGCTTGATATAAAGCGTCGTTGAATCCGATCTCACTTTTTAAGGTCAGCCTGATACAACGACGCTTTTTTACTCTCGCCACCTTCACCGATTGCGCTGCAGCCGGCAGCCAGACCCACGTAGAGCTTACGCAGCGTCAGTCCTCAATTTCGCTGACATGCTACGGAACAATCCAATGAACACGGCGAGCCTGGAATTGATCGCCAATGCACGGCTTTCGACATCATCCTTCGGCGCCCCTGTAACAGCGTATGAGACGGAGATAAGCATCTTCTGGGCATCGACACTCAACAGTTTCTCTGAAATATCAAGCATCTCCTCCAGAAAATCCATGCGCTCATCATTGTCTTTCATTGCCCAGCTCGAGTCGGGAGCAAAGTCTCTATATCCGTTTAGCGCATTCCAGACGTTTGCTACCTTGAACACATCCAGCCTGATCTGTTCTACCAGTCGATCAGCCTTAACATCTTCTTTTGTAAGCGCATCGGGGGCAGGCGTGGGATCGATAAGCGTCTTGGTATAGGCGTTAATAGCACCTGCAACAACCAGCCCCACCGTCGTAAACGGCACGGCAATGGCTGCAGTCCGCAATAAAGTGTTATTCCTGGCCGGCGGCGCTTTATCAGCCTTCGCCTTAGCGGCGCTTGTCAGCGATTCCGATTCATTTGAAAGGCGCTGTGAAGAGAAGGGCTGAACGTCTTCTCCATCGACTCGGCCGGGCGTCGACTGGCCAAACAACTTATCCCGGGCGTCTGCATCTTTACGGGCTTGCCATTCTTTCTGATGTTTAGCCTTGTAATCAGCCAACTCCGGTGCCGCATCATGCGCATCTTGCGGCGATCGAGTGCCGCTTGCGTGGCCCGGCCCTGAGAAGCTTCCAACTCTGGAGTCAACAGCAGCCTGATCAAACCTCCCGCTGGCGCCCCCTGCGGTGTGGCCCTGCGACACGCCTCCTACTCTAGTAGGATTTACAGCCCGAGAGGACACGTCAATATCACCACGTCGGAAACCACCCGTTGACGGTAATAAATCACCCAGGCGTATGCACTTAAACCGTCGATATTCTTGAGTCGCGTTTGAAAGTATCACAATAAGTCACCTTATAGTTATTAGGCGTTAGAACGGCATTCATCACTTTCATTTAATGAGTGAGAGAAACGTCAAATGCAGTTCCAAACCATAATAAAAAAAACACCTCCATTAAAAAATCCACACAGCACTGATCACCAACCGCGCGTTAACAGAAGAACGCACCAGGCACGCCAGCCACATCCTCGATAGCAACTAACCTGCCACAGCCATCACAACACCAAACTGTGCCGCCTGAAGACCGAACGGTGTCTTGGTGATCACATTATATGCGTACCACCCACCCTTCTTGAAAATAGCCACCGTCGGCCGCCATACGTTATCCTCTGCCGAACGGAAAAAGCCCTTAACGATATCACCCTCACGGTATAGCTTTGTCACATCATAGCTTCGGTAATTACCTTTCAAGCGAGACAGTAACGCTTGCGCGTGAGTAGCCAGGTAGTTGATATCTTTATATCCCGCCCTTGATCCCTTGTTAAAATTTCTTGCAATGTCTACCGTATCGGTATAACCCACCGAAGCGCCGACGCCAGCGAAAGCGCCGCTCTTGATAATGTTAAGTGAACCCCTACCCGCCTTGAACGCCTTGCGAGCAGCATTTAATCCCGGAAGGAAAAACCCAAAAAGATCAAACCCTATGTTAAAAATCGCACTCCCGACATTGCCACTGATTGCCTCTTGCACCCCATCGTAAAAAGGGACGAGGCCGAGGAAAAAACCTTTTAACTTTTTATCCAGTGCTTTTCCTTTCTCTAGCGCTGTCACCCCTGCTGCCTGATACTCTAACGCTTCATAATCGCGGGTAAAAAAACCACCTGCCGTTAAGCCGAGCGTGCCGTTTCGTTCAGAAAAGTACGCGCCTTGTATTTTATCGGCGTTACCAGGTGGGTCACGATCACTATTAACCACACCGTAAGGCACAAAGACATTTGAACTGCCCGGCACACGCCCCGCCGCGCCGCCTTTAAAATAGCCACTGTCGTCAAAATCAGTGCGTTCACTTGGATCGCCCTTTTCCTTGACTAACGTTCCTTGGACCGGGAGATAACTATAGACACTCACCCGCCCATCAGCCTCTTCCACTTTCATGAGTAAACCCTGCCTGCCTTTTAGCGCCTCAAGCTCGAGCTCATTCGGTGTTCGAGGCCGGCGCCCGGGAAACAAGTTTGACCCGCGCGGGTCAAGCTCTGTCTTCAAAAAAGGGCGAGACACTTCAATAAAGCTGACGTTGGATTTTTTTATGGTCTCTTGATCAGCCAAGGGCAATAGAGAAAGCTGATATTTGAACTGGATGGCCCACGCTATTTCGTGCGTTTTCTTATAGGCCTGAAAACTATCGGAGAACGTTGTATTGATATCAGGCTTCAGCAGGGATAACCGCGACTTCATGTCATCATAGGGAAACTTTTTGTTGTCCAGCGATTTCCACTTATCCGCTTTGATTGGCCCAGTCATGTAGATATCAAGCAGCGAAATGGGCGTATGTTTTACTGACGTGTCCTGCAAGACGTTCAACGTCGGATCTATATTCGGAAACACGCGCTTCAACTCCGTCAACGCATACTCCTCTCGCGTTGTGGCGGGTATTTGCAAGATGTTTTTTGCCCACAGAAGCTCTTTTTGCTGCTTGTTCAATGCCGCTTGTGAACGTGCGGCGTCAACGCCCGTGAAATCACGATCGAGTCGGTTTTGGATAACACCGTTGGCAACCCCCCATGCGAGTATCGGATCGCGCGCGACCTCGTCTAACTGAGCCTCGTCCTCAAGGGAGATTGGAGGAGCGTTACCGAATGCCATCACCTGGCTAAATGTCATGTTTGCCGACGCCCCAGGCACTTGCAGCTCTATACGCGAAACCTCTATGCAGAAATTCGCCCACGTATGAGAGCCATAAACAAGATTAGGTGGTATCTCTTTTACCACGCACTCAGGCGCCGCTGCCGATAATAGTAGCTGCGCAGCAACAGGGGCTACTTCAACCCCGACCTGCCGTTCGAGATAAGTGGTGAAGCGCTTGGCAATTTCGGCCGCTGACGCCCCCACATTGTCTGGGCTATACAGGTTATAACCTGCCAAATTAAAAGCCGATTTCCCTGCGCCAGGATCAAGTTCCTGCACCAGCGCTGCACTCACGCTTTCAATTGCACTGGTCGGTGTCTCAACTAACTTTAGCTTTTCTTGTATCTCTTTACCCAACCCCTGCGCCTCGGCTGACCGAATGAGCAGGTCCAGTGCTAACGATGGGTTACTCGCAACCCCCTTCCTTGCTCTCTCAGGAAGCGCATCAATCAACCTACTTAATAAGCTGCCTGCTCCCCCCCCGGCCTGAGGATTTGAACCGTGAGTACGTTGTCTCTTTTTCCATTCAGCTACCCGTGTTCGCATCTTGCGCAGTGAAGTGGCACCCAATATTCCCGCCAGAGGCTTTACCCCACCAGCGTCCATCCGCGGCGCGCGATGGGAAAGATCAAAAGACAGCGCCAGAGCCACACTGAGTGCCTGCTTACTATTAACGGGCACTCTATTTCCATCTTGCGTCAGAATGTTCGCCACGGTCATCTCACGCAGGTGCTCGCTTTTAAACCGGCTCGAGCGCGGATCAATGGGGATATTGACTTTATCCAGGTCGATTTTCCCAGCAGCATCATCCACCTGAGACGTCAGTGCGCAGATAAGCGCATGGCGGTCAGCGTCGTCACCCAGCGCCTCGCTCAGGCCTGCTATCGCCTCTGCCGAACGTAGCGACGCATACGCCAAGGGCGGGAATTCAAACCCTACGTTTTTCAGCAACTTCTTGCGGTGCAAGGTGAATTGCGCTGGCGTGAGGTCTACAGGCTCATTGTAAAAACGCCCCACCGTGTAGAACGGTACTTCGCCTTCGGGCCAAGGGTAACTGAACGCCTGCCCGGCTTCAGGTGCGATCACTTTGGCAATCGACAACAGTGTTCGGGAAACATCGGACCAGCCCGAATCGTCCGTTAAGGAAAAGGTTTGCGTCTTGCCGTCCACACTGCCGCTGAGCTCCCCACGGGCGGGATCCAATTTCAAGCGCCGTGTATCAAGCCCCTGCTCTTTCGCCCATGCCAAGAAGCCAGGGCCTTTGAACGCGCTGTCCAGGTGAGTGCGCCAACGCCCGAGTGTGGACTGTAGAGGAACCTGGACATTGGGCGGCGCCATTGAGGTCTGATAGGAACGAGTAGCCAATGCTCTTGCGAAAGACTGTGCCAACTGAGCATCAGCATGTGCACGAACTTCGGGGCTGTCAGGCAGTGCTGCGACTGCATCCGTGTGCGCCGTGGCGGTCCTTACGACAGGTACGACGACGGTTTCAGCCGGCGCGGCAACATGACTTAGAAAGATCGGTCTTGAACTAAAACTCGAAACAGCCGCCATTTGATACCTCGCGGATAAAATAACAGGGGCACTTGACCACTCACTGACTGCTGTAGCCGCCTCCCCTAACGCCTTCATAAGGTTCCCTATTTAGGTGAACACTATCGCCAGAATAGTTCCTCGCGAAAAAAGCAACTAATAGGTGTGATACTGCATCGCGTCTTGTCACCGAATGAGCTTATCCAGTACCGCAGCCGGATTATCTTTTATCGTCTGCCTTATACTGCTGGGAAGTTCGCCTGCTCACCGCCCCATCAAACTGTCTGCGCCTGGACGGCAGCGTCCGACGACCTGATCAAAAACGGCGCACAACCTTTGTGCTCCCCAGGCCCTCTGTGGGCAAGATTAAAGGGCAGCGTGTTCGCCAAATTACTTGCTTGCTCTAGTTTCTTTGGCACATGCAGCGCATAAGCCTTCAGAGGGTCGACCACGCTCACCTCGCCGAGAGGTTCATCACGCTCGCGACAATATGTGGAGAGAGGATCGGTGGGGACGATGACCTTGCTTAAATCAATTCTGCCCCTGGGGTCGTCAGCCTGTAACTCCGGTGCCTTAATCAGCGCATGGGTGTTAACGTTATCTCCTAACGCTATGTGCTGTTGTGGCAATGCTTCTGGCGATCGTCGCGACGCATAAGGCATTTTTTCGACAGTGCCTGTCAGTTCCCCGGTAGAAGGGTTCAACTTCAGCTCAGTCGTATCAAGCCCCTGGTCCTTTGCCCCCCCTAAGAAGCCAGGGCTTTTGAATGCATTATCCAGTTGTGTGCGCCACCGCCCCGGTGTGGACTGCGCAACCAGAGCAGGATTTATACCCGCTTGGCCGGAAGGGCTGTTGATGTTATTCATTTGGTCACCTCAGTGTAAAAACGGTCACCTACCGTTCGTACATTGAGTGGTGGCGTTGCCCACAAATGACACGATATGCTCGCACCAACATGTACCACAATATCTCACTTAGTAGCATTACCTTGTCTGTAGACAGCGGAATTAAAGCCTTCCCTTACAATGCAACACGATGCTACCAAGTTACTGAACGTATCGCCCTCACCGTTAATATTTCACCCACTATTGGAAGCTCCCTAAAAGCTTGTAAGTTAAGTTAACGAGCCACGAGCGATTCCATACTTGCGCAACTTTCTGTAAAGCGTATTTCGGCTGATGCCCAAATAGGCTGCCGTGTGAGTCATGTGCCAATATTGAAGCTCCAGTGCATTAAGCAGCGTAAGACGCTCTGCATCACCTAAGGCGAATGTCGTACCCGCTTCAATCACCCGCTCAGGTTGTGCCTGCCGGATGAGCATCGGTAGGTCCGCGACACGGACCTTTCCATCCTCACAAAGGGCGGCCAGTGTACGCAGCACTGTGCGTAACTGACGCACGTTGCCCGGCCAAGCGAACGCCAACAGTGCCTGACGAGCAGCACCGTCGAGTACCACCGTTTGCCCCCCAGCTTCCTGTAGCAGCAGCATATCCAGCAATTGCTCCTTGTCACTGCGCTCGCGCAAGGGCGGCAGAGCAACTTCCAGGCCATTGAGCCGGTAATACAAGTCTTCGCGGAAATCGCCGTCCTGCACGCGCGCCTGCAGATTGCGATGGGTGGCGCTGATAATTCTGACGTTCACCGCCTGGGGCTCACCGCCGATGGGCACCACCATGCGATCTTCCAGCACTCTTAATAGACGGGTCTGCAGGGCAAGGGGCATATCGCCGATTTCATCTAGGAACAGCGTGCCGCCATCCGCCTGTTGCAGCTTGCCTTGCATCCCTTCCTTACGGGCACCCGTGAAGCTGCCGCCGCGATAGCCGAACAATTCACTTTCGATCAGGCTTTCCGGTATGGCGCCGCAATTGAGGGCGATAAACGCCTTGTCGGCACGCTGACTGGCCTGGTGCACGGCCTTGGCAAACGCTTCTTTGCCGCTGCCGGTTTCGCCGTTGATTAACAGTGGCACGTCGCGCTCGAAGACCTTCACAGCCTTGCGAAAGTCATTCTGCAGCGCGGGATCACCCAGGCAGATACCCGATAGGCGTGGCGCCTCGGGCTTGGCCAGCGGCGCTGGCACGCCGTGCGCCTTGCCACGTAGCGCGGCGAATAAGTGCCGGCCATCACGTGTACGCAACGGCCAGCTCGCAGTGGCATTGGCGCTGGCCCGGCTGAGTAACTGGTCGAGGGAACAGTCGAAAAAAGCCTCCACCGGTTGCCCCAGCAAACCGCTACGTATCTGCCCCAGCAGGTTCAGCGCACTTTGGTTGAGCGCACAAATACGCCCTTCGCCATCGAACGCCAACAACCCTTCGCTGAACAGCCCCACGGATTCCGCCTGCAGGTGAAACCGCAGCAGCCAATGGTTTTCAAAATGACGCAGGAAGTAACAACTCTCGATCATCTTCGCCGACAGGTTTACCAACGCCATGGTATGGAACTGGCTCTGACGCGAGACCGCTTCGCGCGCCGATGACACATCCAGCACGGCCAGCAGCTCACCGTGTGGATCAAACACTGGGCTGGCCGAACAGGTCAGGCCAGTATGACGGCCACGAAAATGCTCATCACGATGGATGGTCAGGGACTGGCGCTCCACCAGACAAGTGCCGATGCCGTTGGTGCCTTCGCACGCCTCGCTCCAATCAGCCCCCAACCACAACCCGGCGCGCTCAAAAACCTTACGCTCGGACGGCGCTGTGACACAGTTGAGAATCACCCCACGCGCATCGGTGAGCAATACCGCGTGGCCGGCGCCGGAAAGCTGCTGATGCAGGCTATTCATCTCACTGCCGGCGATGTGCAGCACCTGCTGCAGGCGTTCGCGGCTCTCCAGCAGGCGGCCGTGTTCGAGCACGGTGGGGGCGATACTCAACGCGGGGTCGAGGTGATAGTCCTCCAGGCACCGCAGCCAGGAGCGGGCGATGGACGGGTCACTGCCGGGGCCTTGGGCAAGGTCCTGACCACGGGTGACGGTGAGGACTTGCTGGGCATGGCGGCTGAAATGATCGTTATGCATGTTCTTATTATTCTCCCTGCGTACTGCTTGAGAACAGCCAGCATCCCCCAGCCATCCGGCCATTGCAATCGCGAGCAGCCCCCCGGTCACAGGCTGTACCGTTTTTGGCACAAACTGTCACGCTGCCTGTACCACGCCTGTCACAGCAACGCCTTGCAACAAAGCCCAACCCCTTGATTTGCCTGGCCTGCAAAGCAGTGGCCCGACCTTTGCTCTACGCTTTATCAAGCGCAATACCGCTGTACTCCAATAAACATAAAAGCAGGAGATAACCATCATGCGTTACGCACATCCCGGTACTGAAGGCGCAATCGTTTCGTTCAAGGCCAAGTACGGCAACTTCATCGGCGGCGAATTCGTCGCGCCGGTGGACGGCAACTATTTCACCAACACCTCGCCTGTCAACGGCAAGCCAATCGCCGAATTCCCGCGCTCCACAGCCAAAGACATCGACAAAGCCCTCGACGCCGCCCACGCCGCCGCGGATGCCTGGGGTAAAACCTCGGCTCAGGACCGTTCGCTGGTGCTGCTGAAAATAGCCGACCGCATCGAACAGAACCTCGAACTGCTGGCCATCACCGAAACCTGGGACAACGGCAAAGCCGTGCGTGAAACCCTCAACGCCGACATCCCGCTGGCGGCCGACCATTTCCGCTACTTCGCCGGCTGCATCCGCGCCCAAGAAGGCACCAGCGCCGAAATCAACGAACTCACCGCGTCGTATCACTTCCATGAGCCGCTGGGCGTGGTCGGCCAGATCATCCCGTGGAACTTCCCACTGCTGATGGCCGCCTGGAAACTCGCCCCAGCCCTCGCCGCCGGTAACTGCGTGGTACTCAAGCCCGCCGAGCAAACCCCGCTGGGCATCAACGTGCTGATGGAACTGATCGGCGACCTGCTGCCACCGGGCGTGCTGAACGTGGTGCACGGTTTCGGCAGAGAAGCCGGTGAAGCCCTGGCCACCAGCAAGCGCATCGCCAAGATCGCCTTTACCGGTTCAACCCCCGTGGGCTCGCACATCATGCACGCGGCGGCCGAGAACATTATTCCGTCCACGGTTGAGCTGGGCGGCAAGTCGCCGAATATCTTCTTCGCTGACATCATGAAAGCCGAACCATCGTTTATCGAGAAAGCCGCCGAAGGCCTGGTGCTGGCGTTCTTCAACCAAGGCGAGGTGTGCACCTGCCCATCGCGCGCACTGGTGGAAGAGTCGATCTACGACGACTTCATGAAGGTGGTGATGAAAAAGGTCGAGCAGATCAAACGCGGCGACCCGCTCGACACCGACACCATGGTCGGCGCCCAGGCCTCCGAGCAACAGTTCGACAAGATCCTCTCCTACCTGGAAATCGCCAAGGGCGAAGGCGCGCAACTGCTGACCGGCGGCAAGGTCGAGCAGCTCACCGGCGACATGGCCGGCGGTTATTACATCCAGCCGACCCTGCTCAAGGGCACCAACGAAATGCGCGTGTTCCAGGAAGAAATCTTCGGCCCGGTGGTGAGCATCACCACCTTCAAGGACGAAGCCGAAGCCCTGGCAATCGCCAACGACACCGAGTTCGGCCTCGGCGCCGGCGTGTGGACCCGTGACATCAACCGCGCGTACCGCATGGGCCGCGCGATCAAGGCGGGCCGCGTATGGACCAACTGCTACCACCTGTACCCGGCGCACGCCGCGTTCGGCGGTTACAAGAAGTCGGGCGTGGGCCGTGAGACGCACAAGATGATGTTGGACCACTACCAGCAAACCAAGAACTTGCTGGTGAGCTACGACATTAATCCGTTGGGCTTTTTCTAACTGACACCCCGCTCCCACATTTGAAATGCACTTAAAAATGTGGGAGCGGGCTCTTCGTACGTACTTGTAACTCGCATTCGGCACAAAGATGCCGAATTAGAACAATAACAATGAAGGTGCTTCCCCATGCCTAGCGAACCCACTGGCTCATCCGTCGACTTCGAAAAAGTCGGCACCGACTACTTCCAACAACGCGAACTGAAAAAAGGCGCCGCCGGCTGGGTGCTGTTAGTTGGCCTTGGCGTTGCCTATGTGATCTCCGGCGACTACGCCGGCTGGAACTTCGGCCTGGCCCAAGGTGGCTGGGGCGGCATGTTCCTCGCCACCCTGCTCATGGCCACCATGTACTTGTGCATGTGTTTTTCCCTGGCCGAACTGTCGTCCATGATCCCCACCGCCGGTGGCGGCTACGGCTTTGCCCGCAGCGCCTTTGGCCCTTGGGGCGGGTTCCTCACCGGCACCGCGATCCTGATCGAATACGCCATCGCCCCCGCCGCCATCGCGGTGTTTATCGGCGCGTATTGCGAGTCGTTGTTCGGCATTGGCGGGTGGATGATTTACCTGGCGTTCTACATCATCTTTATCGGCATCCACATCTTCGGCGTGGGCGAAGCCTTGAAACTGATGTTTGTGATTACCGCCGTCGCGGCGATTGCCTTGGGTGTGTTCCTGGTGTCGATGGTGCCGCACTTCAACGTCGCCAATTTGCTGGATGTCCCAGTGACCGAGGCCAAAGGCGCCAGCACCTTCCTGCCGTTCGGCTACGTCGGCGTGTGGGCGGCGATTCCTTATGCCATCTGGTTTTTCCTCGCCGTCGAAGGCGTGCCGTTGGCCGCCGAAGAAACCAAGAACCCCAAACGTGACCTGCCGCGCGGCCTGATCGGCGCCATTGTGGTGCTGACCAGTTTTGCCCTGCTGATTCTGGTGATCGCACCGGGCGGCGCGGGTACTTACGCCCTGATCAAGTCGGGCAACCCTCTCGTTGAAGCATTGGCATTGTCCTACGGCGGTTCGACCTGGAT
The DNA here is from genome assembly GCF_052850675.1 of Pseudomonas sp. 1152_12. Taxonomy (NCBI): domain Bacteria; kingdom Pseudomonadati; phylum Pseudomonadota; class Gammaproteobacteria; order Pseudomonadales; family Pseudomonadaceae; genus Pseudomonas; species Pseudomonas sp. 1152_12. The sequence goes on along the minus strand of NZ_VXCW01000008.1, from coordinate 91,395 downwards.
GGGCAGCTTCGTCAACCTGGTTGGCCTGGCTGGACTGATCGCGAGCTTTTTCTCGATTATCTACGCCTATTCGCGGCAAATTTTCGCCTTGTCTCGCGCCGGTTACCTGCCACGCAAGCTGTCGCAGACCAACAAAAGCAAGGCGCCAGTGTTGGCGTTAGTGATCCCCGGCATCATCGGGTTTGGCCTGTCGCTGACCGGTCAGGGCGACTTGCTGATTCTGGTGGCGGTGTTTGGCGCAACCATCTCCTACGTGCTGATGATGGCCGCGCACATCACCTTGCGCATCCGCCGCCCCAAAATGGACCGGCCATACCGCACGCCGGGCGGCATCTTCACCTCCGGCGTTGCGCTGATACTGGCCTGCGTGGCCGTAGTGGCGGGCTTTCTGGTGGATCCACGGGTGGTGATTGGCGCCGCGATCATCTATGGAGTATTAATTGCTTACTTTGCTTTCTACAGCCGGCATCACTTGGTAGCAGGTACGCCGGAAGAAGAATTCGCGGCGATCCAGGCCGCAGAGGCCGCCTTGCACTAACTGCCGTAAACCTCGACGCGGGCGCTTACTCACAGCCTGCCCGCGTCGCCAAGGAGACACTGTATGGCAAGCTTTTCCCACGCGGTGGGTGCACAAACCTACCGCTTCGACAGCCTCAAGGACGTGATGGCCAAGGCCAGCCCGGCGCGTTCTGGCGACTTCCTCGCCGGCGTCGCTGCACAAAACGACGGCGAACGGGTGGCGGCGCAGATGGCGCTGGCGAATATCCCGTTGAAACACTTCCTCGAAGAAGTGCTGATCCCCTACGAAAGCGACGAAGTCACCCGGCTGATCATTGACACCCACGATAAACAGGCGTTTAGCGTGGTCAGCCACCTGACCGTCGGCGGCCTGCGCGACTGGCTGCTCAGCGAAGCGGCCGACGAACACTCCCTACGCGCCTTGGCGCCCGGTTTGACACCGGAAATGGCCGCCGCCGTCTCCAAGATCATGCGCGTGCAGGACTTGGTCTTGGTCGCGCAGAAGATCCGCGTGGTCACCCAGTTTCGCGGCACCCTGGGCCTGCGCGGGCGCTTGTCGACGCGCTTGCAACCCAACCACCCTACAGACGAACCAGCAGGCATTGCCGCGAGCATTCTCGACGGCCTGCTCTACGGCAACGGCGACGCCATGATCGGCATCAACCCGGCCACCGACAGCATCGCCTCGATCTGCGCCATGTTGGAGATGCTCGATGCGATCATCCAGCGCTACGAAATCCCCACCCAAGCCTGCGTGCTGACCCACGTCACCACCTCCATCGAGGCCATCAACCGTGGCGTGCCGCTGGACCTGGTGTTTCAGTCGATTGCCGGCACCGAGGCCGCCAACGCCAGTTTCGGCATCAGCCTCAGCGTGCTGCAGGAAGGTTATGACGCGGGCTTGAGCCTGAACCGCGGCACCCTGGGCCAGAACCTGATGTACTTCGAAACTGGCCAGGGCAGCGCCTTGTCGGCCAACGCGCACTTTGGCGTTGACCAGCAAACCTGCGAAACCCGCGCCTACGCGGTGGCGCGGCATTTCAAGCCGTTTTTGGTCAACACCGTCGTAGGGTTTATCGGCCCTGAGTACCTGTACAACGGCAAGCAGATCATCCGCGCGGGCCTTGAAGACCACTTCTGCGGCAAGCTGCTCGGCGTGCCGATGGGCTGCGACATCTGCTACACCAACCACGCCGAGGCCGACCAAGACGACATGGACACCCTGCTGACCCTGCTGGGCGTGGCCGGGATCAACTTCATCATGGGCATCCCCGGCTCCGACGACATCATGCTCAACTACCAGACCACCTCGTTCCACGACGCGTTATACGCCCGCCAAACACTGGGTTTAAAACCGGCGCCGGAGTTTGAACAGTGGCTGGCGAAAATGGGCATATTCACGCAAGCCGACGGCAAGGTGCACTTCGGCAGCAGCCTGCCACCGGCGTTTCGCCACGCCTTGAAGCAATTGGGATGAAGGAGCCGCCTGTGCAAGTAGAATTGCCTGATAACCCGTGGCTAGAGCTGCGCCGCCTGACCCCGGCGCGCATCGCACTGGGCCGCACCGGCACCAGCATTCCCACCAGCGCGCAGCTGGACTTTCAATTCGCCCACGCCCAGGCGCGTGATGCCGTGCACCTGCCTTTCGACCACGCAGCGCTCAGCAGCCAAATGGCCGAGCGCGGCCGTGACAGCTTGTTGCTGCACAGCGCCGCCGTGGACCGGCATATGTATTTGCAACGCCCAGACCTGGGGAGGCGCTTGAGTGACGAGTCGGCGCAAAGCCTGCGCGACTATGCCGCCGCCAACCCTGGCGGCGTGGACCTGGCCGTGGTGGTGGCCGATGGGCTGTCGGCGCTGGCCGTGCATAAACACACGCTGCCGTTTCTTACACGGATGGAGGAACAGACTCACGCCGAAGGGTGGTCCTTGTCGCCGGTGATTCTGGTGGAACAGGGGCGTGTAGCGGTGGCGGATGAAGTCGGCCAGTTGCTGGGCGCCAAGATGGTGGTGATTTTGATTGGCGAACGGCCAGGGCTCAGCTCGCCGGACAGCCTGGGGCTGTATTTCACTTACAACCCCAAAGTCGGCCTCACCGATGCGTATCGCAACTGCATCTCTAATGTGCGCCTTGAGGGTTTGAGCTACGGCATGGCCGCGCATCGCCTGCTTTACTTGATGAAAGAGGCGTGTCGTCGGCAGCTGTCGGGGGTCAATCTCAAGGACGAGGCGCAGGTACAGACCATCGAATCGGATGATCCTGACCTGATGAAAGGCAATTTCCTGCTCAGCCCACCAGAATGACCTATCAGCCGCATGATTGCGCTTTTTTGCGCCATTAGGCAGCATCCAGTCACGGCCGCGTGTGTGGTCATCACCCCTTTGGAAGTTGAGGCCTGGCATGCGGATTACTCAAGCGACCCTGGAACACCTGGACCTGTTGACGCCATTGTTCGTCAAGTACCGCGAGTTCTACGGGGCGCTGCCGTTCCCAGACTCGTCGCGGGCCTTTCTGGAAAAGCGCCTGCGCCGTAAGGAGTCGGTGATCTACCTGGCCCTGGCTGATGATGACGACAAACGACTGCTGGGGTTTTGCCAGCTGTACCCGAGCTATTCCTCGCTGTCGCTTAAACGCGTGTGGATCCTCAATGACATCTACGTGGCCGAAGACGCCCGCCGACAACTGGTGGCCGACAACCTGATGCGCACGGCCAAGAAAATGGCCAAAGAGACCCACGCCGTGCGGCTGCGAGTGTCGACCAGCAGTGACAACGACGTGGCACAGAAGACCTATGAGTCGATTGGGTTTCGTGAAGATACGGAGTTCAAGAACTACGTGTTGCCGATCAGTGAGGACTGATAACGCCGAATCCCTTCTGCTTCCCAGCGTGGCAAATGAGCGTCCCTGGGCCAGCCCGCTTCCTGTGGCAAGCGGGCTGGCCTCGCGTTGGGCTGCACAGCAGCCCCAAAAGCAAACGCCAAATTACACCTGAAGGAATGCGGGGCCTCTGAGGGTTGCTTCAGATCTGCAGTGAATTGATGAGCGAATATCACGAAACGCCCCGCTACAAAACCCACACGCTTTTCACCTTCCAATACGTATAATGCCGACCTTTCAGGATTGTAAGAAATACGGCATACATTCGTAGCCTTACTTACCCGTAGCCCCCGCACTGGCCTGCTGAGCCGGGCCATTCACACAGGTGCCATCCATGGATTTCAACCCGATCGACCTTATTCTGCATCTCGACGTGTACCTCGACATGCTGGTAAGAAACTACGGAGTGTGGATCTACGCCATTCTGTTTCTAGTGATTTTTTGCGAAACCGGCCTGGTGGTCATGCCGTTCCTGCCGGGTGATTCGTTGCTGTTTATCGCCGGCGCCGTGGCCGCAGGCGGCGGCATGGACCCAGTCTTACTCGGCGGCCTGCTGATGCTGGCGGCAATCCTCGGCGACAGCACCAACTACGTGATCGGACGAACAGCCGGAGAGCGCTTGTTCAGCAACCCGAATTCGAAAATCTTCCGCCGCGACTACCTGCAAAAAACCCACGACTTCTACGACAAGCACGGCGGCAAAACCGTGACCCTGGCGCGCTTCCTGCCGATCCTGCGCACCTTCGCACCGTTCGTCGCTGGCATCGCCAAAATGCCTTACCCTCGTTTCTTTGGGTTCAGCGTGTTCGGCACCGTGATCTGGGTCGGCGGCCTGGTGACCTTGGGCTACTTCTTCGGCAACGTGCCGTTTATCAAGAAGAACCTGTCGCTGCTGGTGGTGTTCATCATCCTGCTGTCGCTGGTGCCGATGATCATCGGCGTAGTCCGCAGCCGTTTTGGCAGCAACTCCTCCGAAGCCAAACCGCAGTAACCTGCGATGTGGTCCCTCAGCGCCTGGCGTCGCCGGCGCCTGCTGGCCAAGCACCCGATTGCCGATGAGACCTGGCAACGGGTGCGCCACCACCTGACCTTCCTCGACGGCATCAGCGCCGAGCAAGACCAGTGGCTGCGCGAAGCCTGCGTGGTGTTCCTCGCCGAAAAACACCTCACCGCCCTGCCCGGCGTCGACCTGCACCAGGAACAACGCCTGCTGCTCGCCGCCCAGGCGCAACTGCCGTTGATGAACCTCGGCGACCTCGACTGGTACCAAGGCTTTCACGAAATCGTGCTGTACCCCGACGATTTCATCAGCCCCCAGCGTCATCGCGATGCCAGCGGCGTCGAGCACGAGTGGGACGGCGAACACAGCGGCGAAGCCTGGCAACAAGGCCCGGTGATCCTCGCCTGGCCTGGCGTCTTGGCCAGCGGCCAATGGGAAGGCTACAACTTGGTGATCCACGAGCTGGCCCACAAGCTGGACATGCTCAACGGCGACGCCAACGGCCTGCCGCCGCTGCACCACGACATGCGCGTGCAGGAATGGGCCAGCGTGATGCAAAGCGCGTTTGACGACCTCAATCGCCAGCTGGACGCCCACCCGGACGCAGACACCGAAATAGACCCTTACGCCGCCGAAAACCCGGCAGAGTTCTTTGCCGTCACCAGCGAATATTTTTTCAGCGCCCCAGACTTACTGACCAACCGTTATCCGCAGGTGTACGCGCAACTGAGCCGCTTTTATCGCCAGGACCCCCTGGCCCGCCTGCACCAACTGCAGGCCAGCGATGCACGCTATCAGACGGAACGCCACGCGCCGTACGACGTCTGACGCATGGCATCGGCGTCAGAATATGCCTATAATCGCCGCCACTTTTAGGCCAATCCGGCCATGTTCCATGGCCAACTACGGGGGCATCGCCCAATGAGCTACAGCAAGATTCCGGCTGGCAAAGACCTGCCGAACGACATCTACGTCGCCATCGAAATTCCGGCCAACCACGCGCCGATCAAATACGAAATCGACAAAGACAGCGACTGCCTGTTCGTTGACCGTTTCATGGCCACCCCGATGTTCTACCCGGCCAACTACGGTTTCATCCCCAACACCCTGGCTGACGACGGTGACCCCCTCGACGTGCTGGTCGTAACCCCTTACCCGGTTACCCCTGGCTCGGTGATCCGCGCGCGCCCAGTCGGCATCCTGAACATGACCGACGACGGCGGCGGCGATGCCAAAGTTATCGCCGTGCCACACGACAAGCTGTCCCAGCTGTACGTGGACGTGAAGGAATACACTGACCTGCCGCCACTGCTGCTGGAACAGATCAAGCACTTCTTCGAGAACTACAAAGACCTCGAAAAAGGCAAATGGGTGAAGATCGACGGTTGGGGCAACGCAGACGCCGCCCGTGCCGAGATCATGAAGTCGGTCGCTGCCTACAAAGGCTGATACCCGCTCCTCATTGCCCCGGCAATCAAAAAAGCCCCGACTACTCGGGGCTTTTTTTGTGGGAAAAAATAAACCGAAAGTTCAATGTTTAACTCTATGCGTTTAATAAAGCAAAAACATTGAAATATCGCCCTACAACTAAGCAAATACCTACACGCGAAATTCAACGCATGGTTTATTTGATGTGTTTTCCCCGCCAGTAAACTCGTTGTTTATGAATACATCAGGTGATCGACTAAAAGCACTACTGCGGGAAGTTCATCTTTCCGCTTCCGACTTCGCCAAGAACCGCGGCGTCACGCCTCAACACGTGAACAACTGGTTCAAACGCGGCGTGCCCATGGGCAGACTCAACGAGATCGCAGAACTGCTCTGCGTCTCCAGCCGTTGGCTACGCACCGGCGAAGGCCTCAAACACCCCCCGGCCAACTTCCTGCTCGAAGGCCCCGACACCACCAAAGGACTGCTCGCCCGCGAAGAAAGCGGCAAATACCTCACAGGCCCGGCCTGCCCCCCGGAAAAAATCGACGTGGAGATCGCCCTCCACCCAACCTTCACCTCCAACGAACGCATCCGCGTCTCCTTGCACACCCTCGAAACCCTCAACGTAAACCCCGACCGCGCCGTAGGCGCCTACATGGTCGACAACAGCATGATCGACATCATCCAACAGGGCGCCACCCTCGCCATCGACCGCGGCCGCACGCAAATCACCGACGGCGAAATCTACGCCGTCGAACACGACGGCATGCTGCGCATCAAATACCTCTACAACCGCCCCGGCGGTGGGCTGCGCATGCGCAGCCACAACGCCAGCGAACACCCCGACGAATACCTCACCCACGAACAACGCTTTGAGCAAAACTTCGAGATTATCGGGTGGGTGTTCTGGTGGTCCACGCTAAACAACCGCCGACCGGTGCCATTGGACGAACACTTGTTGGGCTGGGAAGGCTCTAAATCGGACCCGGAGGTAGGCATGTGAGGTGAATGTGGGTATCATGCGCCGCACATTTGGCAGGGGGTGGCTTTGCGCTATCCACCCTGCTTGGCGATGCGGAGGAGTTCCCGCGGATGCCCCCTACTATTCAGCCAGACGTGATGTTGGCTGAGCGATTTGAAGGCTGGTGAGGTTTGTCAAAAACAAGCTGAGGCAGTCCCCGAGAAGCCGGCCACAAGCCGGCTTTTTAATGCCCGTGAGAAATACAAACCAATTGTCCAAACGGCTGTTGGACAATTGGATAAGCAAAGGCGGGTCACCTCGGCTGCAAACACTCCACAGCCCGATCTGCCACCATCTTCGCCATCTCCACTAAATGCATCACCGCCCGATGCGGCGCACCCAGTGGTTCACCAAGTGCTTGCGATGTAGCCACCGCACACTGCAGCAACTCGGCCACTCGCACCCAGGCATCTTCAAAGCTCAGCTCTTCATTGACAGTAAATGGCTTAGTCGCGGCCGACGCTGGCAAATCCGAAACAACGTTATCCATAGCAAAACTCCAATCGATAATTTGGAGCTGCCAAGATCCGCGACTAAACGAAAGGCGGCAGCTGTACGCAGGTTAGTCGACCGGTCGATTGGGAACCCGGCGCACCCGGAGGTGCCCTGCGCACAGCCACCATAAGATGCAGGCGAAGGGGTGCCTGACTCATGAATTGCTTATGCGCCAATCGAATCCGGGCGACTAAACCCGATCACTGAATGTGCAGTGACGGTCCGCAGCCTAGTCGCGGGATTTTGCTGGCGCAAGCCGCTGGGATTCTCTAGGAAACGTCCTTCAAATGAAAGGGACGGGTACTGCTGGCCGTCCAACCATTGTCATCTCTGAGTTGACAGTCTTACCCCTTCTACCCGATTTATCCCCCCGCTTCCCACCCATTAATCTGTGCCCATGTTGAACACACCACCCAACCAACCCAACCAAAAAAAAGGACTTCAACCATGAGCACTGCAACCTACAACCGCTTGAACAAAGACGACGCCGTAGTTCTGCTGGTCGACCACCAAACCGGCCTGATCTCGCTGGTGCAGGACTTCTCCCCCAACGAGTTCAAGAATAACGTGCTGGCCCTGGCGGATTTGGCCAAGTTCTTCAACTTGCCGACGATCCTCACCACCAGTTTCGAGCAAGGCCCTAACGGCCCGTTGGTGCCGGAGTTGAAGGAGATGTTCCCGCAGGCGCCGTATATCGCTCGTCCTGGTCAGATTAATGCGTGGGATAACGAAGATTTCGTTAAGGCGGTCAAGGCGACTGGGCGTAAGCAGATCATCATTGCGGGTGTGGTGACGGATGTGTGTGTGGCGTTCCCGACGTTGTCGGCGCTGGCGGAGGGGTTTGAGGTGTTTGTGGTGACGGATGCGTCGGGCACGTTTAATACCACGGTGCAGCAGGCGGCGTGGAGCCGGATGACGCAGGCGGGGGCGCAGTTGATGAATTGGTTTTCGGTAGCGTGTGAGTTGCAGGGTGACTGGCGCAATGACATGGAAGGGTTGGGGAATTTGTTGTCTCAGCGGATTCCTAACTACCGCAATTTGATGAATGGGTATGCGGCGGTGACGGCGCGTCAGGGCTGAGGTTGAGGGGCTGTGTGGCTGGCAAAAAACTGTCGGAGTGGGCTTGCCCGCGATGGCGGTGAATCAGTCATATATTAGGTGACTGACACACCGTCTTCGCGAGCAAGTCGAATCGTCGCACCGCCGCTCCCACATTTGATCTTTGCTGCTTTGAGCATTGCGTTGGTGTTTGCCTTTAACTCACTCAGTCGAGGATCAGGTGCGGGAGAAAACGGCTGGAGTCTTTGGTGATCAAGCTATTGTCTTCTCGCACGCCAATCCCTGCGGCTTGATCGCCGATCACCCAGGACCCGATCAGTGTGTAGCTGTCACCAAAGCGCGGTAGCGGTGCGAATTCCTGGAGGATGAACGGCGCGTCGGTGTAGGGGCCGTCTTCTTTTACGATCAGGCCGTCGGCGGTTTGCAGTTCGATGTTGGCGCCTTCGCGGGAGAAGAACGGTTTGCGCACCCAGCCCTTTGGCACGGCTTTGCCGGGGTCGGTATCCAGGTGGGACGCGAGCAGGTTGGGGTGGCCTTTATTGAATTCCCACAACAGCGGCAGGATGCCTTTGTTGGAGAGGATGGCTTTCCAGGCGGGCTCGAAGAACTGGGTATCGCACTGGGCAATCGCGGCGCCGAAGGGCTCGTGAAAGATGAATTCCCAGGCGTGCAGTTTGAACAGGTGGGGAATCCAGCGATCTTCGAGGTCGACGAAACGGCCGTCGCTGGTCAGGCCGATGTCTTCGATGTCGATGTGGCGTGATTCGATGCCGACCTTTTCCGCGACGAGGCGCAGGTAGTCGGTGGTGCCTTTGTCTTCGACCGAGTCTTTCATCGAGGCGAAGTAGAACGGCTGGTTAACCTGCAATTGGGCGAAGGCCTGGTGCAGTTTGGTGTCGATGCTGTTGAACTGGTCGGCATGCTTGGGCAGCAGGCCGCGTTCAATGCACTGTTCCAGCCAACCCCATTGAAACGCCGCGGCCTCGTAGAGGCTGGTCGGCGTGTCGTAGTTGAGTTCGAGCAGCTTGGCGGGCCCGGTGCCGTTGTAGGAGAAGTCCATGCGCCCGTACAGGTGCGGGTGGCCTTCGAGCCATGAGGTTCGAATCATGTCGAAGAACGGCGCGGGGATGCTCAGCCGCTCAAGCAGTTCTTCGCTCTGCACCACGCGGGCCACGAGGTCCATGCACATGTCATGAATCTCGGTGGTCGGGTCTTCAAGGTCGCGCTCGATTTGCTGGAGCGTGAACTGGTAATACGCGCGCTCGTCCCAGTAAGGTTCGTCGTCGATGGTGTGGAACAGAAAGCCGAGGCTATCGGCGGTCTGTTTCCAGTCATGACGCTCTGCGCAGTGGATCTTTTTCATCGCCCGGTTTCCTTAACTGCTCGACCCGCCGCCGCCCCAGCCGCTGCGTGCGCTGGCCTTGCTGCCGAAGCCGCCACGGGAGGTAGAGGACGCCACGGACACCGGCTTGCTGGAGGAACGAAGCGTGCTCGTGTAGTTGCTGCTGCCGTACCGGGCCTGGTTGGAGCGGCCGAAGGTTGCCCCATTGGAGACACGCTGATTGAGCGTCGAGTTGCCGTAGTTGCCGCGATCATCGCGATAGCGGTACACGGGCTCGGAGCGGTAGCTGTTGCGGTTGTTGCTGAGCATGTTGCCGATCAGCAGGCCCGTCAGCAGGCTGCTGGTGGAGAAACCCGAGCCGCCACTGTTCGCTTGGGAACCGCCGGCTTGAGCATTGGCCGCATCGACCTGCGATTGCGTCACTTGGCCGGCTGCGGTCAGTTCGAAACCGCCCAGCCTTGGGATGAACTTGCCGCTGGAGTCCTGTTGACACCAGTCGGCGACAAAGTCGGCATCGCAATCAGCTTGGCTGTCGTACACCGGGGCAATGCGCCGATGCTCGGCCATGGCCGTCATGTAGGCATCCGAGCACACGTCTACCGGAAGCTTTTCATCGGCGCATTGCTGCACAGACTGGAAGTTGTACTTCTTTTGCAAATCGTAGGTTTTTTCCGTCGGCCCACAGCCAGAGATCGCCATGGCGACCGACGCTGCCAGCGACAGCTGGACGTACTTGCTTCGTTTCATCGGGAGCTCCGTGCGCAATCAGTTCTGGGTGGGCGTCATGCACGCAGCATTCAACATGCCGACGCTGATGGCCACGGCGGCCACGTAGATACCGGCCGCAAGTTCGCCGTTTTTGATGCGCTCGGACGCGCCTTTGAGCACCAGGCTGGTCACCAAAAAGGCCAACAGTTGGACGAGGGCTGCGATCACAGCCCAGACGACGAAGTCGAGGATGCTGATCGAATAGGCAATGACGTTGCTGGCCGGAATGGCGAAACCGATGATGGCACCGCCCAGGGCGATCGCCGCCGACACGTTGCCCGCACGGATCAGTTCGAACTCCTTGTGCGGGGTGACGCGGGTGTAGATGAACTGGAACAGCGCGAAGATGACCGCTGCGCCGAGGATGTAAGTGACAAACCCAAGCACCGCAGCTTTGTTCAGGGAGATGGAGAGAGCTTCTAGCATGGACTTCTTCCTTTTTTAGAGCGCATTCAAGTCGGTTGTGTAAAGCGAAATGCCCAGCGAGGTGCTCAAGCTGATGGAGCCCTCAGCGTCTTCTTCGACGGAAAACAGCAGAAACTCTCGACGATCGGTCAGACCTGTCTCGCGGGCGTACAGCATCGAACGGTGCTCGACGGTGTAGGTGTTCTCGGGGTTTATCACCTGTTCGCTCATGGCCACCAGTTCTGTCTGGCCAGGCTCGCTGCCCCATACACGGGCGTATTCGACGCCGTTATGGGTGTAGGTCGGCAGCCCGATCAGGCTCTGTGGCCCGGCCAGCCGACGCAGTTCCGCTTCACTGCTGATAGTGACGACGCTCAGGTAGTTGAACAGGATCACCGATTCGACCTGCCCGGCGATCTCGCCAGTGGTGTGCACCTGCAGCCAGTAATCTTCGTCGTTCATGTAATAGCGCGACAGCCAGGTCGATTGCCCGAGATCAACGGTGCCGTTGGCCCAGATTTCCTGGGAGCCGGGGATCACTACCGTGGAGTTCTCATCGAGCAGCAATTTCAGGCTCGTGTCGAATATCACGCCTTTGCCCGGTGCCAGGCCCAATGGGCCGGTGACTGGCAGAGCTTCGCCGGCAGTCCATTTCGACTCAGATTTCGCGTGTGGGGCTTCAAGCCCCATCAACTGTTTAAACCATCCCATTGGAGATTTCCTTGAGGCGGGTAGAGGCGATGTAGAAGAGTTCGCCGCCTTCAACGCGGGTGGCGCCAGGCGGGTTGATTGACGGTTGTTGAGCTCCTTTGGCGCGATAGCCGATGAGGGTGGCGTTGTGCTGCTCTTTCATGTGCGTGTACAGGTCGCCGAACGTTGCCTCAAAGGCCTCGGGCAATTTCATCAGGTATTGGGTAGCACCCTGCCCCACGCACAGCAGCTCATTGATGACCACGGACGAGCCTGGGTCCTGAGAGGCGCGCACCAACATTTCGATGGCCATGCTTGAGGTGCATTCCAGGCTGGGCGCATAGGAGCTGGCGAGTGCGGCAATTTCACTTTCATTGAAGTGGGCGACCACGTGCCCCACAGGGCTCAACTGATTCACCGCCAACACGGTGGCCAGTGTCAGGTCATCGGACGGGGTTCGCACCAGCACCCGCTCGGCACCGGGAACACCTGCACGCAGTAGTAATGCGGTGGAGGACAGGCTTTCGCCTCTGATGAACGCCGCCTTTCCAGGCATCGGGTTTTCTTCCAGCGTGCAGTCGCAGATGACGATCAGGTTGTCGCTCGAGGTTTCATCTTGAAGCAACAACTCAATGACCCGCTCGCTGGACGCGCCCTCCCAGCCGATGAGCACGGTGTGGCCGACCTTGCCGGTGAAATTGCCTTTGCCCTTCATGCCTTTTCTCCATGCATCAATAACACTGCTGGTGGTTTTGCCGATGGCTGCCGTCAGCAGCGCAATGCCCCCGAGCATGACCCAAGTGGCGACAAAAATTCGCCCCGCCGAGGTCTGCGGTGCGAGGTCGCCATAGCCGACAGTGAGCGTGGTGGTGAGATAGAAGTAAATAAACGTGGCGGGAGCGGTGAGGTGTTGTTCGCCCAGAAACACCAAACCCAGATACGCCGTGCCCAGGTGTACACCCAAGGCAATGACCAGCCCTGCCCAACCGAAGCGGTGAAAGAGGGAGGACGCGTAGAGACGCAACAAAAGAAAAATCGACATATCGTCCCTGATTCCCTGGGTACTTGATTCCTGATGACGTCATCGCCTCAGCATTCACCCGGCATTAAACCTGCTGCGCGGCGTAGAGAGAAGTACTTTGGCCGCAATAAACCCGGCGAGCGCACCAAACAGATGGCCTTCGAAGGAAATCCCCTGGCGCGGCAGGAAGCCAAGGATCAGCCCGCCATACAGCAGCGCCACGACAGCGGCCGTGATCAGGTTGCTCCAGCTCCGGTGGAACCAGGCGCGAGACAGCAGGTAGGCCCAGAGCCCGAATACCCAGCCGCTGGCACCGACGTGTACGCCGGTAAAACCGAACAGCCAGACCAGCGAGCCGCCCAGCAGAATAATGATCGCGCTGACGGCGATGAACCGGTTGAGCCCTTCGACAATGACCAGGGTGCCCAGTACCAAAAAGGCAATCAGGTTGGCGCTCAGGTGCGCGAAGGACGCGTGTAAAAAAGGTGAGGCGAGGATGCCGAACAGCCCCTGCACCGTTCTCGGGATCAGGCCGAATACCATGAGGCTGTAACCGGTGGCTACATTGATCAGTTGCAGGACGACCATAAAGAGCGCCAAGCCTGCGATTGTTTTGAAACCCTTCAGGGTATCCATCCTGACCTCGACGTAGAAAAAGGAAGGGCAGACCTTAATGCCGGTCAGTTAAGCGCAACGACCCTGTGGGAACGGCGGCGCAACGATTCGACTGGCTCGCGAAAGCGGTGGGTCAGCCAACATCAATGCTTGCCGGGCCGACGCATTCGCGAGCAAGTCGAATCGTCGCACCGCCGCTCCCACATTTGATCTTCACTGCTTTGAGCATTTCGTCCACTTAACTGACCTGCCCTTCCTGCTGCGGCGTTGTTTACTCAGCCGACTTTTGCTTCAGGCGTTCCAGAATCGCATTGGCGCTGCCTGTGTCCGGCGTGATACCGGCTTCGCGCAACTTGCGCTCCAGGTCAGTACCCGTGGATGCATCCGCCAGCTCATCCTGGGCTTGCAGTTCAGCGGCGCGTTGCTGCTGCTTGGCTTGCAAGCGGTTCAGCGTCCCGACGGCGGTTTCCAGCTTGCCGTTGGCACCGCCATTGGCGATGGACGCGCTGACTTGGGCCTTCTGTACGCTTTCGCGCGCCTTGGCCATGTCCACTTGCTGGCGCAGGCTTTTGATCCGGCTTTCGGCTTTGGTGATGTCTTTGCGCATGCTCTCAGCGTACCCGCCGAACTCGGTGGTCTGCTTTTGCTCGACATCACGTTCGTTGGTCAGGGTTGAAATAGCTTCGGCAACTTCCATCGCCAGGTCTTCACGATTGGCCTGGATAGCCGCCATCGCTTTGGACTCCAGGTCCTTGATCTTGGCGTCGTACTCGCTGACGCGATCAGCCGCCAGTTTGTGCTTGGCCATGATGCTGACCAGTTCACGCTTGGCGTTGGCCAGCGCGCTGTCAGCGTCGCGAATTTCCTGGTCGAGGATGCGCAGGGCTTGTTGGTCGACGATCGATTCACCGACTTCGCTGGCACCGCCACGTACCGCAGTGAACAATTTGCTCCAGATGGACTGAGTCATTGGATACTCCCGAATAATTAGTTGAAGAAACGTTCAAAGGCTTCGCTGGCGCGCTGCACGTTGTCGACGAGGGTTTTCACCTCGGTCACGATGTTGGTCAGGCTGGAGTCGGAACTCAGCGCGCCGAACATGTTGTAAACAACTTGGCCGTTAGGCATGGACTCGATACCGATCGAAGACAACGGGAACATCTCCCGGCTGCGCAGCACCGCGTCATTGAACGCCGTTACGTCGCTGATGGACTCGACGTCGACCAGCACGGTGTCCACGATGATCTGCTCGCCCACCACCGCGATGTAAATCGGCAGGCCCCCGAAGTCGTTCATTTCCAGCTTGATGCTGGACTCGGAGCCTTGAACGAGAGAAAGCGTAATGTCGTTGGAAACCACTTCATCCAAGGCCTGAAGCGCCGTGAAGAGGCGATCGATATTCCAGTTAGTACCTGCGCTCATGAAATTCTCCGACATGAATGAGCCAGCCAGAATCGGTTGGCGAAGCTGTTTCTCCATTTGCTTGAGCAGGCTTCGATTTTCGGGAAGCACCCAAGTCTCGTGTTTCACATACCCGGCGGCCGCCAGGCCCGCGCGCATCTGCTTCATGTAAAAGCTCGATGGCTTTTTCGCAGGCGGTTTCAAGCGCTCTCCCTTGCGGCTTGCGGAATCGGTATCGACCCCGGCTTGCGGGTTCGATGGAGAGCTGCTTTTCATGGTGCTGACCTCGTTGTGAAAAACTCACGCGTGAGAAAATCTACAGGTAATTCTCATAAGGCTCAATAGCTCACGCGTGAGATTTTCCCCCGGTGCTCAACACCGCCGAAATCCCCCTTCGCTCAAGAGTAGCCCTGCCAACCTCTCAATCTGATCAACGGTTATTCGGCGCAGGCAGTTCATCCCCCCCAGAGCGCCGCGCTCTACGATAACCCCGCCTTGAACGGCGGACTTTTTTGCGTGTGCCTGTCTTACTGCATAAATGTTCCGAAATAGCCTTGGCGTTGTGAATTGTTGTGAAGGCTTTGCAAATTGGGCAAAGGCCCGTGCTAAGTTCCGTGACATTGCAGTTCATAGCATTCATGTACAGCGGCCGAGCCACTAAGGCCGCCCTCTTGCTATTCAATAAACAGCCTCGGGTAGTTAACCAGGAAGTTGTGCGGCCCTGCGCGTTTAAAAAGGGCTCGGTGCAACAATCACATCAGGAGAAGCACCATGGTAGCGAAGGTAGAAACGACCCCAAAAGACGCCGCGGTCAATAATAAAAGCTCCGTCGCTGCCTGGGAAAAATCGGTCAAAAAAGCGTCTGCACCGAAGGATGAGCTGGGCAAAGGCCAGAAGCGGCCGGAAGGTGACAACCGCTCAGCCCAGCAAATCATTGATGACACGCCGCTGCTCGCGCAACTCGGCAATCAAAGCGGAGTGAAGGACAACCTTAAGAAGCAGGTCGGTGATTTTGAGAAAGACGCGGATGCCGCCTACCGCGCCTCCAAAGTGCTGGAGCATGTGGAGTACGTCGATGAGAGCGGCAAGCTTACCGATGGTGAAAATGTCGGCAACAACAGCATCGACGGGTTTACCAAAGACGGCGAAGCTCGTCATGGTACCGAGGCGGGCCGGCTGCAGGACTTTGGCAAGTATGGCTATTCGAGCCTGCGCGGCGAGGTGGTCAAGTCCGACTTGGGCGACAGGCAGAAGCGCCCCGACGGTGACACGCGCTCGGCCAAAGAGATTATCGACGCCACACCGCTGTTGAAAAACCTCGGCAACCAGAGCGGTGTGAAGGACAACCTCAAGAAGCAAGTGGGTGATTTCGAGAATGACGCCGACGCCGCGTACCGCGCCACCCAGGTGCTGGAGCACGTGGTCAGCATTGACGAAAACGGCAAACTGCTGACCGGTTACGACGCCCGCAACAAAGACAACGACAGCATCGATGGCTTCACCAAAGACAAAGAAGCCCGCCACGGCACCGAGGCTGGCCGCTTGCAGGATTTCGGCAAGTACGGCTACTCAAGCCTCAAAGGCGACCTGATGCACGTCAAAGACGCGACCCACACCGACAAGGCCGCGCCGCCCGATGAGCCCGAAGACGTACAGGCCCTGCGCGACAAGTACAACATCCCCACCTTCGGTGCCGAAGGGCTGATGGACATGGAGTTGCCCAACGACAAGACCGTGGGCGGCCAGACGGCCGAGAACTTTGTGCAGGGTATTCGCGATGACATCAAGAGCGGCAAGCTGACCGAAGACTCGGATGAAGCCAAGATCGTCAAGCTGATGGACGCCCAGGCCGCACTGGATAGCGGCTACGACTTGTACGGCTACGCCGAGAGCATCAACCTGGGCAGCGGCACTTACCGTGAGACGGATAAGAGCCCGACCAAGTTGAACGGCAAAGACGTCAAGGAAATGGTCGACGAGGACAAACTCGCCAAAGAAATTTCCACATTGATGGGCAAAGAAGGCATTAAGGACCGTTACGATGCAGAACTAAAGAAAAGTGTCGGTAGTTTGTCGGAAGATCGACTCAACGACGTGCGCGAACAAGTCTTCCCCGCACTCTTCAAAGAGGGCACCCGTGATGCCAACTTGAACTTCGAAGAGTATGTAATCGCGATGAATGACTCGGGCGATCCGAAAAAAGCTGAAATAGCCGAGTTGGATGTAGACCGCTATTTCGAGTCGCTGCGCATTCTCGAACCGGACAGCTACACCGCGCGCCGTCAGACGTTCGACCAGAACATGATGACGCACCAACTCGACACCTATATGGAAAACCCCGACAAGGTCTCGCCGGAAAATGCCGAAAGCGGCCTGAAGGCCTCGTTCACGATGATCAAGGGCGGTATCAACGCCGTCCTCGGTGGCTTGGACAAGGGCGACAAAACCTACGACATGTACAAGAAGATGAAGGATGAGATCGACATCCTCGACGGCCATATCAAAGGGCTGAC
The DNA here is from genome assembly GCF_052850675.1 of Pseudomonas sp. 1152_12. Lineage (NCBI taxonomy): Bacteria > Pseudomonadati > Pseudomonadota > Gammaproteobacteria > Pseudomonadales > Pseudomonadaceae > Pseudomonas > Pseudomonas sp. 1152_12. The sequence goes on along the minus strand of NZ_VXCW01000008.1, from coordinate 74,237 downwards.
TCCGGCCGAAAACAAACAGATCGCAGCCGCCATTCGTCTCGCCGCCGCCAGCGGCGACCCGAAAGCCATCGACAAGGTGGTCGACACTCAGTTGAAGGGCCTGGGCGATAAGCGCGAGGCGTCCGCAGGCTCCTTGAAGAAGGTGCTGCACACCGCCAGCTCCACTGGCGGGCTGAGTGCCATGGCGGGCACCATGAACCTGGTCAGCGGCGCCCTGCAGATCGCCAATGGCGGCGGCAACATGACCGACGACCAGAAAATCGCCGCCGCGAAAGACCTGGTCGCCGGTTTGAGCTTTACGAACGACTTCCTCAAGTTCGGTTCGAATATTGCGAAAACCCTGGGTGGCACTGAGCCCGATGACCCTGACGTGAACAAAGAGAATAAAGGCCCGGCAAAAAGCAAAGCCACTGATTGGCTGGGCCTGCTTGATGAGAATCTCCCGGATATCTGGGGTAAAAAAGCCACTAAAAAATCTGACGCACTGGCCGCCGCCATCAGCACCCGCGTCAAAGAGTCATCCGAAACCCTCAAGAAACTCGACGTGGGCAACCTGTCGGCCGACGAGGTAAAGGAGTACAACAACGCCGCCAAATCCCTTGGCGAACACATGGGCGTCAAGGACATTCCCGGCAAAGGTACTCCGGCGTCAAAATCCGAAATTGCGATCGCCTCCGGGCGCTCGTTCCTGCGCTTTATGGGCGGTGCTGGCCTGGACTTGACCGGCGGCGTGATGGACATCGTTTCCGGCGCGCGCAAACTGAAAAATGCCAAGACCGCATTGGAAAAAACTGACGCTGCCTTCACGCTGGGCGGTGGTGCGTCCGGTACCGGTATGGCGATCGCCAATACCATCGCGATGTTCGCCCCCAAAGGTGCTCATCTGGCAGGCAAACTGGCCGGTGATGTTGCCGCGACGGTTATACGTGGGCTCGCCATCGGCGCGCGTGTTGCAGGTCCGATTTTCGCCGTGGCAGGTGTGATCTTCGGGGTCGCAGGCACCCTGATTGCCGAGGCGGTCGAACACGCAAAAATGCAAAAGCTGACCGACTCACAAGGCAAGTTCTTCAAGGACCTGGCCGACGCTGGCGTGACCAAGGAGGACTGGGGCGACAAGCTCGAATACGCGCGTTATGCAACCTACATGTACGGCGGCCGCGACACGCCGGACGACAAATCGATGTTCGAGTATCAGTCGGACGAGTGGAAACACTTCAAGGAAACCAAAGACAAAAAAGGCAGCTCCTTGGCGCGATTGGCGCCGTACCTGCACAAAGACAGCGACCCGGACAGCAAGAACCTGTGGGAGAAATTCCTGGCCGGCGGGACCAGTTCCAGTGGGCCGCATGGCAGTGAGCGGCACACCGACGACTGGCGGCCTTGGGGCAGCACGGACATGGAGACAGGGAGCAAGCACACGGCTTGATTTCAGGTAGACGTTTATCCTGCAAGCGCAAATCCCCCTGTGGGAGCTGGCCTGTTCGACGGCGATGAAAAAAGCTTCGAACACGGCACCAACGCCGCGCAGTACCAGGCAGTAGCGAAGGCGTCCAAGGCCACCACAACCCGGCATCTTACTGACCTGTTGGAAAAAAACTGTCTGGTCCGTTTGCCTGGCGGAGGCCGTAGTACGCGCTAGCAAATCAATGACTGAAGCGACTGAAGCCACCCACTCATTTGCCCACAATCCCCATGTCTGCTAGTGTCGCGCCGGTTTACCGTCTACCGGAATAGCCGCCATGGCCCGCAAAAAAGTTGCACTCGATTTCGAACAATCCCTCGCCGACCTGCAAACCCTGGTCGAGCGTCTGGAGAACGGCGAGTTGTCGCTGGAGGACTCGTTGACAGCGTTTGAGCAAGGCATCGGCCTGACGCGCGACTGCCAGAGCGCATTGGCGCAGGCAGAGCAGAAGGTCCAGGTATTGCTGGAACGTGACGGGGAGTTGGCCGAAGAATCTTTCGATGCGGAACAGCCCGAATGATCGACGCGTATCAGGCCAGTAGCCAAGCCCGGGTGAATGCGGCGCTCGAGCCCTTGTTTGTTGCGCCAAGCCCGCAAATGAATCGCCTCTATGAAGCCATGCGCTACAGCGTGATGAATGGCGGCAAGCGCGTGCGCCCGTTGCTGGCATATGCGGCCTGTGAAGCCTTGGGCGTGCGTGCCGAGCAAGCCAATGGCGCGGCGTGTGCGGTTGAGCTGATTCACGCCTACTCCCTGGTGCATGACGATTTGCCGGCAATGGACGACGACGATTTACGTCGCGGCCAGCCAACCACCCACAAAGCCTTTGATGAGGCCTATGCGATCCTGGCCGGTGATGGCCTGCAGAGCCTGGCATTCAGCGCCTTGCTGGACCCGCGCCTGAACAGCGTGAACGCTGAGATCAGCCTGCGTATGGTGACCGCCCTCGCTCTGGCCGCAGGCCCGGCCGGCATGGTCGGCGGGCAAGCGATCGACATGGGTTCGGTCAGCCTCAAGCTGGACCAGCAAGCCCTCGAACACATGCATCGCCATAAGACCGGCGCGCTGATCGAAGCCGCCGTGCACTTAGGCGCCCTGGCCAGTGGCCGTGCCGAAGCTGAGCAATTGACCGCACTGCAGACCTATTCGCGGGCCATCGGCCTGGCGTTCCAGGTGCAGGACGACATTCTCGACGTTGAAAGTGATACCGCGACCCTGGGTAAACGCCAAGGTGCGGATGCCGCACGCGATAAACCGACGTATCCGGCCCTGCTCGGCCTCAAAGCCGCCAAGGCGTATGCCCTGGAACTGCGCGACCAAGCCCTGGACGCCCTGCGACCTTTCGACGCGGCGGCTGAGCCATTGCGTGACCTGGCGCGGTATATCGTCGAACGCCGCCACTGATAACGGCGGCCATTGCAGCCGCATATCGGCCAAGTTCGGCGCTCTGCGTGGGCAGTTTGCACGGCTTGAGGTAAACTGCCGCCTCTTCTATACCTATAACGATTCGCCTGATGCCCACGACGTTTCAAGAGATTCCCCGCAAGCGCCCGTCCACGCCCCTGCTCGACCGTGCTGCCACGCCGGACGGCCTGCGTCGACTGGGTGAAGCCGAGCTGGAAACCCTGGCCGATGAGTTGCGCCTGGAATTGCTCTACACGGTCGGTCAGACCGGTGGGCATTTCGGTGCCGGCTTAGGCGTCATCGAGCTGACTATTGCCCTGCATTACGTGTTCGACACCCCGGACGACCGGCTGGTGTGGGACGTGGGCCATCAGGCGTATCCGCATAAAATTCTCACCGGCCGTCGCGAGCGCATGGCCACTCTGCGCCAGAAAGACGGCCTGGCCGCCTTCCCACGCCGCTCAGAAAGCGAGTACGACACCTTTGGCGTCGGCCACTCCAGCACCTCCATCAGTGCCGCACTGGGCATGGCGATTGCCGCCCGACTGCAAGGCAGTGAGCGCAAGGCGATTGCGGTGATTGGTGATGGCGCACTGACTGCCGGCATGGCCTTCGAAGCGCTGAACCATGCGCCGGAAGTGAACGCCAACATGTTGGTGATCCTTAACGACAACGACATGTCGATTTCGCGCAATGTCGGTGGACTGTCGAATTACCTGGCAAAAATCCTTTCCAGCCGCACTTACGCCAGCATGCGCGAAGGCAGCAAGAAGGTGCTCTCGCGTCTGCCCGGCGCGTGGGAAATTGCTCGGCGTACCGAAGAATACGCCAAAGGCATGCTGGTGCCCGGCACCCTGTTCGAAGAGCTTGGTTGGAACTACATCGGCCCGATAGACGGCCATGACCTGCCCACCCTGATCGCCACGCTGCGTAACATGCGTGACCTCAAAGGTCCGCAGTTCCTGCATATCGTCACCAAAAAAGGCAAAGGCTTCGCCCCGGCGGAAGTCGACCCGATTGGTTACCACGCGATCACCAAGCTCGACCCGCTGGACGCCCCCGCCGCCGCGCCGAAAAAAGCCAGCGGGCCGAAGTATTCCGGCGTGTTTGGCGAATGGCTGTGCGACATGGCTGCCGCCGACCCGCGCCTGATGGGCATTACCCCGGCGATGAAGGAAGGCTCCGACCTGGTGGCGTTCAGCGAGCGTTTCCCGCTGCGCTATTTCGACGTGGCAATTGCCGAGCAGCACGCCGTTACGTTCGCTGCCGGCATGGCCTGTGAAGGCGCCAAGCCGGTGGTAGCGATCTACTCCACCTTCCTGCAACGCGGTTATGACCAACTGGTGCATGACGTAGCGGTGCAGAACCTTGACGTACTGTTCGCCATCGACCGCGCCGGTTTGGTCGGCGAAGACGGCCCGACGCACGCGGGTAGCTTCGACTTGTCTTACTTGCGCTGCATCCCCGGCATGCTGGTGATGACGCCAAGCGACGAAAACGAACTGCGCAAGATGCTTAGCACTGGCCACCTGTACAACGGCCCCGCTGCCGTGCGTTACCCGCGCGGTAATGGCCCGAATGCCGTGATCGAGAAAGACCTTGAACCGATTGAGATCGGCAAAGGCATCGTGCGGCGCCAAGGCAGCAAGACGGCGTTCCTGGTGTTTGGCGTGCAATTGGCCGAAGCGCTGAAGGTGGCCGAGAAGATCGACGCCACTGTGGTCGACATGCGCTTCGTCAAACCGCTGGACGAGGCACTCGTGCGCGAGATCGCCGGTAGCCATGAGTTACTGGTAACCGTCGAAGAAAACGCCATCATGGGCGGCGCCGGTGCGGCGGTCAGTGAATTCCTGGCGCGCGAGAACATCCTCAAGTCGGTGCTGCACTTGGGCTTGCCGGATGTGTATGTCGAACATGCCAAGCCGGCGCAGATGCTGGCTGAGTGTGGGCTGGATGAAGCCGGGATTGAGGCTTCGGTGCGCGAGCGCATGGCGCTGCTGGGCCTGTAACCCGACCTCCCGGTGGAAACCGGGACTAAATGTGGGAGTGGGCTTGCTCGCGAATGCGCAGTGTCAGTCAACTGGGATGTTGAATGTGCCACCGCATTCGCGAGCAAGCCCGCTCCCACATTGGTTTTTGTGCCATTTTTAAATGCTATGGACAGCCCATGAACCGCCTTCACCTCGCCCTGCCCTTGCTGCTGCTTCCCGCCACTGACCTGTTGGCCGACAGTTTTGAGCGTGACGATGCGCTGAAACTTGCCAACGTGGTGATCAGCGCCAACCGCCAGGTCCAGGCGCGCAATGACAGCAGCGCCGCCAACACCGTGTTTACCCGCGATGACATCGACCGCTTGCAACCCACCAGCGTGAGCGATTTGCTCCGCCGCGTGCCCGGTGTGCAAGTCGCGCCCACCGGTGGTCGCAGTAGCCTGCCGGGGATTTTCATTCGCGGCACCAAGGCCGCACAAAGCCTGGTACTGGTCGATGGCCAGCGCATCGCCAATACCACCTCCGGCGACAGCGGGCTGCAATACCTGAACGTCGACCAGATTGAACGCGTGGAAGTGCTGCGCGGCTCGCGCTCGGTGATCTACGGCAGCGACGCGATTGGCGGGGTGATCCAGATTTTTACCCGGCGCAATGCCGAGCAGGGCCTGCAGCCACGCTTGAAACTGGGGTTTGGCAGCCACCAGACCTGGGAGCGCAGCCTTGGCCTGTCTGGCGGTGATGAGCACACGCGCTTCAACGTGGGAGCGAGCCTGGATGACACGGCGGGTATCAACGCTACACACGAATCGTTCCCCAGCGATGGCGACCATGATGCCTATCGCAATCAGTCCATCAGCCTGAACCTCAGCCATGCCTTCAAAGATGAGCTGGAAGTGGGTTTCAACCTATTGGATAACCGCGGCAAGTCGGAATACGACAACAGCTTTGGTCGCTACGACGCCACTACCGAACAGACAGTTGGGCAAAAACCCTACACCGACTACACCGTGAGCAGCGCCAGCGGCTATGTCGACGCCAAGTTGAATGAACGCTGGCAGTCGCGCCTGGAGCTGGGCCACAGCGAGAACCGTGATACCAAGCGCGATAAGCTCAGTGATGATTTCAGCGTGTTCAACACCTACCGCGACTCGGTCAACTGGCAAAACGACCTGACGCTGGATGAGCAAAACAGCCTGATCCTCGGCGGCGACTGGTACGAAGACCGCTTCAACGGCTCCAGCGCCTTTACCGAGAACAGCCGCTGGAACCGGGCCGCCTTTGTGCAGCATCGTTTCCACGGCGAGTGGTTCTCCACCGAACTGGGCCTGCGCCGCGACCAGAACCAGCAATTCGGTGGCCAGAACAGTTGGAGCGGCACCCTTACCGTGCCGATCAACGCCGACAATGACGTACTGCTGAGCTACAGCGAAGGCTTCCGTGCGCCGACCTTCAACGACCTTTATTACCCCGACACCAGGTACAGCAACCCCAACCTGCTGCCCGAGACCTCGAAAAGCTACGAGCTGCAATGGCGTAGCCAACTGAGTGACAGTACGCGCCTGGAAGCTTCGCTGTACCGCACGGATTTAAGCGACGCGATCGTTGCCGACAGTAACTACAAGCCACAAAACGTGGCGTCGGCACGCATCAATGGCTTTGAAGCGGCGCTCAAGCAGGAACTGTTTGGCTGGCAGGGCAACCTGGGCGTGGCATTTATCGACCCGCGCGACCGCGATACCGGCCACACCCTGGCGCGTCGCGCACGGCGCACCTTGAGCCTGGATCTGGACCGGCAATTCGATAAGTTGGGTGTGGGTGCCAGTTGGCAAGCCATCAGCAGCAGCTATGACGATGAAGACAACCGCAATCGCCTGGGCGGTTATGCGCTACTCGGGGTACGTGGCAGTTGGGCGATCACTCATGAAGTCCGTGTTTCGCTGAAGGTCGACAACCTGCTGGACCGCCAGTATGCACGTGCTCGCTACAGCTACAATTCGCCCGACTTTTCCAATAATCAGGACTACCGCGAAGAGGGCCAGACCTGGATGCTGGGCCTGACGTGGACACCGCAGCTGTAACGATCCGGCTCAGTAAATCTGCCGGGAAGGCGCGTTGCTGTTCAGGTAGCCGGCCTTGATGGCTTCCGTGCAGGTTATGTACCCGTATGCGTTGACGGTGCCCGTATCGGTAAAGCCGACATACAAATCCTTTTTCTTACCTTTGTTTTCCAACTCATAGTCAAAGCACTGTGAACTGCCATTGCGAACCGGGGTAACGCGCGTGGGTTGCTGGATCGCAAGAATGTCCTGCTTTGTAGCCCTGCTGCCCTCTGCGGCTTTGGCTGCGACGGGGTGGTTGCTGAAATCCATCAACGTTGAGACGCCTTCCAGTGTGTTGCAACCGGTGAGCAAAAGAGCGGTAGAAATACCGAATATCAAACGGCGCATGGCCACCTCCTGTTTTTGAACGATCGCTATGCAGCACGCATCGCGGACAGCAGCGTATCGCCCTGGCGCCGAAACTACCCGATGGACAACTCTTAATAACCGGTAGGAGAACACGTAACGTTCACGCGAGCGTTGCAGCGCAATCAACGCTCACGCGCCACCCTCGCAACACAGCATCAATGATCAGTATTTCCTGCTGACCCGCTCATTGGACGCCAGGCTACCCTCGGCCAACGCGGTGCTGCAGGTTGCGTAGCCCCAGGCGTTAACCCACCCACTGGAGGTGAAAGAGACGAAATAATCGGCGCTTTTTCCATCACGCGCCAATGCGTAGTCGAAGCACTGTGCGGTGCCGCCACGGATAGAGGTGATTTTCGTGGGTTTCTGAATGTTCAGGATGTCTTGCTGGGTGCTGTCCATCGAAGAAGTCCTGTCGACTATAGGATGGTTACCAAATGTCCTGAGCTCAGAGAGTCTTTGTGACAGATCGCACCCGCTTATCAGCGTCAATACGAGGGCTGTACCCGCAAACGCGAAGAGATAACGCATGATGTGTCCTTATGCTGCCTAATTAACCCGAATGGGGGACCGGCGACACTAGCAACCCTGGGTGCGTAAATCTGGAGGCAAAGTCCGACATCTTGGTAGATCAATCGCACCGACCAGGATGGAAACACAACGGATTGTCAGCGCTGGGGGGCCACTGACTGACAGAGCTTCGCGATAGCCTCGATCATCTGCCCGCTCGGCCGCTCCAGCCCCTTGTCCGGGACTATCTGCAACCGGCCTTCGGCCACCGCCGCTATTTGCGGCCAGGCCTTCCAGGCATCGAGTTGCACCTGATCGGCAGCCAGAATCAGCTGCGGATTACGCTGCAACACCGACTCAATGCTGACCTGTGGCGCGGGCAGCTTCAGGTCGTCGAATACATTACGCGCGCCGCACACACTCAGCGCATCGCTGATGATTTGCCCACCGCCCACGGTGTACAGCGGCTGGTTCCACACTTGGTAAAACACCCGTAAGGGCTCGGCACGCTGATAGCGTTGGCGCAGTTCGGCCAGGCGCTGGCGTAACTGCGCCGCTAATTGTCGACCCGCCTCTTCACGGCCCAGTTGTTGAGCGATGGCTTGGATCTGGGACGTCAGCTGTTCAAGGCTATGCGGTTCGGCGACGTAGACGGGGATATTCAGGCGCTGCAACTGCTCGCGTTGCGCAGGACCAACGCTGCCGGGCCAGAGCAGGATCAGGTCAGGCTTGAGGCTGAGCAGGCGCTCCATGTTCAATTGCCCGTATTGCCCAACCGAGGGCACTTGCGCCAATGCCGCCGGGCGTTCGCCGCCATCGAGCACGCCCACCAGCAGGTCGGCGGCGCCCAGTTCAAGCACGATTTCAGAGAGTGACGGCGCCAGGCTGACGACGCGCTCGACCGCCAACGCCTGGGCACTGACTGCCAGCAGCAGCACCGCCAGCCAGTAGCGCATCATCCCAATTGACGCGGGATGCGGTAGAGGTAAAACAGTACCAGCGTCGACAGCGCCAGCAGGAACAGCGGCACGGCTTCCAGGCCGACAAACACCGCCAGCGCGCCGATCCAGGCCGGTATCGCCGCCACCAGCAAAGCCGTGCGACGTCGGGCCGCGAGGGTAATCCAGGCAGCCGGTTCTTCAGCGGTGTCGAGGGCTTTGGCGGTGGCGATCAGCGCGTGTTTATAGCCATGAAAATAACGCAGGCTCAGAAACATTGAGGCCACGCCTGCAATAAAGAACGGCATAGCCAACACGGGAAGCAAAGGTTCGGCCTGGCCAAACACCAGGTTGATCACAAATAGCGGCAGCAATGCCAGGGCCAGGTACTGCCACCAGTTGAAGGACAGCCGGCGTTTCACCTGACCACGGGTCACGCGCGGTCGACCTCGCCCTGATGCTCGTTGCCCATCATGTGGTCGAGCTTGCTGGCTTTGGTGGCCAAATAGAGTTTGTTGTGCGGGTTTTGCCCGGTGTGCAGTGGCACGCGCTCGGCCACGGTGATGCCCATTTCGGTCAAGGCTTTGACCTTGCGCGGGTTGTTGGTCATCAGGCGCAGGGACTTCACGCCCAGGTACTCAAGCATCGGCAGACAGATCGCGTAGTCACGCTGGTCGGCGGCGAAACCCAGGCGTTCGTTGGCTTCAACGGTATCGGCGCCGCCGTCTTGCAGCTCGTAGGCACGGATTTTGTTCATCAGGCCAATGCCACGGCCTTCCTGGCGCAAGTACAACAACACGCCACGGCCTTCTCGGGCGATGGCGCGCATGGCGGCTTCCAGTTGCGAACCACAGTCACAGCGCTGGCTGAACAACGCATCGCCAGTCAGGCACTCGGAGTGCACGCGACCCAGCACCGGCGCGCCGTCAGTGAGGTCACCCAGGCTGAGCACGACGTGCTCGCGCCCAGTGGCTTCTTCGAGAAAGCCGTTCATGGTGAACGTGGCAAAAGGGGTAGGCAGCTTGGAAGCGGCGACGAAAACGACGGGCACCGTGTGCTCCTGATTTCAGATTTCACAGAGGGCGCCATTGTAACAGCAGGTTCCTACAGACGCTTAAGCTGAATTATCGCTGATAAAGATCAATCGGTTCGATTGGCCTTCGTCTCGGTTCTATGCGAGTCAAAACGGGTACGGCTGTTTCCAGCGGTCGAAAATCGGCTTCAGCTCACCACTTTTAACCAAGGCGGCCATGCGCTGGTCATACACCTCCATCAATGCCCGCCCGCGCTCAGTGTCGGCAAAGCCTATGTAAAGCGGCAGTTCGGCGATATGCGTAAGCTTGAATTGCGACGGGTCATCAGACTGACTCAAGACGTACTTGGCTTCGGTGAGCGCATCGATATAGAAGTCGGCGCGAGCGTGCTGCAGCATGGGCAAAATGCCGTCTCGGCGTTCGACCTGATGAAATCGGCGCAGATTCGGCAGGTACTTCTCGTACTTATAGCCGCGCACCCAGGCCAAACGGTAGTTGCCCAGCGTGGCAATGCTAGGCGTCGGCGTAGTCGCCAAGCCCAGAGCGTAGATGTGGTCGGCGTCGAAGTTCCAGTGCGGGTACGACACGCCGCTGGCCTCATCGCGGTAAGAGCCGAGCCAGCCATCCACTTCGCCACGCCGAGCCAGGCCGATCGAGCGGGTATAGGGCTCGCTGCGGGTTTGCACGGTGATACCAACCGGCTCAAAGATCTGTCGCACTAAATCCCACCCCAGACCGCTGCCATCTTTGTTGGTGTAGTCGCTCCATTCCTCACTGGCCAGCACCATCTTGCCAGGCACCGTCGCTTCTTGCGCCTGCACCAGCGACACGACGGCACACAGCATAACCAGCAAGCGGCGGCGTACATCCATGGTGACAACCTCCTACACCGTGACAACCGTATAAAGGGTAGCGCAGGTGGCCGGTTTAGGGCGTTTCGCGAAAATGCTGATAGCCGCGCACGACCGGGGTGATGTCTTGCCCAGTGGCATCGAGCAGCGTTACACCCTGCCCGGCCTCCACCCGGCCAATCACGTTGATCGGCCAACCATCGGACAACAAGGGCGCCAGCTCGGCAGGTGGCAGGGTAAACGCCAACACGTAGTCGTCGCCTCCGCTCAAGGCCGCCACGCGCGCCTCGGCATCGCCGACAAACGCCAACAAGGCCTTGGACAACGGCAACCGCTGGCGCTCGATCAGCAGGCTGACAGCCGATGCCTTGGCGATATGCCCGCAATCGGCCAACAGCCCGTCGGAGATATCCATGGCGGATGTCGCCTTACCCCGCAAAGCCAGGCCCAGCGCCAGCTGTGGTTGTGGCGACCAGTAATGGGCCAGCAGGGGTTCGGCGAGGGAGGCGTCAGCCGTGCGTTGTTTCAACACCAGTGGCAAAGCCCCCGCCGCATTGCCCAGTTCTCCACCCACACACAGTAAATCGCCCGGCTGCGCGCCGCCACGCGTCAACGCCTGCCCGGCAGGCACACGGCCAAATACCGTCAGCGTCAGGCTCAGCGGCCCGCGCGTGGTGTCGCCACCGACCAAACCCACGCCGCAGCTTTGCGCCATGGCGTTCAAACCCTGGGCATAGCGTTGCAGCCAATCGGCATCGACCGTCGGCGTGGTAAGGGCAAGGGTAAAGGCAAGGGGATGGGCGCCCATGGCGGCCAAGTCGCTCACGGCTACGGCCAGCGAGCGCTGGCCGAGCAGGAACGGGTCACACGGGTCGGCAAAATGCACGCCGGCAACTAAGGTATCGGTGGAGATTGCCAACTGCTCCCCAGCGGGGAGCGTCAGCAAGGCGCAGTCGTCGCCGATCCCCAAGGCAATGCCTTCGCCGCCTTGCGCACAGGGCGCGGCGGCGAAGAATTGGCGGATCAGCTCAAACTCGCCCATTCGGGACTCAAGCGCTACTTAGCGCTTGTGTTCCTTCACTTCGGCTTCACGCAGGCGCGGGGCCAGTTTGTCGAGCACGCCGTTGACGAACTTGTGGCCGTCGGTCGAACCGTAGACTTTCGCCAGCTCGATACCTTCGTTGATCACCACGCGATACGGCACGTCGACGCGCTTGAGCAGCTCCCAGGTGGACAGGCGCATCACGCACAATTCAACCGGGTCCAGTTCTTCGATGGTCAGGTCCAGGCAAGGTGCCAGGGCCGTGTCGATCTCGGTCAGATTGGCATGCACACCGTGCAGGATGTCGTGGAAGTAGTTCTGGTCGGCAAACGTAAAGTCGTTATCGACGCGAAACTGCGCTTCGATCTCGTTCAGCGAGGTTTTAGACATGTGGCGCTGGTAAAGCGCCTGAGTCGCGAGCTGGCGGGCGCCACGGCGCTTTTCGCTCTTGGATGGCTTACCAGCGTCGGAGGGGCGCGGGTCCTTAGGGTTGAACTGATCGCTTTCGTCGGAAATCACTTGGCCTCCAACTGCGACAGCAGGCTAACCATTTCCAGCGCGGACAGAGCAGCTTCAGCGCCTTTGTTACCCGCCTTGGTGCCGGAACGCTCGATGGCTTGTTCGATGGAATCTACGGTCAGTACGCCGAAAGCGACTGGCACGCCGAACTCCATGGACACCTGGGCCAGGCCCTTGGTGCATTCACCGGCCACGTATTCGAAGTGCGGAGTGCCGCCACGAATGACCGCGCCCAGGGCGATGATCGCCGCGTATTCACCCTGCTGTGCAACTTTTTGCGCAACCAGTGGAATTTCGAAGGCGCCAGGGGCACGGATGACAGTGATATCGCTCTCGCTCACACCGTGGCGAACCAGGGCGTCAACGGCACCGCTTACCAGGCTTTCAACCACGAAGCTGTTGAAACGGCCAACCACTAGGGCATAGCGGCCTTTGGGGGCGATGAAGGTACCTTCGATGGTCTTCAGGGTCATTCGACAAATCTCTTAAAGAGCCGGGACGCGAAAAGTGCGTCCCTCAGTGATGTTTTAACCGCGAACAAGGGGCAAAAATCGCCAGCCTTTATTCGGAGGGCACGTATTCTACAACTTCCAGGTCGAAACCGGATATCGCATTAAATTTCATCGGTGCGCTCATCAGGCGCATTTTGCGCACGCCCAGGTCGCGAAGGATCTGCGAACCGGCACCGACGATGCTGTAGGTCGTCGGTTTTTTCACTGGCACCTGATCGGCGGTTTCGCGGATATGCGCCAGCAACACGTCACCATCCACCGGGTTGCCCAACAGCAACACCACACCGCTGCCTGCCTCGGAGACCGCCGCCATGGCGGCGCGCAGGCTCCAACGGCCCGGTTGCTTGACCATCAACAGGTCGCGCAACGGGTCCATGTTGTGCACGCGCACCAGGGTCGGCTCTTCAGCGCAAATTTTGCCCAGGGTCAGCGCCATGTGCACGTCGCCTTCCACTGAATCACGGTAGGTCACCAAATTGAATTGGCCCAGTTCGCTGTCCAGCGGCTGCTCGGCAATCCGCTGAACGGTACGTTCGTGGATCATACGGTAGTGAATGAGGTCGGCAATGGTGCCGATCTTGATGCTGTGTTCGGCGGCAAACGCTTCAAGTTCAGTGCGACGGGCCATGGTGCCGTCGTCATTCATCACTTCACAGATCACGCCGCTCGGCTCGAAACCGGCCATGCGTGCCAAGTCGCAGGCCGCTTCGGTGTGGCCGGCGCGGGCCAGGGTTCCGCCCGGCTGGGCCATCAGCGGGAAGATGTGGCCTGGGCTGACGATGTCTTCGGCCTTGGCGTCTTTCGCGGCGGCGGCCTGCACGGTACGTGCACGGTCGGCCGCGGAAATACCAGTAGTCACGCCGGTGGTCGCTTCAATCGATACGGTGAACTTGGTACCAAACCCCGAGCCATTGCGCGGCGCCATCAGCGGCAGCTTGAGCAATTCGCAGCGCTCACGGCTCATGGGCATGCAGATCAGCCCGCGAGCGTGCTTGGCCATGAAGTTGATGTGCTCAGCTTTGCAGGCTTCGGCGGCCATGATGATGTCGCCTTCATTCTCACGGTCTTCGTCATCCATCAGGATGACCATCTTGCCTTGGCGGATGTCTTCAACCAGTTCTTCGATGCTATTGAGCGCCACGCGGCACCCCCTTGGTCAGGATTTCAGGTAGCCGTTAGCGGCCAGAAAACTTTCAGTGATGTTCCCAGATGCTGGCTCTGCGGCCTTATCGCCCAACAACAGGCGCTCCAGGTAACGGGCAAGCAAGTCGACTTCCAGATTCACCCGGCGACCTGGCTGGTAGGACGCCATGATGGTTTCGCTCAGGGTGTGGGGAATGATGGTCAGTTCAAATTCGGCGCCATTCACGGCGTTCACGGTCAGGCTGGTGCCGTCGACGGTGATCGAGCCTTTGTGGGCGATGTACTTGGCCAGTTCTTTTGGCGCACGGATGCGAAACTCCACGGCGCGCGCGTTTTCGCTACGCGAAACCACTTCGCCAACGCCGTCGACGTGGCCGCTGACCAAGTGGCCGCCCAGGCGGGTAGTCGGGGTCAGGGCTTTTTCCAGGTTGACCGGGCTGCCAGCCTTGAGGTCGTTCATCGCGGTGCAGTCCAGGGTTTCCCGGCTGACATCTGCGGCAAAGCCGTTGCCCGGCAGCTCGATGACGGTCAGACACACACCGCTTACGGCAATGCTGTCGCCCAACTTGACGTCGCCGAGGTCCAGCTTGCCGGTTTCAACCAGCAGGCGGATATCGCCGCCTTTGGGGGTCATGGCACGGATGCTGCCGATGGATTCGATAATGCCGGTGAACATGGCCTTCTCCTGGAAAACGGGACGGGCGTTTGAGCGCCCGGTCAGAATTATACGCTCGCTGCCGGCATAGGTATGGCAGTGACTCGCCAGTCATCGCCAACAGCGCGCATTTCAGTGATCTTGAGTGGGGGGGCATCGGCCAGTTTCTCAAGCGGCCAGTCCAGCAAAGGCCGGGCGGCAGAGCCGAGGAACTTGCCGGCGACGAATATCACGTACTCGTCCACCAGCCCTTGCTGGGCAAACGCGCCCGCCAGGCTCGGCCCGGCTTCGACCAACACTTCGTTGACGCCACGGGCGGCCAGAGCGACCAGCGCCGAACGCAGGTCAACCTGACCGTCAACGCCCGGCACAACCAGGCACTCGGGGCCACGGGGGAATTGGTTTTCCGGCGTCACACAGGTGATCACCAACGCCGGGCCAGCCTTAAAGAACGGCGCGTTGAGCGGCACCCGCAGGCGCCCGTCGATCAACACGCGCAACGGCGGGCGGGACATGGCCAGCGCCGTGGTGACTTCGTCCAGGCCCAGTTCGGCGGCACGTACGGTCAGCCGGGCGCCGTCGGCCAAGACGGTATCAGCACCGGTCAACACCACACTGGCCTCGGCACGCAGGCGCTGCACGGCGGCGCGGGCAGCTGGGCCGGTGATCCATTGGCTTTCACCGCTGGCCATCGCGGTGCGGCCGTCCAGGCTCATCGCCAGCTTGACCCGCACAAACGGCAGGCCGTGTTCCATGCGTTTGAGGAAACCCGGGTTCAGCGCGCGCGCTTCACTTTCCAGCACGCCACTGCGGGTTTCGATACCCGCTTGCGCCAAACGCCGCAAACCGCGTCCGGCCACTTCAGGATTCGGGTCCTCCATCCCGGCCACCACCCGCGCAACACCGGCAGTCACCAGTGCGTCGGCACACGGCGGTGTGTGCCCATGATGGCTGCAAGGTTCCAACGTCACGTAGACCGTGGCGCCGCGCGCCTTGTCGCCAGCGGCGCGCAGCGCATTCGGTTCGGCGTGGGGTTCGCCGGTGCGCTCGTGCCAGCCTTCGCCGACAATCTGCCCATCACGCACAATCACGCAGCCCACACGCGGATTAGGATGAGTGGTGTACAGGCCCTTGCGCGCCAATTCGAGGGCGCGGGCCATGTAATGGGCGTCGAGCACAGCCTGTTCAGCAGAGGGTGGGTTCATTTCTTGACCGGCTCACGGGCCAGGCGGTCGATTTCTTCGCGGAACTCATTGAGGTCCTGGAAGCGTCGATACACCGAGGCGAAACGGATATAGGCGACTTCGTCGAGCTTTTGCAGCTCGCCCATCACCAGTTCTCCAACCACCAGGCTCTTGACCTCGCGCTCGCCGGTCGCGCGCAGCTTGTGCTTGATATGCGCCAGCGCCGCCTCCAGCCGCTCGACACTCACCGGGCGTTTTTCCAGGGCGCGCTGCATACCGGCGCGCAGTTTTTCTTCGTCGAAAGGTTGGCGGCTGCCGTCGGACTTGATCAGACGTGGCAGTACCAGTTCGGCGGTTTCGAAGGTGGTGAAACGTTCACCGCAGCCAGAGGCCAGGCATTCGCGCCGGCGACGTACTTGATCGCCCTCGGCGACCAGACGCGAGTCAATGACCTTGGTGTCGTTGGCACCGCAGAAGGGACAGTGCATGGTGGCAGGCAACAAAAAAAGGGAGGGCCATGGTAGCGCATCCCCGTGGCAAGACAAGCCATAGCCTTTACGGTATATAGGCTGACTATTATGTTTCATATTTTTTAAGCCACGGATTTTGTCCTTTCTGGAGCCGTACATGCAGTTACGACCACTTGTTTTACTCGCCCTGTTCAGTTTTCTGGTCGCCTGCAGCAGCGAAGCCACCAAGCCTTCGACGCCTCAACCAACGCCCGCCCAAGAGAAAAAAGTCCCCGGCATTGAAGACCTCGGCCCCCTGCCGGCCTATCAACGGGAAATCAATGGCAACCTCACCAACATCCCTGCCGGTGCCGAAGTCGAACTGGCGCTGCTGGTGATCGACGAGCGCAATCGCCCGCAGCAACTGCTCGCAAGCAGCGTATTGAGCGGCAACGGCAAGCCCCTGGCCTTCCGCCTGCGCTTCAACCCCGAAGCCTTCCCGGCCGGTGCACGCGTTGAACTGCGTGGGCGCGCCAGCCAGTCCGGTCAGTTGATCTTGCACCTGCCCGCCGTGCACATCTCACAGGCGATTACCCAGACCACCGGTCCCCTGCAACTCGTCAAAGCACCATGACGCCACCGCTGGACTTGCAACGAGCCCTCAGCGAACTAATCGGCGACGCACACTTGGTAGCCTGCCCGCTGCCCGGCACCGAGTTATCGTTGTGGCTGCTGGACGCGGACAACATGGACCGCGCCTTCAGCCCCGAAGAAACCCGGCGCATCCTGCATGAGCCGCCGTACTGGAGTTTTTGCTGGGCCAGCGGTTTGGCGCTGGCGCGCTACCTGGCGGCGAACCCGGAGTGGGTCGCCGGCAAACGTGTGCTGGATTTCGGCGCCGGTTCCGGCGTGGCCGGGATCGCCGCCGTCAAAGCGGGCGCACAGGAAGTGGTGGTCTGCGACCTTGATCCATTGGCCTTGGCGTCCTGCCGGGCAAATGCTGATCTCAACGGTGTGGCGCTGGGTTATTCAGCGGATTTTTTCGCCGAAGCCGACCGCTTCGACCTGATCCTGGTCGCCGATGTGCTCTACGACCGCGCCAACCTGCCGCTGCTGGATCAATTCCTGACGCGCGGCCGTGAAGCCCTGGTGGCGGACTCGCGGGTGCGGGACTTCCAGCACCCGGCTTATCAGCGTCTGGGAATCCTTGATGCGCTGACGCTGCCCGACTTGGCCGAGCCTTGGGAGTTTCGCAAGGTGAGCCTGTACCATTCGCGGCGCCCTTGAGGCCATCGCGGGCAAGCCCGCTCCCACAGTTGACCGCGCCCCTCTGTGGGCGCTGGCGTGCCTGCGAGAGCGATCTTGAATCAACCACGCTTTCAGCCAACCACGCCAGCCCTTATAGTTGCCCCATTCCCGCTTTATTCGAGATGCCCCATGAGTGAGCCCACGCCGTACATTTTCGACGTCACCACCGCCAACTTCGACCAGGCGGTTATCCAGAACTCCTTCGAAAAACCCGTACTCGTGGATTTCTGGGCCGAGTGGTGCGCGCCGTGCAAGGCGTTGATGCCCATGTTGGCGAAAATTGCCGAGAGTTATCAGGGCGAGTTGCTGCTGGCCAAGGTCGATTGCGAGGCCGAGCAGGATATCGTCGCGCGCTTTGGCATTCAAAGCCTGCCCACCGTGGTGCTGTTCAAGGACGGCCAGCCGGTGGATGGGTTTGCCGGAGCGCAGCCGGAGTCGGCGGTGCGGGCGATGCTGGAGCCACATGTGCAGATGCCGCCGCCCGCCGCGGCTGACCCGCTGGAACAGGCCCAGGCGCTGTTTGCCGAAGGCCGTATCAGCGACGCCGAAGCGGTGCTGGTCGTGCTGCTGGGTGAGGACAACACCAATGCCGCCGCCCTGATCCTGTACGCGCGCTGCCTGGCCGAACGCGGTGAATTGGGCGAAGCCCAGAGCGTGCTCGACGCCGTGAAAAGCGATGATCACAAAGCCGCCCTCGCCGGGGCCAAGGCGCAAATCACCTTCCTGCGCCAGGCAGCAGACCTGCCGGACGCCGCCGAATTGAAAAGCCGCCTGGCGCAAAACCCGCAGGACGATGAAGCGACCTACCAACTGGCGATTCAGCAACTGGCGCGCCAGCAATACGATGCGGCGCTGGAAGGCTTGCTCAAACTGTTTATCCGCAACCGCAGCTACAGCGAAGGCCTGCCGCACAAGACCTTGCTGCAGGTGTTCGAACTGCTCGGCAATGACCACCCGCTGGTCACCGTGTACCGCCGCAAGTTGTTCGCCGCGCTGTATTAATCGCCGATCCAACTGTACAGCGGCGTATCCCCGCCGCTGGCTACTTTCACATGGGCGCTATGGCGCAGGCGCACCAGCAGGCGCTTGCCTGATGCGGCGTCGCCGGCCAAGCCTTCCAACTGGTCGAGCAACTCCAGCCCGTTGAGTTGCCTGGCCTTGCGCAACAGGTCCTGGGCGCTCTGCCACAGATCATCGTTCTGTTTGACCGGCGCAGCAGTTGGCTCGCTCGGCGCGGGGGCCGCCTGCAAGTGGGCGCCCAAGCGCGCCCAATCGCCGTCGTCCAGCTCCAGGGTCAAGTCCACCGGCAGGTCGCCGATGGTTCCACGAATTCGCAACATCGTCCTTACTCCTGCACTTTTCTGACCGGCATGCTCCCACGCGGCTTGCGCAACGCCAAGCGGGCGGTCAAACTCTGCGACTATTGTTATAAGATCACATAACAAAACTTTCATGTTCTGGAGCCCTCTCATGCGCCGTCTGCTGCTTGCTTTGCCGTTTGCCCTGTTGCCATTGGCTATCGCCCATGCTCACGACGATCATGACCATGAGCACGGCAGCCTCGGCGCTCATGAACACGGCGTCGGCCGCCTCAACGCAGTGCTCGACGGCCAGGCCCTGGAGCTTGAGCTAGACAGCCCGGCGATGAACCTGGTGGGTTTCGAACACCTGGCAACCACCGCCGCCGACAAGGCTAAGGTCGCCGCCGCACGCAAACAGCTGGAAAACCCGCTGGCCCTGTTCAACCTGCCCAAGTCCGCAGGTTGCGTGATCAGCTCCCAGGAACTCAACAGCCCATTGTTCGGCGACAAGCCTGAAACCGAGCACGACGACGATGATGACGACCACGCCACCGACGGCAAAGGCACAGCCGCCCACGCGCATCATCACGACCACAGCGAAATCCACGCGCACTACCAGTTCACCTGCGCCACGCCGACGGCGCTGAGCAAGCTGGACCTGAGCCAGGTGTTTAAGACCTTCCCCGCTACCCAGAAAATTCAGGTACAACTGATCGGCCCAAGCGGCCAGCAAGGTGTGGAAGCAACAGCCCAGGCAGCCACCCTGAAGTTCTGATCTGAAAAAACCAATCACTGCGGGAGCTGGCTTGCCTGCTCCCACAGTTGATCGGCGCTATTTCCTACAACCAGGCGACACTGATTCCCCATGACCCAAGCGTTAATCGAACTGTCCGACCTGGGCTTCAACTGGCCCGGCCACCCGCAGTTGCTGGACATCCCCGCATTCCGCCTGGAAGCTGGCGAAACCCTGTTTCTCAAAGGCCCCAGCGGCAGTGGCAAAACCACTCTGCTCGGGCTTTTGGGCGGCGTGCAGAAACCCACTGGAGGCAGCATTCGCCTGCTCGGCCAGGAGCTGACCAAGCTGTCGGCCGGCGCTCGTGACCGCTTTCGCGTGGACCACACCGGCTACATCTTCCAGCAGTTCAACTTGCTGCCGTTTCTGTCGGTGCGCGAGAACGTCGAGCTGCCGTGTCACTTTTCCAAACTGCGCGCACAACGGGCGATTCAGCGCCACGGCAGTGTCGACAAGGCCGCCGCGACCTTGCTCGCGCATTTGGGCCTCAAAGACAAAGACCTGCTGGAGCGCCGCGCAGACTCGCTGTCTATCGGCCAGCAACAACGTGTAGCCGCCGCCCGCGCGCTGATCGGCCAACCAGAGCTGGTGATCGCCGACGAACCCACTTCGGCCCTGGACTACGACGCCCGCGAAGCCTTCATTCAGCTGTTGTTTGCCGAATGCCGTGACGCCGGTGCCAGCCTGTTGTTTGTCAGCCATGACCAGAGCCTCGCGCCGCTGTTCGACCGCCACCTGTCGCTGGCCGAACTCAATCGCGCCGCCACGCCCGCAGAGGTTTGAGATGTATTTGTTTCGTCTAGCCATGGCCAGCCTGGCTAACCGCCGCTTTACCGCGATCCTCACCTCCTTCGCCATCGCGCTTTCAGTCTGCTTGTTGCTCGCGGTGGAACGCGTACGGGTTGAAGCGCGCAACAGTTTCGCCAGCACCATCAGCGGCACCGACCTGATCGTCGGCGCGCGTTCGGGCTCGGTCAACTTGCTGCTGTACTCGGTGTTCCGCATCGGCAACGCCACCAACAACATCCGTTGGGACAGCTTTGAACACTTCGCCGCCAGCCCGCAGGTGAAATGGGCAATCCCGATTTCCCTCGGCGACTCGCACCGTGGCTATCGGGTGATGGGCACCAACGAATCCTACTTCGAGCACTACCAGTACGGCCGCAAGCAACACCTCGAACTGGCCAGCGGCCGCGCCTTCGCCACCGACCCATTTGAAGTGGTGCTCGGTGCCGAAGTGGCCGATGCGCTGCATTACAAGCTGGGCGACAAGCTGGTACTGGCGCACGGTGTCGCGGTGGTCAGCCTGGTTAAACACGATGACAAACCGTTCACCGTGGTCGGCATTCTCAAGCGCACCGGCACGCCGGTTGACCGTACGCTGCACATCAGCCTCGGCGGTATGGAAGCGATTCATATTGACTGGCACAACGGTGTGCCGGCCCAAGGCAAAGGCCGCATCAGCGCCGATCAGGCACGCAACATGGACCTGACCCCGCAAGCCATTACCGCGTTTATGCTCGGCCTGAACAACAAGATTTCCACCTTCGCCCTGCAACGCGAGATCAACGATTTCCGCGGTGAACCGATGCTGGCGATCCTGCCCGGCGTGGCCCTGCAAGAGCTGTGGAGCATGATGGGCACCGCCGAAAAAGCGCTGTTCGTGATCTCGCTGTTCGTGGTGCTGACGGGGTTGATTGGCATGCTCACGGCGATCCTCACCAGCCTCAACGAGCGCCGCCGCGAAATGGCGATCCTGCGTTCGGTGGGCGCCAGGCCGTGGCATATTGCAACCTTGCTGATCTTCGAAGCCTTCGCCCTGGCCTTGTCCGGTGTGGTGGCGGGCGTCGGCTTGTTGTACGTGTGCATCGCCGCGTCGCGCGGGTATTTGCAGGCCAACTATGGCCTGGACCTGCCGATGTCGTGGCCCAGCGAATATGAATGGACGTTGCTCGCCGGTATCCTCGCGGCGGCGCTGTTGATGGGCAGCGTGCCCGCGTGGCGCGCCTACAGACAATCCCTGGCCGATGGCCTGTCCATACGTTTATAAGGAAGGCGTCGATGCGTCGTGCCCTGTTTGCATTGTTGCTGTTGGTGGTGGTGCCCGCCTGGGCGCAAGATCAGCCCAAGGACCTGTCCTGGCAGGAGATGATCCCGCCGGATGCGCCGCCGGAAATTCCCAATATGAAGCCGCTGCACGACCTGTCGAACATGGCCGACGCGTTGTCGGTCGAGTCGGCGCCGGCCGCCAAACAGGACTTGCCCAACGCACCGGTGGTGCAGAGCCTCAACGGTAAGCACATCCGTTTGCCGGGTTATATCGTGCCGCTGGAAGTCAGCGAAGAAGGGCGTACCACCGAGTTTTTGCTAGTTCCCTATTTCGGCGCGTGCATCCATGTGCCGCCGCCACCGTCAAACCAGATCGTGCATGTGAAAAGCGAAATCGGGGTGAAGCTCGATGAGCTGTACCAGCCGTATTGGATCGAGGGCGAGATGCAGGTCAAGCCGTCGTCGAGTGAGTTGGCGGATGCCGGTTATCAGATGGATGCGCAGAAAATTTACGTCTACGAACTTCAAGAGTAGCGGGTTATTACGGTTTCATTGAGCTGAGTCAAAAGCCAGACAGGAACGATCTTTACCATTGGATGTATCTCTTTTAATACATCCTCTGGAGCTCCCATGAACAAGTCCCTGCTCGGCGCGTCCCTTGTCGCGCTCGCCCTCTGCGCCCCTGCTGCCCATGCTCATGAAGCGGGCGATATTCTGATTCGAGCCGGTGCAATCACCGTGAATCCGAAGGCAGACAGCAGCAGCGTCAAGGTTGATCAGGGCCCTTTGGCGGGCACCAACCTGGGCGGCAAGGCGACCATGAGCAGCGACACTCAATTGGGTCTCAACTTCGCCTACATGCTGACCAACCACGTTGGTATCGAATTGCTGGCGGCCACACCGTTCGAGCATGACGTGAAGATCAAGAACACGGCCCTCGGCGCTGCCAACGGCAAGCTCGGTACGCTGAAACACCTGCCGCCAACCTTGAGCGTCGTGTACTACCCACTGGACAATAAATCCGCCTTCCAGCCGTACGTGGGCGCCGGTATCAACTACACCTGGATCTACGACGAGCACGTCAGCAGCCGCGCGGAACAAGCCGGTTTCAGCAACTTCAAGGCCGAGAATTCCTGGGGCTGGGCCGCACAGATCGGTGCCGACTACATGATCAACGACAAGTGGATGATCAACGCCCAGGCGCGTTACATCGACATCAGCACCAAGGCCACCGTGGACAATAACGCGCTGGGCCAAGGCACCCGCGCCAAGGTCAATGTGGACGTCGATCCAATGGTTTACATGGTCGGTATCGGCTACAAGTTCTAAACCCGGTTTAAGTCACACTGCATAACCCATGTGGGAGCGGGCTTGCTCGCGAAAGCGGAGGGTCAGTCGACTGAGTTGTTGACTGACACTGCGCATTCGCGAGCAAGCCCGCTCCTACATTTTTGGTTTGTGTGGTGTCAGCTGCGCCGGTAGAACCGATCCAGCAACGCCGGCAACCCCGCCCGCCACGCTCGTGGCTTGATGCCGAAGGTGTGCAGGATCTTCTTGCAAGCCAGCACCGCATGTTGCGGTTCATCCGCCGCATCCGGCCGGGCCGCATGGGCCTGGGCTGTAGGGGATTCAATCGCCAACGGGTGGAAATTGCGCGCTTCGGTAAGAATCGCCTGGCCCAGCGCCAACGGCGTGGTCGCCTCGTGCCCGGCGTAGTGATAAGTGCCCCACAGCGGCGCCGCGCAATCGAGTTGCTTGAGCACCGAAATGATCACCCGCGCGGCATCGTCCACCGGCGTCGGGTTGCCGCGCCGATCATCGGCCATCAGTAACTCATCCGGCTTCTCGGCCCGGGCCAAGAAGCGCCCGAGGGTGCCGTCGACGCTGTCATCGAGCAACCAGCCAAAGCGAAGCAACACATGCTGCGGGCACGTGGCGCGCACGCTCTGTTCGATGCGCCACAACGCCTGGCCGCGCAGGCCCAGAGGCACCGGCTCGTCTTTTTCGCTGTAGGCGGTCGCGCGGGAGCCATCGAATACGCGGTAACTGGACGGTTGCAGCAAGGTGATGCTGTGGTGTTGGCACAGCTCGGCCAGGCGCTCGATAGCAAACTCCTGGGCGGCCAAACGGGTTTCGCTGACGGCTTCGGCCTGGAACCAGTCGAAATAGTAGGCGAGGTTGATCAACGCATCGGGACGGGTGTCGTCGAGCAGTTGGGTAAGGCTCGCGGCATCCCAGCCGTCTTGGGGCGGTTTGGGGGCGAGGAAACCGATGTCTTCCTCTGCACCGAGGCGAATCAGCGCCTGCCCGAGGGCATTCCCGCCGCCCAGTAACATAAGGCGCATTCGCATAGTATTGAGCAGGCCCGGTCTGTTTGGAACGATGGTTATTATCGACGGGCGGGTAACGCCTGCCGTAGGTTTATTCCAGAATCGTTGCATTTTGCGGGTTTGTAGCGCAACCGTCACGGATAAAGTGCGGGGTTGCAACTTGGCACCGCTGGTTGCATATGAGGGTTATGAACCTTCCTGAATCGACCGACACGGTCTTGGACGGCTTTCACCCCGCCGTCAGCACCTTGTCGGCACACTGTTGCCGGGCAGTAAGGTGCCGGCGGTGAGTGGCGCGGGATCAGTAGGCGGTGCAGGAGAAGTTGATCAGGCAGTGAAATCTGTATTGACCGCACTGGCCTCATCGCGGCTTAGGTATCTACACATCTTTTTATGGGTTGAATTCTTTGGTTGTCGCGGGGGCGCTGGGTATGTATCCGTAATTTGGGTAACGGATATGTACTCATATCTACCTAAAAACCCCGTAAAAAAGCTTAGCGCAACACAAAAAATTGCGTAGATACCTAAGCCGCGATGAGGCCCGCACGGCCACCACGAATTATTGAGACCTGGGCTGCTCGGTCAACACCACCGAAGCCTGCACCTCGGCATCCGGCTCATCCAGCTCGGCTGTGCGCTTAGGCAACCACACCGGTTGTGGATAAGTTTGCGCGAAGTGCACCTCATCACAGTTATCCACACGCTTTTTCAACCGCTGGTTGAACGCGCGGCTCACCGCATATTGCCCACCCGATACCGTGCGCAATTGCGCGGTCAGCACCACGCCGTTGAGGTCCATTTTGTCGACGCCAAACACCTCCAGCGGCCCTTGCAGGTTGTACTTGAGGAACACGTCGTCGCGAATCGACTGCCCGGCCTCGCGGATCAGCTCCAAGGCCTTGTCCACGTCGGTGTCATAGGTGAACTGTACCGAGAAGAACGCATAGGCAAACTGCCGTGACTGGTTGGTGACCGCCTTGATCTGCCCGAACGGCACCGAGTGCACAAAACCCTTGCCGTCGCGCAGACGCAGGGTGCGGATGGTCAGGCCTTCGACCGTACCAGCGTGGCCGGAGTCGAGCACCACCCAGTCGCCGATGGACAGCGTGTCTTCGATGATGATGAACAGACCGGTGATCACGTCTTGCACCAGTTGCTGGGAACCGAAACCGATGGCCAGGCCGACCACGCCGGCACCGGCCAGCAGCGGCGCAACGTTGATGCCCAGATTGGCCATGGTGGTGATCGCGCAGATCACCACCAGGACGATTTTCACCGCATTACGCAACAGCGGCAGGATGGTTTTGACCCGCGTACTCGGCTGGCGGCTGGAGCGTTTATTCACCGGTGGTTTCAACGCTTCCTGGATCGCCGTGTCGAGCACGACCCAGAACAGCCAGGTCACCAGCAGGATCAGGCCGATGCTGCTGAGGGAATCGCTGATCGCTCGGCCGACCGAGTTGCGCTGGGCGAACTCGAACAGCGAAATACCCCAAATGCGCCCGAGGATTTCGATAAAGGCGATGGCCATGGCGATGCGCAAAATCGCGTGTAACAGGCTGAGGAAACGTTCCTTGTAGGCACTGCTGCGCTGAATCGCCACCTGGCTGCGGGATTTGAACAGGTGCTGCAACACCGTGCTGAGAAACACCGTGCCGATCAGCAAGAGGGTGGTGAACAACGCGCAGCGCAGGGCCTTCTGGTTATCGTCGCCAGCGCCGATCAAGTTGATGCCAGAGACCAGCACCATCAATAGAATCGGCCAATACCACAGCCCGGAAAACACCCGCAGCGATTGCTGCATCTCTGGGTGTTTGAGGCGCTGGGCCAGTGGCCGATTGCGAATCAAATGCGCCACCGGACGGCGTAGGCGCACCGCCAACACACCGAAAATCAGCGCCGCGAATAGGCCGGTGAATACCGCGATGCTGCTGGTGATATTGCCACCCAGTTGCCGAGCGATTTGCGGGCTGGTCAGCGCGTCGCTGAGGGCGGCGAGGAACCCGATCAGGAACAGCGGCTTGGGGCAATAATCACGAATGATCCGTACCGCGGGGCGTTTGTGACCGACGTTGAACATGACGTTGACGCACAACAACATTGACGTGGAAAAAATGCCGCTGCTGGTCGCGTAGGCGAAACACAGCGCCAGCGCGCGCCCCACCGACGTGGGCAAGAAGTGGCTGACGTAGAGGGTCAGCGGCAGGCAGATAATAGCCGCCATCGTATAGGGCACCACATACCCAAGTACCGCTCGCAGGCGCTCGCGCTGTTCGACGAAATGCCGCCGAGACAAGCGTTGCACCATAAATCGCCCCAGCAGCGTCAACACCGCAAAGGTGCCACCCCACACCCCGGACAGCAACAGGAAGTCACCGGCCGCGCTCCATGGCGAACGTTCGGCGGTCTGGCCGACCAACCGCCCTACTTCGTCCGCCGCACGATCGGCGCGTAAACGCCAGGCGTCGATGAGATGTTGATTGCGGTCGAGTTTATCTTGAACGTCGTCGATGCTGGAGCTGATAGCGCCGAGCAAGCCGCCCTCTACCAACAACTCCGGCTTAGCGGGCGTTTGCGGTGCGGGCGCGGGCGCGGGCGCCGCCGCGTGCAGTGCACCGCTACCACAAAACAGCAGCGCCCCGA
Organism: Pseudomonas sp. 1152_12; assembly: GCF_052850675.1. Lineage (NCBI taxonomy): Bacteria > Pseudomonadati > Pseudomonadota > Gammaproteobacteria > Pseudomonadales > Pseudomonadaceae > Pseudomonas > Pseudomonas sp. 1152_12. The sequence goes on along the minus strand of NZ_VXCW01000008.1, from coordinate 47,654 downwards.
GCAGTAATGCAGCCTTTAGATTCAGCAAAACACCGCGCTCCTTCAGCAGGGTCTGTAAGGAACTGACGGGTTTTCATCCTGATCGTTCCCTGGCGTTGTCCGCACAAGCCAACCTCCGACACTGCACGCCTGATTGAAGCCTCAGATTGACCATTGCGGCGATTAACGGGGGGATCGCGGGATGCCGGGGCCGGTGTATGTCGAGAGCTCTAAGCGCATGGTTACGGGGCACTGATTCAGCAACACCATTAATCTAATGTCCGGGCTTGCCTGCTCGCACATTTCTTTACCGTGTACCGTCTGTAGGACCGTGGAAACTTTCCGGCAAAAACGGCAGTCATCCCAAAACGGAGGTCACTTGACCCCTACATCCACGGGAGCAACCATGGCGGCGATTTACATCGGCATTTCCGGCTGGCGCGAGGGCGTCTACCCCGACAGGCTGACCCCGAAAAGCGAATTTCAATTTGCGCCGGGCAGGTTGGCGGAGCCTGGGGGGCTGCCATGACTCATCCGGAATTGATCCCCGCCACGCCCACCACAGCCATCACCCGCTTCACGGTGCTGACGGTGAATATTCACAAGGGCTTCACCGCGTTGAATCGACGCTTCATCCTGCCCGAGTTGCGTGAAGCGGTGCGCAGCGTGGGTGCCGACATGGTGTTCCTGCAGGAAATTCACGGCACCCACGAACGCCATCCACAGCGCTACAGCGATTGGCCTAAAATGCCGCAGTATGAATTCCTCGCCGACAGCATCTGGCCGCAGTTCGCCTATGGGCGTAACGCGATTTACCCGCATGGCGACCACGGTAATGCGCTGCTGTCGAAATTCCAGATCGTGCGCTATGACAACCTCGACATCTCGCAAAGCGGCCATGAAAGCCGTGGCCTATTGCACTGTGTGTTGCGCCTGCCAAACACCGGGCAGGAGGTGCATGCCATTTGCATGCACCTGGGTTTGCGCGAGGTGCATCGCCAGCAGCAATTGTGTTTGCTCCAACAGCGCATCAGCGAAATCCCCGCTGACGCACCGCTGGTGGTCGCCGGTGATTTCAACGACTGGCGCCAGAAGGCCGACCTGAGCCAAAGCGGCCTCAAGGAAGTCTTCGTCGAAGCCAATGGCAAGCCCGCGCGCACGTTCCCGGCGCGTTTACCGTTGCTGCCGCTGGATCGCATTTATGTGCGCAACCTGAAGGTTCATAACCCCCGAGTGCTCACCACCCGGCCTTGGTCCCACCTGTCGGACCACGTGCCGCTGTCAGTGGAGATCGAGCTATGAACGTCGCGGTAGAGCACATCGCCACCGATCAGCCGCCGGATGAGTCCAAGGCGCGTGATCTCGATTATGGCTGGCAAGGCGGCAACCAGATCGAGCTGCTGGAGAACGGCGAGGCGTACTTTCCGAAGGTGTTTGACGCGATGCGCGAGGCGCAGCGGGAGATTCTGCTGGAGACGTTTATTCTTTTTGAAGACAAGGTCGGTCATGAACTCAAAGGCATTCTGATCGAGGCGGCGCAGCGCGGCGTGAAGGTGGTGGCCAGCCTGGATGGGTTCGGCTGCGGCGAGCTGAGCCCTGCCTTTCTCGGCGAGTTGGCGCAGGCGGGCGTGTTGGTGCAGATGTTCGACCCGGCGCCGAAAATGTTGGGGGTTCGCACCAATTGGTTTCGTCGTCTGCATCGCAAGATTGTAGTAGTGGACGCGACGGTGGCGTTTATTGGCGGGATCAATTTTTCGGCTGATCACTTGGCTGATTTCGGTCCCGAAGCCAAGCAGGATTACGCCGTACAAATCATCGGCCCAGCAGTGTCAGACCTTCACCACTTTGCCCTCGCACAAAGCGGTCGCCAGGTTCGCTCCCGGCGCGGCTGGCGACGGCGCCAGCAACGTCCGGCGCTGTGGACGAATGCTGACGGCGAAGGCCTCGTGCGCCTGATTTATCGCGACAACGTGCAGCACCGCGACGACATCGAAGAGGCGTATGTCCACGCCCTGAGCAAGGCGCAAAAACGCGTGGTGATTGCCAACGCCTACTTCTTCCCCGGCTACCGCTTGCTGCGCGAGATCCGCAATGCCGCGCGCCGTGGCGTGCACGTGCAACTGATCATGCAGGGCCAGCCGGATGTGCTGTTGGCCAAGCTGGCGGCGCGCATGCTCTACGACTATCTGCTCAAGGATGGCGTGGTGATTCACGAGTATTGCCAGCGACCGCTGCACGGTAAAGTCGCGTTGGTGGATGACGAGTGGAGCACCGTGGGCTCGAGCAACTTGGACCCCTTGAGCCTGTCACTGAACCTGGAGGCCAACGTGCTGATTCGCGACCGTGCGTTCAATCAGCAACTGTACGAGCGCCTCGAAATACTCGCGAAAAACCATTGTCAGACCATGCCGGAAAACCGCAAGCCACGCCTGTGGTTATGGCGGTTGACCGTGGGGTTTCTGGTGTTTCATGTGATGCGCCATTTCCCCGCATTGACGGGCTGGCTACCGGCGCACAAACCGCGTTTGAAACCCTTTCAGAGCCAGGCCCATGACCGCTAAGGCCGGCGGCTCGCGCCTCACGCGCTGGAAGAAACCGCTGACGATCGCCTTCTTTCTGATACTGATCGTGCTGTTCACCTTGCTCGCCCGGCGCATCGACTGGAGCGAAGTGCTGGGCACGCTGGGTGACTTCAAACTACGTACGCTGTTGATCGCTGGCGCGCTGACCTTGTGCAGCTTTCTGGTCTACGCCAGCTTCGATCTGATCGGCCGCACTTACATTCGCCAATCTCTGTCGTGGAAGCAGATCCTGCCGGTGGGGATTATCAGCTATGCGTTTAACCTCAACCTGAGCGCTTGGGTCGGTGGGATCGCCATGCGTTATCGACTGTATTCGCGGCTCGGGGTGAGCACCGGCAATATCGCCAAGATTCTTGGCCTGAGCCTGGCCACCAATTGGTTTGGCTACATGGCACTGGCCGGCGTGGTGTTCACCAGCGGGTGGGTGACCATGCCGCCGGGCTGGAAAGTCAGCACGTTTGCCTTGCAGGGCATTGGGGTGCTGCTGGTGTTGGTCAGCCTGGGTTATCTCGGGGCGTGCCGGTTTTCAAAAAAGCGCGCGTGGTCGATCAAGGGCATCGAGATCAACCTGCCTTCTTTGCGCATGGCCTGTTTGCAGTTGGCGTTGGGCGCGTTGAATTGGTCATTGATGGCGGCAGTGATCTTTACCTTGTTACCGGCCAAGTTGGACTATCCACTGGTGTTGGGGGTGTTGCTGATCAGCGCGATTGCCGGTGTGGTCACTCATATCCCGGCGGGGCTCGGGGTGCTGGAAGCTGTGTTTATCGGACTGCTGCAGCATGAGGCGTCGCGGGGCAGTTTGCTCGCGGGGTTGATTGCCTACCGGGCGATCTACTTTATTTTGCCGCTGTTGATTGCGCTGGTGATGTACCTCGGGGTTGAGGCTAAGGCCAAGGCGTTGCGGGTCAGGAAGACACCTGCTTGATAGAGTGTTGACAGGACCGCCCTCTCAGCGAGCGAGCCCCCACATTTTGCCCCTATTTCAAGGATGTACCCGGTCGAAGGTGGGAGCGAGCTTGCTCACGAAGGGGCCCTGGAGAGCACTGCATCATCAGCGGGATTGGATAATGCTCAACCGTTCGCTCACGACCATCTCGGTAATCCAGTCCACCAGGATCGAGGTGCAGGCTTGCTGGGACACCGGGGTGCGGTTGGCTTCGACTTCGTGCTGTGGTGCGCCCTCTCGTGTGGACTGAGCAACCACGATTTTCTTGCGTTGAGTTGGGGTCATGCGTCCCCGCCTATGTGTGCAGAGAAGGTTGCAGGGATCAAGCCAAAGCGCGGCGTAAAGGAGGGTTGTTAAATCAACCGGTTACTGGAAAAGTAGTGGCAGTAAGCCTGCTTGACTCTGCACGATGCGGCTTTAAACGCGCGGCGTTTTGCACGACTCACCCGGCCCTAGCCCCAGCACCCGCTAAAATGTTGGAGCTCTTCCACCTATCACGAGGCATCACGCATGGCCAAGCAAGCGCTCATCTTGATCGACATCCAGAACGACTACTTCCCACAAGGCAAGTGGCCGCTCGAAGGCGTAGAAGCAGCGGCAGACAAGGCCGCGCAGGTGTTGCAGGCCTTTCGTCAGGCGGGCTATGCAGTCATTCATGTGCGCCATGAGTTCACCTCTGAAGACGCGCCGTTTTTCACGCCGGGTTCCGAGGGCGCGCACTTGCATGCCAAGGTGCTGAATGAGGCGAATGAACCCGTGGTGCTTAAACACTTCGTGAACGCGTTTCGCGGCACTGATCTGCGCGCGTTGCTGGAACAACGCGCCATTACCGAAGTGGTGGTCGTCGGTAGCATGAGCCATATGTGCATCGACGCGGTGGTGCGTGCGGCTGCGGACCTGGGCTACAAGGTCACCGTGCTGCATGATGCGTGTGCAACGCGAGACCTGGAGTTCAATGGGCAGGTGATTCCCGCGGCGCAGGTGCATGGGGCCTATATGGCGTCGCTGGCCTTTGGCTATGCGGGCGTGGTGTCGACGGATGAGTATTTGAAAGCGCAAGCGGCGGTATAACCGCCACTTGTTTACCGCATGTCAGCGGATCGCGATGATGAACAATCGAGGAAATGGCAGCAACACAGTGCCATCGGCCAGCGCTGGGTAAGCCTGGGTAATCCGACCCTCGTATTCGTGTAGGAAGGCGGCTTTTTCGCTATCGCTCAACGGTGCGAGAAAGGGCCGCAACGCTGAAGCCTTGAACCATTCCACTACGGCCGCGTGGTCCGCCAGCGGGTGTAGGTAGGTGGTGCGCCAGACGTCAACGGTGCCGCAGTGTTTACTCAGCAACTCGTAGTAGTAGCTCGCGGTATGCCGCTCATTGTGTTTGACCGAACCGATCTTCGCCACCCACGGCTCCTCGGCTGCGACTTCGCGGGCCAGGCGGTGCGCCGGTTCATCAAGGTTGTCCGGGGTTTGCACCGCTAGCGTGCCACCGGGCGTCAGTTGGTTGACCAGGTGCGGATAGAGTGTGGCGTGGTTCGGCAGCCATTGCAGGGAAGCGTTGGCCAGAATCACGTCGAATTTTTGTGCCGGACTCCAGGCGCCGATATCCGCCAATTCGAAGTTCAGCGCCGGCAAGCGTTTGCGCGCATCGACAAGCATATCGTCGGAGCTGTCCAGGCCGGTGACGTGTGCCTGCGGAAAACGCTCGGCCAGCACCTCGGTGGAATTGCCAGGGCCGCAGCCCAGGTCGACGGCGGCACGCACATCCGTAGTGGGGATGGCCGCGACCAAGTCACGGACGGGACGGGTGCGCTGCTGTTCAAACATCGTGTACTGCTTGGCTGACCAGGTCATGCGGGAGTTCCTCTCTAAGCGTTGATTTAAAAGGCACCCAGCTCAGGCAGTTAAAACATCAACGTATCGTAGGGTGCTTTGTAGAGCAGGTAGTCGCGATCAAACACAATCTTGATATCTGTAGGTTTAAAGGCTCCGAGCTGTGGCTGCTGATGAACGTTGCCGTCACGGTCCGTCCACCGATAATTGACGACACCCTCCGGCGAAACCTTCAACTGGACCTCTACTTGATCTCCCAGCGCCTGCCTTTGCGCAACATCAAATGCCGCGACAGGCACTTTCAAACGCAGATTGGTAATGCCTTCGTCGTGATAGACCGTATTAAAGAAACCCACGAATGACGCCAGGTTATTCGGTTGCTCTATCTCGAACAACGCACTTAGCAGTTGGGTATCAGTGAACAGCCGGTCGAGACGGAAATCTATGTCGCGCCGGGATCCGGAAGTGTTAAAGAAATGCAGGGAGAGCGCCGGCCTACCGTAATTATTCTCTACGACGCCCATACTCAAGCCATCGCCCATGGCCAAGGAGAGGTTTGTGGCGATCAATTGGCGTAATTTTTCCCGGTCCGCTGGCGGGTTCGTCCTATCAATATCGACCATGGACTGAAAGCTGGTGTCAGGTAACAGGCTAATCCAACCGTCAGCTGCCGCCATGCGCAGCACGATTTTCGAGGCGCGTGGCTGCTCATCAAGTGTTTGGAGAAAGGCCGCTAACGATTGACTGAAGGGGTCGATCTTTGCCAGATATTGCACCACTTCCATTGCACGGTCCGGGTCCTGAGAGGACGTGAGTTGCTGCAACGCATAGCGGTGAGCAAGCACTCCATTGCTGGTATCAAGGCCCTCGTTCTGAAACATTCTAAACGCCTGAAACCTAAGTGGCTGCGGCTGACTAGGGTCCTCGATGATATCGGCTGCCACAGGCATCAAGCCTTCGTCACGGTCCATAACGTTAAGAATGGAGAGCTTACGATTGATGTCAAACTCAGCACTCTTAAACAGTGCTCTCAAGCGCTGGCTGACCGAATCGTTACGAGCCCCGAATCCCCAGCCTCCGCGGGAAACCGAAAGCAGATTGAGCGCATCGAGAAAGTCAGAGGCTTGCGAATCAATCGACTCGATTATCGACAACAACCTGTCTTGATCGCCCTTTCTGAAGTCCAGCCGCACGCTCGATCCGCGCGAGGCCTTTTGACGGGCCAGCTGAATCATGTAGGAATCAAGCAATGCCCGGGTTCGATAGGCATCCAGCGTTCTGCTCGCAATTGAGGACTCGTTCTCCAATGAAAGCCAGGACTCAACCTGATGTTTCATTTGCGACTCAAAGGTTGTCTGCAAATTGTTACTGACGAAGTAGGTCAGCGTAGACCCGCCCACCACCACGACCGAAATGATAAAGACGAGCGCTTGGGTAGCCCTAGTGATGGGGGCGTTAGCTTGCTTTAGAATTTCTTTACTCAGCTCATATTTTAGATTGGCCAGTTGAGTTGCCTGATCCTTTTCAAGCTGCCTGACTTTTTCGACGGCTTCCTCAATTCGTTCTTCGGCATCCTGAGCCTGGTCTCGAAAGGACTCCAAGGCCTGCGATAAAGCGTGCGGTACATCCGTTTCAACACCCACTTTCAACTCCTGTTCCATCCTGTTATCCATTACGTGGTACTGCAGAGGCCCAGGCCATTTCTACAGGCAAAAATAAAGCCCCTGACGCCATACGTCAGGGGCTTTATTTTCACATTCGGCAAACGCTGGGACTGCCGGGTTAGAACGGAATATCATCATCAAAGCTGTCGAAATCCGGAGCCGGCTGAGGAGCAGCCTGCTGTGGCGGCGGCGCCTGACGCGATTGCTGCGGTGCCGACTGCTGCGGACGCGGAGCCTGCTGGCGTGGGGCCGGAGCGGACTGCTGGTAGTTATTGCCCCCGCCTTGTTGATCGCCCTGCTGTGGACGACCGCCCAACAGTTGCATGGTGCCTTGCATGTCTACCACGATTTCAGTGGTGTAACGCTTGATGCCGTCTTTTTCCCACTCGCGGGTTTGCAGTTTGCCTTCGATGTAGACCTGCGAACCTTTTCGCAGGTACTCACCGGCGATCTCTGCAACCTTGCCGAACATCGACACACGGTGCCATTCGGTCTTTTCGACCTTCTGGCCGGTCTGCTTGTCGGTCCACTGTTCGCTGGTCGCCAGACTCAGGTTGGTCACGGCGTTACCGTTAGGCAAGTAGCGAACTTCGGGATCCTGGCCGCATGTACCGACCAATATGACTTTGTTAACCCCACGGGCCATAACGTTCTCCTAAGCTGGGCGCGCTGTCGGCACTGGGTTGACCAGTTGCTCAAGCGTCGCGCGATCCAATAATTCGGTGTCCAATTTGATGTAAATGGCCGCCTCTTCAGCGACCACAACTGCATCTGTTACCCCTACGACGGCCTTCAGGCGCTCTACCAGACCGCTCTCACGGATCGCCTCGGGCGATAGCGGCAAACGCAGACTTGTGACGTAGGGAGGTTCGCGCATGGTAACAGCAAAGGCCAGCCAAAGTGCAGCCAGCCCGGCGCATCCGAGGAACACAACTGACAAACCGCCATGCTGGAACACCCAGCCACCCATTATGCCGCCCAGCGCAGAGCCCAGGAACTGGCTGGTGGAATACACCCCCATCGCCGTGCCCTTGCCACCGGCCGGTGAAACTTTACTGATCAGCGAAGGTAATGAGGCCTCCAGCAGGTTGAACGCGGTGAAGAACACCACCGTGCCGATTACCAGCGCCCGCAGGCTGTCGCCGAACTGCCAGAAGAATAGCTCAGTGAGCATCAATGTCGCGACGGCGCCCAGGAGAACTCGTTTCATTTTGCGTTTCTTCTCGCCGTAGATAATGAACGGGATCATGGCGAAGAACGAGATCAGCAGCGCGGTAAGGTAGACCCACCAATGCTGCTCCTTGGGCAGCCCGGCTTTTTGCACCAGGGCCAGTGGCAGCGCGACGAAGCTGCACATCAGCATTGCGTGCAACACGAAGATACCCAAATCCAGGCGCAGCAGGTCCGGGTGCTTGAGTGTCGGCAACAATGCCTTGCGCGCCACGCCGGACTCGCGGTGCTGCAAGGTGCCGGTGGAGCGCGGCACCATGAAGGCCACGATCACAATCCCGAACAATGCCATACCGCCGGTGGCGAGAAACAGCCCGTGCAAACCGAATGCGCGCGTCAGCAATGGGCCAACTACCATGGCCACGGCAAACGACAGGCCGATGGTCATGCCGATCATAGCCATGGCTTTGGTGCGGTGTTGTTCGCGGGTCAGGTCCGAGAGCAGCGCCATGACAGCGGCGGAAATCGCACCGGCGCCCTGCAGGATACGCCCGGCGATAACACCCCAGATCGAATCCGACTGCGCCGCGAGCACGCTGCCGAAGGCAAACACGATAAGCCCCAGGTAAATAACCGGACGACGGCCGATACGGTCGGAAATGATCCCGAACGGAATCTGAAACAGGGCCTGGGTCAGGCCATAGGCGCCAATCGCCAAGCCTATCAGGGCGGGGGTCGCGCCTGCGAGATCCATTCCATAGGTCGCCAGCACCGGCAACACCATAAACATGCCAAGCATACGGAAGGCGAACACCAGGGCCAGACCACTTGCCGCTCGGGTCTCGCCGCTACTCATGCGTTCGCTGTGGGGATCGTGCATGGAAAAACCTCGTGTGAACCGGCGGCGATTCTACCAGTCCCATCGATTGAGAGGGTATATGCGGCGCTTTGCCACGCAGCTTTCATGTAAGGCTGCACCCGGCAATGTGACAGTGTATATTCATCCAGTCTTTAGCCGTATACTCCTGCATTATTTACGCCCGCCGTGCGAGGCCATCTTGGACAAGATCCTGATTCGTGGGGCTAGAACCCACAACCTGAAGAACATCGACCTGACCCTGCCCCGGGACAAACTGATCGTCATCACCGGTTTGTCGGGGTCCGGCAAATCGTCCCTGGCTTTCGACACGTTGTATGCCGAAGGCCAGCGTCGCTATGTGGAATCGCTGTCGGCCTATGCCCGGCAATTCCTGTCGATGATGGAAAAGCCTGACGTCGACACCATTGAAGGTCTGTCGCCGGCCATCTCCATCGAGCAGAAGTCGACCTCCCATAACCCACGCTCTACCGTGGGCACCATTACTGAAATCTACGACTACCTGCGTCTGCTGTATGCACGTGTGGGTATTCCGCGCTGCCCGGACCACGATATTCCCCTGGAAGCCCAGACCGTCAGCCAGATGGTCGACCTGGTGCTTGCCCAGCCGGAGGGCGCCAAGCTGATGCTGCTGGCACCCGTGATTCGCGAGCGCAAGGGTGAACATCTTTCGGTCTTCGAAGAGCTGCGTGCGCAAGGCTTTGTTCGCGCGCGCATCAACGGCAAGCTCTACGAACTGGACGAAGCGCCGAAGCTCGACAAGCAGAAAAAGCACTCCATTGACGTGGTGGTCGACCGCTTCAAAGTACGCGCCGACTTGCAGCAACGCCTGGCCGAATCGTTTGAGACTGCGCTGAAGCTGGCGGACGGTATTGCACTGGTTGCACCGATGGATGACGAGCCGGGCGAAGAGATCATTTTTTCCGCGCGCTTTGCCTGCCCGATCTGTGGCCATGCCATCAGCGAGCTGGAGCCCAAGCTGTTTTCCTTCAACAACCCAGCCGGCGCCTGCCCGACCTGTGATGGCCTTGGGGTAAAGCAGTTCTTTGACATCAAGCGCCTGGTCAATGGCGACCTGACACTCGCGGAGGGTGCGATACGCGGCTGGGACAGGCGTAACGTCTACTACTTCCAGATGCTGGGCTCATTGGCGTCCCACTACACATTCAGTCTGGAAGTGCCGTTCAACCAGCTACCGGCGGATCAGCAAAAGGTCATCCTGCACGGCAGCGGCTCGCAGAACGTCGACTTCAAATACCTGAACGACCGTGGCGATATCGTCAAGCGCTCGCACCCGTTCGAAGGCATCGTGCCGAACCTGGAACGCCGCTACCGCGAGACTGAGTCGGCAAGTGTGCGCGAAGAGCTGGCCAAGTTCCTCAGCACTCAGCCATGCCCGGACTGCCGCGGCACTCGCCTACGTCGTGAGGCGAGGCATGTGTGGGTGGGCGAGAAGACGTTGCCAGCGGTGACCAACCTGCCGATCGGCGATGCCTGTGAGTATTTTGCCGGGCTCAAGCTGACAGGACGCCGCGGGGAGATTGCCGACAAGATCCTAAAGGAAATCCGTGAGCGCCTGCAGTTCCTGGTTAACGTCGGCCTGGATTACCTGTCGCTGGATCGTAGCGCGGATACCTTATCTGGCGGTGAAGCCCAGCGGATTCGCTTGGCCAGCCAGATTGGTGCCGGCCTCGTGGGCGTGTTGTACATTCTCGATGAACCGTCGATTGGCCTGCACCAGCGGGATAATGATCGCCTTCTGGGAACGCTGAAGCATCTGCGGGACATCGGCAACACGGTGATCGTGGTCGAGCACGATGAAGACGCGATTCGCTTGGCCGACTACGTGGTCGACATCGGCCCGGGCGCCGGTGTGCACGGTGGGCATATCGTTGCCGAGGGCACGCCTGCCGAAGTTATGGCTCACCCGGACTCGTTGACCGGCAAGTACCTGTCCGGCCGCGTGAAGATTGAAGTGCCGGCCAAGCGTACGCCACGCAACAAGAAGATGGCGTTGCACCTCAAGGGCGCACGCGGCAACAACTTGCGCAATGTCGACCTGGAAATTCCCCTGGGCCTGCTGACCTGTGTCACCGGTGTTTCCGGTTCGGGCAAGTCAACGTTGATCAACAACACGCTGTTCCCACTGAGTGCTACCGCCTTGAACGGCGCGACCACTCTGGAAGCGGCCGCACATGACAGCATCAAGGGCCTGGAGCATCTGGACAAAGTCGTCGACATCGACCAAAGCCCGATCGGCCGTACACCGCGCTCCAACCCCGCGACCTATACCGGCTTGTTCACGCCGATTCGTGAGCTGTTCGCTGGCGTTCCGGAATCCCGCTCGAGGGGCTATGGGCCTGGGCGGTTCTCGTTCAACGTCAAGGGTGGTCGCTGCGAAGCCTGCCAGGGCGATGGCCTGATCAAGGTGGAGATGCACTTTCTGCCGGATATCTACGTGCCGTGCGATGTGTGCAAAAGCAAGCGTTATAACCGCGAAACCTTGGAGATCAAGTACAAGGGCAAGAGCATCCACGAGACTCTGGAGATGACCATCGAGGAAGCGCGGGTGTTCTTCGACGCAGTTCCAGCGCTGGCGCGCAAGCTGCAGACGTTGATGGATGTGGGCCTGTCGTACATCAAGCTGGGGCAGTCGGCGACTACGTTGTCCGGTGGCGAGGCGCAACGGGTGAAGCTGTCACGCGAGCTGTCCAAACGCGATACCGGCAAGACCCTGTATATCCTTGATGAGCCGACTACGGGTCTGCACTTCGCGGATATCCAGCAATTGCTGGACGTGCTGCATCGCTTGCGCGATCACGGCAACACGGTGGTGGTGATCGAGCACAACCTGGATGTGATCAAGACTGCCGACTGGCTGGTGGACCTGGGGCCGGAAGGTGGCTCCAAAGGCGGCCAGATCATTGCGGTGGGTACGCCGGAGCAGGTCTCGGAGATGCCGCAGTCACATACCGGTTACTACTTGAAGCCGTTATTGGCGCGCGACAAAGCCTGATTTATCGGGCGCATGAAAAAGCCCCTGTCACGTTGCGGTGACAGGGGCTTTTATGTAACCGGGAATCAGAACTGCGATTGCAGGTAATTTTCCAGGCCAACCAGCTTGATCAGGCCCAACTGCTTTTCCAGCCAGTAGGTGTGATCTTCTTCGGTATCATTCAACTGCACCCGCAGAATCTCGCGGGTGACATAGTCGTTGTGCTGCTCGCAGAGTTCGATGCCCTTGCAGAGCGCGGCACGCACCTTGTACTCGAGGCGAAGGTCAGCGGCGAGCATGTCAGGCACCGTGGTGCCCACATCCAGGTCGTCTGGGCGCATACGCGGCGTGCCTTCGAGCATCAGGATGCGGCGCATCAATGCGTCGGCGTGCTGCGCCTCTTCTTCCATTTCGTGGTTGATACGCTCGTAGAGCTCGGTAAAGCCCCAGTCTTCGTACATGCGCGAGTGGATAAAATATTGGTCACGAGCTGCCAGTTCGCCCGTCAGCAACGTGTTGAGGTAATCGATTACGTCGGGGTGACCTTGCATCGCCCTACATCTCCCTGCTTTAAAGTCTGTAGTTTGAACCATGATGACCTGGAGGTCACGGGATCAACGGCAGAAAAGTGAAGATTTCCGGTGAAAAATAGCTGAAATAACGCAAAAACCGCCCAAATGAGGGCGGTTCTGCTTATCGTTTAGAGTCAGTTAATTGTTACGCCCAATCCTCTTGCGATGCGTTGGCCGTAATCAGCATCAGCTTTGACAAAGTGTTGCAGCTGCCGCTGAACCACATCGCTAGTCACTCCAGTCATCGCACCGACAATATTGTTGATCAGCAGGGTTTTCTGACCATCGTCCATCAGGCGAAAAAGCGCGCCGGCGTGGCTGTAGTAATCGGTGTCTTCACGCTGATCGTAACGATCCGCCGCACCATTCAGCGCCAGAGGCGGCTCAGCGTACTGAGGCGCCTGTTGTGGGGTACCAACGACGCTGTTTGGTTCATAGTTAGGAGACGCGCCACCGAAACCAAGGGACATTGCACCGTCACGCTGATTGTTGCTAACCGGACTCAACGGGGCATTGACCGGCAACTGCTGGTGGTTGGTTCCGACACGATAGCGGTGAGCGTCGGCATAAGCAAAAACACGGCCTTGCAGCATGCGGTCTGGCGACAGGCCGACGCCCGGAACCATATTGCTTGGGCCAAAGCATGCCTGCTCGACTTCAGCAAAGTAATTCAGCGGATTACGGTTCAACTCCAGTTCGCCAACCTCAATCAACGGAAACTCCTGCTGTGACCAGGTTTTAGTCACGTCAAACGGGTTTTCGTAGTGAGCAACGGCCTGAGCCTCGGTCATGACCTGAATGTTGACGCTCCACTTGGGAAAGTCTCGGCGCTCAATAGCGCTGAACAGGTCACGTTGAGCGTAATCAGGATCAGTGCCGGCAATGCGGGTCGCCTCCTCAGGCGTCAGGTTTTTTATACCTTGCTTGGTTTTGTAGTGCCACTTCACCCAGTGACGTTCACCCTTGGCGTTGATCAGGCTATAGGTATGACTGCCGAAACCGTGCATATGGCGGTAGCCATCTGGAGTGCCACGATCTGAGAACAGAATGGTGATCTGGTGCAGCGCCTCGGGAGACAGTGACCAGAAATCCCATACCATCTGTGCACTTTTCAGATTGGTTTGCGGCAAACGCTTCTGGGTATGAATAAAGTCAGGGAACTTCAGCGGGTCGCGGATGAAGAACACCGGGGTGTTGTTGCCAACGATGTCCCAGTTGCCCTCTTCGGTGTAGAACTTCAAAGCGAAACCACGCGGATCGCGAGCTGTATCCGCTGAACCACGTTCGCCGCCTACCGTAGAGAAACGCAGGAAGGTTGGCGTTTTTTTTCCGACGGATTCGAACAGCTTTGCGCGGGTGTACTGGGTAATATCTCGGGTCACGGTGAACGTACCGTGTGCACCCGAACCTTTCGCATGCACACGGCGTTCCGGGATGTTTTCACGGTTGAAGTGCGCAAGCTTCTCGATCAGATGAAAGTCATCCAAGAGCAAGGGGCCGCGCGGGCCGGCGGTACGAGAGTTCTGGTTATCCGCAACGGGTGCACCGCTGGCGGTAGTAAGAATTTTACTCATGCTCAATCTTCCTCAGGTCAGTCTAGGAACTGCCGACTCATCGGCTTGGAGGGAGTATTGACCATCAAGATGACACCATCAAATGCATTAAATCATGGACTCTGATAGAAAATAACTAACGACGCACCCCAGCAAGTAGCTATTAGTTTAATAAGAGCATCGGCAGCGACGTAAGGAATATAGACAGCTTTTCAGTCGCCCACAAAAAACCGGGCACTAGGCCCGGTTCTTCGTTGCAGACTGTCGTCTTACTCGGCGCTTACAGCTTCGCCGGCAGTAGCACGATCAACCAACTCGACGTACGCCATAGGCGCGTTGTCGCCAGTGCGGAAACCGCACTTGAGGATGCGCAGGTAGCCACCCTCACGGGTAGCGTAACGCTTGCCCAGGTCGTTGAAGAGCTTACCAACGATAGCTTTCGAACGAGTACGGTCGAAAGCCAGACGGCGGTTAGCCAGGCTGTCTGTCTTGGCCAAAGTGATCAGCGGCTCAGCAACGCGACGCAGTTCTTTAGCTTTCGGCAGTGTAGTTTTGATCAGCTCGTGCTCGAACAGCGACACCGCCATGTTTTGAAACATGGCCTTGCGGTGCGAGCTGGTACGGCTCAGGTGACGACCACTTTTACGATGACGCATGGTTCATTCCTTACCAAACTCACGTTCGGTGATTACGACGATCAGGCAGTCGCCTTGTCGTCCTTCTTAAGACTTGCAGGCGGCCAGTTGTCGAGGCGCATGCCGAGGGACAGACCGCGGGAGGCCAGAACGTCCTTGATTTCAGTCAAGGATTTCTTGCCCAGGTTCGGAGTCTTCAACAGTTCTACTTCGGTACGCTGAATCAGGTCGCCGATGTAGTAAATGTTTTCCGCCTTAAGGCAGTTAGCCGAACGTACAGTCAGTTCCAGATCGTCAACCGGGCGAAGCAGGATCGGATCGATCTCGTCTTCCTGCTCGATTACCACTGGTTCGCTGTCACCTTTGAGGTCGACGAACGCAGCCAACTGCTGTTGCAGAATGGTTGCAGCGCGGCGGATTGCCTCTTCAGGATCCAGAGTACCGTTGGTTTCCAGATCAATAACCAGCTTGTCCAGGTTAGTACGCTGCTCGACACGGGCGTTTTCAACCACGTATGCGATACGGCGAACCGGGCTGAACGAAGAGTCAAGCTGCAAGCGACCAATGCTGCGGCTTTCGTCTTCATCGCTCTGACG
This sequence comes from Pseudomonas sp. 1152_12, assembly GCF_052850675.1. NCBI lineage: Bacteria > Pseudomonadati > Pseudomonadota > Gammaproteobacteria > Pseudomonadales > Pseudomonadaceae > Pseudomonas > Pseudomonas sp. 1152_12. The sequence continues at coordinate 32,252 of NZ_VXCW01000008.1, read as the reverse complement.
CGAGTCGGCCGGTTCATAACCACGACCACGAGCTACGGTGAGCTTCATGTTCAGGGCGCCGTTAGACGCCAGGTTAGCGATTACGTGATCGGGGTTAACGATCTCGACATCATGATCCAGCTGAATATCGGCAGCGGTAACCACCCCCGAACCCTTCTTCGACAAGGTCAGCGTAACTTCGTCACGGCCGTGCAGCTTGATAGCCAGACCTTTAAGGTTCAACAGGATTTCAATTACGTCTTCCTGTACACCTTCGATGGCGCTGTACTCGTGGAGCACACCGTCAATCTCGGCCTCGACTACTGCACAGCCGGGCATTGAGGACAACAGGATGCGGCGCAGCGCGTTGCCCAGGGTGTGGCCAAAACCACGCTCGAGAGGCTCGAGAGTGATCTTGGCGCGGGTTGGACTGACAACCTGCACATCAATGTGGCGGGGTGTCAGGAACTCATTTACCGAAATCTGCATGGATGCACCTATTTTCTAGCCCTTACTTGGAGTAGAGCTCGACAATCAGGCTTTCGTTGATGTCGGCGGACAGATCACTGCGAGCAGGAACGTTCTTGAAAACGCCCGACTTCTTCTCAGTGTCTACTTCTACCCATTCTACGCGGCCACGTTGGGCACACAGATCGAGAGCTTGGACAATGCGAAGTTGGTTTTTTGCTTTCTCGCGAATCGCGACTACGTCACCAGCACGAACCTGGTAAGACGGAACGTTAACGGTTTGGCCGTTTACGCTGACGGATTTGTGCGATACCAGCTGACGGGATTCGGCACGAGTCGAACCAAAGCCCATACGGTATACAACGTTGTCCAGACGGCATTCGAGCAGTTGCAGCAGGTTTTCACCGGTTGCACCTTTTTTGCCAGCAGCTTCTTTGTAGTAGCCGCTGAACTGACGCTCGAGAACGCCATAGATACGACGGACCTTCTGCTTTTCACGCAGTTGGGTGCCGTAATCGGACTGGCGACCGCGGCGTTGGCCGTGGATACCAGGTGCTGCTTCAATGTTGCACTTCGATTCGATCGCGCGCACGCCGCTCTTCAGGAAGAGATCGGTGCCTTCGCGACGAGCGAGTTTGCATTTTGGACCAATGTAACGAGCCATTCTTTACAATCTCCTGGATTACACGCGGCGCTTCTTCGGCGGACGGCACCCGTTGTGCGGGATTGGCGTCACGTCGGTGATGCTGGCGATCTTATAGCCACAGCCGTTCAAAGCACGGACAGCAGACTCACGACCTGGACCTGGACCTTTGACGTTAACGTCGAGGTTTTTCAGGCCATATTCCAGCGCAGCTTGGCCAGCACGTTCAGCAGCTACTTGAGCAGCAAACGGGGTGGACTTGCGGGAACCGCGGAAACCCGAACCACCGGAGGTAGCCCAAGAAAGCGCGTTACCTTGACGGTCGGTGATGGTCACGATTGTGTTGTTAAAAGATGCATGGATGTGGGCGATGCCATCAACCACTGTCTTTTTAACTTTTTTACGAGGACGAGCAGCAGGTTTTGCCATGATTAATTTCCTGTCGATTCGCGTGGGCGATTACTTGCGGATCGGCTTACGCGGACCTTTACGGGTACGCGCGTTAGTCTTGGTACGCTGACCGCGTACTGGAAGACCACGACGATGACGCAGACCACGGTAGCAACCGAGGTCCATCAAACGCTTGATTTTCATGTTGATTTCGCGACGCAGGTCACCTTCAGTGGTGAACTTCGCCACTTCGCCACGCAACAGCTCAATCTGCTCGTCGCTCAGATCTTTGATCTTAGCGGCTGGGTTTACCCCAGTGTCTGCGCAAATTTTCTGCGCAGTAGTGCGACCAACACCATAGATGTAGGTCAGCGAGATAACAGTGTGCTTGTTATCTGGAATGTTAACGCCTGCAATACGGGCCATTCAGTGGGACTCCAATTGACAGCTACCTACGCCCCGGAAGCCAAGAAATAGGGCGCGAGATAATATCGCTGTAATAACAAATAATCAACCCGGCAGCGCACTAGCTGCCGGGCTTCAAGCGGATCACACTCAGCCTTGGCGCTGTTTGTGACGCGGTTCCGCGCTGCAAATTACTCGAACAACACCTTCGCGGCGAATAATCTTGCAGTTACGGCACAGCTTTTTCACCGATGCACGAACTTTCATCACCAACTCCTCGAACCTTATGGGGTACTCAGCGCAACATGCCGCTGCCGTAGCCCTTCAGGTTGGCTTTCTTCATCAGGGATTCGTACTGGTGCGAAACGAGGTGCGATTGTACTTGGGACATGAAGTCCATCACAACCACGACCACGATCAGCAACGAGGTCCCGCCAAGGTAGAACGGAACGTTTGCTGCAACCACCAAGAACTGGGGCAACAAGCACACGGCCGTCATATATAGAGCACCGAACAGGGTCAAACGAGTCAGAACGCCATCAATGTAGCGCGCAGACTGCTCACCTGGACGGATACCCGGAATAAAGGCACCGGACTTCTTCAGGTTTTCCGCTACGTCTTTCGGATTGAACATCAACGCCGTATAGAAGAAGCAGAAGAAAATAATCCCTGCACTAAACAGCAGAATATTCAACGGCTGACCAGGAGCGATCGACTGAGAGAGGTCCTGCAGCCAGCCCATATTTTCAGACTGACCAAACCAGGTACCCAACGAAGCCGGAAACAGCAAAATGCTGCTCGCGAAAATTGCCGGAATAACACCGGCCATATTCACTTTCAGCGGCAAGTGGCTGGTCTGCGCAGCAAAGACCTTACGGCCCTGCTGACGCTTGGCGTAGTGAACAGCAATACGTCGCTGACCACGCTCAATGAACACCACAAAACCGATAATCGCTACTGCCAGCAAACCGATAGCAACCAAGGCGAAAATATTGATATCACCCTGACGCGCAGACTCGAAAGACTGCCCAATTGCTCGCGGAAGACCGGCGACGATACCTGCGAAAATCAACATCGAGATACCGTTACCAACACCACGCTCAGTAATCTGCTCACCCAGCCACATCATGAACATCGCACCAGCCACAAAAGTGGATACCGCGACGAAATAGAAGCCAAAGTCAGCAGTGAACGCAATCCCCTGCCCCGCCAAGCCGACGGACATGCCGATAGCTTGAACCAGGGCGAGGACGACAGTGCCGTAGCGGGTGTACTGGCTAATCTTGCGACGGCCAGCCTCACCTTCCTTCTTCAACTGCTCCAGCTGCGGGCTGACGGCGGTCATCAGTTGCATGATGATCGATGCCGAAATGTACGGCATGATCCCCAGTGCAAAGATGCTCATCCGTTCCAGCGCGCCGCCAGAAAACATGTTGAACAAGCTAAGAATGGTCCCCTCATTCTGTCGAAACAGGTCTGCGAGTCGGTCCGGGTTGATACCTGGAACCGGGATGTGTGCGCCTATTCGGTAGACGATAATCGCCAGGAACAGAAAACGCAGACGAGCCCAAAGTTCAGACATACCGCCTTTGCCGAGCGCTGAGAGAGCACCTTGCTTAGCCATTTATTCCTCGAACTTGCCGCCAGCTGCTTCGATAGCCGAACGCGCACCTTTGGTGGCGCCGATTCCCTTGCCGATAGTGACAGCGCGAGTCACTTCACCGGACAGCATGATTTTCACACGCTGTACGTTGACGTTGATCACGTTGGCATCTTTCAGGGTCTGCACAGTAACGATGTCGCCTTCCACTTTAGCCAGCTCGGACAGACGCACTTCTGCGCGGTCCATGGCTTTCAGGGATACGAAACCGAACTTAGGCAGGCGACGATGCAGCGGCTGTTGACCGCCTTCAAAGCCTGGAGCGATGGTGCCACCGGAGCGGGAGGTTTGACCTTTGTGGCCACGGCCACCAGTCTTACCCAAACCGCTACCGATACCACGGCCCGGACGATGCTTTTCGCGACGGGAACCCGGCGCTGGACTCAGATCATTGAGTTTCATCGATTAACCCTCTACACGCAGCATGTAGTAAGCCTTGTTGATCATCCCGCGATTCTCGGGAGTATCCTGGACTTCTACAGTGTGACCGATGCGACGCAGACCCAAACCTTTAACGCACAGTTTGTGGTTAGGGATGCGGCCGGTCATGCTTTTGATCAGCGTTACTTTAACGGTAGCCATGATCAGAAGATCTCCTTGACAGTCAGACCACGCTTCGCAGCGATGGACTCAGGAGATTGCATAGCTTTCAAACCTTTGAAAGTGGCGTGAACCACGTTTACCGGGTTAGTCGAGCCGTAGCACTTGGCCAGAACGTTCTGAACGCCAGCAACTTCGAGGACAGCACGCATAGCGCCGCCAGCGATGATACCGGTACCTTCAGAAGCAGGCTGCATGTACACCTTCGAAGCGCCATGGGCGGACTTCATTGCGTACTGCAGCGTGGTGCCGTTCAGATCAACTTGGATCATGTTGCGACGAGCAGCTTCCATTGCCTTCTGGATCGCAGCAGGCACTTCACGTGACTTGCCACGGCCGAAGCCAACGCGCCCTTTACCATCACCCACCACGGTCAACGCGGTGAAAGTGAAGATACGGCCGCCTTTAACGGTTTTGGCTACGCGGTTAACTTGAACCAGCTTCTCAATGTAGCCTTCGTCGCGCTTTTGGTCGTTATTTGACATAACTTAGAACTCCAGCCCAGCTTCACGAGCAGCATCAGCCAGCGCTTTCACGCGACCGTGGTACTTGAAGCCAGAGCGGTCGAAAGCCACTTGCGAGACGCCCACGGCCTTAGCACGTGTAGCGACCAGCTGGCCAACCTTTGTGGCCGCGTCGATGTTGCCGGTGGCACCATCACGCAGTTCTTTATCCAAAGTCGAGGCGCTTGCCAGGACTTTGTTGCCGTCGGCCGAGATGACCTGGGCGTAGATGTGCTGCGACGAGCGGTACACGCAGAGACGCACGACTTCGAGTTCGTGCATTTTCAGGCGTGCTTTGCGAGCGCGACGCAGTCGAGTAACTTTTTTGTCGGTCATTTGCTATGCCCTACTTCTTCTTGGCTTCTTTACGACGGACGACTTCGTCCGCGTAGCGCACACCTTTGCCTTTGTACGGCTCTGGTGGACGGAAGTCGCGGATCTCAGCGGCCACCTGACCTACCAGCTGCTTATCAATACCCTTGATCAGGATATCGGTTTGGCTAGGGGTCTCAGCGGTGATGCCTTCCGGCAGTTCGTAATCCACTGGGTGCGAGAAGCCAAGGGCAAGGTTCAAAACCGTGCCTTTTGCTTGCGCTTTGTAACCAACACCGACCAGCTGGAGCTTGCGCTCGAAGCCTTGGCTTACGCCTTGGACCATGTTGTTTACCAACGCACGCGTGGTACCGGCCATTGCGCGAGTTTGTTGATCGCCATTGCGAGCAGCGAAACGCAGCTCACCAGCTTCTTCAACGATCTCAACGGACGAATGGATGTTCAGTTCAAGAGTGCCCTTGGCACCCTTCACCGAAAGCTGTTGGCCTGCGAATTTTACTTCGACACCGGCTGGCAGCTTAACGGGGTTCTTAGCGACGCGAGACATGCTTATCCCCCCTTAGAACACAGTGCAAAGAACTTCGCCGCCGACACCGGCAGCGCGCGCAGCACGATCCGTCATCACACCTTTGTTGGTGGAGACGATAGACACGCCCAGACCGCCACGAACTTTCGGCAGATCTTCGGCGGACTTGTACTGACGCAGGCCTGGACGGCTAACGCGCTTCACTTCCTCGATGACCGAACGGCCTTCGAAGTACTTCAGCTCGATGGACAGCAGTGGCTTGGTTTCGCTGCTGATCTGATAACCCGCAATGTAGCCTTCGTCTTTCAGGACTTTGGCAACAGCTACCTTCAACTTGGAAGATGGCATGCTTACGACGGACTTTTCAGCCATCTGGGCATTACGGATACGAGTTAGCATGTCCGCTAACGGGTCCTGCATACTCATGGGCTAGACGCTCCTAATACAAAAAAATTAGCCTTGCGGCTATATATGTCGCCGAGAATCTCCGAGCATAAAAAACACGGGCTCAGGCGAGCCGCGTATTTTAGACATACTCCGGAAATGAAACAAGCCCCAAAAGGGGCTTGTTCCAGATTCAAGGTCACCGGCGGTCAGTATCTTGCGATTCTGCCCACCTGGACGTTGAAAGTACTTACCAGCTGGCTTTAACCAGACCTGGTACGTCACCACGCATTGCCGCTTCACGCAGTTTGTTACGGCCGAGGCCGAACTTGCGGTAAACGCCGTGTGGACGACCGGTCAGGCGGCAGCGGTTACGCATGCGCGAAGCGCTTGCGTCACGTGGCTGCTTCTGCAGAGCAACTGTCGCTTCCCAACGTGCTTCTGGACTTGCGTTCAGATCAACGATGATTGCTTTCAGTGCTGCACGCTTCTTGGCGTACTTGGCAACCGTGAGCTGACGCTTCAGCTCGCGGTTTTTCATGCTCATCTTGGCCATGGTCCTACTCCAATCAGTTGCGGAACGGGAATTTGAAAGCACGCAACAGGGCGCGACCTTCATCATCGTTCTTGGCAGTGGTGGTCAGGGTGATGTCCAGACCGCGGAGAGCATCGATCTTGTCGTAGTCGATTTCCGGGAAGATGATCTGCTCTTTCACGCCCATGCTGTAGTTACCACGACCATCGAAGGACTTGGCATTCAGGCCGCGGAAGTCGCGGACCCGAGGCAGGGAGATCGACAGCAGACGATCCAGGAATTCGTACATACGCTCACGGCGCAGAGTCACTTTGACGCCGATCGGCCAACCTTCACGGACTTTAAAGCCAGCGATGGATTTCCGAGCGTAAGTCACAACGACTTTTTGACCGGTGATCTTTTCCAGGTCAGCGACAGCGTGCTCGATGACTTTTTTGTCACCGACCGCTTCGCCCAGACCCATGTTCAGGGTGATTTTGGTAACGCGTGGAACTTCCATCACGTTCGAGAGCTTAAGTTCTTCCTTAAGCTTCGGTGCGATTTCTTTCCAGTAAATCTCTTTTAGTCGTGCCATGGTCTTCTACCTAGCAGTGTTCAAGCATCAACCGCTTTTTGGGTCGACTTGAAGACACGAATTTTCTTGCCATCTTCAACTTTGAAACCAACGCGGTCAGCCTTGTTGGTTTCGCCGTTGAAAATGGCGACGTTAGAAGCGTCCAGCGGAGCTTCTTTTTCGACGATACCGCCTTGTACGCCCGACATAGGGTTAGGCTTGGTATGGCGCTTAACCAGGTTCAGACCACCAATAACCAGACGGTTATTCGCGAGAACCTTAAGCACCTTACCGCGCTTACCTTTGTCTTTGCCGGCGATCACGATGATCTCGTCGTCACGACGAATCTTTTGCATGTCGGATCTCCTTACAGCACTTCTGGGGCGAGCGAGACGATCTTCATGAACTTCTCAGTACGAAGCTCACGGGTCACTGGCCCAAAGATACGGGTGCCGATCGGCTCTTGCTTGTTGTTCAGAAGAACAGCAGCGTTGCCATCAAAGCGGATAATGGAGCCATCTGCACGGCGCACGCCGTGACGAGTGCGGACTACAACAGCAGTCATCACTTGGCCTTTTTTCACTTTACCGCGAGGAATTGCTTCCTTAACGGTAACTTTGATGATGTCACCGATACCAGCGTAACGACGATGGGAGCCACCCAGCACCTTGATGCACATAACACGGCGAGCGCCGCTGTTATCGGCCACATCGAGCATGGATTGAGTCTGAATCATATAATTTCTCCGACCCCTAGTCCTTAGACTTCCACAGCGCGTTCGAGAACATCAACCAGCGCCCAAGACTTGGTCTTGGCCAGCGGACGAGTTTCACGAATAGTGACTTTGTCGCCGATGTGGCACTGGTTGGTTTCGTCGTGCGCGTGCAGCTTAGTCGAACGCTTAACATATTTACCGTAGATCGGGTGCTTAACGCGACGCTCGATCAAAACGGTGATGGTTTTGTCCATCTTGTCGCTGACAACACGGCCAGTCAGCGTACGGACAGTCTTTTCGGCTTCAGCCATGATCACTTACCTGCCTGCTGGTTGAGCACAGTCTTCACGCGAGCGATGTCACGCTTAACTTGCGAGAGCAGATGAGACTGCCCCAACTGGCCAGTTGCTTTCTGCATACGCAGATTGAACTGGTCGCGCAGCAGGCCGAGCAGTTGCTCGTTCAGCTGCTGTGCGGATTTTTCACGAAGTTCATTCGCTTTCATCACATCACCGTCCGTTTAACAAAGGCGGTGGCGAGCGGCAGCTTTGCAGCAGCCAGGGCAAAAGCCTCACGCGCCAGCTCTTCAGTTACACCCTCGATTTCATACAGGACTTTGCCTGGCTGAATCTGGGCTACCCAGTATTCCACGTTACCCTTACCTTTACCCATACGAACCTCGAGAGGCTTTTTGGAGATCGGCTTGTCCGGGAATACACGGATCCAGATCTTGCCGCCACGTTTAACGTGACGGGTCAGTGCACGACGCGCTGACTCGATCTGACGAGCGGTGAGACGACCACGAGCTACAGACTTCAGCGCGAACTCGCCGAAGCTGACTTTGCTACCGCGCTGAGCCAGACCACGGTTGTGGCCTGTCATCTGCTTGCGGAACTTCGTACGCTTTGGTTGCAACATTTGGCGTACCCCTTACTTAGCAGCTTTTTTACGAGGCGCTGGTGCTTGTGGTTTCAGTTCTTCTTGGCGACCACCAATTACTTCGCCTTTGAAGATCCAAACCTTTACACCGATCACACCGTAAGTGGTGTGAGCTTCGTAGTTGGCATAGTCGATGTCGGCACGCAGGGTGTGCAGTGGCACACGACCTTCGCGATACCATTCAGTACGTGCGATTTCAGCACCGCCGAGACGACCGCTCACTTGGATTTTGATGCCTTTGGCACCAATGCGCATGGCGTTCTGTACGGCGCGCTTCATAGCACGACGGAACATTACGCGACGCTCCAGCTGCTGAGCTACGCTCTGCGCAACCAGCATACCGTCGAGCTCCGGCTTACGGATCTCTTCGATATTGATGTGCACAGGCACACCCATTTGCTTGGTCAGGTCCTGACGCAGTTTCTCAACATCTTCACCTTTCTTCCCGATAACGATACCTGGACGAGCGGTGTGGATGGTGATACGTGCAGTTTGCGCCGGACGATGGATATCGATACGGCTTACGGACGCGCTTTTTAGTTTGTCTTGGAGATACTCACGCACCTTCAGATCAGCGAACAAATAGTCCGCATAAGTCCGACCGTCTGCGTACCAGACGGAGGTGTGCTCCTTGACGATTCCCAGGCGAATGCCAATGGGATGTACTTTCTGACCCATCTCTTCGACTCCGTTACTTGTCAGCAACCTTGACAGTGATATGGCAAGACCGCTTGACGATGCGATCAGCACGGCCTTTGGCACGTGGCATGATGCGCTTCAGCGAACGCCCTTCGTTGACGAAAACGGTGCTGACTTTAAGGTCATCAACGTCTGCGCCTTCGTTATGCTCGGCGTTGGCTACGGCCGACTCCAGCACTTTCTTCATGATCTCGGCGGCTTTCTTACTGCTGAAAGCCAACAGGTTGAGCGCTTCGCCCACCTTCTTCCCGCGGATCTGGTCGGCGACCAAGCGGGCTTTCTGGGCGGAGATTCGAGCGCCCGACAACTTAGCGGCTACTTCCATTTCCTAACCCCTTAACGCTTGGCTTTCTTGTCTGCCACGTGCCCACGATAAGTGCGGGTACCGGCAAACTCGCCTAGTTTGTGGCCGACCATGTCTTCGTTCACGAGAACTGGGACGTGCAAGCGACCGTTGTGTACAGCGATGGTCAGACCGACCATTTGTGGCAGGATCATCGAACGACGCGACCAGGTTTTCACCGGCTTGCGATCGTTCTTTTCCGCCGCCACTTCGATCTTCTTCAGTAGGTGAAGATCAATAAAAGGACCTTTTTTCAGAGAACGTGGCACTGTCGTATCCCTCTATTTACTTGCGACGACGGACGATCATTTTGTCGGTACGCTTATTACCACGAGTCTTCGCGCCCTTAGTCGGGAAGCCCCATGGCGATACCGGATGACGACCACCAGAGGTACGACCTTCACCACCACCGTGTGGGTGGTCAACCGGGTTCATGGCAACACCACGAACGGTTGGGCGAACGCCACGCCAGCGTTTGGCACCAGCTTTACCCAGCGAACGCAGGCTGTGCTCGGAGTTCGAGACTTCACCCAGGGTCGCGCGGCATTCAGCCAGCACTTTACGCATCTCACCAGAACGCAGACGCAGGGTCACGTAGACACCTTCACGAGCGATCAGCTGAGCCGAAGCACCAGCGGAACGAGCGATTTGCGCGCCTTTACCTGGCTTCAATTCGATGCCGTGTACGGTGCTACCAACTGGAATGTTACGCAGCTGCAGAGCGTTACCCGGCTTGATCGGCGCCAGAGCACCTGCGATCAGCTGGTCGCCAGCACTCACGCCCTTAGGCGCGATGATGTAGCGACGCTCGCCATCTGCGTACAACAGCAGAGCGATGTGAGCAGTACGGTTTGGATCGTATTCGATACGCTCGACAGTGGCAGAGATGCCATCTTTGTCGTTGCGACGGAAGTCGACCAGACGATAATGCTGCTTATGGCCACCACCGATGTGACGAGTGGTAATACGACCATTGTTGTTACGACCACCAGTCTTCGATTTTTTCTCGAGCAGCGGTGCGTGAGGAGCGCCTTTATGCAGCTCCTGGTTGACCACCTTGACCACAAAACGGCGGCCAGGGGAAGTCGGTTTGCATTTAACGATTGCCATGATGCACCCCTTCCTTACTCAGCACTGCTGCTGAAATCGAGATCTTGGCCTGGCTGAAGGGAGATAACTGCCTTCTTCCAGTCATTACGCTTGCCCAGACCGCGAGCAGTGCGCTTGCTCTTACCCAGAACATTCAGGGTAGTAACACGCTCTACTTTCACGCTGAACAGGCTTTCGACGGCCTTCTTGATTTCCAGCTTGGTTGCGTCAGTTGCAACCTTGAAAACGAACTGGCCTTTCTTGTCAGCCAGAACCGTAGCCTTTTCGGAAACGTGCGGGCCAAGCAGAACTTTAAATACGCGTTCCTGGTTCATCCCAGCAGCTCCTCGAATTTCTTCACGGCCGACACGGTGATCAACACCTTGTCGTATGCGATCAGACTAACTGGATCGGAACCTTGCACATCACGTACATCAACGTGTGGCAGGTTGCGAGCAGCCAGGTACAGGTTCTGATCAACAGCTTCAGACACGATCAAAACATCGGTCAGGCTCATGTTGTTCAGTTTGCCCAGCAGATCTTTGGTTTTTGGACTTTCAACAGCGAAGTCCTGAACCACGACCAGACGATCAGTACGCACGAGTTCAGCAAGGATGGAGCGCAGAGCTGCGCGATACATCTTCTTGTTGAGCTTCTGAGTGTGATCCTGTGGACGAGCTGCGAAAGTGGTACCACCGCCGCGCCAGATTGGGCTACGGATAGTACCGGCACGAGCACGGCCAGTGCCTTTCTGACGCCATGGGCGCTTACCGCCACCACGAACGTCGGAACGGGTCTTTTGCTGCTTGCTACCTTGACGGCCGCCAGCCATGTAGGCCACGACTGCTTGGTGAACCAGCGTCTCGTTGAATTCGCCGCCAAATGTCAGTTCGGAAACTTCGATCGCTTGAGCGTCATTTACATTTAATTGCATGTCAGCTTCCCCTTAACCGCGAGCCTTGGCCGCTGGACGTACAACCAGGTTGCCGCCAGTAGCGCCAGGAACAGCACCCTTGACCAACAACAGATTGCGTTCAGCGTCGACGCGCACTACTTCGAGGGACTGCACGGTCACGCGCTCAGCGCCCATATGACCGGACATTTTTTTGCCCTTGAATACACGACCAGGAGTCTGGCACTGGCCAATAGAGCCCGGGACGCGGTGGGAGACGGAGTTACCGTGAGTGTTGTCTTGGCCACGGAAATTCCAACGCTTGATCGTACCCTGGAAGCCTTTACCTTTGGACTGACCGGTTACATCAACCAGCTGACCAGCAGCGAAGATTTCAGCGTTGATCAGATCGCCAGCCTGGTAGTCACCCTCTTCAAGACGGAACTCCATAACAGTGCGACCAGCTGCAACGTTTGCTTTAGCGAAGTGACCTGCCTGAGCAGCAGTCACGCGCGAAGCACGACGCTCGCCGACAGTGACTTGCACTGCACGATAGCCATCGGTTTCTTCAGTTTTGAACTGGGTGACGCGATTCGGCTCGATCTCAATGACCGTGACCGGAATGGAGACACCTTCTTCGGTGAAAATACGGGTCATACCGCATTTACGACCGACTACACCAATAGTCATGTTGTAAACCTCATGAGTGTACGGGGCTTTCACCCGCTATGGCCGCCCATTTCAGAGCGTTACACGACTAAGACCCAAGTCTTAGCCGAGGCTGATCTGTACTTCCACACCGGCCGCCAGATCAAGCTTCATAAGCGCATCAACGGTTTTATCCGTTGGCTGGACGATGTCCAGTACACGCTTATGAGTACGGATCTCGTACTGGTCACGCGCGTCTTTGTTGACGTGCGGGGAGACCAGAACGGTGAACCGCTCTTTACGGGTAGGCAGTGGAATTGGACCACGCACTTGAGCACCAGTACGTTTCGCGGTTTCCACGATTTCCTGGGTGGATTGGTCGATCAGGCGATGGTCAAAAGCCTTCAACCTGATACGGATTTGCTGATTTTGCATTGGATTTCAGACTCCGGCTGCTATTCCCAGCGAGCGCAATACGCCCGTTAAAAGGAGGCGCAATTCTATAGACGGCCCAGATAGGTGTCAACCCAATAAAAAAGGCCCCCGCTGAGCGGGGGCCTTTTCAAAACATCAAGGCAATCTCAAAAGAGATAATTACTCGATGATTTTAGCTACAACGCCAGCACCAACGGTACGGCCGCCTTCGCGAATAGCGAAACGCAGACCGTCTTCCATTGCGATGGTTTTGATCAGGGTAACAACCATTTTGATGTTGTCGCCTGGCATAACCATTTCTACGCCTTCCGGCAGCTCGCAGTTACCAGTCACGTCAGTAGTACGGAAGTAGAACTGTGGACGGTAGCCTTTGAAGAACGGAGTGTGACGACCGCCTTCTTCTTTGCTCAGTACGTATACTTCAGCTTCGAACTTGGTGTGCGGCTTAACCGAACCTGGCTTAACCAGAACCTGGCCACGCTCAACGTCGTCACGCTTGGTACCACGCAGCAGAACGCCGCAGTTCTCGCCAGCACGACCTTCGTCGAGCAGCTTACGGAACATTTCAACACCGGTGCAGGTGGTGACGGTAGTGTCACGCAGACCAACGATTTCCAGTGGATCTTGAACCTTAACGATACCGCGCTCGATACGACCAGTCACAACAGTACCGCGACCGGAGATCGAGAACACGTCTTCGATTGGCATCAGGAACGGCTTGTCGATAACACGAACTGGATCTGGGATGTAGCTGTCCAGAGTTTCAACCAGTTTACGAACGGACGTGGTGCCCATTTCGTTGTCGTCTTTGCCTTCCAGAGCCATACGAGCAGAACCGATGATGATCGGAGTGTCGTCGCCTGGGAAGTCGTAAGTGCTCAGCAGATCGCGCACTTCCATCTCAACCAGTTCCAGCAGCTCAGCGTCGTCTACCAGGTCAGCCTTGTTCAGGTAAACCACGATGTACGGAACGCCTACCTGACGGGACAGCAGGATGTGCTCACGGGTTTGCGGCATCGGACCATCAGCGGCCGAGCAAACCAGGATTGCGCCGTCCATCTGGGCAGCACCGGTGATCATGTTCTTCACATAGTCAGCGTGACCTGGGCAGTCAACGTGAGCGTAGTGACGGATCAGCGAGTTGTATTCAACGTGCGCGGTGTTGATGGTGATACCACGAGCTTTCTCTTCTGGTGCGCTGTCGATTTTATCGAAATCAACGATTGCCGAACCGAATACTTCGGAGCAAACGCGAGTCAGAGCAGCAGTCAGAGTGGTTTTACCGTGGTCAACGTGACCGATGGTGCCAACGTTGACGTGCGGTAGGGAACGATCAAATTTTTCTTTAGCCACGACAATTAACTCCTTGCCTAAAGGACTGAATCAGCCTTGTTTTTTGGATACAGTTTCAGCGATGTGCGCCGGAGCTGTGTTGTATTTTTTGAATTCCATAGAGTAGCTTGCGCGACCCTGAGACATGGAGCGAACGTCGGTCGCATAACCGAACATCTCACCCAACGGAACCTCGGCGCGAATCACTTTGCCGGAAACCGTGTCTTCCATGCCCAAGATCATGCCGCGACGACGGTTAAGGTCGCCCATGACATCACCCATATAGTCTTCAGGTGTAACAACTTCTACCGCCATGATTGGCTCAAGCAACTCACCACCGCCCTTTTGGGCCAGTTGCTTGGTTGCCATGGAAGCAGCCACCTTAAACGCCATCTCGTTGGAGTCGACGTCGTGGTAAGAACCGTCAAAAACGGTTGCTTTCAGGCCGATCAGCGGATAGCCGGCAACAACACCGTTCTTCATCTGCTCTTCGATACCCTTCTGGATAGCAGGGATGTATTCCTTAGGAACAACACCACCCACTACTTCGTTCACGAATTGCAGACCTTCCTGACCTTCGTCAGCAGGAGCAAAACGGATCCAGCAGTGACCGAACTGACCACGACCGCCGGACTGACGAACGAACTTGCCTTCGATTTCACAGTTTTTCGTGATGCGCTCACGATAGGAAACCTGAGGCTTACCGATGTTGGCTTCGACGTTGAACTCACGGCGCATCCGGTCAACCAGGATGTCCAGGTGCAGCTCGCCCATACCAGAGATGATCGTTTGACCCGTCTCTTCATCAGTTTTTACGCGGAAAGATGGATCTTCCTGAGCAAGCTTGCCCAGAGCGATACCCATTTTTTCCTGGTCATCCTTGGTCTTAGGCTCTACGGCAACCGAAATAACCGGCTCCGGGAAGTCCATGCGAACCAGGATGATTGGCTTGTCAGCGTTGCACAAAGTCTCACCGGTGGTGACGTCCTTCATGCCGATCAAGGCCGCGATGTCACCAGCGCGTACTTCCTTGATCTCTTCGCGGGCGTTTGCGTGCATTTGCACCATACGGCCCACGCGCTCTTTCTTACCCTTAACCGAGTTGATCACGCCGTCGCCGGAGTTCAACACGCCCGAGTAAACGCGGACGAAGGTCAAGGTACCCACGAATGGGTCAGTGGCAATTTTAAATGCCAGAGCGGAGAACGGTTCTGCGTCGTCTGCATGACGCTCCAACTCGATACTCTCGTCATCCGGGTCAGTACCCTTGATGGCAGGAATATCAATTGGCGCAGGCAGGTAGTCGATCACAGCATCGAGAACCAGGGGAACACCCTTGTTCTTGAACGACGAACCGCAAACAGCCAAGACGATCTCACCAGCGATAGTACGCTGACGCAGAGCAGCCTTGATTTCCACGTTGGTGAGTTCTTCACCTTCGAGGTACTTGTTCATCAGCTCTTCGTTGGCTTCGGCCGCAGCTTCAACCATGTTGTTGCGCCATTCGTCAGCCAGTTCCTGCAACTCAGCAGGGATAGGCTTACGAACAGGAACCATACCCTTATCAGCATCGTTCCAGTAAACAGCTTCCATGGTCAACAGATCGATCTGACCCTGGAAGTTGTCTTCGGAACCGATAGCCAACTGGATTGGCACCGGAGTGTGACCCAGGCGCTGCTTGATCTGACCGATCACGCGCAGGAAGTTCGCACCAGCACGGTCCATCTTGTTTACGTAAACAAGACGTGGAACGCCGTATTTGTTGGCCTGACGCCATACGGTTTCCGACTGAGGCTCAACACCCGAGGTACCGCAGAACACAACGACAGCGCCGTCGAGTACGCGCAGGGAACGCTCAACTTCAATGGTGAAGTCTACGTGGCCCGGAGTATCGATTACGTTGAAGCGGTGTTCATCTTTGTACTGCTTCTCGGAACCCTTCCAGAAGGCGGTGATAGCAGCAGAAGTAATGGTAATACCACGCTCCTGCTCCTGAACCATCCAGTCTGTGGTCGCGGCGCCGTCATGCACCTCGCCCATCTTGTGACTTTTGCCGGTGTAAAACAGTACGCGCTCGGTGGTGGTGGTTTTACCAGCATCCACGTGAGCAACAATACCGATGTTACGGTAGCGGCTAATCGGAGTAGTACGAGCCATAAAGCCCTCGCAAAATTAGTGAAGCTAAGATTAGAAGCGGTAGTGCGAGAAAGCTTTGTTAGCTTCAGCCATACGGTGCACGTCTTCACGCTTCTTAACAGCAGCACCTTTACCTTCAGCAGCGTCCAACAGTTCGCCAGCCAAACGCAGGGCCATAGACTTCTCGCCGCGCTTACGGGCGAAGTCTACCAACCAGCGCATTGCCAGAGCGTTACGACGGGACGGACGAACTTCAACCGGAACCTGGTAAGTAGCACCGCCTACACGGCGCGACTTCACTTCGACCAGCGGAGCGATGGCGTCGAGAGCTTTCTCGAAGATTTCCAGGGGGTCGCTGTTCTTGCGTTCTTTAACCTTTTCCAGCGCGCCATAAACGATACGCTCGGCAACGGCTTTCTTGCCGCTTTCCATCACGTGGTTCATGAACTTGGCCAGAATTTGGCTTCCGTATTTTGGATCGTCAAGCACTTCGCGCTTGGCTGCTACGCGTCTTCTTGGCATGGATAAGCCCTCAAACGGTCTTCAGGTTCGCTCGGAATCAGTGCCCTTTCGGGACGCCTCCGACCTTACTCTTATCGACTCAGAAAATAAGATGATTCAGTTTTACAAAAAGCCGCTACTACTTAGGCTTCTTGGTACCGTACTTCGAACGACCCTGGTTACGACCTTTAACGCCGGAAGTATCCAAGGAGCCGCGTACGGTGTGGTAACGAACACCTGGCAAGTCTTTTACACGACCGCCGCGGATCAGTACCACGCTGTGTTCTTGCAGGTTGTGGCCTTCACCGCCGATGTACGAGGAAACCTCGAAACCGTTGGTCAGACGCACACGGCATACTTTACGCAGTGCCGAGTTAGGTTTTTTCGGCGTAGTGGTATACACGCGAGTGCATACGCCACGACGTTGCGGGCAGTTCTGCAGCGCAGGTACGTCGGATTTCTCGACGATACGCTTACGCGGCTGACGTACCAGCTGGTTGATAGTTGCCATCTACTAGCTCCACTGTTGTCTTGCGACGCTATTGTCTTGCAAGAAAAGCAAAATGGCAGGAACGAATTCCCGCCAAATTTAGGGGTACAAGAGTCTAAAGAGGATCTTGCCCCCAGTCAAGGCAAGGCCCCGACCTCCCCTCTCATCGAACCGGGGCAAAACTGCCTCGATCCGACGAATGGGGCTGCCAGGGCCCAGACTTATCTATCGCAGAACTCAGTTACCGCTTGAGTTCAGCGCTTCGGTCAGCGCAGCTTCCACTTCACTGGCGCTTACGCGCAGCGGCTTGTCAGCATCACGGCGGCGCTTACGCTCGCTGTGGTAAGCCAAACCGGTACCAGCCGGGATCAGACGACCCACGACCACGTTCTCTTTCAGGCCGCGCAGGTAATCGCGCTTGCCGGTTACCGCTGCTTCGGTCAGTACACGAGTGGTCTCTTGGAAAGAGGCCGCCGAGATGAACGACTCAGTGGACAACGACGCCTTGGTGATACCCAGCAACACACGAGTGAACTTGGAGACAAATTTGTCATCCGCGCCCAGACGTTCGTTTTCTACCAATACGTGAGTCAGTTCCATCTGGTCGCCCTTGATGAAACTGGAATCGCCGGATTCAGCGATTTCAACTTTACGCAGCATCTGACGCAGGATGGTCTCGATGTGCTTGTCGTTGATCTTCACGCCTTGCAGACGGTAAACGTCCTGGATCTCGTTGACGATGTACTTGGCCAGCGCACTCACACCCAGCAGACGCAGGATGTCGTGTGGATCGCTCGGACCGTCAGAGATAACTTCGCCGCGATTTACCTGTTCGCCTTCGAAGACGTTCAGGTGACGCCACTTCGGAATCAGCTCTTCGTACGGATCGCTACCGTCGTTCGGGGTAATGACCAGACGGCGCTTGCCTTTGGTTTCTTTACCGAACGCGATGGTGCCGCTGACTTCAGCCAGAATCGACGCCTCTTTCGGACGACGAGCTTCGAACAAGTCGGCAACACGCGGCAGACCACCGGTGATGTCACGGGTCTTCGAAGTTTCTTGCGGGATACGAGCGATAACATCACCGATCGCGATCTTCGCACCATCCGCTACACCGACCAGGGCGTTGGCTGGCAGGAAGTACTGAGCGATTACGTCAGTACCTGGCAGCAACAAGTCCTTGCCGTTGTCATCGACCATCTTCACGGCAGGACGGATGTCTTTACCGGCAGCTGGACGATCTTTCGCGTCGAGTACTTCAATGTTGGTCATACCGGTCAATTCGTCAGTCTGACGCTTGATCGTGATGCCTTCTTCCATGCCCACGTAGGTCACGGTACCTTTCATTTCGGTAACGATTGGGTGAGTGTGCGGATCCCACTTGGCCACGATTGCGCCAGCGTCGACCTTGTCACCTTCTTTAACCGAAATCACGGCACCGTACGGCAGCTTGTAACGCTCGCGCTCACGACCGTAGTCATCAGCGATTGCCAGCTCACCGGAACGGGACACAGCAACCAGGCAACCATCCACTCGCTCAACGTGTTTCAGGTTGTGCAGACGGACGGTACCACCATTCTTCACCTGAACACTGTCAGCTGCGGAGGTCCGGCTTGCCGCACCACCAATGTGGAACGTACGCATGGTCAGCTGGGTACCCGGCTCACCGATGGACTGGGCAGCGATAACGCCAACCGCTTCACCGATGTTCACCTGGTGACCACGAGCCAAGTCACGGCCGTAGCACTTGGCGCAAATGCCATAGCGGGTTTCGCAGCTGATCGGCGAGCGAACAATCACTTCGTCGATGCTGTTGAGTTCGATGAACTCGACCCACTTCTCGTCTACCAGCGTGCCGGCAGGAACGATAATTTCCTCAGTACCTGGTTTGAATACGTCGCGGGCGATTACTCGACCCAGTACGCGTTCACCCAGTGGCTCTACAACGTCGCCGCCTTCGATGTGCGGAGTCATCAGCAGACCGTGTTCGGTGCCGCAGTCGACTTCAGTCACAACCAAGTCTTGCGCAACGTCTACCAGACGACGAGTCAGGTAACCGGAGTTAGCGGTTTTCAACGCG
Organism: Pseudomonas sp. 1152_12; assembly: GCF_052850675.1. Taxonomy (NCBI): domain Bacteria; kingdom Pseudomonadati; phylum Pseudomonadota; class Gammaproteobacteria; order Pseudomonadales; family Pseudomonadaceae; genus Pseudomonas; species Pseudomonas sp. 1152_12. The sequence continues at coordinate 12,974 of NZ_VXCW01000008.1, read as the reverse complement.
GTATCCGCAAGACCCTTACGAGCACCGTGAGTGGAGATGAAGTACTGAAGTACGCTCAAACCTTCACGGAAGTTCGCAGTAATCGGCGTTTCGATGATGGAACCATCCGGCTTGGCCATCAGGCCACGCATACCGGCGAGCTGACGGATCTGCGCAGCAGAACCCCGTGCGCCCGAGTCGGCCATCATGTACATCGAGTTGAACGACTCTTGATCGACTTCTACGCCGTGACGGTCGATAACCTTCTCTTTCGAGAGGTTAGCCATCATCGCCTTCGACACTTCGTCGTTGGCCTTGGACCAAAGGTCGATCACTTTGTTGTACTTCTCGCCCTGGGTTACCAGGCCAGAGGCGTACTGGCTCTCGATTTCTTTCACTTCATCGGTAGCAGCACCGATGATCTGGGCTTTTTCATCCGGGATAACGAAGTCGTTAACACCGATGGAAACGCCGGAAATGGTCGAGTAAGCAAAACCGGTGTACATCAACTGGTCGGCGAAGATCACGGTCTCTTTCAAACCAACCACGCGGTAGCACTGGTTGATCAGCTTGGAGATCGCCTTTTTCTTCATCGGCAGGTTGACGACATCGTACGACAGACCTTTTGGCACAACTTGATACAGCAGCGCACGGCCGACAGTGGTGTCGACGATACGAGTACCGGTCACGCTGCCGCCGTCACGGTCGTTGACGGTTTCGTTGATCCGCACTTTGACCTTGGCATGCAGTGCGGCTTCGCCGGCACGGAACACACGGTCAACTTCTTGCAGGTCAGCGAACACACGACCTTCGCCCTTGGCGTTGATCGCTTCACGGGTCATGTAGTACAGACCCAATACAACGTCCTGCGACGGAACGATGATTGGCTCACCGTTGGCTGGCGACAGAATGTTGTTGGTCGACATCATCAACGCACGCGCTTCCAACTGGGCTTCCAGTGTCAGCGGTACGTGCACGGCCATTTGGTCGCCGTCGAAGTCGGCGTTGTACGCAGCACAGACCAGAGGGTGCAGCTGGATAGCCTTACCTTCGATCAGTACCGGTTCAAACGCCTGGATGCCCAGACGGTGAAGGGTCGGTGCACGGTTGAGGAGAACCGGGTGTTCGCGAATCACTTCAGCGAGAACGTCCCAAACCTCTGGCAGTTCGCGCTCGACCATTTTCTTGGCCGCTTTGATGGTGGTCGCGAGACCGCGCATTTCCAGCTTGCCGAAGATGAACGGCTTGAACAGCTCAAGCGCCATCTTCTTAGGCAGACCGCACTGGTGCAGACGCAAGGTCGGGCCTACGGTAATTACCGAACGACCGGAGTAGTCAACACGCTTACCGAGCAAGTTCTGACGGAAACGACCTTGCTTACCCTTGATCATGTCAGCCAAGGATTTCAGAGGACGCTTGTTCGAACCGGTGATAGCGCGGCCACGACGACCGTTGTCGAGCAACGCATCGACAGCTTCTTGCAACATACGCTTTTCGTTGCGCACGATGATGTCCGGAGCGGACAGATCGAGCAAACGCTTCAAGCGGTTGTTACGGTTGATCACGCGACGGTACAGGTCGTTGAGGTCGGAAGTCGCGAAACGACCGCCATCCAACGGTACCAGCGGACGCAGGTCTGGCGGCAGAACCGGCAGAACGGTCAGCACCATCCACTCTGGCAAGTTGCCGGAACCCTGGAAGGCTTCCATCAACTTCAGACGCTTGGACAGCTTCTTGATCTTGGTTTCGGAGTTGGTTTGCGGAATTTCTTCACGCAGACGGCCAATCTCGTGCTCCAGGTCGATAGCGTGCAGCAGTTCACGGACAGCTTCGGCACCCATGCGGGCATCGAAATCGTCGCCGAACTCTTCCAGCGCTTCGAAGTACTGCTCGTCGTTCAGCAGTTGACCTTTCTCAAGGGTGGTCATGCCTGGATCGATAACGACATAGCTCTCGAAGTAGAGAACGCGTTCGATATCACGCAGGGTCATGTCCATCAGCAAGCCGATACGGGACGGCAGCGATTTCAGGAACCAGATGTGGGCAACCGGCGAAGCCAGCTCGATGTGGGCCATGCGCTCACGACGAACTTTAGCCAGTGCAACTTCAACGCCGCACTTCTCGCAGATCACACCACGGTGCTTCAAGCGCTTGTACTTACCGCACAGGCACTCGTAATCCTTAACCGGGCCAAAGATCTTGGCGCAGAACAGGCCGTCACGCTCAGGTTTGAACGTACGGTAGTTGATGGTTTCCGGCTTTTTTACTTCACCGAACGACCACGAACGGATCATCTCAGGCGATGCCAGTCCAATACGGATGGCGTCGAACTCTTCGACTTGACCCTGGTTTTTCAGCAAATTCAGTAGGTCTTTCAAGGCCTTTCCTCCTGGCGGAGCAGAGAGCGGGCTAAACAGCCCCGCTCTCGATTCGCGTCACGTGTTATTCGGTTTCCAGATCGATATCGATGCCGAGGGAACGAATTTCTTTGATCAACACGTTGAAGGACTCGGGCATGCCCGGCTCCATACGGTGATCGCCGTCCACGATGTTTTTGTACATCTTGGTCCGACCGTTCACATCGTCCGACTTCACTGTGAGCATTTCTTGCAGAGTGTAAGCAGCACCGTATGCTTCCAGTGCCCAGACCTCCATCTCCCCGAAACGCTGACCACCGAACTGAGCCTTACCACCCAGCGGCTGCTGGGTAACCAGGCTGTACGAACCGGTAGAACGAGCGTGCATCTTGTCGTCTACCAAGTGGTTCAGCTTCAGCATGTACATGTAGCCAACAGTAACCGGGCGCTCAAACTTGTTGCCGGTACGGCCGTCGAACAGTTGCATCTGGCCGCTTTCTGGCAGGTCTGCCAGTTTCAGCATGGCCTTGATTTCACTTTCCTTGGCACCGTCGAACACCGGGGTAGCCATTGGAACGCCGCCGCGCAGGTTCTTCGCCAGATCCAGGATTTCCTGGTCGGAGAAGGTGTCCAGCTCTTCGTTGCGACCGCCGATCTCGTTGTAGATCTCGTGCAGGAACTTACGCAGGTCTGCGACCTTGCGCTGCTCTTCGATCATACGGTTGATCTTCTCGCCCAGACCTTTGGCCGCAAGGCCCAGGTGGGTTTCAAGGATCTGACCAACGTTCATACGCGAAGGTACGCCCAACGGGTTGAGGACAACGTCGACCGGGGTGCCATTGGCATCGTGCGGCATGTCTTCAACCGGCATGATCACGGAGACCACACCTTTGTTACCGTGACGACCGGCCATCTTGTCGCCCGGCTGGATGCGGCGACGGATTGCCAGGTAAACCTTGACGATTTTCAGCACGCCTGGAGCCAGGTCATCGCCCTGCTGCAGTTTGCGCTTCTTGTCTTCGAACTTGTCGTCCAGCAGACGGCGACGATCAACGATGTAGGCCTGGGCCTTCTCGAGCTGCTCATTCAGAGCATCTTCAGCCATGCGCAGTTTGAACCACTGGCCGTGCTCAAGACCGTCGAGGATCTCGTCGGTGATGTCCTGACCTTTCTTCAGACCTGCGCCGCCTTCAGCCTTGTGGCCTACCAGAGCGGAACGCAGACGTTCGAAGGTCGCGCCTTCAACGATACGGAACTCTTCGTTCAGGTCCTTGCGGATCTCGTCGAGTTGAGTCTTCTCGATCGACAGTGCGCGAGCATCACGCTCAACGCCGTCACGGGTGAAGACCTGTACGTCGATGACAGTACCCTTGGTACCGGTAGGTACGCGCAGGGAAGTGTCTTTAACGTCGCTGGCTTTTTCACCGAAGATGGCACGCAACAGCTTCTCTTCCGGAGTCAGTTGGGTCTCGCCTTTCGGAGTGACCTTACCCACCAGGATGTCGCCTGCGCCAACTTCAGCACCTACGTAAACGATACCGGCTTCGTCCAGTTTGTTCAGTGCAGCTTCACCCACGTTCGGGATGTCTGCAGTGATTTCCTCTGGCCCAAGCTTGGTGTCACGCGCCACACAGGTCAGTTCCTGGATGTGGATCGTGGTGAAGCGGTCTTCTTGAACAACTCGTTCCGACAGACAGATGGAGTCTTCGAAGTTGTAACCGTTCCAGGCCATGAACGCGATGCGCATGTTCTGACCCAGCGCCAGCTCACCCATGTCAGTGGACGGGCCATCAGCCATGATGTCGCTGCGCTGCACTCGATCACCTTTGCGCACCAGCGGACGCTGGTTGATGCAGGTGTTCTGGTTGGAGCGGGTGTATTTGGTCAGGTTGTAGATGTCGACACCGGCTTCGCCAGTTTCAACTTCGTCATCGGCAACACGAACCACGATACGGCTGGCATCAACAGAGTCGATCACACCACCACGACGAGCCACGACGCAAACGCCGGAGTCACGGGCTACGTTACGCTCCATGCCGGTACCTACCAGCGGCTTGTCAGCACGCAGGGTGGGTACAGCTTGACGCTGCATGTTGGAACCCATCAACGCACGGTTGGCGTCATCGTGTTCCAGGAACGGGATCAGCGACGCTGCAACCGAAACTACCTGCTTCGGCGATACGTCCATCAAGGTGACGTCTTCCGGCGCCTTGACGGTGAACTCGTTCAAGTGACGAACAGCTACCAACTCGTCGATCAGCATTTTCTTGTCGTTCATCGTGGCCGAAGCCTGAGCGATCACGTGATCAGCTTCTTCGATGGCGGACAGGAACACGATCTCGTCGGTGACCAAAGCGTCTTTCACCACACGGTACGGGCTCTCAAGGAAGCCGTACTGGTTGGTGCGCGCATAGGCGGCCAGGGAGTTGATCAGACCGATGTTCGGACCTTCCGGCGTTTCAATCGGGCATACACGACCGTAGTGAGTCGGGTGAACGTCACGAACTTCAAAGCCAGCACGCTCACGGGTCAGACCGCCCGGGCCCAGTGCGGAAACACGGCGCTTGTGGGTGATCTCGGAGAGCGGGTTGTTCTGGTCCATGAACTGCGAGAGCTGGCTGGAACCGAAGAACTCTTTCACCGCCGCAGCCACTGGCTTGGCGTTGATCAGATCCTGCGGCATCAGGCCTTCGCTTTCAGCCATCGACAGACGCTCTTTGACCGCACGCTCAACACGCACCAGGCCAACGCGGAACTGGTTTTCGGCCATTTCGCCTACGCAGCGAACACGACGGTTACCCAGGTGATCGATGTCATCGACGATGCCTTTACCGTTACGGATGTCGACCAGGGTCTTCAGTACCGCGACGATGTCTTCCTTGCACAGCACGCCCGAACCTTCGATCTCGGTACGACCGATACGACGGTTGAACTTCATCCGACCGACCGCAGACAGGTCATAACGCTCAGGGCTGAAGAACAGGTTGTTGAACAGGGTCTCGGCAGCATCTTTGGTTGGTGGCTCACCAGGACGCATCATGCGATAGATTTCGACCAGCGCTTCCAATTGGTTGCTGGTGGAGTCGATCTTCAGTGTGTCGGAGATGAACGGACCGCAGTCGATGTCGTTGGTGTACAGGGTCTCGATGCGAACAACCTGAGCCTTGGCGATTTTTGCCAGGATCTCGGTGTTCAGCTCGGTGTTGCACTCGGCCAGGATTTCGCCTGTAGCCGGATGAACGATGACCTTGGCGGTAGTGCGGCCCAGAACGTAGTCCAGGGGCACGTCCAGCGACTTGATACCGGCTTTTTCGATCTGGTTGATGTGGCGCGCAGTAATACGGCGGCCAGCTTCAACGATGACCTTGCCATTTTCATCCTGGATGTCCAGGACGGCAATTTCACCACGCAGACGCGAAGCAATCAGTTCCAGGCTGAGGGTTTCATCCTTCAGGCTGAATACGTTGGTGGTGTAGAAAGCATCCAGCACTTGCTCGGTGGTATAGCCGAGCGCGCGCAGCAGTACCGAGGCCGGCAGCTTGCGACGACGGTCGATACGCACGAACACGCAGTCTTTCGGGTCGAACTCGAAGTCCAACCACGAGCCGCGGTACGGAATGATCCGCGCGGAGTACAGGAGCTTACCGGAGCTGTGCGTCTTACCGCGGTCGTGATCGAAGAACACGCCCGGGGAACGGTGCAGCTGGGAAACGATAACGCGTTCGGTACCGTTGATAACGAAGGTACCGTTTTCAGTCATCAGTGGGATTTCGCCCATGTAGACTTCTTGCTCTTTGATGTCCTTGATCGCTTTGTTCGACGATTCTTTGTCGAAAATGATCAGACGGACTTTTACCCGCAAAGGTACGGCGTACGTAACACCGCGCAACACGCATTCTTTGACATCAAATGCCGGTTCGCCCAGGCGATAACCCACGTACTCCAGCGCAGCATTGCCGGAGTAGCTGATGATCGGGAAAACGGATTTGAAGGCCGCATGCAGGCCCACGTCGCGGAACTGATCTTTGGTCGCTCCCGCCTGCAAGAATTCACGATACGAATCCAGCTGGATAGCCAGAAGGTACGGGACATCCATGACGTCCGGCAACTTGCTAAAGTCCTTGCGGATACGTTTTTTCTCAGTATATGAGTAAGCCATCAGCGTTCCCCAGCTTGGTCACCTGCTTGTTTGGCCCTCCCGACGGGAGCAGCCAGAAAATCTTGCAAACCCCATGGTTTGCACCACCGCATCGGGTGGCTACAGCGCGTTAATGGCGGCGACCGAGTCGACAGCCAAGAACGGAAAAAGGCCGGTGGCAAGAGCCACCAGCCATCAGCCTTCAGCTTAACGCTTGGGCTGGAGACGCAAGGTCGATGCTTACTTCAGCTCGACTTTAGCGCCTGCTTCTTCCAGAGTAGCTTTGGCTTTGTCAGCGGCGTCTTTCGACACTGCTTCCAGAACCTGGGCAGGAGCGCCGTCAACTACTGCCTTGGCTTCTTTCAGGCCCAGACCGGTCAGTTCACGTACTGCCTTGATCACGTTCACTTTCTTCTCGCCAGCTTCCAGCAGCATGACGTTGAATTCGGTTTGCTCTTCAGCAGCAACAGCAGCAACAGCTGGGCCAGCGGAAGCAGCGGCAGCGGAAACGCCGAATTTTTCTTCGAAAGCTTTGATCAGCTCAACAACCTGCAGAACCGACATTTCAGCTACGGCGTTGAGGATATCTTCTTGGGAGATAGACATTACTGTATTTCCTGAATTGGGGGACGGCCTACGCGGCCATCGAAATAAACAAAAATACGCGAAAGGAGATGCTCAGCCTTAGGCTGCGGCAGCTTCTTTTTGCTCGCGAACTGCAGCCAGAGTACGAGCCAACTTGCTGGTAGCGCCTTGAATCACGCTCATCAGCTGAGAAATAGCTTCGTTACGGGTCGGCAGTGTTGCCAGTACGTCGATTTGGTTAGCTGCGAGGAACTTGCCCTCGAACGCAGCTGCCTTGATCTCGAACTTATCCTGACTCTTGGCGAATTCTTTGAACAAACGGGCAGCAGCGCCTGGATGTTCTTTGGAGAACGCGATCAGAGTCGGGCCGGTGAACACGTCGTTGAGGACACTGTATTCAGTGTCAGCAACAGCGCGCTTGAGCAGGGTGTTACGTACTACACGTACGTATACGCCAGCTTCACGAGCCTCTTTACGGAGTCCGGTCATAGCGCCTACTGTCACACCACGGGCATCAGCCACGACAGCGGACAGAGCAGCTTTGGCAGCCTCGTTGACTTCAGCGACGATGGCCTTCTTGTCTTCGAGATTAATTGCCACGGGTTTAACTCCTGCTTGTTACCGTTTCATCTGGCCGAAGCCGGATGTCGTTTTGGTGTCTGATTCGGTAAGGAACCGGGAGCACCATCTGCGTAGGCTTGTGGTTTAAGACTTGCGCCGCCTACGGTCTTGGATAGCCCCCGCCAGGCAGGGACCCCAATTTTTTCAGTTGCCGCAATCGCTTGCGCCAACTTATGTCTTATACGTCCAGCGAGCCTTGGTCGATGACCAGACCTGGGCCCATAGTGGTGCTCAGGGTAACGCGCTTGACGTAGATACCTTTCGAGGAAGCTGGCTTGATACGCTTCAGATCAGCGATCAGGGCTTCAACGTTTTCCTTCAGCTTGACTGCGTCGAAGCCGACTTTGCCAACGGAGGTGTGAATGATGCCGTTTTTGTCGGTGCGATAACGAACCTGACCAGCCTTGGCGTTTTTAACCGCGGTAGCTACGTCTGGCGTTACGGTGCCGACTTTAGGGTTAGGCATCAGACCACGTGGACCGAGGATCTGACCCAACTGACCTACAACGCGCATTGCATCCGGGGAAGCAATAACTACGTCATAGTTCAGGTCGCCGCCTTTCATTTCGGCAGCCAGGTCGTCCATGCCAACGCGGTCAGCGCCAGCGGCCAGAGCAGCTTCAGCTGCCGGGCCTTGGGTGAAGACAGCAACACGTACAGTCTTGCCAGTACCGTGTGGCAGCACAGTAGCGCTACGAACGACCTGGTCAGATTTACGCGGATCAACACCCAGATTTACAGCAACGTCAACGGACTCGCTGAACTTGACAGTCGACAGCTCGGTCAGCAGGGCAGCAGCGTCTACAAAATTGTAGGCCTTGCCTGCTTCGATTTTGCCGGCGATAGCCTTTTGACGCTTGGTCAGCTTAGCCATTACACACCCTCCACGTTAAGGCCCATGCTACGAGCAGAACCGGCGATGGTACGCACGGCTGCATCCATATCAGCTGCAGTCAGATCCGCGTTTTTGGTTTTCGCGATTTCTTCCAGCTGAGCACGAGTCACGGTGCCAACCTTAACGGTGTTAGGACGAGCGGAACCGCTAGTCAGACCTGCAGCCTTCTTCAGCAAAACCGAAGCCGGGGTCGACTTGGTTTCGAAAGTGAAGCTACGGTCGCTGTATACAGTGATGATCACTGGAGTCGGCAGACCTGGCTCAAGACCCTGAGTACGGGCGTTGAAGGCCTTGCAGAATTCCATGATGTTCACGCCGTGCTGACCCAGAGCCGGGCCGACAGGTGGACTTGGGTTGGCCTGAGCGGCCTTCACTTGCAGCTTGATGTAAGCGGTAATCTTCTTGGCCATGAGGCACTCCAATTACGGGTTCGAACGCCTCGAAAGGCTCCCCGGCTACTTGCGCGTTTATCCCAGTGACGAAAAAACCCCACAGCCTAGGCTGCGGGGTTGGGATGCTTGCTCAGCTAGACCTTCTCGACCTGGCTGAACTCCAACTCTACCGGAGTAGAGCGACCGAAAATGAGCACTGCCACTTGGATCCGGCTCTTTTCGTAGTTAACTTCTTCGACGGTGCCGTTGAAATCAGCAAACGGACCATCTGTGACACGAACAACCTCACCCGGCTCGAACAACGTCTTCGGCTTAGGCTTGTCGCTACCATCAGCAACACGACGCAGAATCGCTTCCGCCTCTTTATCGGTGATAGGAGCAGGCTTATCGGCAGTACCGCCAATGAAGCCCATGACACGAGGGGTATCCTTGACTAAGTGCCAAGTACCTTCATTCATGTCCATCTGAACCAGCACGTAGCCAGGGAAGAACTTGCGTTCGCTCTTGCGCTTCTGACCATTCCGCATTTCAACCACTTCTTCAGTGGGAACCAGAATTTCGCCGAAGCCATCTTCCATGCCTGCCAGCTTTACGCGCTCCAGCAAAGAGCGCATAACATGCTTCTCGTAACCCGAGTAAGCATGCACAACGTACCAACGCTTAGCCACGGGACACCCTTAGCCAACAATCAAGGAAACAAGCCAGCCGAGCAGGGAATCAAGCCCCCACAACAGCAACGCCATAACCAGAACAACAGCCACAACGATCAACGTGGTCTGCGTGGTTTCTTGGCGAGTCGGCCAAACGACTTTACGGATTTCGGTGCGAGCTTCCTTTACCAGGACCGCGAAAGACTTGCCTTTGGCAGTCTGCAGGCCTACAAAGGCAGCTACAGCAGCAAGGGCCAGCAAAGCGAGGACACGGTACAGGATCGGCGAAGCAGAATAATACTGATTGCCGACAACGCCTACGACCACCAACGCGACTACGACCAGCCACTTGACGAGATCGAAACGAGAGCTTTGAGCTTCAGCCTTAGGAGTCATCTATGAAGATCCTGTGAAAAGAAAGCCAGATACACCACGTGAATCTGGCAGGTCAGGAGGGAATCGAACCCCCAACCTACGGTTTTGGAGACCGTCGCTCTGCCAATTGAGCTACTGACCTAAAACAAAATCAGGCCGACCATTATGCAGACCTGAAAAAGACATTACAACAACCAACCCCAACAGACTTGAAATCACCTGATGATAAAGCCAGACATAATCAAGCCGAGGCAGCCGTTAAAACAAAGGCAGATATTTTCATATCTGCCTTGTTATATGGAGCTCTTGAGCGGATTTGAACCGCTGACCTCACCCTTACCAAGGGTGTGCTCTACCAACTGAGCTACAAGAGCAAAACACCGTGCACAACCTGCAAACTTGGAGCGGGTAGCGGGAATCGAACCCGCATCATCAGCTTGGAAGGCTGAGGTTCTACCACTAAACTATACCCGCGGAGCTTGCAGCTCACGCTAAAAATGGTGGAGGGGGAAGGATTCGAACCTTCGAAGTCGTAGACGTCAGATTTACAGTCTGATCCCTTTGGCCGCTCGGGAACCCCTCCTAAGCGAGCCGGCATTCTACATCACGCCGACCTTCTGTCAAGCATTTTCTCATTAAAAATATGAGGTTAGCTGCGTTGACCTTCGCTTCACGCTGTAGACCGTAAAGGTCTTCACTGCGAAGCGGGCGCCATTCTATGCAAACTATTCGACAGTTGCAACGCCTTCGCACAACATTATTTTATGTTTTAACTCATTGAATTCCTTAGCAAGGTATTCAAAGGGCAGATCATCGGCCAGGCGCCTGCTTTCAGGAGCCACACGGAGCCAGTAGCCGGAAACGTCAGGCTCATTCAGCAGTTGCACCTTAGCCTTTATATCCAGACTCATCAGGCGCTGCTCAAGGGACTGCGCCTGCCGCTGATCAGCGAAACCGCCTATGTATAAGCAAGTATTTTGTGAATCAGGGGCTTTCGCTCGGCCACGACGGACCACCGAATCAGAGGACTCACTCAACAAGCGAATGCCCTGCTGAGAGCCTCGGTAGAGACTCAGGGGCGTGACATCCTTGGCACGTAGAGGCGCTTCTTGTTGATGCCATATGTAATAGAAGGCATTAAGAACGAGCAAAAGCAAAAATAGCCAACGCATAAATACCTCAGGACAAAGGGCACGCCATCGCCAGACCGACAAAGACCAGATCAGGAATAAAGCGTGCCTGCGGCACAGCATCCGCGACCAGGTCAGCATCCCCCCCGGTCAGGAAAACAGTGAAGTCATCACCCCAATAGCCGCGAGCCAGCTCCAACTGAGTCAATACAAACCCTCTGAGCATCAACGTACAGCCTCGCTCGACAGCCTCAACGGTTGTCCGGCCCGGCGAGAGGCGCGCCATGGCCTGCTCGGCCGCAGCGTCGTCGTAGCGAATCTTGCGGGTGTGCGTTCGCAACTGGCTGCGCATTAAGGGCATGCCTGGACATATAAAGCCGCCGAGATGCTTGCCATCAGCAGCAATAAAGTCCGCTGTCGCCGCTGTACCAAAATCGAGCACCAGACAAGCACCTGATGCCAACTTGAATCCACCCAACATAGCTAACCAACGATCAAGTCCAAGGCGCTCGAACTCTTCATAGCCATTGCGCACCCCTGCCATTTCTCGCGCTGAAGTAGCACAGGAGACGGTGACACCAAAGGCTTCTTGCAGTGCAGCAACCAGCTTAGCGGTCTCCTCCGAAGCACGTACACTCACTAGACGGCAACGCGTCAACAACAACCCTGGAACCGCTATCAGACTCTCAATCAACGCCAGATCCGAATCGACAACACCCTCCACAGAGGTGCCAGCCACCTGTGGATCGAGCACACGCCATTTGATAAAGCTATTTCCACAGTCGAGCTCAAGAATCATCACGCAGCCTCAGGCTTAACTCACCACCGCTATATATTTGCTCGACACCGTCGACGCTCAGGCGTAGCGCGCCCCGGTGGTCGACCCCCAGCACAACCCCGTCAATCTGGTTGACGCCCGCAATGAGGGAGACGGCCCTGCCCTGCCATAAATGATTCCGCTCCCACTCTTCCTGGAGCTCGCCAAAACCAAAGGCATTATGACGCTCAAGGTGACTTTGCAGCTGCAGACTTAGCTGTGCAACCAAGTAATTGCGGTCGACGGGAGAACCAGCCTCCAATTGCACCGAGGTCCACTGCTGATCAACCTCAGCCGCTTGCTGCATATTGACGTTAACTCCTATGCCGAGAACAACGTGGCAGATGTCCGCAGGATCGCCAACCAACTCAAGCAAGATTCCGGCAATTTTCTTGTGCCCAACCAAGACGTCATTAGGCCACTTCAAGGCCGCCCCCTGCACACCCAATTCACGCAGAGCCTGCATGACTGCCAACCCGACGACGAGACTAAGGCCTTCCAACTGTCGCAGCCCACCCTCGATGCGCAATACAAGGCTGTAATAGACATTCTGAGCGAACGGGCTCACCCACTTACGGCCTCGCCTACCTCTTCCCGCCGTTTGCTGCTCCGCAAGCACCAGAAACGGCGCAGCGCCGCCTGCCTCGACCAGACGCAAAGCCTCAGCATTCGTGGAGTCAACAGAGTCATAGATGTAAACAGGCCACGCCAGAGGGGCGGCATTCGCCTCAATCTCCCCTGCATTTAAGAACACCAACGGGGCCGCAAGTTGATACCCCTTACCACGGACTTTGTGAATGGGCAGATTCAGCTCTACTTCGAGATGCTGGAGCTGCTTCCAAATAGCGCTGCGGCTGACGCCCAAGGCGGCACCCAGCGCTTCTCCGGAATGGAATCGGCCATCTTTCAGAAGTTCTAACAACGTCAGCATGCAAATATCGCCTCACAATGAGGCAGGCATGATAGCCATGCATAAGGCCATTGCATAGAAAGGGCAGGGTTTAGCATTGATGCCCGCTGAGATGAGCCCATTCC